>NZ_JADPFC010000010.1:0-6582 GCF_015668195.1 Romboutsia sp. 1001713B170131_170501_G6
GTAGGAGTTTGGACCGTGTCTCAGTTCCAATGTGGCCGATCACCCTCTCAGGTCGGCTACTGATCGTCGCCTTGGTAAGCCGTTACCTTACCAACTAGCTAATCAGACGCGGGTCCATCCTGTACCGCTAAAGCTTTGATAAGAAAGCCATGCGACTCTCTCATGTTATCCCGTATTAGCATACCTTTCGGTATGTTATCCGTGTGTACAGGGCAGGTTACCCACGCGTTACTCACCCGTCCGCCGCTCTTTACCGAAGTAAATCGCTCGACTTGCATGTGTTAGGCACGCCGCCAGCGTTCATCCTGAGCCAGGATCAAACTCTCAAAATAAAATTCGCTTTCGCTCATTTCGCCAAACATATTGCTTCGTATTCACTCAGCAACATCGTTTGCTCAAAATTTGACTACCTGCTCAGACTATCATTATCTGAATATCTGGCTTGGCTGTATTCGATTCTTTTAAGAATCAGTTATATAAATTAACCTACTGTTTAATTTTCAAAGTTCATTTTAAGCGACTGTGTCGGCGCTTACTTTTTTGTTTTTTCCCTTTTCTTAAGGACAAGTAATACTATATCACCTTATTTTTCTATAGTCAATACTTTTTTGATTTTTTTATTTTTATTTGCAATACTTATTCTAAATTTTATTTTTCTATTATTTCTATTAGCTTTTCCATAATTTTAATATTCAAATTATAATATAAATATATCTCATCCAATTCATCAAAAAAAGAGTAGAATTTTCTACTCTTTTACTTTGATTTTAGCTCTATCCAAGCTCTATCATATAATTTTATTTTGTCACCTAAATCTATAAATGTTTCGCATTTATCCAGTAACTTTTTAGGTGGGTATGCAACTGGATTTTCAGTTGTTTGTTCATCTAATAGCTCGATTGCTCCCGTATTAGGTATAGAATATCCAATATATTCAGCATTTTGTTTAGCATTTTCAGGTTCTAGTAAAAAGTTAATAAACATTTCAGCTTCTTTTTTATTTTGCGCTGTTTTAGGTATACACATAGCATCTACCCATTTATTAGTTCCTTCTTTTGGTATCGCATAAGCTAGGTTAGGATTTTGCTCCATTAGGGTAACTGCATCTCCAGAATAGATTATTCCCATAGCAACTTCTTCGCCTAATAATCTGTCTTTTCCTTCATCGTTAACATATGCTAAAACCAAGTCTTTTTGTTTCATAAGAAGTTTTTTTGCTTCTTCTATTTCTTTTGGATTTGTAGTATTAATACTATATCCAAGCTTTTTTAAGGCTATTGCCATAGTATCTCTAACCGAGTCAAACATCATTATATTACCTTTATATTTAGGGTTCCATAATATATCCCAGCTATCAACAGGTTCTTTTACCATTTTCTTATTATATAATATTCCAAAAGTTCCCCACATATAAGGTACACTGTACTCATTATCTGGATCATATATTGGATTTAAAAAACTCTTATCTATATATTTCATATTAGGTATATTTTTAAAGTCTATCTTTTGAAGTAAGTCTTCATTTCTCATTTTCTCAACCATATAATCTGAAGGGAAAACTAAGTCATAATTCGTACTTCCACTTTTAACTTTCTGATACATCATCTCATTTGTATCATAAGTCTCATATAATACATCTATTCCAGTTTCTTTTTCAAACTTAGCTATAAGATCTTCATCTATATAATCTCCAACATTATATACATTAAGTACCTTTGTTGAGTCTGTAGAACTTTTACATCCTGTTAATGACACTGAACTTATTATACCTATAGTTAAAAGTGCTATTATTTTTTTTCTTATTTTCACTATTTGTCACTCCCTGCTACTATAGATTGTTTTTTATTTGATATTAAAAGCAATATTAATACTACTGTAAACATTATAGTAGATAAAGCATTTATTTCTGGTTTTATACCTCTTCTTGCCATACCATATATTTCTATAGAAAGATTACTAACTCCATTTCCTGTATTAAAGAAACTAATTATAAAATCATCTATTGACATAGTAAATGCAATTAAAAATCCTGATATTATTCCTGGTTTTATTTGAGGAAGTATCACTTTCCTAAGTGCATACATAGGTGTAGCACCTAGATCCATTGCTGCTTCTTCCATATTTTGTGGCATCGACTTAATCTTAGGAAGAACCGACAATATTACATATGGTATACTAAACATTATATGAGCTAATAGCATAGTTGTAAAACCAAACTCTATGTTTAAAAAAGCAAATAAACTCATTAGAGCTACTGCCGTTACTATATCTGGGTTTAGCATAGGAAGATAGTTTACATTTAACATTATTTTTCTTCCTCTTGTTCTCATCTTTTGTATTCCTATTGCACTTATAGTTCCTACTATAGTTGCTACTATAGATGAAATTAAAGCAACTATTATAGTGTAATATAGTGCACTCATTATTTTTTCATCATGAATTAATCTTTGGTACCATTTAAACGTAAATCCATTCCAGTGAGCCATTGATTTAGAATCATTAAATGAAAATACAACTAGTGCAAATATTGGTGAATATAAGAATAAAAACACCAAAAACAAATATACATTAGATATTAATTTCTTTAACTTTAAAATAATAACCCACCGCCTTCTTTATCTGATTCATTATCAACTTTAGACATTACTGCCATTGATATAAGTATTACTATCATCATAAATATAGAAACTGCCGAACCAAAATTCCAGTCTCCTACAACAGTAAATTGTTGTTCTATTAAATCACCTATTAACATAAATTTACCGCCACCAAGTAATCTTGATATAGCAAATGTTGTTACACATGGCATAAATACCATTGTTATTCCAGAAACTACACCTGGTAAACTTAATGGGAATATAACTTTTGTAAACACTTGGAAACTATTTGCTCCTAAATCTCTTGCAGCGTTTATTAAATCATTATCCATCTTAGATAAAGATGTATATATAGGTAAAACCATAAATGGTAAGAAATTATAAACCATTCCAAGTAATATTGCTATATTAGTGTAAAGTATACTAACGGGTCCTATTCCAAATATTCCTAATAAATAATTTAAAAGTCCATTTTTACCAAGTATAGCAACCCATGCATATGTTCTTAATAAAAAGTTCATCCACATAGGAAGTATAAATAATAATATTAATGTTCCTCTTTTATTTACATTTACTTTTGATATTAAATATGCTACTGGATATCCTACTAAAAGACATATGATTGTAGATATTCCAGCCAATGTTATCGACCTAAAAAATACTTTAAAGTAAATAGGATCCATCAATTCTTTGTAGTTAGCTAAAGAAAATATTCGACCATTATCTGTTTCTATAGTAAAACTAAAAACAAGTACTAGTATTAAAGGGATTACAATAAATATTGCACTCCATACTATGTATGGATATGCTAGTATAGATTTTCTATTTTTCATAATTAACTTTGCTCTTTTCTCATTATATGGATATCTTCTGGATATATGTCCATTCCTAACTCTGATCCAACTTTTGCATTTTTAGTGTTATGAAGAATCCATTTTCTATTGTTTTCTTTAACTTCTATTTCATAGTGCACACCCTTAAATATACTAGATGTAACTGTCCCTTTTAGCATTGAATCCTCTGGATTTACCATTTTTATATCTTCTGGTCTTATTACTACTTCTATATTTTCATTTTTTTCAAACCCTTTGTCTACACAATCAAATACTTTACCGCAAAATTCAACTTTATAATCTTCTAACATAATTCCATCAAATATATTACTTTCTCCTATAAATCTTGCAACAAATGAATTTTTAGGTTCATTATATATATCTTCTGGAGTTCCCATTTGTTGTATCTTACCTTTGTTCATTACAACTATAGTATCTGACATACTAAGAGCTTCTTCTTGGTCATGAGTTACAAATATAAAAGTTATCCCTAACTTCTTTTGCATTCTTTTTAACTCAATTTGCATCTCTTGTCTTAACTTTAAATCTAATGCACCTAAAGGTTCATCTAATAATAATAATTTAGGTTCATTTACTAATGCTCTTGCAATAGCAATTCTTTGTTGTTGCCCTCCACTTAGTGAGTCAACCTTTCTATTTTCTTTTCCTTCTAGTGCCACTAATTTTAACATTTCTTTTACTTTTTCATCTATTTTATCTTTAGGCATTTTCTTTATCTTAAGTCCAAATGCTATATTTTCATATACATTCATATGAGGAAACAATGCATATTTTTGGAAAACTGTGTTTACAGGTCTTTGATATGGAGGTATTTCATTAATCTCTTTTCCTTCAAACAACACACTACCTTCATCTGCTTGCTCAAATCCTGCTATTATTTTAAGCGTTGTAGTTTTACCACATCCACTTGGACCTAGTAACGTTAAAAATTCATTTTTCTTTATATCTAAAGATAAATCATCCAAAACTTTTAAATCATCATATTGTTTTGATAGATTTCTTAATTCAATTATATTTTCACCCAATTATTAGCACCTCTTTCCTAGAATGATGGAGGAGTTGATACCCAAATCACTTTTGCAGTAGTTTTTCCTGCATTTGATATGTAGTGATTAGCTCTTGGCTTAAAGTAAAAACTCTCTCCTTTTCTTACTTTACTATGTTTATCTCCTATATGAAGGTGTATAGCTCCCGAAAGAACATAGCCAAATTCTTCACCTTCATGTGGTTTTTCTTCTTTATACCTACCACCTGGTTCTAGAGTTACTATTACAGGCTCCATTTCGTTTTTTTGAGAATTTGGAACTAACCATTTAAACGTATATTTAAGTTCTTCATCTTCTGTCTCAAACATGTCATCTTTTGTAAAGCAAATTCTTTCATCATCTATTTCGTTAAAAAATTCCCTTAAGTTTGTTCCTAATATTTCTAATATATCTATAAGTGTAGCTATGGATGGTGAAGTTAAATTATTTTCTAATTGTGATATAAATCCTTTTGACAGTTCACATCTATTAGCTAGTTCTTCTTGAGTTAATTGCTTTTCAATTCTCATTCTCTTTATTTTCTCACCTATATCCATCATTCCACCTCCTAATTTTGCATATTTTTAGTAAACATATTGTTTAAAATACCTAAACATCAAATTTTATTATATAAAACTTCAATATATAATTCAATAGTTTTTTTGTATTTTTTTTATTTTGCAATACAACATATAAATCAAGTATTTTACTGGTTTTATATGTAAAATCCCTCTACGCTTGTTTATATTAATATTTATAAAGTTTAGTATCTCTAACTCATTTTTATAATCTAAAAAATTTTAATTCTTTTATATTTTTTATTTTTCTCAAAGTGTATATATCATCTATTTTCTCTAAATTTGTAAACCCTATACTAATGTAAAATCAAATCGAATATTAAAATAAAAACATAAAAATAAGGCTTAATTAAGCCTTATTTTTTATGTTTTATTTTATTTGTATATAATCCTAATAATGCTACTAATACTAAAGCAATATATCCTAAGCTACCTGTATCTCCTGTTTGAGGATTAGAATTATTATTTGTCTCAATTTTATTAAATTGAGGTAAACTACTTGGTTTATTCGTACTTACAATACTATTTGAGCTTGCATTATTTTTATTTGGTTTTGATTCATTTTCAGTTTTATTATTATTTGTATCGTTTTTAATAGAATCTAGTATAACAGTAACTACTCTCTTAACATTAGTAGTATTTCCATCGCTATCTGTTACCGTATATATTAACTCGTATTTACCTGACTTGTTAATATTTACATTTCCTGTTACCTTAATATATTTAGTTATATTACCATCTTCAGTATCTGTAGCAGTTACTCCAGCCATTGGATCAAATGCCGTCCCTTCCTTTATACTTACATTGTCAGCTCCATTTATTACTGGTTTATCATTGCTTTTTACTGTAACTGTAATAATCTTAGTAGCTGTCGCCCCTTTACTATCTGTTACTTCATATTTAACTGTGTAAATACCTGCCTTCTTTGTGTTTACTGTGTCTTCAACTACTTTAATTTTGTCTGTAATATTGCCATCTTCTTTATCATTAGCAGTTACTCCTGTTAATGGATTGAACTTTTCTCCAACCTTTATTGTTTTATTCTTTGCATTTATCGTTGGTATTGCATTTATTTCTACCATTTTAGGATAAACCATAATCACTCTTTTTATAGTAGTAGTATTTCCATCACTGTCTGTTACTGTATATGTTAATTCATATTTACCTGGCTTATTAATATCTACACTTCCGGTTACCTTAATATCTTTAGTTATATTACCATCTTCAGTATCTGTAGCAGTTACTCCAGCCATTGGATCAAATGCCGTCCCTTCCTTTATACTTACATTGTCAGCTCCATTTATTACTGGTTTATCATTGCTTTTTACTGTAACTGTAATAGTCTTAGTAGCTGTCGCACCTTCACTATCTGTTACTTCGTATTTAACTGTGTAAGTACCTGCTTTATTTGCGTTTACTGTGTCTTCAACTACTTTAATTTTGTCTGTAATATTGCCATCTTCTTTATCATTAGCAGTTACTCCTGTTAATGGATTGAACTTTTCTCCAACCTTTATTGTTTTATTCT
>NZ_JADPFC010000010.1:6681-57676 GCF_015668195.1 Romboutsia sp. 1001713B170131_170501_G6
TATTGCCATCTTCTTTATCATTAGCAGTTACTCCTGTTAATGGATTGAACTTTTCTCCAACCTTTATTGTTTTATTCTCTGCATTTATCGTTGGTACTTTATTTACTATAAGTTCAATTGGTTGAATTACATTACCTGAAAATTCAGCATTACATTTACCAATATTTACATTCTTTGAAAAAGAGTAATTTTCACTATTAACATTTATATCTTTCCATAATATTTTATTAGTATCTTTATCATATAATCCATTTTCAGAAATATTTGATGGTTCTATTTTATTTCCTTTTTCATCCACTATTATGTCATCAATTTCTAGAGATCCTAATCGCTTTATTTTTTTTGATTTTAATTTTATATTTTGGTTATCTAATTGTACGTAACTTAAATGATTCAAATTAACTAGAGGAGTTATATCACTTATTTGGTTATTAGCTAAATTCAATATCATTAATTTAGTTAAATTCGATAAAGGATTTATATCACTTATTTGATTATTAGTTAAATTTAAAAAATCTAAATTAGTCAAATTTTCTAAAAAATTTATATCACTTATCTCATTACTACTTAAATATAATCCTGTTAATTTTGTCAATCCTCCTATAGAACTTAGATCACTTATGTGATTATAAGACAAATGCAATCCATGCAATTTAGTTAAGTTTGACAAGGGAGTTATATCACTTATTTTATTATTATTTAAATATAAATATTTTAAATTAGTTAAATTTGATAGAGGGCTTATATCACTTATTTGATTTTCAATTAAACGTAAAGTAACTAAATTAGTTAAATTTGATAGAGGACTTATATCACTTATTTGATTATTAGTTAAGTCTAAATTAGATAATTTTGGTAATTTAGTTAATTTTGATAGAGGACTTATATCACTTATTTGGTTATTAGCTAAATCTAAATTAGATAAATTTGTTAATTTTAATACATGAGTTATATCACTTATTTGATTATTAGCTAAGTTTAAAGTAGATAAATTAGATAAATTTGATAGAGGCCTTATATCACTTATTTGATTATGATTTAAGTCCAAAATGGCTAACTTCGTTAAATTTTTTAGAGGACTTATATCACTTATTTTATCTCCATCTAGATATAAGTAAGTTAAATTTACGCAATATTGTAGCCCTTCTAAGTTTGATATTTTTGAATCAATTACAGTTAACCTTTTTAATGATTCTAATTCAGACTTACTTATATCTGCATCTAAATCTTTTTTCCTTAACTGCCTATTTATTTCTCTTTTTAAATTTATATCTTTAATATCAATTATTTTACTTTCTCTAACCTTTTCATCTACAGATTTAACATCGTTATTTACTATAGGTTTATTTTCAATCTTTAAATTATTATCTTTAATTTCATTTTTAGTATCTATACTTTCATGATTAGAAATCTCTGTAGATGGCTCAATTTTTTTATCTATAGAAATTGGATCTAAATGTTCTTCTTTATTCAAACTAGTTCCATTTATATCTTTATCATTAGATTCTATTTCATCTGCTAGTACATTTACCATCATTGATTGTATAATCACCGTTGTTGTAATTACTGATACAAATGTCTTTTTAATATGATTTTTTTTATTCATTAGATTTTCTTCTCCCCTTTATTTTATTAAAATTTAAATAAAAATTTTATCAAATCGAACATTGTAAAATAATGTAAATATTTACCACTTACCATTTTTACCCCTAAAAGTATTTTTAAATCAAAAAATCACAAAATAAAATCACTAGCATCTAATATTCATATATAGATTTACAATACTAAAATCACGGAAAAATAAGTATAGATTAAAAATTTTCTCTGTTGGTTAAGTAATAATATAAATGCTTAAAACATAATTTTAATAAATAAAAAAAATAACACCTCATATGAGGTGTTATTTTTTATACTAACTTATAATCTTTTGGGTCTAACTTACTTGCTGAGTCTTTATCTAAAATTAATACTATATCATTATGGAATTGTAATATTGATGCTGGCACTTCTGGTAAAACTTTACCATATACTGTGTTATATATAGCTTCTGCCTTTCCTTCTCCTGATGCTAAAAGCATTATTTTTTTAGACTTAAATATTGATCCAGTTCCCATAGTTATAGCCTTCTTAGGTACATCATCTATACTATCAAAAAATCTTGCATTAGCTTCTATTGTGCTGTCCTTCAAATCAACTAAGTGAGTTCCTCTTTCAAAGTTTATTGTAGGCTCATTAAATCCTATATGAGCATTGTGACCTATACCTAATACTTGTATATCTACCCCCCCAGCTTCTTTAATAGACTCATCATAGTTTATACATTCTTTTTCTATATCATCAGTCATACCATTTGGTATATGTATATTTTCTTCTTTTATATTTATATGGTTAAATAAATTTTCTCTCATAAAATAGTCATAACTTTGTTCGTTTGACTTTGGAAGTTCAAAGTATTCATCTAAATTAAACGTCTTAACTTCAGAAAAATCTATAAGACCTTCTTCATACATACTTACTAACTCTTTATACATTCCTATTGGAGTGCTTCCTGTAGCCAATCCTAAAACAGAATCTGGCTTTAATGTTAATTGACTTGCTATCATTTGTGCAGCTTTTTTGCTCATTTCATCGTAATCTTTACATACTAATATTCTCATAATAAATTACCCCCTCATCTATTTTTTGTATATTACTTTTCCGCAGTTTATAGTCATATGACAGTTTATTTTTTCATCAAATATAGCTATATCTGCATCCTTTCCTATTTCTATACTACCCTTTTTATTATCTATTCCTATTGATTTGGCAGGGTTTATTGATGCTAATTTTATAACTTTTTTCATATCTAAATTAGTATTTTTCATAAAATTATAAACCATCTTATTAAGAGGCATAACACTTCCTGCTAAACTTCCACTTTCTAATCTTGCTTGATTACTCTTAACAATAACCTTTTGACCACCTAAAGAATATTCCCCCTCTTCTAATCCACCAGCTTCTATTGAATCTGTTATAAGAATTACCTTATCTTCACCTTTATTATTTAGTATAAATTGGAATAAATCCTTTAGTATATGTATTTCATCTGCTATAAGCTCGCAATATACATTAGTCGTAAGAGCAGCCCCTACAACCCCAGGATTTCTATGATTTAGTCCACTCATTCCATTAAATGTATGTGTTATATTACTAGCTCCCATATTTATAGCTTCTTTTGCTTCGTCATATGTAGCTTTACTATGACCTATTGATAAAACTATATCTGTGTTAGCTTTAATTTTTTTTGTAAATTCCATATCTACATCTTTTTCTGGGGCATAAGTTATTATCTTTATTACGTCCTTGTATTTGTCTATAAATTCATAAGTTGGAGCAACTATAAACTTTTCATTTTGAGCGCCTTTATAATCTTTATTTATAAATGGCCCTTCTAAATGAGTTCCTATTACTTGAGCTCCTTTAGTATCTTTATCCATATATTTCTTTATGGTGTCTAAAGCGTCTGTTATACTTTTTTCATCCATAGTCATTGTTGTTGGTAAAAATGAAGTTACACCATGTCTTGCTATAGATTTAGCTATTGTACAAATAGCATCATCAGTACCATCCATTGTATCTTTTCCCATGTTGCCATGTATATGTATATCTATTAATCCAGGACATACATAATTTCCATTGACATCTATTATTTCACAATCTTTTGGTGCTTCATTAACTATATCGATTATCTTCTCATCAAATACTAATACTTTGTTCTCTAGTATTTGGTTTTCTAAAACTATTTTTCCATTAACTATACATTTCATACTTAACACCCCTACTCACTTAATATTAATTCATATTGATACTTATCACTTCTAAATATAGATATTGTGTATTCTATTGGCTTTCCTTCAGTATTATATGAATTTCTTTGAAGCTTAAGCGCTAATGCTCCTTCTTCTGTATCTAATATATTAGATTCTTCTTCTGATAAAATCACTGGCTCCATAGTTTGCCTAGCTTTTGTTATCTTATAGTTATAGTTTTCACTTAGCATTTTATATAATGAATTATTATCTAACATTCCTTTAGTAAAACCTTTGCACATTTGTTCCGACAGATAAACAGTTTCTATACCAAATGGCTCTCCATCTGTATACCTTAGTCTAACTATCTTATATACATTAGTATTTTCATCTTTTATGTTTAATTTATTTTTTATTAAGTCACTTGGTACTTCCATTTCAAAAGATAATATATCAGTCCTTATGTTTATACCCTTTTCTTTCATTACATCTGTAAATCCTTTTACATTTGAAAACTCATATTTTTTCTTTTCCTTAGCAACAAATGTACCTTTACCTTGTACTCTATATAATATTCCTTCACTTACAAGACCCATAATCGCCTTATTAACAGTCATACGACTTACATTTTGCCTAGAACAAAGCTCTCTTTCAGGTATTATAGCATCCCCTTCTTTTAATTCTCCATCTTCTATCATTTTTCTAATTATAGAACTTAATTGTATGTGAAGTGGAGTGGTAATATTTTTATCTACTATTTCCATATTTTCCACCACTCTTTTTTTGTTATAATATTTATTTTGGTATATACCAATTGTACTTTATTTCTATCTATCTATTCAATAGTTTATTTAAATTTTGCATAAAATATTTTTAAGTATATACAATGACAAATTTAAAATAAATCATTATACGATATAAATAATCTTTTTGTATCATGCTCTTTACATGTTATATGTAATATTTTGTTTAACATGTGTGCTTTCTATGGTATTATATTAAGATACACCATTAAACTTACATATTTTAACTTTAATAAAAGCATAGTATTTAATTATTTTAATCGTATATATTAAATCAAATTTAAGGAGATGATAAAACTTGATAAAAATAGGTGATTTCAATAAACTTGAAGTTAAGAGAGAAACAAACTTTGGTTATTTTTTAGATGGAAAAACATCTAATTCAAAGGATGACATTTTACTTCATAAAAGATTTATAGGACATAACAAAATAGAACTTGGAGATGTAGTAAATGCATTTATCTATATAGATTCAGAAGGTAGACGTACAGCTACACTTATACCTCCTAAAGGTAAGGTAGATGAAATATGCTATTTAAAAGTTGTTACTCATACTAAAATAGGTAGCTTTATAGATATTGGTCTTCCAAAGGATATATTAGTCCCTTTTAAAGCCAAAACTTATGATTTAGAAAAGGGCAATAGATATTTATTCAATATATATCTTGATAAAACAGGTAGACTTGCTGCTACAACAGATATAGACAGTTTATTAACAACAGACCATAATTATAATATAGGAGATACAGTTTCTGGTATAGTTTACGGATTCCAAACTAATAATAGTGCTATGGTATGTGTAGATAATAAATATGCTGCTGTTATACTTGCTAATGAATACTTTACAGATTTAAAACACGGAGATAAACTTGAAAATCTAAGGGTTATAAAGATTTACGAAGATGGAAAATTAGGACTTACTCCTAGACAAGAAAGAAAAAATGAACTAGATTCTCTTGAATGTCAAATAATAGATTATTTAAAGAGTAATGATGGTCATATGAGTTTCAATGATAAGAGTTCTCCAGAAGATATATCAAAAGTATTTAAAAGTAGTAAGAAAAACTTTAAACGTGCTCTTGGAGTACTAATGAAAAAAGATTATATCTATCAAAACGAAAATGGAACATATTTAAAGTAAAAATATTTTTATAAATATTTAAAATGGAGTTTACTTAATTGTAAACTCCATTTTCTATTATATTCTATTAACTTTAGTTTTTATAGCAGCTTCCTTAACAGCATTTGCCACATTCTTAGTAACATCTTTATTGAATGGATCTGGTATTATATTTTCAGAAGATATTTCTTCTTCTCTTATTGTATTTGCTATTGCATATGCTGCTGCTATTTTCATTTCTTCGTTTATATCACTAGCCCTAACATCTAATGCCCCTCTAAATACACCTGGAAATGCTAATACATTGTTTACTTGATTAGGGAAATCTGATCTTCCTGTTCCAACTACAAGTGCACCTCCTGCCTTAGCTTCATCTGGCATTATTTCAGGTATTGGATTTGCCATAGCTAAAACCATAGACTTATCTGCCATAGTTTTTATATCGTCTTTATCTAATAAATTTGGTGCAGATACACCTATAAATACATCTTTACCATTAATAACCTCTTTTAAAGTTCCTCTTTCATTTCTAATGTTTGTTATATCTAGCATATCTTTTTGTGCCCAGTTTAGATTATCCATTTCTTCATTTATAGCACCATATTCATTACAGAATATTACATTTTTAACATTCATACTTAATAGTATCTTTCCTATAGCCAAACCAGCAGCTCCTGGTCCATTTATTACTATTTCTAAATCCCCTATATTTTTGCCAGATAATTTTGAGTAATTTATTACAGCTGATGCAACAACTATAGCCGTACCATGCTGGTCATCATGAAATACAGGTATATCCATTTCTTTTTTTAATCTTGATTCTATTTCAAAACATCTAGGAGAGCTTATATCTTCTAAGTTTATTCCTCCAAATACTGGCTCCATTAATTTTATAGTATTTACTATTTCATCTACATCATTTGTTTTAAGACATATAGGAAATGAATCTACATCAGCAAATTCTTTAAATAGTATAGCTTTTCCCTCCATAACAGGTATAGATGCTTCTGCCCCTATATTTCCAAGTCCTAAAACAGCACTTCCATCACTAACTACCGCAACAGTATTTCCTTTTGATGTATATCTATAAACATCATCTTTATTTTTATGTATTTCTTGACAAGGTCTAGCAACACCTGGAGTGTATGCTACTGCTAATTCATCTCTATTTTCTACTTTTACCTTACTTACTACACTTATTTTCCCTTTGTTTTCTTCGTGCATTTTTAAAGCTAATTGTGCATAATCTTTAGACATATTCTACCTCCATGTTTTATCTTTTACAATAACGTTTTCTACCTTTTTCGTATATATTTTCACCATAACTATCTATAGCTACAATCAATTGCAAATCTTCGATTTCTAATCTTCTTATTGCCTCTGCACCTAAATCATCATAAGCTATGACTTCACAAGATTTTATAGAATTTGATATATAAGCACCTGCACCACCTATAGCTGCAAAATATACAGCCTTATGTTTTTTTATACCTTCTATTACATCTTCACTTCTTTTTCCTTTTCCAATCATAACCTTAAGACCTCTTTCTAATAGAGGAATAGTTAAGTCATCCATTCTATAACTTGTAGTTGGCCCTGCTGAACCTATTACTTCATTTGGTTTATTTGGAGTTGGTCCAACATAGTATATAGCCTGTCCACATATATCAAAAGGCATTTTTTCTTTTCTTTCTATAGTTTCAATAAGTCTTTTATGAGCAGCATCTCTTGCAGTATATATAGTTCCACTTAAACTTACTACATCTCCACACCTCAACTTGATTATTTCTTCATTGGATAACGACATATTTAATTTAATCATAAATCACCCCTATATTATAACTTTTTTATGTCTTGAAGCATGACAGTTTATATTAACTACAACAGGAAGACCTGCTATATGAGTTGGAAATGTTTCTATATTTACAGAAAGAGCTGTTGTATTTCCACCTAAACCTTGTGGCCCTATTCCCAATTTATTAATTTCTGTTAATAATTCCATCTCTAATTCTGCTATAAATCTATCTTCATTATGTTCTCCAATATTTCTAAGTAAAGCCTTTTTTGATATTTGAGCACACTTATCTATAGTACCACCTACACCAACACCTACAACTATAGGTGGACATGGATTAGGACCAGCCTCTGATACTGTATTTATTATAAATTCTTTTATTCCATTTATACCATCAGATGGCTTTAACATCTTCATTTTACTCATATTTTCACTACCAAAACCTTTAGGAGCAAATTCAATTTCTATTTTATCTCCTTTTATCATTTCATAGTGTATTATGGCTGGAGTATTATCTTTTGTGTTAACTCTATTTATAGGATCTACTACGGATTTCCTAAGGTATCCTTCTTCATATCCTTGTCTAACACCTTCATTTATAGCAACTTCTATTGTATCTCCACTTATTAGTACTTCTTGACCTAGCTTTACAAAAAACACCGCCATACCAGTATCTTGGCATATTGGTATATTTTTTTTACTTGCCACTTGTATATTTTCTAAAAGCACATGTAATATATTTTTTCCTAATTCACTTTCCTCTTTTTCTAGATTTTTATGTATAGCACATACAACATCTTGCCCCAAATTTATGTTAGCATCTATACACATCTTTTTTACTTCTTCTGTAATTTTATGAGATTTAATTTCTCTCACTCGAACATACACCCCATTTTTATTTAAAATATTCGTAATATAATTAAACTTTATCATTTATTACAAATTTTAACAATACATAGCTTATATTTTGATTATTTTAATATTATGTATAAAATGTAATTATTTGTTAATCATATAATATACAAATTATTTTTTTGGAGGTATAACTATGGATATGTTATATAATATAGCTCTTATACTAGTTATTATTGGTGCTATAAATTGGGGTCTAGTAAGTATCGCTAATTTTGATTTAGTTGCAGCAATTTGTGCTGGTGGAGGTAGATTTGGTAATATAAATACTTTAAGCAAAATAGTATATGGATTAGTAGGACTTTCAGGAATTTATATAGCAATAGATTACTTTATGGCTATGATGTAAAGTTTTATATTTACCTAATTTTAATAAAAACATAATTTTATATAAAATAAAAAAGAGGGTATATACCCTCTTTTTTATTTTATAATATCTCTAAACTCTAAATTAGTTATATCTTTTAAATCTTTCGGTGAAATCTCTACTTGATAACCTATTTTACCAGCACTAACTATAATATTATCAAGTTCTTTTGCACTTTCATTTAGAAAAGTTTTATAAAGTTTTTTCATACCTATAGGTGAACATCCACCTCTTATATATCCTGTAAATTTATTTATATCATTTACATTAATCATCTCTACACTTTTTTCATTAGCTACTTTTGCTGCTTTTTTTAAGTCTAAATGTTCATTTACAGGTATAACATATACATATATATTTTTACTTTGAGATATAGCTACTAATGTTTTGTATACTACACTAACATCTTTACCTATCTTCTCCGCTACCTCAACTCCGTCTACATGTTCTCCTTTTTTAAATTCATAAGAGTACATATTATATTTTACTTTTTTAGAGTCTAGTATTCTACATACATTAGTTTTTATCTTACTCACTTATTATATCTCCCTTGTGTAATTTCTTAACCATTCACACTCACTTTTATTTAAGAATGGTGATATTTTATCAAATACTGCTTTATGGTAGTTATTTAAATATTTCTTTTCATCTTCTAACATTAAGCTTGCATCTACTGCATCTAAATCAATTGGTGCAAAAGTTATAACCTCAAAATCCATGAATTGTCCATATTCATTTTTCTCAGCCTTTCTTGTAACCACTTCATTTTCTATTCTTATACCATGAGAACCTTCTATATATACACCTGGTTCATTAGTAGTTACCATACCTTCTTCAAGCACACAACTGTCATCTCTTTCTGGTACTACTCTCCATCTAAATCCATTTGGAGCTTCATGAACATTTAATACAAATCCGATACCATGACCTGTTCCACACTTATAATCTATTCCTAAATCCCAAAGCGGACCTCTAGCTAATATGTCAAGATTATACCCTCTGCATCCATATAAAAATTTAGCTTTTGATAATCTAATCATACCCCTAACTACATTTGTAAAATGAGTCTTAGCATCTCTTGTTATTTCACCTAATGCTATAGTTCTTGTTATATCTGTAGTACCATCATAATATTGCCCACCTGAGTCTATTAAAAATAAATCTCTTGGCTCTAATTTATAGTTGCTTTCTTCTGATGCACTATAGTGCATCATAGCAGCATGTTCTCTATATGCAGCTATAGTGTTAAAACTTGGTTCTATAAATTTATCTTGTTCTCTTCTTAAGTCTTCTAGTTTTTGAGCCGCACTCATTTCAGTTATTTCTTCTTTATCTACATTAGTTTTAAGCCAATACATAAATTTAGTAAAAGCTACACCATCTTTTATATGACTATTTCTTATATTCTTTAGCTCTATTTCATTTTTTATTGATTTAAACATAATAGTCGGGTTTTGTGTATCTATCTTTCTTACAGTTTTTGATATATTGTTATAAATAGCATAATTTACTTTATTTGAATCAAGTAATACAACTTCTTTTTCATTTATAGTTTTAACAAATTCATATATAGAGTCGTATGGTTTAACTTGTACTTTCTCTTTATTTAATTCATTTTTTATAGTTTCATCTAATTTTTCTTCATCTATAAATAAGTAAACTTCATCTAAAGTTATAACTGCATAAGATAATACTACTGGATTGTGTTTTATATCTTTACCTCTTATATTAAATAACCACGCTATATCATCTAAAGTTGTTATGATATGTACACTTGCTTCTTTTTCTTTCATAGCATTTCTTACTCTATTTAACCTTTTTGAAAAACTTTCTCCTGTATATTTAACATCTAGTAAAAAAGCTTTTTCCTTTGGTAATTCCGTTCTATTTTCCCATATTTGATCTACTAAATCGTAGTTATATTCTATATCAATATTTTTAAATTCTAATTTATCTTTTAAATTTTTTCCTTCTTTTGCACATACTACTTTACCATCAAAACCTAGTTTTGAATCTTTTTTCATATTATCTATTAGATATTTTTCTACAGTAGGGACACCTTCTTCTCCCATTTTAAATAACTTTATAGTACTATTTTTAAGTTCATTTTCAGCCTGTATAAAATATCTTCCATCTGTCCATAAACCTGCTTCATCTTGAGTAATTACTATTGTACCTGCTGAACCTGTAAATCCTGATATATATTCTCTTGATTTAAAGTAATCACCTACATATTCACTTTGGTGATAATCTGAAGATGGTATTAGGTAGGCATATATCCCTTTGTCGTTCATTAACGCTCTTAATTTATTGATTCTTTCTTTTATCATAGTCTTACTCCTTTCAATTTTGGTTATCTTATGTACTATTTTAACACTATTTAGTAATTTTAACTAATTAATTTATATTATAATTTATCAAACATAAAATAGCCTATATGAAATTTCATATAGGCTATTATCTATGGATTTTAAATAGTATATATCTGGCAATTTTGTATTATATAAAAGGATTATAAAACCTCGACCCATCAACTTTAATCATAAATATAGATATTAATAAAATTATTATTAACACTAATATAGATATATAATCTCTTTTTTCAAATTTTCTTCTATTAAACCAAGTACGTTTTTTGTTATTTCCAAAAGCTCTTAGCTCCATAGCTAAACTTATTTTATCTATTCTTTCTAAACTAGAGAATATCAAAGGCATAAGTATTGCTGCCGAATTTTTTATTCTTTTTGATAATTTTTCTTTTTTTGATAAATCAATTCCTCTTGCTTGCTGAGCAAAAGATATATCCTTATAGTCTCTTTGAACATCTGGTATATATCTAAGAGCTATTGATACTGTATATGCAGCTTTATAACTTACCCCAAGCTTATTTAATGATGCTGCAAATTCACTTGGATCCGTTGTAAGTATAAATAAAAGCGCCATAGGTATTGTTGCAAAGTATTTCAATACTACGTTTAACTCATAAAATAATTGTTCCTTTGTTATTGTATAAGGACCTATTAAATGAAGTAAATCCGTTCTACTTCCATATATTTCTACACCTTGATATGGAGCAAATATAAATATTAAAAGCGCGTTTAGTAGCAAGAAAAATAATATAAAATAAATTACAAAAGATACTTCTTTGAATTCAATTTTTGACATTTTAAATACTACTATTCCAACAATAAAAAGTCCAAGTAAAACTCTTGTATCATATGTTATCATTGCCGCTATTGTCCAAAGTAAAAAACATATTAACTTTGTAGCCCCAGTTAACCTATGAATAGGTGAGTCTTTCTTTATATATGACAACATTTCTGTATTCATATGTTTCTAACCCTCCTATCATAATCAATAAATCTATTTACAAATTCTACAGAATCTTCTATTTCACATTTTATAGCTAGTTCTTGTAGTGATGTTTCTTTTAAATTTGCTTTTTCTATTATATCTTTATTTGTTAATATCTTAGTTGATTTATCATCACCTATTTTTTGACCATTTGATAAAACTACTACATTATTTGTATATTCTAGCATAAGGTGCATATCATGAGTTACCATAATTATAGTAACACCCTTTTTATTTAATTCTACTAAAAATTCCATTATTTCCGTATAATGCTTGAAGTCTTGTCCTGCTGTAGGCTCATCTAGTATTATTACCTCTGGATTTAATACTAATATAGATGCTATTGTAACTCTTTTCTTTTGCCCAAAACTAAGTGCTGATATAGGCCAATTTCTATACCCATAAAGCCCACAAGTTTTAAGTACACTTTCTACTTTTTCTTTTATTTCTTCTTTATTGTATCCTCTTATCTTTAAACCAAAAGCAACTTCATCAAATACCATAGTTTTAGATATCATTTGATTAGGATTTTGCATAACAAATCCTATTTTTTCCGAACGCTCTTTTATAGATTCATCTTTTATATCTTTCCCATCAAATAATATTCTTCCACTAGTTGGTTTGTAAAAACCACATATTAATTTTGATATAGTAGATTTACCTGCACCATTTCTACCTACTATACTTGCTATATCACCTTTTCTTATCTTAAAAGATACATCTTTAAGTATTTGTTTTTCGGGAGAATACGAAAAGTTTATATTATCTAATTCTAATATATAGTCATTTTTAGCTTTAGATTCTTCTTTTTTAGTATTCTCATACCAATCATTGACCTTATCCTTACACTTTTCTATATCTAATGTATTTATACTTTCAGGCTTTAAGTCTTTATTTATCTCACAACCTGAATATTTTAAGGCAGTTATATATAAAGGCTCTCTCACTCCAACTTCTTCTAGCGTGTTAGTTGATAAGAGTTCATTTGGAGTAGTATCTGCTATTATACATCCTTTGTCCATAACTACTATTCTATCTACCTTACAATGAAGAACATCCTCTAATCTATGCTCTATTATTACCATTGTTTTATTTTCTTTTTGTTGTATGCTATCTATAAGTTCCATAGCACTTTTTCCTGTAGCTGGGTCTAAACTTGCTAATGGCTCATCAAATAGTAATACTTTAACTTCATCTACTGTAACTCCAGCTAAAGTTACCCTTTGCTTTTGCCCTCCAGATAGCTTATATGGTGATGCTTCTAATTCATTATCTATATCAACTAGCTTAGCAGCTTTATTAACTCTATCTATCATTTCATTTTGTTCTACACAGTAGTTTTCTAACTTAAATGCTATGTCTTCTCCTACTGTAAGACCTATAAACTGACTGTCTGGATCTTGAAGAACAGTCCCAACTACTTTAGATAATTCAAATATATTTTTATTTTTTATATCTTCATTATTTATCCTTAGCTCTCCGCTCATCTCTCCATTATAGAAAAATGGTACTAATCCATTTAGACAATGTGCCAAGGTACTTTTACCTGATCCTGATGGCCCTACTATTAATACTTTTTCACCTTCATAGATAGTCAAGTTTATATTTTTTAGTGTTGGCTCAGCTTGAATTCTATATTTAAAATTGAAGTCTTTAAACTCAATTATTTTCTTTTTCATAAATGCCTCCTTTCACCGATTATTCTTCCACTCTTAAACTTCCGCTCTTTATTTTTGTTTTAGAGTATGTTTTTAATATTAAGGTTCCTAATATACCTATTGTAACCATGTTTGATATTCCACCTATAGCTCCTTGTATGTATACCTTATTTGCAGGTTCTGCATATATAACTATATCTAAAGTAGGTGCTACAACAAACCAAGCTATTACATTTGCTACAATTTGAGTTATATTAAAAATTATAATTTGTTTAGTGGAGAAATCTCCTTCGTCTACTTTTATTTTTTTATACATTATACCTATTATAAGACCCACTATAGCCGATGATATTACCCAACTAAACCAAGGCATTCCATAAAACACTAAATCTTTTAACCCATGTCCTATAAGCCCTATTAAAAATCCTGCTATAGGACCATAAAGCACTGCCATTAATGCTAGATAAGCATATGCTGTTTCTATGTTAGTATTTGGTATACCACTTGGTATAGAACCAAATCTTCCCAAGATCATAAACACTGCAGCTCCAATTCCTATAGCAACTATAGTTTTTATTGAAAGTTTACTTTTATTCATACTTATACCTCTCTATTTTAGATGTATACATTTATATTTATTTAAATTAAACACAAATTTTAGTATAACTCTTACTAAAAAAAATGTCAATGTTAGTCGATTTTTTAACCATACTCCTACCTTTATTATTTACGTTATTTTTTATAAATACTTAATCTTTTAATTAAATAATTAATATATTTTATGCTTATAATAAAAACAAAAAAGGCAGAGAAAAATCTCTGCCTTTAAGAAATTATTTATTTTTTCTTAGGGTAACTTATCTATATTATTAGTGTATGTGTAATATCACTAAAGTTAAAATGATGCAAGTTGTAAATCAAAGCAAAGTAATGCTCTTGCTGTCATATTTGGTGTTAGTGATGTAATTACAACAGCGTTTAATTGCTCTACTGAAAATGCAGCTTCTTGATTTGGTGCTATGACAATATCAATAGGGCTCGCTTGAACTCTAATACTTACAGTTCTTGATAAGTTTCTAACTTTTATTGTAGCACGCGTAGTATTTGGATTAGATGAGTCATAAACAACTACTCCAGCAGGTGTAGCCGTTGATCTTATAGTAAATTGTTCCTTAACAAATCCATCACAACATCTACTTTCTATATCACATACTTCATCTCTTATATCCTCAAAATCGTCTCTTTGGAAACATTCACAATTATTATTTCTGCACATATTTATATTAACCTCCTTTTAATTAGGACAGCTTATTTGCCTGTCCTTTAATATAATATGAATAATATAAAATTTAGTTACATAAAACGACTTTTTTCTACATTTTTATTATTAATTATTTTAAATTCTTAACATTTCAATAAATTTTTACCATTGATTTGTATAAAATGATATAAAAATAATAAAAGGATATGAACTTATGTCATATCCTTTGTATATTTATCTTCTTTTCTTTTTCATAGGCTTTGAACTTTTAGAAAAATTCTTACTTGATTTATTATTTCTATCCTTTTTGCCTCTAGATTTTGATTCATTATTTCTTGAAGAATTTCTTCCTCTTGAACTATTATTATTTGAGTTTTTAGAATTCAAGTTTCTATTTGAATATCCTCTAGCTTCTCTTGGCTTTATTAAACATCTTGGACTAAATCCTATTAAATCTTCTCTTCCAGCTTCAACTAATGCTGCATGTACTAAATCATAATTTCTTGGAGCACTATATTGAAGTAATGCTCTTTGCATAGCCTTTTCTTGTTTCGACTTAGGAACATATACTGGTTTCATAGTTAATGGATCTATTCCTGTGTAGAACATCGTAGTTGATAATGTCCCTGGAGTTGGATAAAAATCCTGTACCTGCTCTGGTTGATATTTAATGTCTCTTAAGTACTCTGCAAGCTCTATAGCTGAATTTAATGTTGAACCTGGATGAGATGACATTAAATAAGGTATAATATATTGTTTTTTACCAGCTCTTTCACTTAATCTAAAGAATTTTTCTCTAAATTTATCATAAGTATTTCCTGCTGGCTTTTGCATATGCTCTAAAACTTCTTCTGCTATATGCTCTGGAGCCACTTTTAATTGCCCACTAACATGATGTTCAACAAGTTCTTTAAAGAATTTATCATTTTTATCAGCCATTACATAGTCATATCTTATTCCTGAACGTACGAATACCTTCTTAACTTTAGGTAAATTTCTAACCTTTCTCAATAATTCTAAGAAATCTGTATGGTCAACTTTTAAATTCTTACATGGATCTGGGTGTAAACATTGTCTATGCTTACAAGCTCCTTTAGTTATTTGCTTTTTACATGCTTCATGTCTAAAGTTTGCTGTAGGACCTCCAACATCATGTATATATCCTTTAAAATCTGGAAGTTCTGTTATATATTTAGCTTCATCTAATATAGACTCATGACTTCTACTTTGTACTGCTCTACCTTGGTGGAATGTTATTGCACAGAAAGAACAACTTCCAAAGCAACCTCTTGAACTTACTATACCAAACTTAACTTCTTCTATAGCAGGTATTCCTCCCATTTCTTTGTATATAGGATGATAGTCTTTAGCATAAGGTAGTGCATAAACTTCATCCAGCTCTTCTCTATTTAATGGTGGTTCTGGTTTATTTTGAACTAAATACTTATCACCATGTCTTTGTATTATAACTTTTCCTCTATATGGGTCTTGCTCATCATATTGAATTTTAAATGCTTTTGCATATTCTTCTTTACTTGAACATACATCTTTATATGATGGTATCTCTACATAATCATCATATATTTCTTCTTTGCTATCTGCTATATAACAAGTTCCATTTATATGTCTTATATATTTAGGGTCAAAACCGTCATTTAAAGCATTAGCTACTTCTACTATTTGTCTTTCACTCATACCATAAACTAATAAATCTGCACCACTATCTATTAGTATAGACTTTCTCACTTTATCTCCCCAATAGTCATAATGAGCAAATCTTCTTAAACTTGCTTCAAGCCCTCCAATTGCTATGTTAGCATCTTTATAAGCTTCTCTAATTTTATTACAATAAACTATTACTGCTCTATCAGGTCTAAGTCCCATTTTCCCACCTGGAGAGTACATATCTTTATCTCTACGTTTTTTACTTACTGAATAATGATTAACCATAGAGTCCATATTTCCTGAGTTAACTAGGAAACCTAGTCTTGGTTCTCCTAGCTTCATAAAATCATCAGTACTTTTCCAATCTGGTTGAGCTATTATTCCTACTTTATACCCTGCATTTTCTAATACTCTAGATATTATAGCTGTACCAAAGCTATGATGGTCAACATAAGCATCTCCTGTAACTATAATAAAATCTAGTTGTTCCCATCCTCTATCTATCATATCTTGCTTGCATATAGGTAAAAATTTGTTTTCCATTTTATCACCTGCTTAATCTATATTTGTCTATTTTAACATATTAAAAATTCATTTTCTGTCCTTAGGTCTTAAGATTTAATTATATCATTAATTTACTTTATTTTTAATCATTATTTATTTATTTTTATCAAAATTAAAATAAGTATGGTAATTTTATATAATTTCCTGGAAAATATTTATGCTTACTGTCTCATTTTATATTTTACTACACAAAATAGATACTCTTAATTATTATTAACCACTTAATATAAATATCAAACAAAAGTATTAGTTAAAATATTTATTTATTAGTTTTTTAGGGAATACGAAATTTTTAATTTGCTTAAAATTTAAAATAGCGATGAGATATCTCATCGCTATTTTTTATATTATGCATTTTGTAATTCAGCTTCTTTAACAAATATAGTTTTACCTTCTTTTATAGTTTCTAATACTTTTATGTTTTCTATTTCCATAGTATCAACTTCAAGAGGGTTTTTATCTAATATAACTAAGTCAGCTAACTTACCAACTTCTATACTACCTTTTACATCTTCTTCGAAGTATTGGTATGCACCATTTATAGTTACAGCCTTTATAGCTTCCATAACTGATATTCTTTGATGTTCTCCTAATACTCTTCCTGATTCTGTAGTTCTATTAACAGCTGTATGCATAGCTATTATTTGGTTTGGCATTTTTACTGGTGGATCTTGATGTAGCGTAAACTTTATACCCTTTTCTAATGCCCATCCTATTGGAGATATATTTTGAGCTCTTTCTGGTCCAAATACTTGATCATGGTGTAAATCTCCCCAGAATCTTACATGATCATTGAAGAATGTTGGTATTGCACCTATTTCTTTAACATCATCTAATTGGTCTTCTCTTAATGCTTGACAGTGAACCATAACAGGTCTTAAATCTGCTTTACTTCCTGTTATTTCTAAAGCTTTTTTGTAGCATCTTAAGAATTGAGCACAAGCTTCATCACCATTTACATGAGTATGAACTTGTACATTTAAGTTTATACAATCAACAAAGTAATTAGTTACAACTTCATCAGTTTGAGTTCCATATCCACAGTAATCAGCTGGTTGACCTTCTGGTACAACGTGATAAGGCTTGCTTAACCAAGCAGTAAATCCTTGCGGAGACCCATCTAACCAAGTCTTAGCTCCTGCTAACTTATAGTGATTGAAGTATTCTCTCTTTGGAGTACCTTCATTTTTCATTAAGTTCATTGTTGATGGCTGAGTAGCAAGTCCAACTATATCTATCATTAACATATTATTTTGAGCACATGCTCCTAATATATGATTGTAATGATTAGCTTCTTCTACTGAAGCATCTTGAGTTGTTGTAACACCTAATGATGCATATACCTTTTGAGCTTTAACAACAGCCTTTAAAACTTCTTCAAATCCTGGAGCTTTTATAACTTTTTTCTTTTCACTATCTAATATAGCATTTTCTTCTAATACTCCATTTGCCTCTTTTGAATCAGGTGATACTGTTCTTACAACTCCACCTTCTGGAACTATATAGTCATCTCCTACATATCCATATAATTCTAATGCTTTAGAGTTTACAGCTGATAAATGTCCTGATGCATGAGAAACAGTTATCGGTACTTCTGTACTTATTTGGTCTAAGTCAAACTTAGTTGGATGTTCTCCACCTTCAAATTTAGTGTTATCATATCCAAATCCTATTAACCAGTTTCCATCTGTTGGAGGATCACTTTCGAAGGCTTCTTTTAATCTAGATAATAGTTCTTCTTTAGAAGTTACATCTCCTAATGTTACTATCATTAAAGTTTGAGCTGTAGCAACTATGTGTCCATGAGGATCTATAAACCCTGGGAGAATTGTTTTCCCATCTAGGTCTATTTTTTCAGTAATTTCATCTGCTAACGCAAGAACCTCTTCATTAGTTCCTACTGCTTTTATTTTTCCTTCTTCAACTAATATAGCTTGTGCTATTGATTCATTTTTGTCAACAGTTACCACTGTTCCATTGAAGTAAATCTTTTTAGTCATTGTATTTCTCCCTTCACCAGGCAAGTTTTAATGTATATATATAAAGCTACTTACTAATATAGCAAGTAGCTTTTTAGCTTATTTAAATAATTATTATATCATTAAGCTACTTTGTCTTTTTTAATTGATCCACTTAACTTGTAAGCTTCCCAATGTTTGAATGTAAATATAGCTAATGCTGTTACATTTATTCCTGAAAGTACAAATAATAATAAGTCAACAGCTTCGAATACCACGTTAGCTCCAAATACTGCTAAAGTACCAGCAGCTATTATTAATGCTAAGTATATTGCTATATTTTTATTAATTGGATTTTGCTTAAATAACTTTGTCATGTAGTAGTAAGATCCAAGTATTGTAGTTAATGCTGATAATACTGTGAATGCTGCTAAAACAATTAATCCAAATATACCAACTACATGCTCAGCCGTAGCAAAGTAACCACCTAATCTTGCAACAGTTCCTGCTGCATTTCCATTAGCATCAACTAATGCTAAAGTTCCTACTTCAACTCCATAAGAAGCTATATATGAAGTAACAACTATAGAAACGAATACTGTTACAGCTGTTGGTAATAAAGATATCATAGCTGCTTCTCTTGGTTGTGAATTAGATTCTTGAGCAGCCATTGCTAAAGCTCCAAGACCAGTTTCTGCTGTTTGTATAACCTTTTGCATACCTAATATAAATCCTAAAGGCACACCCATCATTGCATTAACTGGATTCATCATACCTTTTATCATACTTCCAAAGAAAGTAGGTATGTAATCAGCAGTCTTAAGAACAAACATTGTAAAGAATATGAAGTACCCAGCAACTGCTGTTCCTATCATATAAGTCATTGCTCCCATAAATAACTCGTGCTTTTTAGATAATACTAATGCAGCAACTACTGCTATTACTGGTATAACTATGAATAAATATCTTTGAACTAATGATAATTCGATTCCAAACTTATCATTTAATACTGTAGCGAAAACTGAATCTATACCACTAAATTGGAACCCACCAAATCCAAATACTGCTAATGCAACGAAACATATAGCATATGTCATTCCTAATTTAGGGCTTATTAGAGTAGATATATACTCCTTTGGAGTTTTCCCCATTATTTTTGAGTTTAATGTTTCAGAATATGAAACAGGAAGCATTATTAATGAACCTATTAATGCCCATATAGCCATAGCTTCTATATTTGCTTGGCCGTTTGCTGATAATTTTGATAATGCACCAAGAACACCTATTATCGCTCCTGTACCTATCATCGCCCCTAAAGATATAGAAGCTGGCCCTATTACATTTTTCATTTGTAATTTAGCAGGCTTTGTAGCTTGTTTTTGTATCATGAAGATTGTCCTTATAGCCATTGTAGCGCCAACAACTAATATAAATGGTAAAAATACTGGCCATATAGCTTCAGATACTTTTGTTATTGCAACTTCTAACTGATGTAGCATCTTTTATGTTCTCCTTGTAAATATTTATTTTTTATATCTATTTTGTTTTTTGTATATCTAACCCCCTAAAATATACAAAAAAAATAGGCTTCACATTCATTAAATAATACAACAATTTATAAAAGTTAATCTTAGCACTTATACTTTTTCATCAAAAAACTGACTATCTTACGTATTTTATTAATTAAAATAATAACGGTATATCTATATCAGTTTTAAGATTTTATTAAAATATAAAACTTTAAGATTAACTATATAAAATTATTGGATCATTAATGATTTTGTTAGTGCCTATTTACAGTTACTACAATATCAATTTTTTATTATTTAAGTCAATAAATTATTTTGACCTTTATTTTCTTTTTTCAACAAATTCAAACATTTTTGAAATTCGTCAATATAATTTCTAGTAAACTATTAATTAATTTCACCATTTATTATTCTAGTATAAACTAGTGCCTTTGATATTTTTTCTAAAATATCTTCCTTTTCACTTACTAGTATATTTTCTTTCTCATTCCATACACTATCAAACACTTCATCACATATTTTTTTAAACTCGTTATCTTTAATTATTGCATAATCATTTACCTCATCCATAGGATGTGTTTTTATTAACTTTAGATTCTTAGATAGATACATAGATGGACTTAAACCTGAATCAAATTCTTCTATGGAGCTATTTTCAATAAGTTTAATTTCTATATTTTCATGTTCTTTTATTATTTTTTCTATATTTTTTATATGCCTTTCCATTTGTTCTAATGTTAATTTTACTGGTGTATTAAAAAATGTTATTTCTCCTGTTGATATATACTTCATTAGTTTTGCTTCATAAATTAATACCTTTATGTTAGATTTGTATGTTACATTTTGTAAAAATGCATTTATTTGGCGTAGCTCTTGTAGTAATTCTTTGTCATTTCCAAATACATCTTCTGCAATTTCTATAAATAAATCAGATGGCATAAAAAATTCATTCATAACTCCTAATACCCATTTTAAATCTTGTCCCATTATATATTGTATATAAGTTTTATTCTTTAATAAATCTAGTGGAGTTTCTTTCTCTACAAGCAATTTACCTTGATTTTTTAATATTTCTTCTAAACTATAATAAACCTCATCTATGATAGCCTTTTCTTTAGACATATTAGTAAATAAGCATTGTCCATCGCTTGCAAATATAGCACTATGGAAAATTCTATCCTTTATAACAGCTAAAATATTACTGCTATCTACATTACAGTTATATACTTCAAAATCTAAATTAGGATATGTTGTTATCATGTCTATTATAAGTAATGTATTTAGTACCTTATCATTTTGATTTCCTTCAAATCCAGTTAATACCCTTGCTTTCACTTCTTTGTCTTTTTGTATGCTATATAATGCTGATTTCATTTCTGATATAGAAACTTTGTCATTTCCATTAAGTCTATATAAGTTGGTAGATAATATTAAATCTAATTTACTAGATTTACTTATATGCAATATTGCATCCTTTGCTAAATACTGTTTTCTAAGCCTTGGGTTTATATGCATCATACTATTATAATTATCTTCAGAGTGTGTACTCTTATATATATTAGAAGAACTTTTTTGTGCCGTAACCATATATGATTCTTTTAAACTTCTTTCTATATATTGAGCTAATACAGTGTCATCTTTTACCTCTACATCTATTTCAAAGTAGTGTTTAAGCTCTTGCTTTGATGTAGCATTTAAAGATTTAACTATAAACTCTGATGCTATTTTACATATACTAGATATGCTCTTTTGAGTCGGTAAATTTCTCCCATTAATCCATTTACTTATATAAGATATATCATATCCTAACTCTTTTGCTAATGTACTCTTTTTTTGATTTGATAAGTAAAGTAGCTTTTCTAATAGTTGACCAAATGCAATATTTTTCAACCTATTCACCTTCCTTTTTATTTGCTCGTTCTTTTATGATTTCTTAATATTATTATATATTTTATATATTACTATGACTCCATTTTATAGTATATCTGACAATACCATACTAAGTATAAATTAATCAAAGTTGATTTTTAATTGAAGTTATTGAATATTCTTGAATCAAGTTTCAACTTTGTTCATCAACCTTCCTTTGTTTTTAATATATCACTTATGATATCCTTTTTCTAGGATATATTTCATTTTAATTTATGTTTTTACATTTATATCCATTTTTATGTGTCTATTTACAAAAACAACAACAAAGGAGAAATCATACAATGAACACTAAAAGTAAAAAATTCGCAACTGGTTGGTTAATAGTAGTTGCATGTATGCTTATACAAGCTATACCATTTGGCGTTGCTGCAAATATCCAACCACAATTTATGGCTTACATCCTATCTCCTGATTCAGGATATGGATTTACACAAGCTGGATTCTCATTAATATTTACATTAGGTACAGTTGTATCTGCTATAGCGTCTCCATTTATAGGAGCAATGTTTAATAAAGTTAGTGTTAAAACAATGTACTTAATGGGTTCTATACTTTCAGGTGGAGGATTCTTAGCATTCTCTATGTGTAAAGAATTATGGCAATTTTACCTTGTTGCTGGTATAGTTCAAGTTGGTACAGCTGCTATATCTTCAATCGGGGTTCCTTTATTAATAAATGGATGGTTCGATGAATTATCAAAAGGTAAGGCAATGGGACTTGCTTTCGCTGGAGGATCTATAGGTAATATATTCCTTCAAAGTATGACTGCTTATTCATTAACTAACTTCGGTATATCTAAATCATACTTTATGTTTGGTGCTTTATCATTAATTGTAGGTATACCTATAACTTTATTATTCTTAAGAATGCCAAAGAATGATAGCGAAATAGTTAGAGGTAAGAAAAAAGACAATGGAAAAGAAGAAAAAGAGCAAAGTACTATTTCAGTTGATTGGGGATACTCTTTAAAAGAAGTTAAAAATGTTAAATTCTTCTGGCTGTTTGCTTTAGGATTATTCTTCTTAGGTATGTATGTTTCTGTACTTGCTGTACAATATCCTGCTTACTTAAAGAACTTCTTAAAAGTTGATCCTATGATAGTTGGTATGGTAGGTTCTACATTCGCTATATTCTCTCTTGGAGGAAACTTATTTGGTGGAGTAATATTTGATAAATTAGGTATAACTAAAGGTCTTATAGTTGCCTTTGCATTAGCTGGTACTTCTTGCCTAGCTCTAATGAATGCAGGTTTAATACCTATGTTAGCTCCAATATTTGCTGCTTTAAAAGGATTATCAGTATTCGCTTACATGATGGGACCTTCTTTACTTGCAGGATCATTCTTCGGTAAAAAAGAGTTCGGTGCTATACTTGGTGTAGTTCAAATATTCTTCGCAGTAGGATTTGCTGCTGGTTCATCAATATTTGGATTATTAGTTGATAAAATGGGATACAGCATAGCTTGGATATTCGTTTTAGCATTTATAGTTGTATGTTATACAGCTTTAATAACTGCTTCTATAGGTATGTCTAAGTTAAACAAAGAAAGAATAGCTAAATTACAAAAGGATGCTTCTTCTCAAGAAGTTGCTTAATAATAATTTAAAGGAGTGTATTTTATACACTCCTTTTATTTTATGCATATATAAATTTTATATTTAAACTTGGTTTAAATTATACTTTTACGCAACCTTCCTAATTTTTGATGTTCTTATTTTATATTTTTTCCATTCAAATTCTGTGAACATAGCAAGTGCCATAATGTTAATAGATGTTGAAATAAATAATAATATCTCCAATAATAAAAATACTAATTCTACATTAAATACTGATAATGCACCTCCTAATATTAATAAACTTACATAAACAAGATAATTATTTTTAATATTAAAATTAGCTACATTTATAAGTACAAGATATCCTCCCAATAAAGTAGTTAATGCAGATAAGGCTATAAATGTAAATAGTATTAATATCCCAAATTTACCCGTTACACTAATTATAGTATCAAAGTATGACACTAACTTCTCGTATCCATTAACTGAAAAATTTATTATTCCTTTACTAAGTCCATAAGATGCTATATATGAAGTAACTAACACTGATATAACAATAAGTACAGTTGTTAGTATAGAAGATATTAAAGCAGCTTCTCTTGGCTTAGAATTTGATTTCATAGATGCTAATGCAAGTGTTCCAAGACCTGGTTCTGCTATTTGTATAACTCTCTGAAGTCCAAATATAAGACCTAATGGTATTCCAAATAACACCGATACAGGATTTTTAAATCCTATAATAATACGTTCTATAAATATAGGTATATACTCTTGTGTTTTATAAAGAAATATGAAAAATGATAATAAATAAGTTGAAAATGATAGTATTACCATAGTTACTAAAATTTTTAAAAATATACTTTGTCTGTTTTTAAGTATAATGGTAATTAATATAATTATTACTGGAATAACAATATACATATATCTTTGTATTTCACTAAATTCCAAATTTACTATTTCATTTATACTAGTGGTTACTACTGCATCTATTCCACTTAACTGTATTCCCCCTATAGCAAATATGTACAATAAAACTAAAGATGCAACATATAATTTTGAGGCTTTATTTGATATAAATGCTTCTATATATTCTTTTGGTTGCATTCTCACAACTTTAGATATTAAAGTTTCACAATATGATATAGGTATTAATATTATAGATCCAAGTAGTGCCCATATAGCAATTGATTCAACATATATTTGCCCACTTATAGAAAGTTTACTAAGCCCCGTCAAAAAACCAACGACTGTTCCTGTTCCCATCATAGTACCCAAAGCTACGGTACTTTGTGGAATTATGTACTTGTAATTTATTTTCCCCTTTGTTGTAATTCGTTGCCTTATGTTAAAAAAAACTTGCAAACATATATATGTCCCAAGTAAAAGCAAAAAAGGTATAAACATAGGCCAAACAACATTAGATACTACCCTTGCAATATACTCCATGCCAACTCTCTCCTTTAAATTAAAGCATAATAAAAGTAACACTTATCAATAAGTGTTACTCTTATATTATACTATATTTTGAATATTGTTTGTCCTTCTTTTATACTCTTTATTTTCTAAATTTACTTAACTTTAAGCTATTATATTATTTATAAATTTAAAAACTCTATTATACTTTCTTCATTGTAGTTTATAACTAACTCTTTGGGAAATTTTACATCATTTATTACCTTCTCAGAATATGGGAATTTTCCTACATCATAAGATATATGTGCATCACTTCCAAGTATCACTTTTACATTGTATTTTTTACAATATTCAAGTAGTTTAACTACATTCTCCCAAGCTCCTTGTCTAAAAGTCGTCGGCTTTAAAGATGAATTATTTATTTCTAATGCTATATTTTTCTCTTTTGCCTTTTTTACTACTTTTTCATAATCAACTGGATATCTACTATCATCTAAATGTCCTATTATCTTAACTTTTAATTTATCCATTACATTAAGTACAGCTTGTGTATTTTCTTCTATAGTTCCAGCATCTATACATGGTGTATGTAAGCTAGCTATGACATAGTCTATATGTGTAAGCATATCATCATCTACATCTGTATTTCCTTCAAAATCTATAATATTTGCTTCTATTCCTCTAAGTACTCTAAGTCCATTTACTTCTTTCGGTATACAATAAATATTATGGAAATAATATGGATGAGGTCCACCTGGCATATTTGGCGCATGTTCTGACAATCCTAAATATTTTAATCCATTGTCAATTGCTGATTGTATATTTTCTTGTACTGTACTATATGCATGTCCACTTACTAGTGTATGTGTATGTAAATCTATTAATGCTTTCATTAAAATTCTCCCTATAAATTATAATTTTTTCTGTGTTATTTTCTTAAATAAAAACCATAATGATATTATTATAATTAAATTTAATACTACTAAACTCATTATTCCCAAAAAATCAAATCCTATAAAAATACAGATTTAAAACTTTCGTTATCTGGTGTAATCACTCTATCTCCCTTAAATATCATATAGTTAAAGCCACATTGTTAAACAACATGGCTCTTTGTATAATGTTATTTTTTTAAATCTTTAAATTTATCTTTAAATAATTCACCTAATGAACCTAATGATTCTTCAACTTCTAAAAATTCTGAGTAATCTTCTTCTGGTTCTTTAGTAGCTTCTTTTATAGATAATATCATTTTTCTATTCTTTGGCTTAAATTCTATAACCATAGCGCTAACTTCATCACCAACATTTACTACATTATTAACTCTCATAACTCTTTCTTCACTTAATTCAGATATCGGTAAGAATGCTTCTACGCCTTCTCTTATCTTAACAATAGCACCCTTTTCTATAGTTCTAACTACAGTTCCAGTTATTATATCATCTAATTGTACTTCTTGTTTTATTAATTCCCATGGATCATTATTTATATCTTTTAATGCTAATGCAAACTTTTTATTTTCTTTATCTATATCTAATACATAAACTTGTACTTCTTGTCCTTCTTGAATTACATCTTCTACAGACTCTACTCTTTCCCAAGATAAGTTGTTTTGATGAAGTAACCCTTCTATTCCTCCAATATCAACGAAAGCTCCATAAGGCATCATTTTTACAACTTTACCTTCTCTTTTCTGTCCAACTTCTAAAGATTCAAATAAAGCTTCTTTATCAGCTTTAACTTTTGCTATATGAGCTTCTCTTTCAGCTTTAACTCTAGCTCTTTCAGCTTCTTTTTCCGCCTTTATTCTTGCTCTTCTTTCTTCTCTTTCTTTGTCTATTCTTTCTTGTAATACTTCTCTATGACTAGCCACTAATCTATTTTTCTTTAAATCTAGTTCTTTTATATATACTTCTAAATTACGTCCAACATACTCTTTTGTATCATTTACAAACTTAGTATCTAATTGAGATATTGGTATAAATAACGTTTGCGTTTTATAAGTAGCAAATACTCCTCTTTCTATGTTTTTATTTACATTAACAGTTATTATTCTATGTTCATTATGTATTTTTTCTAACTCTTTTATGTCTGCTTCTTTATCTAATCTTAATTTTGATAATTGTATTGTTCCATCTTTATGGTTAACCTTTGTTATAACAGCACTTATTTCATCTCCTACATTATATACATCACTAGTATATTTTCCTTTAGGAATATTTAATTCATTTGTAGGGATTATCCCATCAAATCCAAAGTTAAGTTCTAAGCTAACACCATCATTACTAACCTTAGATATTTTACCATTTATAGTTTCCCCAACTTTTATGTTATTTAATTCTTTTTCTTGTTGTTCTAAAAGTTCTTGCATTGATAAATTATTCGTCATAGTTATAAACTTCCTTTCATAATAAATATCATATATGAATATTATACCATTAATATTTCAAATACTTATATTTTTCTTGCAACATTTTAAAGTTATATACTAAATTTTAAAAATATATTATTTTATAAAATAACTTCTACAGCTTCCTTTATGACTATCCCTTCTTTATCCACATTACAATCATAAGATACTATATTTACACCTTTTTCCCTTGCTCTTTTTAATGCTTCCCAAAGTTCATAGTGCATTTTTTTATTAGGTGTAAAATATTTTACATTATCCATCTGAACTAAAAAAAATATATAGCACTCATATCCATCGTCTTTTGCTTTTATTAATTCATTTATATGCTTTACTCCTCTTTCTGTTTTAGCATCAGGAAACATTACTACACCATTCTCTTCTAGTGTTACTCCCTTTATCTCTATAAATACCTTTTTATTTTTAGTTTCTAAATATATATCAAATCTTGAATCATGATATTTCTGTTCAGGCTTAATGTAAGTTATTTCTTCATTAAGACCAGGAAGTTGTATTAAATCATTCTCTAGTGCTTCGTATACTACCTTATTTGGTACCTGAGAATCCATATTTATTAGCCGCTCTCCTTTTTCAACTGCAACTAGTGAATACTTTGTTTTTCTATTTGGATTATCACTTTCTTCTAAATATACAGTGCAACCTTCTATTAATAGCTCTTTACATCTTCCTGTATTTTTAACGTGTACTTTTTCTACTTTTCCATCTATATCACAATAAGCTATAAATCTATTTGGCCTTTCTATAAATTTACCCTTTACGATTTTATTATACTTCATATGTCTCTCCTTAATGAAAATTCAATTTGATTGCATTAATTATTTATAAATATTTACAATAAAAAATCTCTCATAAATATATATATCCATAAGAGATTTTTTAACTCTATTAATTTGTATTTAAGCTTTCTTTACCATTAGTATTAATGCTTTTACTTTCTATATTGCTTAAATTTTTCTTATAAAATACCATAAAGCATATTGCTGTTGTTAAAACTGCCGTTATATCTGCTATAGGCTGTGCTAAAAGCACTGCAAATAACTTATCTTCTATAAATGTTGGTAATATATATATTAATGGTATTAATAAAATTACTTTTCTAAGTAATGCTAAAAACAGAGAAATTTTGGCTTGCCCAAGTGCAAGTAATGTATTTTGGCATGCTACCTGTATACCAAATATAGTTATTCCAACGAAGTAAATTCTTATACTCCATACTGTTATTTCAATTAATTTTGGATCACTATTGAATATCCTAACAAACATCTCTGGCATTATCATAAGTGCTGTGCACATTGTTGCAGTGTATCCTAAAGTAATTAATACAGTTAACTTAAAAGTCTTTTTAACTCTATCAATTTGTTTTGCTCCATAGTTGTAACTCATTATAGGTTGAGAACCTTGAGTAACCCCCATTGTCGGAAGCATTATTATCTGCATTATACTACTCATTATAGTCATTGCACCTACAGCTAAGTCTCCACCATACATTTGAAGCTTTGTATTTAATGTTATTAAAACTAAACTCTCCGTAGCTTGCATTATAAATGGTGCAACTCCAAGTCCCATTACTCTTCCCATTATTCTAAAATCTATTTTTAAGTATTTTTTTCTTATTCTTAATATTGTCTTTTTTCCTAGTAAGAATCTTAGTACCCACATTGCTGATACTGCTTGAGAGATAACTGTAGCTGTAGCAGCACCCTTAACACCCATATCTAATCCAAATATTAATATTGGATCAAGTATTATATTCATAGCCGCACCTATAGATACTGTCATCATACCTATTTTTGCGAAACCTTGTGTATTTATAAATGGATTCATACCAAGTGCCATAAGAACAAATATAGTTCCTATTAGATATATACTTAAGTAATCCATTGCATAACCTATAGTAGCTTCACTTGCTCCAAATGCCCAAAGTAATGGTTCTTTAAATATTAAAAATACTACAGTTAGTAAGATTGCTAATAGTACAAGTGTAGAAAAGCTATTACTCATTATCTTTTCTGCGCCATCATTATCCTTTTCACCCATTTTTATTGCAGCTAATGGAGCTCCCCCCATACCTACTAAAGCCGCGAAAGCTGCTACTATTAATGTTATTGGAAATGCAACTCCAACACCAGCCATCGCTATATCTCCACCTTGCATTCTCCCTATAAATATTCTATCAACTATATTGTATAGTACATTTACCAGTTGAGCTACTATTGCAGGTGTTGCTAGCTTAAATATCAATTTAGGAATGCTTCCCTTTCCCAAATCCGTGACATTATTACTCATCCAAATTCCCTCCTAGATTTATTATATTTTAAGTTTACATTGTCAACTATTTCAAATTTAAACATATACTATTTTTCTAATACTTTTAATTATAATACATAACCATTTAATTTTAAAACATTTTTTATTTTATAAAAAATTCGCTTCTCTCATGTCGCCAACGACTTCGTCCGTTGCTCAAAATCTCTTTTTTACGCTATGCAAACTAATTAGTATTACTTAAACTTCAATAGTTATCCACAGCTTTTTAAGTATCATAATTTTCTTAAGCGTAAAAAAATAACTCTAATCATATGATTAGAGTCATTTAAATTGGAGCTGGTGATAGGAATCGAACCTACAACCTGCTGATTACAAGTCAGCTGCTCTACCGTTGAGCCACACCAGCATATTGGCGGGAATAACAGGACTCGAACCTGTGACCCATTGATTAACAGTCAATTGCTCTACCAACTGAGCCATATTCCCATATATTAAATTGGAGGCGACACCCAGATTCGAACTGGGGATCAAGGAGTTGCAGTCCACTGCCTTACCACTTGGCTATGTCGCCTTATTAACACAATACTATTATATTATTTTATATATTTTTTTGCAACTGTTTTCATTATTTTTTTAATTAAATTTTTATACTTTTTTCGACTATTTTAGAGTTTTATAACATGCATGTTAATTTCATATATCAGTAAGGAATATATATACTCCTTACTGATATATTTATTCTTTTAATATTAAAGGCTATTTATCTTAGCTAAAACCTCGTCTAAGTCTATTCCATGTATTTCACAAGCTTGTTCTAATCTTTCCATTGTAGCTGAAGGGCAACCTAGACATCCCATACCATAGTCCATAAGTATTTTTACTGCCTCTGGTTTTTCTTTTATTATATCTCCTATTATAGAATCTTTAGTTATCATTATAATTCCTCCTTTAAATTTGCTATCTCTAGTACATCTTTTCTAAAATTTTCTATACCTATTCTATCTATGAATTCACCTAACTTTTCACCCATTTGACCATGTTCATTATAGTAGTTAAGTAAAGTTTCAACTAAGGTATATGCTTCTTTTTCTGATAATTTTTTAGTTATTATATCAGCTACTCTTGGGTAAAAACCTGCACTTCCTCCTGCACATACAAAGAAAGTTCCATCAATATCTACTAAAACTCCAATGTCTTTAGAGTACACACTTGTGCATGCATTTCTACATCCCGCAACTCCTATTTTTGTTCTATTTGGAAGTGGCATCCCATGAAAGTTTTTACTTATCTTCATAGCTATACCTATTGTTGGATATTTTGACCTTTTACAAAAATTTGCTGGACACATCTCTACATTTTTTACAGAATATTGATTTGTAACTGCTGGTTTCATATCTAGCTCTTTCCATATATCATCTAGATCTTCTTCTTTTAAATTAGTTATTAATATTCTTTGACCTGATGTTATTTTTAATACTCCATTATATTTTTTAGCTACATTAGCTATTTTTATAAGGGTATCTGGCAATACAAACCCTCCAGGTATATGAGGAGTTATTCCATATGTTCTTTTACCATTCCTTATTTTTTGTAAATTCCCATAATTACTCATCTATATCTACACTTTACCTTTCTTATAAAGTTAAGTTAAATCTATTTAAATTTTGTTTAATCTTATTATATCCTATTTTTCGTAAAACTTGTGTAACATACGTTACATAAAACTCATATTATTACTGAAAATATTAAATTTTCTTTCATTAATATTTTAAAGTGTATTTTATAGTCTGTGTGAATTATCAATAATTTTAACTTAGAATTAAATATTTTATGTAAAAAAGATACCATATTAAATGGTACCTTTTTTATTAAAATTATTTTCCTAAGAACATATTTAAATCATCTTCAACATTTGTTATTCCGCCTATACCAAAGTTTTCAACTAAAACCTTAGCTACATTTGGTGATAAAAATGCTGGTAATGTCGGTCCTAAGTGTATATTTTTAACACCTAAGTACAGTAACGATAATAATACTATTACAGCTTTTTGCTCATACCAAGCTATATTAAATGATATTGGTAAATCATTTATATCTTCTAATTCAAATACTTCTTTAAGTTTTAATGCAATAAGCGCTAATGAGTAAGAATCATTACATTGACCTGCATCTAATACTCTAGGTATACCGTTTATATCTCCTAAAGGTAACTTGTTGTATTTATACTTAGCACATCCTGCTGTAAGTATAACTGTATCTTGTGGTAAAGCCTTAGCAAATTCTGTGTAGTAGTTTCTTGACTTAGCTCTTCCGTCACATCCACCCATTACAAAGAATCTCTTTATAGCTCCAGTTTTAACTGCTTCTACAACTTTATCTGCAAGGGCGAAAACTTGATTATGTGCAAATCCACCTATTATTTCTCCAGTTTCTATCTCTATAGGAGCTTTACACTTTTTAGCATGTTCTATTATCACAGAAAAATCTTTATCATCTTCTGCATTTCCTTTTATATGTGTACATCCAGCAAATCCAGCTGCTCCAGTAGTATATAATCTATCTTTATAGCTATCTTTTGGAGGAACTATACAGTTTGTAGTCATTAATATTGGACCATTGAAGCTTTCAAATTCTTCTTTTTGCTTCCACCAAGCATTTCCATAGTTACCTACAAAGTGTGAATACTTCTTAAATGCTGGATAATAATGAGCTGGTAACATTTCAGAATGAGTATATACATCTACTCCTGTTCCCTCTGTTTGTTTAAGTAATAATTCTAAATCTTTTAAATCATGTCCTGATACTAATATACCTGGATTATTTCTAACCCCTATATTAACTTTAGTAATCTCTGGATGCCCATAAGTGCCTGTATTTGCACTATCAAGTAAAGCCATTCCATCTACCCCAACTTTACCTGTTTCTAATGTTAATGCTATTAATTCGTCAATAGTTAGGCTATCATCTAATGTTTTAGCTAAAGTGCTTTGTAAAAATGCATTAACTTCTTCATTGTCATACCCTAAAGCATTAGCATGTTTCATATATGCTGATAAGCCTTTTAATCCATATATTATAAGTTCTCTTAAACTTCTTATATCTTCATCTTTTGTAGCTAATACACCAACTTTAGTTGATTTTTCATCTAGTATTGTATCTATTTCTACTTGTTTCTTACCACTTCCTAGTATCGTGTTTTTTAGTTTAGATAATACAGATACTTTAGCATCTAATTCTTCATTATTTGATGCATTCCATAATGCTGCTTCTGATAAATTTTCTTTGTTCTTTAATTTTGATAATAATTCTTCCTTAGTTATTAAAGTTTGTTTTACTCTTTCATAGAATATTTCATCATCAAAATTTGCATTAGTTATTGTTGTAAATAAGTTTATAGTTATTAGATGGTTAACAGTACTATCTATTTTCTTCCCTTCATTTCTTAGTCTAGTAGTAACCTCTGATAATCCTTTAGTTGTATATATTAATAGATCTTGCATTCTTGCTAGATCTGGTGATTTTCCACATACTCCAAATTTTGTACATCCTGTACATCCTGCTGTTTCTTGACACTGAAAACAAAACATTTTATTTTCCATTTCATGTCCTCCTCTTTATTTTATGTGATAATTATATGTTATAATAGTATATATTTCTGTAACATATGTTACACTAATAAAAAAATTATAAAAGTAGGTGATTTTTTGTTTAAAACTAAAGAGGAAGCATTACATTTTTTTAAAAATTCAACTTATACTATATCTAAATATAATAAAAATGATATTATAGCTATTGAAGGTTCTCCTTGCGACAAAGTAGGTTTAATCTTACAAGGTAGCATTGATGTAAAACGTATATTAACTAGTAATAATGTTATACATATGTCTTCCTTATCTGAAGGTAATTTTTTTGGAGAAATTATAGCTTTCTCAGATACTAATGCGTATCCTGCTACTATAATGGCATCTAGTAATTGTGAAGTAATGTTTATACATAAAACTTCATTTATAATCTTTTGTACTAAAAATCCAGATTTTTTAGATATGTTTTTAAATGACTTAAGTAATAAGATTATACAACTTAATAATTCTATAAAAAATTTATCTTTTTCAAGTATACGTCAAAAACTAAGCAACTACCTAGTTACACAACATACTATCCAGAAAAGTAAATTTATAAAGCTTGGCATAACAAAACAAAAGCTTTCTGAAATGCTTGGTATCCCTAGACCCTCTTTATCTAGAGAGCTTATGAAAATGAAATCTGATGGACTTATAGATTATTCAAAAGATACAATTAAAATATTAGATATAGAAGCTTTAGAAGAGTTATTAATGGAGTAAAAAATGAGCAAAGTAAGACTTAAAAATTATGTCTTCTTTGCTCTTTTATATTTTATTATCTATTTTATTATTTTAATTAATTCTTTTAATTTATTTTCATCTATTCTACTAAAAGGGCTATTGTCAATTCTTACAGCTGTCCCAAAATGGTAATCTGTAGCCTTTGTTAATTCTTTTATTTTGTTTATATTTTCAAAGTTGAGTCCCCCACCTAGTAGTATATTTATACCTTTTGATCCTTCTATCATAGACTTTATTTTTTCTATATTATCATCTATATGTTTAGTACCACCTGCTGTTAATATATTTGTTATATTATATTTATTTAATATCTCAGTACTTTTAATCACATTTGTAAAATCTATGGCCTTATGGAAAGTTACATCAATTCCTTTACATTTTTTAAGCAATCTTTGTAGATTTACTTCATTTATATTATTTTCTTTATCTAAAAGCCCCAATACTACTCCATTTACACCTAAACTTTTAGCTATATCTATATCTTTTTCCATTATTTCTATATCATACTCACTATATACAAAACCATTTGCATGATTTCTTATCATAACGTTAACAGGTATATTCACGCTATTTACTACCTTTTCTATAGTAGCAAAGCTCGGAGTTAAACCTCCTTCTGTTAGTGCACTAATAAGTTCTATTCTATCTCCTCCACAAGCTTCTATAGTTTTAGCATCTTCAACTGACATTCCTATTATCTCTAACATATTCTCTCCCTTTATAAGTATAATTTATAACTATTATACATTAATTCTACTATTATAATAAGGTTCTGTATGAACTATAACTTGGCAATTTTCATTTATTTCTTTTCTTATGGCATCTTCTATATTATGACCTAAAATATGTGCTTCTTCTGTGCTTAAATCTGGATTTACTAACACATGCATATCAATATAAATATCATTTTGACTTCCTCTACTTCTAATTTTATGCACATCTTTAACTTCATCAAATCTAATTACAATATCATTTATAACTTTTTCATCTATAATAGCTTTATCTACTAATACGCCTATAGACGATATTAGTATTTCATATGCGGAATGAAGTATAAATAAAGCTACTACTACTGATACTATCGGGTCAATAATTGGAGGAAGACCCATGTTTATACCAAATAAAGTTATTAAAACTCCTATCGATACAAGCACGTCACTTTTTGTATGCATTGAGTCTGCTATTAGGATATGACTATTTAATTTTTTTCCTATTTTATACTCATATTTACTCACCAATAAATTTATAAATAATGTGAAAATTAATATAAATAGACTTTCAATTGTAATTGACGGCTCTATGATATTTTTAAATCTATCTATAGACTCTACAATTATATTTATTCCTACTAGCGTTAACATAGTTCCTATAAACATACTTGCAAGTATTTCAAACTTCCTATGTCCATAAGGATGCTCTTTATCTTTAGGTTTTATAGCTATACTTATGCCTACTATTCCTACTGCATTTGATGCTCCATCTGATAAGGAGTGAAATCCATCAGCCATCATACTAGCACTTTTAATAAAACCACCTATTATTATCTTCAACAAAGCTACCATTAAATTTGCAAATAAAATTATCCATAATATTTTTTTTACTTCTCTTAGATTACTATTCATAGTACCTCCTTTTAGTAATAAATAAAATTATATGAAATCTCTTAAAATCTGGTAATAACTATCATTTACTATTAAACTAAAAAATCCATGAAAAGCGCATCTATGCTTTTCATGGATTTTAATTTAAATTAGTATTGTTATTCATATTATTTATATATTCAAATATAGTTACATTTGTGCATTCTTTTTTAGAATCTACTAAATTCGATACTGTTACTCCTAGTAATCTTATCTGTTTATTTTTAGTATCTACATTTTTTAATAGTTCATATACATTGGTTCTAATATCTTCTTTTTTATATATTGGATTTCTTAAACTTAAACTTCTTGTTATTTGACTAAAATCATCATACTTTATTTTTAAAGTTATAGTTTTTCCTAAATTATTAGAATATAATAGTCTATGTGATACATCTTCACATATTTGTGAGAGTATCTCTAAAACTTCCTCATCATCTATACTTAAATTATTTCTTAAAGTAGTTTCTGAACCAACTGATTTTCTTTCTCTATGTGGTTTAACTTCTCTATAATCAATCCCCCTTGCAAATTGATAAAATACATAACCTCTATTTTTAAATATTGATTCTAATTCACTAATATCTAATTGCCTTAAATCATAGCCATTTTTTATTCCTAAATTATTTAATGTTTTTGCGGTTACCTTGCCAACTCCAAAAAATTTATTTATTGGAAGCTTATCTAAAAATTCTTGTTTATTTTCTGGTGTTATTACCGTTAATCCATTAGGTTTTTTGTAGTCTGATGCTAACTTAGCCAAAAATTTATTGTAAGATACCCCTGCAGAAGAAGTTAATCCAACTTCTCTTAGAATATCTTCCTTTATCATTTTAGCTATTTGTGTTGCATATTTTATTCCTTTTTTATTTTTAGTAACATCTAAGTATGCCTCATCTAAAGATAAAGGCTCTACTAAATCTGTGTATCTATAAAATATATTTCTTATTTTTTGTGATACTTTATGATATTCTTCAAACCTAGGTCTTATAAAATGTGCATATGGGCACCTCTTATATGCAGTTTTTGATGGCATAGCTGAGTGAATCCCATACTTTCTAGCTTCATATGAACAAGTAGCTACAACTCCTCTACTTTCTGGACGACCTCCAACTATAACAGGTTTTCCTCTTAAGCTTGGATTATCTCTTTGCTCTATAGATGCATAAAAGGCATCCATATCTATATGAATTATTTTTCTATTTTCTACCAATTTAATCACCTTTTAAATATTGACTTATATATCTATCTTACATTAATTTTAGTATATTTTTATATTTTATTTGCCTCAATTGTACTTTTTATATATTATTTAAAGTTTTTTAAAAAATAACTTGCAAATTTTTGAAAAAACCTTTAAAATAGTTATTCCAAGGAACTAAGTTATTTTAGTTCTTGATGACCGTATTTTTATATTTATTTTTATTTTGTAATTGTATACAAAAAGACCATACTACTATTTGTAATATGGTCTAATTTTTTATGTCAATTTTTTAATTTGCGTAATAAAGATTTTGTGATGGATACTCTGGATCAGATGTTACATCTATTCCAAGTTCTCTAAATGTTTGCTCATCACTTTTACTTAATATTGTTGTTGAATGTGCTTGAGCGCCTTTTAGTAAAGGTAATTTATCAAGTACTACTTGTGCTGTTGGGTTTGTAACAGCACATATACTAAGTGCAGTTAAAACTTCTTCACAACTTAATTCTGGATTTCTACTTCCTAAAGTTTTAGTTTTTAAGTTTACAATTGGCTCAAGTATAGCTGGTGATATTAAATGTAATTCATCATCTATATTTGCTAAATGTTTTATAGCATTTAATGTTGCTGCTGCGGTTGCATCCATTAATTCTGAACCTTTACCTGTAAGTATTACCCCATCATTTAATTCTATTGCAACAACTGGACACATATCGTTTTTATCCGCAACCTCTTTTAATTTGTTGCTGTACTCTCTTGCTGGCATAACAACTGTTCTATCTTCTGGCTTTAAGTTAAGACCTTGCATTATAACTTGCATTCTTTCAAAAGCACCTTTATCTACTTGTCCTTTCTTATATTCACAAGCAGTTTTGAAGTATCTTCTTATTATTTCTTGTCTAGATGCTTCTTGTACAACTTCATCGTCTACTATACCAAATCCAACTCTATTAACACCCATATCTGTTGGTGATTGATATATAGATTCTTTTCCAGTTATTTTTTCTATTATTTTTTTAAGAACTGGGAATAATTCTAAGTCTCTGTTGTAGTTAACAGACATTTCACCGTATTTTTCAAGATGGAATGAATCTATCATATTTACATCTTTTAAATCTACTGTAGCTGCTTCATAAGCTATATTTAAAGGATGCTTTAAAGGTACATTCCATACTGGGAATGTTTCAAATTTTGAATATCCAACAGCATTTCCTCTTTTATTTTCATGGTATAACTGACTTAAACAAGTACCAAGTTTACCACTGTTTGGACCTGGAGCTGTAACAACAACTATAGGCTTAGTAGTTTCTATGTATGGATTTGCTCCATATCCTTCATCACTTACTATTGTATCAACATCTGTTGGGTAACCTTTTGTTGGAGCATGCTTGTATACTTTTATTCCTCTACGCTCTAATTTATTTATGAATACTGTTGTAGCAGGTTGTCCTTCATATCTTGTTATAACAACACTGTTTACATCTAATTCGTAACTTCTTAAATCATCGATAAGTCTTAGAACTTCCATATCATAAGTTATACCGAAGTCTCCTCTTATCTTATTTCTTTCTATATCTCCTGCATAAACACATATTACAACTTCTACTTTTTCTTTTATGTGTTGAAGTACTTTTATTTTGGCATTTTCATCAAAACCTGGTAGTACTCTTTTAGCATGTAAATCTCCTATTAGTTTACCACCAAATTCTAAGTAAAGTTTGTCAAAATTATTAACTCTTTCTAAGATATACTTTGATTGTTCTTCTAGATATTTCTTGTGATCGAATCCTATCTTCATCTTTGCACCTCACTAAATTATTTAATTTTTGATAACCGTATTTTTATATATATTTTTATTCGTATTAGTGAAATTTGTTTAAAAATGTAATATTTTTTCTCTTATTTTCACTTTAAGGTTATATTATACATTCAACTTTTGAATATTTCAAGATTATTTTTCGTATTTTTAATATATATATTTATATATATTAAGTATTTACAAATATATTAAAATATACAAGCAAATCAGCAAAAATGCTTATTTTTTTAAGTTTTATTTTGAAATAATTTAAAAAGCTAAGATTTTACTCTTAGCTTTTAATTTAATTATATTTAGTTTAATTTAACAACCAAAGAATCCTTCTTGTCCACATATTATTAATAATAATATTAAAAATGGTATCCATGAACATATATCTATTTCACACCATACATCTCCAAATGCTAGGAACAAGAAAAATAGTACTATTATCCACCATGCTCCAAATCCACCATCACAGCCTCCAAAGAATCTATCTAACATATTGCTCATATATTTACCTCCTGTTGTCATTTATATTCTAGAGTTTTTCTACTCTTAAGATATATTATGTAAGAAGATTTATTTTTGACATAATTTTATATTTGCAATTTACATCATTAATCGACAGATTTAAGAGATTCCACCATTTTTACATTTTTTAGCTTATGATACATAGATATATTTATAATTAATCCTAATACTATTGTAAGTGTAAATGCAATTTTTTCCTTCAAATAGACCTACTGTTGTATCTATTAAATATCCCTTCCCTCTATATAAACACTTACTTCATTATCATAAAATCCTAAAACTTTTATCGTAGTTATTTTTCTTATTATTTCTGAAATATTTACATCTGTCAGGTTATAAATAATCACAAAGGCTAAAACTCCTGATGATATTGTCATTATAATAACTACATAATTTAAGCTTTTTATAGTATTTTCAAAGGTATCTTTTATACCTATGTTAGATGATATTAAAGATAAAATACCAATAGATTCTGATAACTACTATAATAGGACTTTAGGTGAACTCGACTATACTAAATCTTTAGAATTATACTCAAAAGCACTTTCTAATTCTAATAAATAGTAAAAGTTTAAAAAGCCTTCTGATTGTTTATTTTAAACTAGCAGAAGGCTTTTAATTTTTTATATTATCTAATTTAATATCTTTTTATATGCTATACTTCCATTATTATAGGGAAAACACTAGGTCTCCTTTTAGTTTTATGGTATAGCAATTGCTCTATGGCTCTTTTAATATTTGTTTTTAGTATTTGCCACTCCAATATTTCTTGTTCTAGGCATTTTTCTATCTCTTCTTTTGATACTTCCTTTATTTTATTTATCAAATCTTCTGCTTCTCTGGCGTATATAAATCCTCTAGTTATTACGTCTGGCCCTGCTACTATACTATAACTATCTCTATTTATAGCAACTACAATAGTTACCATTCCATCTTTAGCTAAATCTCTTCTATCTCTAAGTACAATATTTCCTACATCACCAACTCCTAATCCATCTACAAATATAACACCTGTATAAACTCTTTTATTTGTATTTACCTCTTCACTAGTTATTTCTAATACTTGTCCAGTTTCTAAAGTAAATACATTTTGAGGCTTCATTCCTAGCTTTATAGCCAAGTCTTTGTGATGTTTTAAATGTCTATATTCTCCATGTACTGGCATAAAGTACTTAGGTTTGGCTAAGCTGTGAATAAGCTTTAACTCTTCTTGATAAGCATGTCCTGATACATGGATTTCTTCTAAATCCTCATATATAACATCTACGCCTTTTTTAAATAATTGGTTTATAACCCTAGAAACTAATTTATCATTACCAGGTATAGGTGATGCAGATATTATAAAAAAGTCATCTGGTTCTATAAGTATTTTTCTATGTGATCCATAAGCTATCCTAGAAAGGCCCGCCATTGGTTCTCCCTGACTTCCTGTTGTTATTATAGTTATTTCATTATTTGGATACTTACTTATATCATCTATATCTACTATATATTCTTTAGGTATATGTAAGTACCCTAATTCCATAGCTACTTGAGATATATTTTCCATACTTCTTCCGCTAAATGCTACTTTGCGATTTTGTATTATAGATGCATTTACTATCTGCTGCATCCTATGGATATTAGAAGCAAATGTAGCTACAATTATTCTTCCTTTAGCATTTGTAAAAATTCTATTTAATGTTTCTCCTATAGTTTTTTCAGATATAGAATGCCCACTCCTTTCAACATTTGTACTATCTGCCATTAAAAGTAATACACCTTTTTTGCCCAGTGTAGCTATTCTATTTAAATCTGTCATTCGTCCATCTATAGGAGTATAATCTATCTTAAAGTCTCCTGTATGAAGTATTATACCTAAAGGTGTGTGTATGGCTAATCCACAAGCATCAGCTATACTATGAGTCACTCCAATAAATTCTATTTTTATATTTTCTAACTTTATACTTTGACCAGTTTTTACAGAGTTTAAATCTACATGATTTAACATATCATGTTCTTTTAATTTGTTTGCCACTAACCCTATAGTAAGCTTAGTTCCATATACAGGTATATTTAATTGCTTTAGTATATATGGTATAGCACCTATATGATCTTCATGTCCATGTGTTAAAAACATTCCCTTTACTTTATCTTTTTTCTCTAATAGATATCGTATGTCTGGTATAACTAAATCTACTCCATACATATCTTCATCCGGAAAAGATATCCCACAATCAATAATGATTATTTCATCGTTGTATTCTATGGCAGTTATATTTTTTCCTATTTCTCCAAGACCTCCAAGTGGAATAACTTTTATGCTATCCTTATTCATAAGGTATATCTCCTTTTCTTTTGTTCAATTTATGTTAAATTTAATATTTTATATTCAATCATTCTATAAGTTATTTTTAACAATATATATTTAATTATTAGTTATTTTTATTAAAATGCATCATCTCTGTCTAATATATAATCTTTAAACTCTTTCAATATAGATTTATTTTCACCTAAAAAACCTACTAATAAGCTTATTTTTTCTAATGTTTCTTCCCTAATAGTATGTTCAATTTTTTCAGTTTCTTCATGAAGATTATTTTTAACACCTATAATTTTTAAAAATGATTCTATAGTGTCATGTCTTTTTAATAATTTTTTTCCTATTCTTTTACCTTCACAACTTAAATATATACATCCATATCTTTCATGTTCTAATAAATTTTTGTCACTCAGCCTTTTTACCATCTTACTTGCTGATGGTATTTTTACATTTAGAGCTAATGCAACTTCAGCAACTTTAATTGTCTTATTTTCTAGATATAATCTATATATCATCTCAATATAATCTTCTTCACTAGGACTAAGTTTATTATTTTTTATATATTCATTAAACGTGTAATACTCATTATTCATTGTTTTAACCTCCTATGTGTCTTATATTAAATATATTATCTTTATATTTTTCATAGTACTTTTATGTAACATTTCTTATAATTTTTTCATAGTATTTAATGTGAAAGTTAGCTTAGACTAAGTTTGAATTTTATGGAGGTGCATTATGAGTAAACTTAGTGATATAGATATAAACTCTACAGTTATAGTTAAACAACTTTTAACTGATGGATATATAAGAGAAAGAATGCTTGCTTTAGGTCTTACAGATGGTGCATTAGTTCATGTTATAAGAAAGGGACCTAAAAATAATCTAACAGTATACGATATAAGGGGAGCAAAAATAGCTCTTAGGAAAGAAGAAGGAGATAACATTATTGTTTCTAGAATTTAAATTTTAGCTTTATATTTAATTTTTAGTTTTATAAAGGGGGATTTATTATGGGTTTAACTCATGACTCTACAAAGGTAAAATCTTTAAAAGACATGTTTGATATTGAAAGAAAGCCCAACCAATATGTTGTTGCTTTAGCTGGTAACCCTAACACTGGTAAAAGTACAGTTTTTAATGCTTTAACTGGATTAAAGCAACATACTGGTAATTGGCCTGGTAAAACAGTTTGTACCGCTCGTGGGGATTTTAAATACAATGATAGAGAGTATGCTTTAGTAGATTTACCAGGTACTTATTCTCTATTTGCTGCATCTCAAGAAGAAATGGTAGCTAGGGATTTTGCTTGTTTTGGAAATCCAGACGCAGTTATTGTTGTTGCTGATGCTACGTCTTTAGAAAGAAATTTCAATTTGGTTTTTCAAATTATGGAGTTAACTGATAAAGTTATACTTTGCATAAACCTAATTGATGAAGCTAAGAAAAAAGGTATTTTTATTGATAAAGATAAAATAGAAAAATACCTAGGAATACCTGTAGTTTTAACATCAGCTAGAAATAAAAAAGGAATTGATGAACTTTTATATACTTTAGATAAAGTAGTATTAAACAAATACGATTATAATAATAAAATAATAAAATATAATAAAGAAATTGAGAGTTATGTAAGTACCATAGAAAAAGACTTAAAAGAATATGTTCCTTTTATAAAGTCTAGATGGCTTGCTTTAAGGCTTATTGATGGAGATAATAGTATTTATAAATCTATGAATGACTATGTAGATGGTAACTGTAACAAGGCAATTGATTTAATTAAATCAAAACTTCCCCTAAATATAGATAAAAAATTAATAAGAGATAGTATAAGTAAAACTAATTATGAATATGCTTCTGAACTATATAATTTATCTATAAATATAAAAAGTGATATAAAGTATAAGAGGGATGATAAAATAGATAAGATTATTACATCTAAAGTATTTGGAATTCCTTTAATGCTATTGTGTCTTGCTTTTATACTTTGGTTAACTATACAAGGTGCAAACTACCCTTCCCAGATGATATCCAATGCACTTTTTAGTATAGAACCACATATTTATAATTTTTTAGAAACTATACATCTACCTGTTTGGTTAAATGAAATGCTTACTTTTGGTATGTATAGAACCTTGGCTTGGGTTGTTTCTGTCATGTTACCACCTATGGCAATATTTTTTCCATTATTTACTTTACTTGAAGATTTTGGATATCTTCCTAGAGTTGCATTTAACTTAGACCATTTATTTAAAAAGGCATGTTGTCATGGTAAGCAATGTCTCACTATGTGTATGGGATTTGGTTGTAATGCTGCTGGTGTTATAGGTTGTAGAATAATTGATTCTCCAAGAGAAAGACTAATTGCAATACTTACGAATAACTTCGTTCCTTGTAATGGTAGATTTCCAACTTTGATTGCTGTAGCTACAATATTTTTCTCTTCAGCCATTGCAAGTTCTACTTATACAAGTATAGTAACTGCTCTTTGCATTGCTTTAATAGTAGTGTTTGGTGTATTAATAACACTATTAGTTTCTTATGGTTTGTCAAAGACACTATTAAAAGGAGTTCCTTCTACTTTTACACTAGAACTTCCACCATATAGGACTCCTCAAGTAGGAAGAGTTTTGTATACATCCATAATGGATAGAACTTTATTTGTCTTATACAGAGCAGTTATAGTTGCTATACCTGCTGGTATTGTAACATGGATATTTGCTAATATTTATATAGGAGACATGAGTATACTTGTTCATGTAGCAAATTTTCTTGACCCAATAGCTAAATTTATAGGTCTTGATGGATTTATTCTTTTGGCCTTTATACTTGGCTTACCTGCAAATGAAATAGTTATACCAGTCTTATTAATGTCTTATTTGGCTACAGGTTCAATGATTGAATTAGATGAACTTTCAGCTTTAGGAACAGTTTTGAGAGATAATGGGTGGACTTATCTAACAGCACTTAATGTTATGTTATTTAGCTTACTTCATTGGCCTTGTGCTACTACCTTAATTACTATAAAAAAAGAAACTGGTAGTACTAAATGGACTTTAATAGGATTTTTATTACCTACTGTAATAGCATTTACAGTTTGCTTTATGACAACTTGTTTATTTAATATATTAGGCTTAGCTTAATATATTAAATACAAAAAAGAGCTATCTCATAAGATAGCTCTTTTTTTATAGTTATAGTAGATTAAAAATCATTTTATTGATTTACCATTTCATTATATTCTTTTTCATTTTTAGGTGCTTTTAATTCACCTTTTTCAAACTTTTCAATTTGTTGGTTTACATAGTCCATTACATCTTGTGGTACTAAGTTTTTAGTACTTTCAGGTAATCCAACAGCACCTTCTTTTAATCCATATACTGTTGTTGTTCCACCTTCAAACTTACCTTCTTTTAATTTCTCAACTACATCATATACACCAACGTCAACTCTTTTTATAGCTGAAGTTAATACATTTTTAGGTGCTAGGGAACTTTGATCTCTATCAACGCCTATAGCATATTTACCTTCTTCTTTAGCAGCTTCTATAGCTCCAGTACCAACATCCCCACCTGCAGTGAATATTATATCAGCACCTTGAGAGTACATTTGCTTAGCTATAGCCTTACCTTTTGCTTGGTCTGTAAATGAGTTTGCATATTGAACTTGTATTTTAGCTTCTGGATTTGCAGCTTTTACACCTGCCATATATCCATATTGGAATGCTTCTATAACTGGTAACTCCATACCACCTATAAATCCTACGTTATTAGTTTTAGTCATTTTACCAGCAACTATCCCTGCTAAATATGCAGATTGTTCTGAGTTAAATTGTACTGCTTCTATATTTTTAGGTACTTCTGGATATGTTTCATCTATTAAAGCAAATTTTTGGTCTGGATACATTTTCGATGCTTCTTCTATAGCTGGTGCTAATTTCATACCTACTCCTAGTATTAAATCTGTATCTTGATCTACTAAAGTTTCTATATTACTTGCATAATCTGAGTCTTGCTTTGATTCTAAGTATGTAACATCTACTCCTAAATCTTTTTTAGCTTTTTCTAGACCTTCCCATGCAGATTGGTTAAATGATTGGTCATTTACTCCTGCTACATCTGTTACCATAGCTATCTTTAGTTTACCATCCTCTTTCTTTTCACTTTCTCCGCTTGAACATCCTACTAATAATGATGCTGATAATGCAGTTACAGTTGCTAATGATACTAACTTTTTAAATGTCATGATAAACCCTCCTAATTTTATTTATAAACCCCGCCTTTTTAAATAGTCCAAAGATAAAAATTTTATAATTCCATATAATAAAAAATCCTTTTATCAGCACGATAAAAGGATAGTCATTTCTATACTACTAGTGTAAACATTACATATCTTTTTAGCCTCTCTGGACTATTTTAAAGCTGATTTAGTATTATTTTATTTTCATTTTTTATTTATTATTACATTTTTATACATAGTTGTCAATATATAAAACAATAATTTAATTTAAATTTAATGTTTTGATTTTTCTATATATACAGAATTTGATTTTGTAACTAATTAATTACTATTAAAATGTAAAACATTTAATATATGCATTAGAGTTCCTACTACTAAGCATTCTTCATCTATATTAAATGTAGAAGTATGAAGCTGAGTAATATCTTGTTTACTATGCCTACAACCGATATGATAAAAAGCACCTTTACATTCTTCTAAATAATAAGAAAAATCTTCTCCTCCTAAAGATGGCTTCTCCTTTAGTATAAATCTATCTTTTCCAAATAATTTTTCTGTATTTTTAACTACTATGTCTACTAAATAGTTATCATTTACTACAGGGGGATACCCATCCCTTTCCCATAGTACTTCTCCTTCACAATCAAATGCTCTACATATATCCAATACTATATTTTCTATTCTTTTGATCATTTCTTTTCTTGTATTTTTATTTATTGTCCTTAGTGTTCCATTCATTGAAACCTCTTCACATATAATATTTTGAGCTTCTCCTCCTCTAATTTTACCTATCGTCAAAACTACGCTATCTAATGGTGATATATTTCTACTTACTATGCTTTGTAGTGATAAAATAATATTAGACGCTACTACTATAGCATCTTTACCAGACTCTGGATATGCCCCATGAGATTTTTTACCTTTTATAATGATTTTTAAACTATCAGCACTTGCATTTAATATATTATATTTAGTCTCTATGTATCCAGTCTCTAGATATGGCATCACATGTAATCCAAACATATAGTCTACATCTGGATTTTTCATACATCCATCTTCTACTAAAAATTTTGCCCCTCCTACAGTCTCCTCTGCTGGTTGAAATAGAAATTTTACATTTACATATAACTCATCTTTCATATCATTTAAAATCTTACACGCTCCAAGTAGCATAGCTATATGAGCATCATGCCCACAAGCATGCATCACACCTTTATTTTTTGACTTATAAGTAATTTCATTTTCTTCATTTATTGGTAACGCATCCATGTCAGCTCTAATTCCTATAGTTATCTTATTTTCTGGTTTTATAATGTAAGCCATAACTCCGTTGTGTTTTTCAAATTCTGTATACTCTATATTCATTTCTTTTAAGTAATTTAATATTCTATTTTTAGTATTATATTCATTTAATGATAATTCTGGATACTTGTGAAATTCTCTCCTCACCTCTATTAACCAAGGCTCTATATCTTTTACCCTTTTTTTGATATATTCAGTATACATATAATCTCCTTTATAAAAGTAATTTATATAAAAATATATGTATCAAAAACCTTTTTAAGAAATATATTTTATATATTGTTGTTTATATCTAAATTCATGTATTATGTATTTTTGTTTTATTTAAAAGGTGTAAGTTAATAAATATAGAATTGTATTATTGTATTAATTTTCTAAATCTTTACAATTATTTTGAAAGGTGTGATAAGTATGTTTGAAATGGTTAAATTTCCTTATAATGCTAGACCTGTTGCAAGATTAGATGCTAATAACATTGTTCATAATCATTTATATCATGACTGCCCTATTGGTAAAGTTTGTGATAATGTTATGTATGATCTTAGTGATAATCCAATTGGGAGAGTAGAAAAAGACGGTACTATTCATTCTCACCATATAAATAATTCACCTATTGGTAAAGTTGACTCTGATGGCTATATATCTAAAGGAAATGATTTAGTTGGAAGAATAGATTGTAATAGTAAATTAGCTGGTGGAGCTTATTTATTATTAATACACGATAATAGGTAAATTTTAGAATAATTAGTATTTAACTTACTTTATTTTTTTTAAATGTTTAATTTTTTATTAGAAATAGAAAAAGTACCTATAAATATAGATACTTTTTCTATTTTTATTTATATAAAAAATTCGCTTCGATCAAGCCACTGCGTGGGCGCTACACTTCATGTCGCCATTTATTTATTTTATAAATTGACCTATAAAATCAATCATCATTTTCTTGAATACACCGCTATAATCTACTATTTGTGCTAATTGGTTTCCGTTAGGTGTTTGACTATTATAATTTGATATTTTAAATGTTAGGTATCCATCAGCTTCTTCTATAAGGTATCCAACATCTTTTGTATTTGATATTTCAAGATCTCCCATATCTACATCCATATCTTTTATTATTTCTTTATTTGCACAAAGTATCCCTTCTGAATACGTACTTATATCTGTTCCAAATACTACATATTTAGCACTTGTATCTTTTGATGTTTTAAGGAATAATCTATTTGTTAGATTACTTTTTTCCATATTAACAGGTATTAATTCACTATTTATAGCTTCATCTAAATTATTTCTAGTAGTTTCTATAAATTTGTCCATATTAAACTTTTCTTTTTCTATTTTTAATATGTTTAAAGTATCTAAATTTTCTTGAGGTATATATTTTACTACGTTCTCAAACACATAATATACATCTCTTATCTCATATCCTTTATTTATGTAACTTTCCTTTACTTTATATTCTTCATCAAATTCTTTTAATAATTTTTCATTTTCTTCTTTATTTTCATAGTTTTTTATACTTGTTACAAATGGTATTATTTTACTCGGTTTCATTAAAAACATTTCTAATGGTTTTATAGTATCATTTGCTTCTTTTATATCACTTTCTTCAAATGCAGCCTCTATTCCATCTTCTAAGAAAGCAACTTCAACTTCCATCTCATATTCTTTTTCATCTATTACATTACTTCCCACTGGATACATTACTACTAATTTACTTTTGTCATAAACATATCCAAATGCATAATCTATTTCTAACTTTTTTGTCATATTTTTCTCCTTAGTATTTTAATTATGTATTTATTATATCAAATATTATAAACCTTTAGCTTTAATATTAATACCACATATAGTATTTTTTATCTTATTTACAAATATAGATATTAGTATTATAACTCCAAACATACCTGATAGTGGATATATAAGTTTTACTAGTGTTGCAAAAGGTAACCTTCCTCCGATTATACCTAATATAGTACAAAATATTGCTATACCTGTAAACTTACTACTCTTTTCCTTAAAATAGCTTGTGCATACAGTCCATAATAATGGAACTGCAGTTGTATATATTCCTGCTATTAACATCAATGAGAACATAGCCCCTACGATTGGTCCGATTTTATCAGCCATGTATAAAGTAGGTATTTCAGTTATGTATATATTTTCTATATCAGACATTATTCCTAAATTAAGAGCTATAGCAGCTGCCATAAATAATACTCCACCAATAATTCCTCCCCATATGCAACTACTTTTCTTTTTTGCTGTAGAGCCTACTCCAACTAAAAAAGGTGTGGCTATTATTAAGTTTAGTCCTGTGTATATTATGCTTGTAGTTAACCAGTTATCTACTGGCTTAGTAACATCTATTGTGGTTAATATTTGATTAACAGCATAAAGGGATTCATAATTTCTTGCAATAGTTACTACACCAACTCCCACTGACATTATAGCTATAATTGGCCCTATATTACCCAAGATATCTATAACCTTATTCATTCCCATAAGTACAGATATTAATGCTAGTACCCCTATTATTATGGAACCTATTTGTTTATCTATCCCATAGTATTGATTTATAGACGCACCTGCCCCTGATATCATAACCATAAAGCTACAAAAGAAAAATATAGGCATAAATAATTTAAAAAATCCACCTATATAGTTTCCACATAAATATGTAAATATATCATTGCTACTTCTTAGTTTTTGAGTTTTCCCTATTTCTAATAAACTAGATCCACAATATGCTAGTAAACCCATACATATTAAGTTTGACAATATACTAACTATGCCATGTGCTGAAAAAAATTGCATTATTTCTTGTCCAGTAGCAAATCCCGACCCTATACATACAGATATATATGTTCCTGCAAATTTAATGATCTCACTAATACTACTTTTACTTCCCATAGTAATTCCTCCTTATAGATATTAAATCTCATTACATATATATGCTTGTTTACTATATAAATATTAACTACTTGTCTAAATAATATTAAGATTAATATCTTAAATCCTATTTTTATGCTAAAGCTATTTCAATTTATAATAAATAAAGAGGTAATCTTTTAAAAGATTACCTCTTTATTTATTATCGTTCTAATGCTTCTTTTCTTAATAGCTCTGCCTTATCAGTTCTTTCCCATGGTAAATCTATATCTGTTCTACCAAAGTGACCATAAGCTGCTACTTGCTTGTATATAGGTTTTCTTAAATCTAAATCTCTTATTATTGCTCC
>NZ_JADPFC010000011.1:0-42021 GCF_015668195.1 Romboutsia sp. 1001713B170131_170501_G6
ATACATTTAAATTTTTTATTACTCTAAAATTTTCATCATGAAAAAGGAGCAAAAGTATAACTCTTGCTCCTTTTTTATTTTTATATTATAGGTAGTTTTATTTGAAAAAATTTTAAAAATATAATATTATTTTATTGAACATAAGTGTTTATACAACCTTAAAATCAATGAATAATTTCTAACTTATTATCAAAAGACTAGGTTTCGTAATGCGATTCCTAGTCTTTTGATTTTGTTACTTTTTGACATGGGATAATATTAATAAAAAATATTTTATAACTATAGGTAGTTTTATTTGATTTTTAAATTTTATTTTGATATTATATATTTAAATTTTTCTTTATTATTCTAAAATTTTTAAATCATAAAAAAGGAGCAAAAGTATAACTCTTGCTCCTTTTTTATTTTTATATTATAGGTAGTTTTATTTGAAAAAATATTTAAAACATAATATTCTTAATATAAACCGTATAAATATTTATATGACTTACAGTCAAATCGTTTCCGACAATAATAAATGTTAGTAACTTGTCGTTTTCTGTTGATAAATCTGTTGATTTTGTTAATAAACATACATTTTACGTTGATATTTTTCAATAACTGACATATATCAGTATTACTTTTTTATGAGATATTTAAAATAAAAATACATTAAATAGAAAGTTTTATGCCTTTTAAAATCAAATAAAAAATAACCAGATTAGTCATGTGTCAATACATGATAACCCAGTTGTTTTTTATTATTTTAAAATTATCATTAATATTATTTTCTTGATTTACTTATATTTGATAATTGATTCATTATTTCTCTGTAATCATCTTTTAAACAGCTCCAATCATTATTTTGCATACCGCTAATTATATAAACCCACTTTTTACTATCTTTTTCTATTAAATGTCCTTCTTTAATGAGATCTTCTTTTAAAGTGTATATTAGTATATCACCTATATCTTTATTTGAACTTTTATATCTTTTATTTATATCTAAAAATAGCATATAAAGTTTAGTCTTTATTTTTTCATCTGTTACATGACCTATTATTGACGGAATATTTTCCTTTAATTCTTCTTGTGGGAATTTAGGAAAGGTAGTAGTTTTTATATATTGTTTTGAATTTACTTTTTTATTATCTACTTTTCTGGTATAATATGACTCTTCTAGTTCATCTATATTATTTATTAAAAAAATACTTATACTTCGCATTATATTATATTTGATACTATATAATAGTAATAAAGATGGTCCAGCAATTTCTTTGTTATATCTATCTATATCTTGGCTTTTATTAAGTCGATATATCATATAACTTACCACTGTAGTTATTATAATATTTAAAGTAGTAAATATTGAATTAAATACATCTGAAAAGTTAGGTAAATCATTAGATTCTATTATATAGTAATTATTGAGAAGTTTGATTCCAGCCGGAATTAACATGCCTACTGATATTCCTAAATAAACTATGCTTAAAATAAACATCCACCCTAAGTATTTTGCGACTTTATTATCAAATCCATTTTTTTTCTTACCTTTTTTCATCTAATCCCCCTTATGTACATCTACATTTTATTATAAATTAACAAGCTTATTTTTACTATATCTCTTTACAAGTAATTAAGTTTATAATTAGTAATAAGCCTAATTAATTTAGGAATTGTTATTTTAAAATCAGACGAATTTAGTAAGGTTAGAGAATAAATAAAGTATAAAAAATAAAGTTTTATACCTTTCATTTTAAATATTTTCATTATATAGTAAAATCATTTATCACTTTAATAATGATATGGTATAATGTTACAGTATAATATTATTGAAAGGAAAAACTGAATTTGAGTAATATATCAACTAATAAATTTGTACCGCGTGTCAAACTAGAAAATATTAATATTGGTCAAACTTCTGGTGAAAATGAGGCTAGGAACCCACAATTTGAAAGCTTATTTTATACTGGAAATAAAAAGTATTCAGAGATTTGTAAAAAAGAAAAGTTTATAATCAGAGGAAGAAAAGGAACTGGCAAAACTATTTTAGCTTATTATATAAAGAAAAAGTCAAAACAAAACGGTATTTGTAGCTGCAAAATAAATACTTTAAAAGATATAGAATTACAAAAACTCGTTCATCTTGAAAATAGAGAATTTTTAGATGAAGAGTATGAGTCATTTTGGAGGTATTGTGTTTTAGTTGAGTTAGGTAGATCTATATTAGAAAAATATAATTCATTTTATATATTATTAAATCCTAAGCTAAGGAAATTAAAAAAGATTATAGATTCTAGAAACTCATCATCTCTAAAACTAATGGAAGTGAATAAAGTATACAATACATCTAATAAAAAAAGTTTTGATGCAAAATCTGTTGATAGCATCAAAAATAAAAACCTATCATCCAGTAAGAATTTTGGATTTGGTGTATCAAGAGAGAAAAATTCTGGTATAACAGAAAAATATGAAGTAAAGGGATATTTCTCAGATATTGAAAATTTGGAGAAGTTAATTCTTAACATTTTATCAAAAGAAGAGTATGGTTATATGATCATTTATGATGATTTAGATGAATTAGGTGATAATCTTGATGAACATAAAAAATACAAAAGACTTATACTTGGAATGATATTTGCAATTCAAGATTTAAACAATAAGATTCAAGAGGTTAACGAAAATAGTAAAGTAATTATATCTATTAGAAGTGATATTTTAGACTCTTTAAATAAGCATTCTAGTAATCTAAGAAAAATAATTTCAGATAACTCTGTTAATTTATATTGGCTTAATAAGGATTGTAGTCATGTTACAGATAATCTACTAATCGACTTAATTTTAAGTAAAATTCAAGCATCTGTTCCAGAATATAAAAATATCGATAAAAAAACATTATTTAAGAGTTTATTTCCAAAGGATATTTCCAGTAAACTTACTGTTCATTATTTATTAGACAATAGTATGGGAAGACCTAGACAAATAATAGAATTTTTAAATATAATTATACGAAATTATGGAAATGAGATTAAGTTTACACCAAGGCAATTTAGATCTTGTCTTAAATATTTCTCTATTGAGTTGTATAAAGACTTAGAAAATGAATTTTCAGTATTTGAAAATAAAGAAGAATTGAATGAATCTCTAAAATTAATTAGAGACTTGAGGAAGCCAGAGTTTAAATATCGTGAAATATTAGCTCATTATAATGTAAATAAAAACCAATATAAAAATATAACAAATGTAGATAATAGTTTAAATCTTATGTATTCATTCGGTGTAATAGGAATGTATATAAAAGATGATGACAAAAGACATAGAGTCTCTTGGGGATATAGAGAAGATGGAGATGATCATATAGATATTGATCAAACATTTTTAGTTCATAGTGCTCTTAAACCTAAATTTAATATAAATTAAAAAAGACACTATATAGTGTCTTTTAACAGGGCTCCTACGTCCCTAAAATATTTTACAAGGCTCCTATGTCCTTAAATATATATTAACTTTATTTATAGCATTAACACAATTAGCTATTATAATACATGTCTTAATCAATTACAATAATATTTTTATAAGTATATTATAATTTATAAAAATATCATTATCAATATATATATGTTCAATTTTTTTTACAAAATTTTACTCTAAATTAATACTTTGAAATAAAAAGGCATAAAACAAAACATTTTATATATTTACTTTTTCATTCATCGCATAATCCATTATAAAAAGGACTAGATTTAAATTAATCTAGTCCTTTTTTATGCTACTTACATCAAAATGTATATTATTGTAATATACTTATATTTTAATTGCGTTTCTATATTTATTACAATACACTTTTGTACATTTACTTACACTATATATTTTATATTTATTTTTAGATTTTTTGCAAGTTCTAAATTTAATTTAAAAATTTTATTATTTTTTAACTAAAAACTTATATTACTAGGTATTTCATGTTCAAAGAAAACTCCTTGAATACATACATATACTTTTTTATCATCTTCATGTTCAGGTTCTAAAATATAAAAAAGAAGATCTATATTTCCTGTCGTTCCTCTTTTATTTATATATCTTTTTGATGAAACTATTTCTTTTATTTCTCTATCTGATAAAAATTTATTAACATACTTTTCCCTTAAGTCTATATTCCTCACTAAAAACTTTCTCCTCCAATTAATCATGTTTAATTTGATTCGTATATAAATCCACTTGCTCATTTAAAAATCTTAATTGTTCTTTTAAAAAGTTAACTTCTTTAAGAGTGCCATCATCTATTATCGTGTTATTAGCCATTAACCCTGCAACTTTACCAATTTCTTTTCTTATACCTTTAAGTCTTATCTTAAGTTCTTGGTTTAATTCTAATTTACTTTCATCTTTCTTAATTTCATTTATTTCTTTTTTTAGTTCTACATTACCTTTTTTAATTTTATTTTTATCGTTTTTAAATTCAATAGCAATTTCTTTTGCCTTATTATTAGCAATTTTATTTATATCATCTATTTTTTTATCTAGATCTCTATTAATCTCTTCATTTTTTAAAGTTAATTTTTTTATTTCATTTAAGTGCTCTTCTTCTTTTTTTATTAGGCTTTCTTTTTCTTGCTCTATTTTTTTTAATTTATTTTTTAATTCATTTGCTTCATTTTTATTTATGCTTACATTATTTTTTATAATATCTAATATAATATTTTGATTTTCTTCACTTAAAACTGCAAATTCACTTGCATTTGCTATTGTTAAATTTCCTTGCTCTAATACCGATTTCAACTCTGGTATAAGACTTTTATTTATAGTTGTATATCTCCCTACTTGTGTTGGACTTAATCCTGTATCCTTAGAAATTATATCCCTTACTTTCCCTATTTTTTCTCCTTTTTTCTTTTTCATATTATAAAGTTCAGTTAGCCTTTGAACTTGTTTTAACTTATCTGATTCAGATAATTCTCTACTTTGTGCATTTGCTTGTATAAGCACAATTTCACTATCTAAATCATTTAATTCTAAAGTCTTACATGGAACTTTTCTAAACTTTTCATTACCTTTACTTATTAGTTCTTTAAGAGCAGTATATCTTCTTTCTCCACTTATTAATTCATACTGTTCGTTGCCAATAGGTCTAACCACAAGGTTGTGGTTAAGACCATTTATAGAAATATCTTCAACTAGATCCTCTATATTGCTTATTTCATAAAAGTTTTTTTTATTTCTAACTATTTTATCAATATCTATATATTCTAGTTTAAAGTTTTCTTTTGCTTCAATAGTAGATACTTTTTCAGTATTTTTAGATATACCATTTAACATACTTTCACTTATACTAAACCTTTTAGCCACTAGAATACCTCCTTAACTAAAGACTTATAGTCTTTACTTGCATTAGAACTTTTTTTGTAGTAAACAACTGGCATTTGTTCAAAAGATGCTTCTGTTACAGATACATTTTGTCTTATTGTTGTATCAAATAATTTATCTTTTAGAATCGACTTCAAAGCCTTCTTAATCTCTTTATTAACTACTGTTGCAGTATCCATTGTTACAAAACATCCTTTAAATTGTAAATCTGAATTAAACTCCTCTTTGATTTCTTCTATACTCTCAAGTAAGTACTCTAATCCATCTAATGCAAATTTATCTATTTTTATAGGAACAATAACTTCATTACTAGCAACTAATGCATTTATTGTTATCATATTTAGACTAGGAGGACAATCTATTATACAATAATCGTATTTATCATTAACTTGCTCTAAAGCCCTTTTAAGCCTATTCTGTTGATTTCTAGTTACATCTAATAATATTTTTTTCTCTGCAAAAGCTAACGAAATATTACTTGGTAAAATATCTATATTTTCATATTCAGTTTCTTTTATAACATCCTCTATATCTATATCCTTATTAAGTAAAACATCTGATACACTAAGATCATCTATATCATATGCTTTAAATGACATTGTAGAGTTTGATTGAGCATCAACATCAACTACTAAAACTTTATTTCCTTCATCGGCTAAAATTGCTGCTAAGTTTATAGCACTTGTTGTTTTTGCAACTCCACCTTTTATATTAAGAATACTTATTTTTTTCATAATACATTCTCCTTTTATTTATATTCATCCTTATGTTTAGTAAAAAGTGTCCCCCGGGGGCACTTTTTATTATTTTTCTTTCTTAATTATAATTTGACTATTTTCAAATATAACCTCTACTTCTCTATTTTCTTTATCTAATCCCATTTCTTTAACCCAAGTTGCAGGAAGTGAAATTCTTGGAGTGTAACTTCCACTTCCACTCTTATTAAAACTTATATTTAATTTTCTTTTTTCCATAAATCTAAACTCCTCCAATGTTATTGGCTATTAATTTAATCACATAATATAATTCTAAAATCAATCCTATCTTATAAATCCAGTCTTTTAATTTTTTCTATAATATAATTATAGCACCTTTATAACGTCCCGTCAATAACTCAGTCAATTATTTTTAATAAAAAAAGTGCCCCCGGGGGACACTTTTTAATTAAATTTTTCCTTTTGACTTTTTTCTATAATTCTATCTAACTCTTCTGAAGTATATTGAGTAAAAGTTTCTTCAAAATTATGAAACTTCGTTTTCTTAGTTCCTTCGTTATTTGTTTCAATTCGAGAAGAAACAAATGAATCAATCTTATTTTCTAAAGTCTTTTTGAAATAATTATAAGACTTAACCTTTATCTTTTCTTCATCATCTTTCTCTAAAGCTATTAGGATTGATTCTTGTAATAATTTTTTATATATACTATCTTTAAAGTTATATTCCTTAAAATCCTCTTTAAAATTCTCTAAAGTTTTTGCTGTAAAAAGCTTTTTATTTGGAATATAAAAATCATCACTAATTTTTTTTCTGGAGTTAGAATCAGCGGGAATTGCCGTAGACTCTCTTTGTTCTAACTCTATTATTTTTTTGCTTTCTTTTTTATCAAAGTAAACTCTTTTGTCTAAATCCTTCACTATGAAATCTATCGAATGAATAGTTCTACCAACTCGCTTTTCCTCGAACTCTATCTCAAAAAAACCAGTTGAATTTAATTCTTCTATAGCTGGTAATAATACTCTTTTTTTAAAATCCGCATATACTTTATATTTATTTTCTAAAAGCATAACTTTTCTTATATAATCTAAAGTATAATTAATAGTTCTTTTAGATCCACTCCAAGATCTCAATAAATCATAAAATCTTTGTGCATATGAATTTTTTAGAGACATCCAAATTTCTAAATTTATAGGTGTATATCCATCTTTTAAATATCTATGCAATAACCTATGTACATGAGCATCTGCTGTTATTGTAAATTTATCGGTCTTATCATTATAACTAAACTTATCTATAAAACCTGCGGTTATATAATCTATACTCCCATCATCATTTTCATTTACTAAGAATAGTTCTTTTTTTCTCAAATCAGATAACATTATCCTTAATCCTTTTATAGTTCTCTCATTTTGCTTTAATACAAGTTTGCATAAGTCTTCTCTACTAACTTCATGAATTAATCTATCTCCATCTGTATACTTTTGAAAAGCATATAATAAATATACAAATACCCTATTATGAACTAGCTTAGATTCATATTTAGCATTAACTAAATCATTATGCTTCATTAAAACTTTACTATCCATATTATCACCTCTAATAAATAATAGCATAAATCTTTAATATGGACAATTTTATCTATTTGTCCATATTAAAGTACCCATTTGTCCATATTAAAGTACCCATTTGTCCATATTAAGGTACCTATTTGTCCATATTAAAGTACCCATTTGTCCATATTAAGGTACCCATTTGTCCATATTTCCCATTTGAATAACAGTTATTGCAAATATTTCCCATGTTCTAAATACTATTAAATACTATTAAATACTATTAAATACTAAGAAAGGGGAATTTTTACAAATTCCTCTCTCCTTTAACATATAAATTTAACTACGATTATAATAATACATTTTCATCTACCATATACTCTTTCATATCTTGAAAATTTAAAAACACAATTTTCATTTTATTTTTATACTTTTGATAAAGAGCTTGTTTTTTAGTTGGTTGATTTAAATAAGCCATACCTTTTTTACCATTATCATCAATAGCATACCAAAATCCCTTTGACTCCTTAATCCAGTCTAATATATCAATAAAATTCTTTTTTGATATATAATGGTATTCAGATATAGAAAACCTATAAATGGATTCATTATAAAAGTAATCTTTAAAATTTAAAGCAAAATTTATTTGTTCTTTAGTGTAAAGATTAAAAATATTATTAATAAGTTCTCTAATACCGTCATCAAAAATTTCACATTGTAAATTGAAAAGAATTTTTTTAGCGAGTTTTAATTTTTCGCCTTTAAAATATTCTCTATCTTCTTTTCTAGCGACTTTAAATCCATTGCATTTATAATAAGCCATATGTTTACAGAACATATCTAATTCATGCGGTTCAAATTCTATTACATCTATCAAATTGCCATTATTATCATATTCTTCTAATTTCAAAGTCCTTTTATATGTAAAGTAATTATCTTTAAAATTTACCTCTTTATCTAATAGTTCTTTTATATTTGATTTTTGAACTGCCATCTTATATCCTCTCTATTTAAATTTTTCTTTTTGACTTTTTTCTATAATTCTATCTAATTCTTCTGAAGTATATTGAGTAAAAGTTTCTTCGAAATTATGAAACTTATTTTTATAGGTATTTAGGTATTGATTTTGTGTTATAATATTATTATTAAAAATTGATCTAAAATTTTTATATGTACTTGAACCTTGAGAGTTGGCGGACTCTTGAGGTTTTTTCATTTCTATCTCTAAATTTTTATATACTACTTTGATATATTTAAACTCATATACTTTATTATTTGCAATTAATACAAGTATATCTAAATACTAAGAAAGGGGAATTTTCTCAAATTCCTCTCTCATTAAAAGAAAAATTTTATTTTTTATTAAAAATTTTATAATATTCTTCTACACAAAGATCTAGTACTTTAGACTTAGGTAAATTAAGTTTATTAGACATTTCTAATAGTTTTTCTTCATTACTTATTAAAATAGATGAACTTAGTCGTATTCTATTCTTTAAATCACTATTTCTTTTTGCTTTTAAATCAGCCATTTTGAAGCTCCTTATTTAAATTTCTCCCTCTGACTCTTTTCAATTATTGCATCTAATTCCTCATCTGAATACTTATCAAATGTTTCTGTGAAATTTCTAAATTTATTTTTAGATGCATTGAAATAAGTTTTTTGTGGTATAATCATATTATCATTAAAGGATGCACTTTTTATAGTGCATGACTCATCTGTTGGAGCAGATGGGTCTTTTTTATTATTATTTTTTAAGTTATTATAAATACTTTTCATATATGGAAAATCTAATATACCAGTATTTGAAGCAATTTCACATGACTGTAAAAGGAGTTTTGTATCCATGTTAGATAGTTGTTTAGTTATACTATCAGTCAACTTATTTATTTTTAATTTTTCAATTACTATTTTTTCATTTTCAGTAAGATCTAATGATTCTTTTGTAGGATAACCATCTAATAGATTAGTAAAAATAACTTTGTTTATAGAAAAATATATTTTTTTACCATCATCAACTTTTTCAACTTTTTCTTTTTTAATTACCTTACCTAAAGCACCAGATAACATTTTTATAAACCTTTTATTGTTTCTGTCATATATTTTTTTTATGTACTCTTTTTTTTCATTATCATCTAATGTTTCTAAATCTTTATTTAATACTTGTGTAAATGCAAATGGATTATCATTGAATAGTTTAGAATAATTAATATGAAAACATTCTTTGCCATTAATTATCTTAGTTTCAACTCTAGTTGTTTTAGAAATATTAGTTAAATATCTTAAAATATATAACTGATTTAAATCAAAACCTAAATCAAGTGCTACTGTTTGATTAAAATTAAATATACTCATAACTTCCTCCTTGGGCGACTTAAACTTACGTAAGTTATATTTTTATATTACCTTACGTAAGTTTTTTTGTAAAGAGTTTTTTGCTTATAATAATAAAAAATAATAATAAAAATAAATAATATATCGGAATTATTTTCCGTTGGTCATAGGAATTATTTTCCGTTAACATAAAATGTTGAAATTACAAAGATATATATACAATAAGCGAATATACCATCGGAATTATTTTCCGATGGTTATTTAGTATTATAAAACTCTAAATACTCCAGTAACGATACCTATAATTTGTACATTCTTAGAATTTAGAACTATAGGTTCCATAAAATCATTTTGAGGTATTAGTCTTATCTGATCTCCATCTTGTTCAAATGTTTTAACAGTTGCGTATTCATTGTGTACTAGAGCAACAATAGTATCACCATTAGATGCAGTATTTTTTCTATCAACAATAATAAAGTCACTATCGAGAATACCAATATTAATCATGCTATTACCCTTAACTTTTAATATGAAATTATTAGATCCTTTGACTAAGTTAGCTGGAAGGGCAATATAATCTTCTATATTTTGCTTAGCAAGTATAGGCATACCTGCAGTAACTTGACCAACTAAGGGGATACTTAGTATTTCAGGTGTAGGAAAGTCTGATTCTAACTCTGACTTGCTTAATATCTCTATAGCTCTAGGCTTAGTAGAATCTCTTTTTATATACCCCAATTTTTCTAATTTATTTAGATGTGAATGAACAGTAGAAGTTGATTTTAAGCCTACAGCATTACACATCTCTCTGACTGATGGTGGATAGCCTTTTGATGCTATTTCACTCTTTATGAATTCTAAAATTAAAATTTGCTTACTTGATAAATCTAAATAGTTCATTTAAAAACCTCCTGATTAAAATATATGTTCGACAAAAAACGACTATACTTATTAATAAATACATATAAATAATAAAAAATAGCATGTTCTATATTGTTTTTTAGCAACTAACGTTTTATAATCTAAACAGAAATTCTTATATATAGAGAATAACTGTTCGATTAAAGTATATCATAAAATAATTTGATAAAAAAGTTTATTTATAAAAAATTACAAATAAATGCAAATAAATTTAAAAAATGGCATTATAAGCGTTTAAATTCATTTAATGATAAAAATATTTAGAAAGCAAATATAAAGGCTTATAGGGGTGAAATTTTCGGTTTTAAGCACATTCCGAATTAATATTAATAGTTTAGTTGGAGGTATGAAAGTATGGAAAGTGGAAGTACTGGTGTTGCATGTGCAACAACTAATCGTAGGTTCGTAGAAATTGAATTAGATAATACATATTTTGAGATAGCAAAGAATAGAATAGAAAAATCATATATGGAGGAATAGAATAATGGAATCTATAGAGAAAAAATTATTAGAAATATATAAAGATAATAAAAGTGAATTTAATAAAATAAAGAAAGAAATAGAAAAAAGAAAGAGGTGAGGATTATTCCTCGTCTCTTTCTTTTTTGTTAGATAAAACTTTATAATAGGCATTATCAATCATTTTTTGAATAGCAACCCTATCCTCTTCATCTAATTCTTTCAATTTGCTTAAAAGTATTTTTATGTCCTCTTCTACATCTAAGTCTTCCAAATCATCAATAAACATATCACCTGTACCATTAACAAACCATTCTTTATTACATTTGAAAATACGACATATGTCTAAAATAGTTCGTTCAGGTATATTTCTATGTCCTGTTTCATATGATGAAATTTGGCTAACAGAGAGGTTGAGTTTTTCGCCTAATTTCTTTTGAGACAAATTGAAATAATCTCTTAACTCTCTTAAACGATTTTTCAAAGTATAACCTCCTTATATTATCGTTATGCGTAATTATAACATAAAATGTACGCAAAGTAAAACTAAATAGCTAAAAAAACTTGACTGAGTATGCAAAGCGTAGTATTATTTAAAATAAGATATACGCATAGCGAATAAAGTAGAAAGAAGTGATAATATGCAAAAAAATGAAGCTGAAGAATATGCTAAAAAGTTAGAAATTTTAAAAAAAGAGTCTAAAGAAGAATTTTGGTATATTGCAGGGAGAATTGATGAAGTTTTTGATAGGAAAAATAAGAAAAGAAAAGTGTGTGATTCTTAAAAATCACACACTAACTAAAAGTACATAAGAAGTTTGAAAAACCAAGGACTGTAGGGGTCTTTTTCGGTCTTGTTATAGATACTAACAAAAGAACCAAGTTATATAAAATAGGTGAACTAAATGAGAAAGAAAAATAGAAAGTATGCTGGATATGATTATGAAAGATTGCATAAAGAATTAATTGATTGTAATGAAATAGAAGTTATGGATGTAACAAAAGGATGTATTTATGAAGCAAAAACTATAACAAGTGGAGTTATTAGAGAGATAGAAATATATCCAACATTTAATAAAAATGAAATACCTTCTGAATGGAAAATAAAAAAAGATAGAGAAGCTAAAAAAAGATTTAATGATAAGGAAGCTAGAAAGTATTTCATAAGAAAAATAAATACAAATTTTGGAAGAGGAGATTATTTTGTAACTTTAACATATGAAAAAGGCAAAGAGCCTAAGGCGTATGAAGAAGCTAAGAAAAATATAAAAACCTATATACGTAGACTTAATAGAAAGTATGAAAGTGAACAAAGAAGTCTAGGTATACCAAAGTCAAAGATAAAAAGAATTAAGTATATCTATGTAATAGAACATTCAGTAGAGAAGAATAAAATTAGATGTCATTATCACTTAATTATGAACTCAGTTTTGCCTATGGAAGTTGTAGAGGCTCAATGGACATTTGGAAGAAGGAATAATATTAGACGTTTAGATCCTGATGAAAAATGGTTAACTGGAGTAGCTGAATATTTATCTAAAGACCCAAAAGGTAAAAAAAGATGGGTTAGCAGTAGAAATTTAAAGAATCCAAAATTAACAGTAAGTGCATCTAAATTCTCAAAGAAAAAAATAAATAACATGACTAGATACAATCATTTAATCGAAGAAGAAATGCTAAAAACAAATCCAGGATATATTTTTATAGGCTCAGAAGTAAGAATAAATACCTATAATGGAAAGCCCTACATATATGCTTTAATGAGAAAGTTAGATTGATATAGAAAAAGAAATGAAGAACCTTGAAAATTGAATATATAAAGCTCTTTATAATTTGAATTGATATAAAAAGGAGGATGATTTATAGATGAGTTGTTTATTTGAAAATGACAATAAAATTTCTACTTGCAAAATAGATGAAGGTAAAAAAAGAAATATGCTCAAAAATGGCAAAAGATCAAGGATATACAGATTGTATATATATAAAAACAAACAATAAAGAAGATGATTTAATTTGGTTAAATAAGTTAATTGAAGAATCTAAAGAAAGAGAAAAAGCTGAAATAGCCGAGGAACCTAGAAAAGAGGAAATGTTATTTTAGAAAAATAAGTTAAAAAATGAGGAAGAGCAGGTAGATAAAATACACCTGCTCTAAAGAAAAAATAAATAATAATAATATTGTAAAATGTTTAACATTACATAAATATATTACACAAAATATCTAAAATGAAAAGATATTAGTGAAATTATATCAATTGAATAAATAAAAATCAAATAAAAGTACCTATAATATATTTTTTATTTATAAAAGTGAAAGAGCAGGTACATTTTATATACCTGCTCTAAAGACAAAATTAATGATAATGTAAAATGTTTAACATTACATAAATATCTTAAAAAGAATACAAATAAAAAGATATTATCCAAATTATACCAACTGAAAAAATTAAAATCAAATAAAAGTACCTATAGGAAATTTATTAAAAGGAGTTTAAAGAGTGAATGGAAATGGATTTGATTTAACAATATCTGTTATTTCTTTAGTTATATTAATTATGTCGTTGATTTTATCTATTCAAACTAAATGAAAGAAATAATAGACTTTATTTATCTGCTTATAAAAAGGGAGAAAGCAGATATAAATAATATATCTGCTTTCTGGACTATTTTCAGCAACTATTCTTTATAAAAATACTAATAAATGACTCAATTCAAAAAATGAATTGAATATCTTAAATGAAAAGATATTAGTGAAATTATATCAATTGAAAAAATTAAAATCAAATAAAAGTACCTATAGTATATTTTTTATTATAAATAGGAGAGAGCAGGTATATAAAATATACCTGCTCCATAAAAGAACAAACGACTTAACTCAAATAAATGACTTAAATCTCTACACAAAGTAAAAAGTGTATTAATAAAAACTTCACGTAATAAACCCCAATATCTTAATAAAAGATATTATCCAAATTATACCAATTGGAAAAATTAAAATCAAATAAAAGTACCTATAATATATTTTTTTATTTAGAAAAGTGAAAGAGCAGGTATATAAAATATACCTGCCCTAGAGAACAATGAACAATGCAATTTAAATGATTTGCACATTACATAAAGTAAGAAGTGTATTTATAAAAATACTACGTAATAAACCCCAATATCTTAATAAAAGATATTATCCAAATTATACTAATTAAAAAAATTAAAATCAAATAAAAGTACCTATAATATATTTTTTTATTTAGAAAAGTGAGAGAGCAGGCATATATAATACACCTGCTCTCTGGGCTAAATAAAATTAAATTAAGTAGAATATGAATCTTTGTAAACTTTAAAAAAATCTAAAGTTAAAAAGTATTATATCAACAACATTAAATAAAATCAAAGAATTATACCTATAATATAATTTTTATTTATAAATGGATAGAGCAAGTATATAAAATATACCTGCTCTATAACGAAAAATGAATATGCAACTTAAATTATGAATTTAAGTCTCTAAAAAGTAGAAAGTGAGAAGTTTGTGTATATAAACAACACACAATAAACCCAAATATCTTAGTAAAAGATATTATCCAAATTATACCAATTGAAAAAAATAAAATCAATTAAAAGTATCTATAGGAGATTTATTAAAAAGAGAAAGAGCAGATATAAATAATATACCTGCTCTCTCAGTTCAGCAAAATATGAAATATATATAAACTTTAAGAAAACCTAAAGTTAAAAAGTATTATATCAATAACATTAAATAAAATCAAAGAATTATACCCATAATATATATTTTTATTTAGGAAATGGAAAGAGCAGGTATATAAAATATACCTGCTCTTTAGACAAAAACGAATAATTCAACTCAAATTAATGAGTTAAATATTTACAAAAAGTAAGAAGTGTATTTACAAATACCATGTAATAAACACCAATATCTTAATAAAAGATATTATCCAAATTATACCAATTGAAAAAAATAAAATCAATAAAAAGTACCTATAGGAAATTTATTATTAACAAAGAAAGGGTCGTGAATATATGGAAAATAGAAAATGGAGTAAAGAAGAAATAGAATACCTACAAGATAAATGGGGAATTGATTCCATAAAAAATATGGCAAAGAAGTTTAATAGGACAGAATTAGCTATAGTAACAAAAGCTAATCGTTTAAAGTTAGGAGCATATTTAGAAAATGGAGATTATATAACATTTAATGAATTATTAAATGCATTAAGTACAAAACCAAGATTTTTGAGAGAAAAATTAATAAAAAATGGATGCCCAATAAAATATAAGCGTGTTAAGAATAACAAATTCAAAATCATATATATAAAAGATTTTTGGAAGTGGGCAGAAAACAATAAACATATATTAGATTTGTCTGAATTAGAAAGAAATACATTAGGTAAAGAGCCGAACTGGGTAGACCAAAAGAGAAAAGAAGATATTGAGATAAATGAAAAAACTAAGATATATCATAGATGGACACCTAAAGAAGATGAATACTTAGTATTTTTACTAAGGCAGCATAAATATACATATGAAGATATATCTATTAGATTAGGCAGAGGAATAGAAACTATTGCAAGTAGGATAAAACACAAAGGAATAAAGGAAAGACCATTAACTGCAACAACAAGATGGAGTAAAGAAGAAATAGAAATATTAAATAAATGTATAAAAGAAAAAATTCCATATGAAATTATATCAAAAGAAATAAATAAAACGACTAAGCAAATAAGAGCTAAATTGTACAAGCTCTATGGTACAGAGAGTTTTAATAAAGTAAATGAAATATTAAAAAATGCTAGTTAAAAAAATTAAAAATATAAAAATAAATGTTCATAAATTCAGTTTTAAAAATGAATTTTAATATCTTAGAAAATTAAAATACGTTCATTAATAAAAATGAACAAGGAGAATTAAATATGGACAGTATAGAAGCATTAAAACATAGGGTTAAAGAACTTGAAAAAGAAAATAAAGAGTTAAAAGAAGAACTAAGTAAATTTAAAAATAAAAAAAGAGGAAGAAAAAATAAGTTTGAAGTTCATGATATAGAGTCAATGAAATTCTATAGATTTCAAGGAAAATCATATAGAGAGATTGCTAGTATATTTAAATGCTCTACTGGGTTAGTACATAAACTAGTAAATAAAAAATAATAAAGGGGTGAGTAGCTTTGAGTAATAAACATAAGCCTACAGTATCTATATTAGATGAAGAATTTGAAATAAGTGAATTTACTACATTAGATCAATCAGAGGTTATAAAAGACTTAGCGAAACAAATAAAGCAAAATAACAAAGACATAAGTGATATAGAAGCTATTAAACAGGCAGAAAAAGAACTACAAGGTAAAATATGTTCAAAATGTGGAGTAGCTATAAAGACAGAACCAGTAGAAATGACAATAAATGGTGAGACACATTATTTCCATGATGCTTGTTCTATTAATCCAGAAGTTAATTTCAATATGGTAAAAGAAAATGAATAGCATACAAAATAAAGCAAGTGAACACTTAAAGAAGCAAAAAGAATTACTTAATACATATACAAAAGAAGAAGATAAGAAGCTTATAGAGATAGCGATAAACAAATATAAAAAAATAGCGAAAGGAGAGATATAAAAATGGATGTTAAGCAACTTGCTAAGGCAAATAAACTACATGAAGAAATAAAGGAATTAGATAGTTTCATAAATGCTGCTAGTAAAGTATGGACTGGGAAATTAGAAAGTAAGGGTGGTATTTTTAAATTTATATCTAATTCGTATGGAGCTATAGCCTCGGAAGAATTTGAAATGAATACTGATATAAAAAATAGAGTACTTGATGTATTAAGGGAATATAAGTTAGAGCTAGAAGAAGAGTTTAAAAATATTAAATAGGAGAAAGATTATGAAGAAGCTTAAGAAATTGACTAGAAAGCAGAAAGAAATATTAATGGAGAATGAATTAGATCCTAGAGAATATTTATTAGAAAGACAAGATGATAAAAATAGTATATATACATTTGTACATAGAGAAACAAAAGAAAAACTAGAGTTAAGTTACAAATAGTATCTTTACAATATGAAACGAGGTGAAAAAAATGTTTGGAATATCAAAAAAGAAGTTAATAAGTAACTATGAAAATCAGATAGAAATAAGAGATGTAAGAATAAAAAAGAAATGTGAAGCTAAGATATTAGAACTAGAGAAGCGATATTTAGATTAAATATATGGAGGAGGTGAATATTAACATAAGAAGTATATTAGGAGTTGTATATATAATAGCAATTGTACTCGGAGGTTTAGAGGTATTGGTAGCTATAAGTGATAAAAGAAAAAATAGTCGGTGATTAGAAATGAAATATGAAGTTAAAGAAGTTGTTTGCGATTATGGAATATATGAAAATGATAAGTTAGTTTTAATAGTAAATGATTATTATAATGCAAAACTTATTGTAGATATATTAAAAATAGATACTGAAAAGAAGAGATATCAAAATCCAATACAGTATAGATAGTAAGGACGTGTGATAGATAATGTATAGCAATATGAAAAGAAGTGAATCTACAGAGCAAATGGCTCTGATAGACTGGTGCAATGTTAATAGATGTGTTTATCCTGAATTAGATCTAATATATAAAATATCTAATGAAGGAAAAAGAAGTGTGCATCAAGGTAAGAAGTTTAAAAGAGAAGGATTAAAAAAGGGTGTACCTGATTTATGCCTTCCAGTTCCTAGTGGGATATATCATGGCTTATATATTGAGTTGAAATATGGAAATGGTATAACTAGCAAAGAACAAAAAGAATGGATAAAGAAGCTCAATGATCAGGGATATAAAGCAGTAGTATGCAATGGATTTGAAGAAGCTAGAGACACAATAAAAGAATACTTAGATAATAAGAAGGTGATATAAGTGAAAGCATTTGATATAAATGTAGAAAATAGAGCTAAAGAAATATCAAAAGAAGTAGTTAAAGAAGTTATGAAAGAGACTATGGATGAAAAATACATAAATAAAATGGCTGGAGAAGTAGCTGAAAGGGCAGTATATAAGATATTAAATAGAGGCAAAGACTGGAGATTTAAGAATACCAAGTTGCTAATGAGAAACTATAAAAGTTTAAAGCAACATATCTTAAATGAAAAAGATGAAATAAAAATACTTTATGCAGATATGGATGAAGACTATGTAAAAGTGGATTATATGTGGTTAGAAAGTATTATAAAAAGCAAAGGAAAGACTATTCAAATTTTAAAATATGTAGATGAACAATTAGAGTATTTAGAGCGAAAATATAAAGAAAGAAAACAATATGAAAGATATAAAGCATTTGAGTTATTGTTAATAGAAGGTAAAAGTAATATAGAGATGCAAAGAGAAATAGGATGCAGTAAGAATATGCCAAATAAGTGGACTAATGAAGTGGTTAGAGAGCTTAGTGTACTTCTTTGGGGAATAGATGCTATTTGTATGCATGTGGGATAAGTTGGGGACAAGTGGGAGTTTACTTAGGGAATTTAAAATGTTAATATGATAATATAGCAAAATTATACTTAATGAGAAAAAGAGAAATAGAGGTTTTAGTCTATATAGTCGATTAGGGTAATAATAGACTTAAAACTAAGTTTCTAATTAAAAGACGAGATAATATAATCTGGTCTTTTTTTATTTTCAAAAATAGATCATTAATAAAAGTAAATATAGGCTAGGCTTTATTTTTACATAGGAAAGATATTATATATTGTAAAAATAGAATTAAGTATTATATTAATTTACAATATGTAAACTAAAATCTAGAGTCTAATATTAAATATATATAAATATAAGTTTGATATAGAAAGGATAATGATAATGACATATATATATAGAATAAGTATGAGTGATGGACAAGAACATATAAAGCATTATGAAGGTATTGATATTAAAGATCTATGTGAATATATAGATCATATGAGATGGATAAGTATCAATGAACATTTAAGTATAGCAACACATCATATTGTATCAATAGAATGTATAGCAACATCAAACAAAGGTATTGCAACTATACTGAGAGATGATGAACATACTATAAGACAGTTAAATAAATATTTAAAAGACATAAAAAAATAATTTGGGTCCTTCTGAGGGGGTGGAGGCCTTGCGGGTATAGCTAACCCCAAAGTAAGGCTCAGTAAAATTAAAAAAAAATACGTTACAACGTTACAAAAAATAACTTGAAAATTTAGGTGAGGAGGAGGCTGTATGTCAGTTAAATACAAGGAAGAAGGCGAAAAGTTAATCGTAAACACCGAAGCACTTTGTGCATTGCTTTCTGTAACACGAATGACAGTAAAAAGATGGGCCGATGAAGGATGTCCAAAGCACAGCCGAGGGTGGTGGGATTTGGCTGATGTTTTAAAGTGGAAAGGTATGGTTGGGACTGGAAACCTAAAATCTGTTAAAGATTCTAAGGACATGAGTTTTAAAGAGAAGAAGTTATATTATGAGATGAAATACAAAGAAGCTCAAGCAGAAAATATGTATTTAAAAAATTCAATAGCTAAAGGTGAGTATTTAAAGCGAGATGAGGTAATAGATGAACTCAATCGCTTTTTTGTTGTATTAAAAAGAAGTCTTATGGGACTTAGTAGAAAGATAGTAACAGATATAGGTTTAATTGTTGGCCAAACAACTGCAAGAAAGATAGAAAGTCAAATAAAAGAAGTTATAGAAGATGCATTAAGTCAAATGTGCATAAATGGAGTTTATGAGCCACCAAAATCTAAAAAAATTAAAGGCTGATGAATGGTCTACATGGCTTTCTAAGAGTCTAAAAATATTAAAACCACCTGAAAATCTAAGTGTTAGTCAATTCTCAGATAAACATAGAATATTAGATTCAAAGACTTCGGCAGCACCTGGTCCTTGGAGAACTAGTACAACACCGTATTTAGAAGGAATTATGGATGCTTTTAATGATAATGAAGTAGAAGAAATTATATTTTGTAAACCTACTCAGGTTGGAGGTACAGAGGCTATGAATAATATGTTAGCCTATGTAATAGCACAAGATCCTGCTCCAGCATTAGTTGTTTATCCAACTTTGGATTTAGCAGACTATGCTAGTAAAAACAGGATTCAACCTATGGTGGAATTAGCACCACAGTTAAAATCTAGATTTCAAGAAAAAGATTCTAAAGTTTTAGAATTACAATTCAATGGAATGTATGTTGTTTTATCTGGAGCGAATTCCCCTGCATCATTAGCATCTAGGCCAATAAGATATTTATTTTTAGATGAAGTTGACAAATATCCACCTAACTCTGGAAAAGAAGCTGACCCTATTTCATTAGCAAGAGAAAGAACGAAGACATTTGCATACAATAAAAAGATATTCCTAACATCAACGCCTACTGTAAGAGATGGTAATGTGTGGAAGGCATTTGAAGGAGCAGATGAAAAAAGATACTATTATGTACCATGTCCTCACTGTGCGACATATCAACAATTTAAGTTTAAACAAATTAAATGGCCTAAAGGTATAGATGTAAGCGAAGTAATAAACTTAACATATTATGAGTGTGAGAAATGTAAAGGAAAAATTAATGATGGTCATAAAATGAATATGCTTAGAAATGGTAAATGGAAAGCTGAAAATAAAAGCTCAAGTAGAAAAAAACTAGCATTTCATTTAAATACAATATACTCTCCTTGGGTTAGGTTTGGAGATATAGCATATGAGTTTTTAAAATCTAAAAACTTTCCTGATATGCTTCAAAACTTTGTAAATTCATGGCTTGCAGAACCTTGGGAAGAAACTCAACTAAAACTTAATTCAGATGTTGTAATGGAAAGACAAAGTGAATATGAGGAGTTTATAGTTCCAGATAAGGCTCAAGTACTTACAGCTGGTGTAGACGTTCAAAAAGAAAAACTATATTACACAATAAGAGCTTGGGGACCAAATTATACATCTTGGAATATAACACATGGTGAAGTATTTACCTTTGAAGACATAGAAGAAAGAATGAATGCTATATATAAAAATAAAAATGGAGATGTATTTCAAATATCACTTTGTTGTATAGACTCAGGGGATAGAACAGAGGAAGTCTATGACTTTTGTTACTCAAATAGCGATTGGGTTATGCCTGTTAAAGGTGCTAGTAATCAAATGTTTACTAGGTATAAAATAAGCACAATAGATAAAATAAGTTCTAAAGCACATGGTATGAGATTAGTAATAGTAAATACTAATCAATATAAAGATACTATAGCAAGTAGGCTTATTAGGTCAAATGGAACAGGAAGTTTTATGGTCTATAAAAAATGTGATCTAGATTATGCGCAACAAATAACTAGTGAGCATAAGGTTAAAGTTAAAAAAGGTGGTAGAGAAGTTGAAGTTTGGAAAACAAAAACAGCTCATGCAGACAACCATTATTTAGACTGTGAAGTCTATGCCTGTACAGCAGCAGACTTATTAAATATAAGATATCTCAAAGAAGATGAAGAAGAACCTATAGTTATCAATGCACAAGAAAAAAATAAAGATGAACACAATAATAATAACGGATGGATTAATAATAAAGGAGGTTGGATTTGATGAGAGATAGGTTAAATTCAATAGAAAATGCTATTGACGCTATTGAAAATGGAGCTCAAGAATACCAAATAGGAACTCGAAGAGTAAAAAGAGCCGACCTAAAAACATTATATGATGAAAGAAGAAGACTAAGAGCTGAGTTAAATTCAAGTGAAGGGTGCAGTACAAAAGTAGCTGTATTTGATAGCAGATAATGAATTTACTAGATAAAACTATTTTTTATATAAATCCTAAATTAGGTTATCAAAGGATGGCATGGAGAGAAGCAGCTCAAAGGTCATATGATGCAGGAGATAATGGAAGGCGTAATTTAAATTGGAATGTTGTAAATGGAACAGCAGAACAAACAGATAGTATGCAAAGAGATACTATAAGAGCGAGAGCTAGGGATTTAGAAAGAAATTCAGATGTAGCAGAGGCCATTATTAATGCATATGAGAGAAATGTAGTAGGTAGAGGATTTAAACTTCAAGCCAAGATTTTAAATAAAGATGGTAAAGAAGATGAAGAGTTAAACAAAGAAATTGAAGAACTATTTAAAGAATGGCAAAAACCTAAAAATTGTGATTTAACAGCACAACAAAGTTTTAAAGAACTATGTACAATGGCTGTAAGACGAATGAAGGTTGATGGAGCCATTATTTTTATAAAAAGTTATACAAAAGATGGTATAGTACCATTTAAATTACAAGCTAAAGAAGTAGATGAACTAGATACCAACCTTAATTGGAGAAATGAAAAAAATAATAATCGAATTGTTGGTGGTATAGAGTTAGATACTAATAACAAGCCGATAGCCTATCACTTTAAAGAATATACACCAGATGGATATTATACTGGTAAGACAATAAGAGTTAAGGCTGATAGAGTAATCTATTTATATAAAAAGAGTAGGCCATCTCAAATTAGAGAAATGTCCTTATTATCTAGAACTATTGGTAGAGTTAGAGATATAAATGAATTTGTTGAAGCAGTTTCTGTAAAAGAAAGAGTAACTGCTTGTTTAAGTGCATTTATAACTAAGGTAGATCCAGGAAGTTCTCCTATAGGAAGAGGAAGAGTACAAAGAGATACTAAATCAGGATATGAACAAAAAACACTAACACCAGGTATGATAATGGAATTACAACCAGGAGAAGATGTAAAGGCTGTAAATCCTTCAAATACAGGGTCAAGTGCTAAAGACTTTATAACGTCTCAATTAAGACTTGTAGGATCTGGACAAGGTTTAAGTTATGAAGCAATTAGTAGAGATATGTCTCAAGTAAATTATTCTAGTGCAAGACAAGGATTACTAGAAGATCAAAAAACATATAAAGAAATACAAGATTTCCTTATAGACCATTTTTTAAGTGAGGTTTATGAGGAATTTTTAAATGCAGCAATACTTAATAAAAATATTAATATAAAAGATTTTTATAAAAATAAAAGAAAATACTTAAAGCACAATTGGATACCAGCAGGTTGGGGATGGATAGATCCACTAAAAGAAGTTAAGGCCAATCAAACGGCTATAGAATCAAATATAGATACATTAGCAAGAGTTTGTGCTGAAAGGGGTGAGGACTGGAGAGAGGTTATAGAGCAAAGAGCAAGAGAAACTGAATATTTAAAAGAATTGAATAGAGGTGACTTAGATAATGCCACAACAAGCAAAATTAAAGCAAAAGAATAACAATATAAGATCTATATCAGGCGAAATAAAAGTAAACGAAGATGATAGAAGTATAGAACTTTCATTTAGTTCTGAAAAACCTGTTGCTAGATGGTTTGGAAATGAAATATTAAGTCATAGTGCAAATGCAGTTGACTTAACAAGACTAAATGAGATAGGAGTACTTTTATTTAACCACAATAGAAGCAAAGTAATAGGAAAAGTTGAAAAGGCATGGATAGATGAAGCAGAGAAAAAAGGAAGAGCTATAGTACGATTTGATTCTGACGAAGAGTCAGAAATAATTTTTCAAAAAGTTAAAAGTGAAACCTTAAGAGGAGTATCTGTTAGTTATTCAGTAGATGCCTGGGAAGAAGTAAAGGCAGGTAAAATGTCTAGTGATGGTAGATTTATGGGACCTTGTGAGATAGCTACTAAATGGATACCGAATGAAATATCAATTGTATCTGTTCCAGCAGATGAAACGGTAGGTGTAGGAAGAGAGCTAGAAGGTGTTTCAGAAGGGGAAGATACTACTGTAACAAATACACAAAGAGATAATAAAAATACTACTCTTATAAATATACAAACAGAAAATAATAAAGGAGAAGGTGAGAGAGACATGTCTAAAAATACAAATAAAAATGAAGATGAAAGACAAATATTAGAGGCCGAAAGACAAAGGGCATCAGAAATAAATACACTATGTAGGGAATTTAATATAGATGGACAAGAATTTATATCAAATGGTACAAGTGTAGATGAAGTTAGAAGTCACATATTGAACCAGTTAAGAAGTGAAAAGGCACCGTTACCAGGAAATATTCAAGTTATTAAGGATGAGACAGATAAGTTTAGAGATGCTGCATCAGATTCAATATTAATGAGATCTGGAACAAGATTAGAAAATGTTACCGATGGAGCTAGAGACTTAAGAGGTTTAAGATTAAGAGATATAGCTGTTGAATGTTTAAGAATGGATGGAAAAGTTGATGCATCTAGATATGATAATGAACGATTATTTAGAGAAGCATTTACTCCAGGAAGTAATTTTTCAGCTATATTAGATAATACAGTAAATAAAAGTATGCAAACAGCATATAAAATTCAATCATCAACATATAAAGAATGGGTAAGTACAGGTAGTAATCCAGACTTTAAAGCAACTACAAAGTATCAAATAAGTGAGGCTGGAGACTTAAAGTTAATACCTGAAAATGGTGAGTTTGAACATGATGAAATGAAAGACCAAGGAGTTAAAACAAGCTTACTTACTTATGGTAAATCTTTCAGTATATCAAGACAAGCTCTTATAAATGACGATATATCTATAATAACTAAATTACCTCAAGCCTATGTAAGAGCAGCTGATAGAGGTATAAATAAACTTGTTTATCAAATGTTAGGTACAAATCCTAAGATATATGATAATGTTGAACTATTTCATAGTAAACATGCTAACTTAGCTAAGACATCAGGAGCAATAAATGTAGGAACTATGGGTGAAGCAAGAAGAGCTATGAGAAGTCAAAAGAATTTAAGAGGACTAGAAACATTAAATATATCACCACAATATTTAATAGTACCTGCTGCATTAGAAACACAAGCAGAACAATTTTTAAACTCTATATCTGACCCAGCATTTAATAATGCTAATATAATAAACCCATTTAGAAATAAGCTTAAGTTAATTGTAGATCCAGAGCTAGACGTATATAGTGAAGATGCTTGGTATTTAGCAGCAAGTCCATTTGATTGCGACACTATAGAGGTAACATATTTAAATGGTTCAGATATGCCTACATTAGAAAGTGCTATATCATTTGATAACTTAGGTATGAAATGGAGAATATTTATCGATTATGGAGTTACAGCAATAGACTATAAAGGATTATATAAAAATGCAGGTAAATAGAGATAAGAATATAAAATAGGATGGTGAAATAATAATGGCTAGATATATAAAAGAAGGTAATACGATATGTAAATCAAATGATTCAAGAGCAACCATATTATATGGAGATGTTGTTAAATTAGGAACTAGAGTTGGAATAGCAGCATCTAATATAAGTCCTGGTGAAATTGGTTCTATAAGTGTTGTAGGTGTTTATGAAATGGCAGCAGAAAAGACAGAAGTATTTTCAATAGGTGATACTGCTTATTTAAATGAATCAGGCAACATAACTAAAACTAAAGGAGATACTATCGCAGGATGGATTGTAGAAGATAAGCCATCAGGTACACCAGTAGCTATAGTAAAAATAGGGTAATGAGTAATTTATCTAATCAAGCGATAGATGATTTAAAAATATTTTTTGAAGATTTTTCAGAAAAAGTATATTTAAATGGTATCCCTATAGATATAGTAATAGATCTTGATAGATTACAAGATAGAAGTAAAAAAGAGTATGATGGAATACATGTGGGGGATTTATTGTACTATTGCAAAGTCAATGACTTCCCACATACTCCAGAGGTAGGAGAAGTACAAATGCTTAATAAAAGAAGTTATAAAGTATTTGATGTAAGAGAAGACTTAGGACTATATGAAATAATCCTAAAAGGAGCAAGTAGTTAATGGCTAATAATACTTTTATAAACGATAAAGAGCTAAAAAAGATAGCTATAAAGTTTAAGGATTTTCCAAATAAAGTTCCAGCAGCTACAGCAGCAGCGATAAATAGAACTCTTACATATACAATTACTCAAACAAAGAAAGAAGTTACTAATGAATACTCTATAAAACAAAAAGATGTAGGAGCTACATTAAAGAAAAAAAGAGCTAGTAAAGGAAGTTTAAATGCCTATATTGAATCAAAAGGAAGTACTATAGCTTTAAGTAAATTCCCATATAACCCCAAAAAATATAAAAAAAGAAATAAAAAAGTTAAGGTTAAAGTTAAAAAGCAAGAAGGGTATAAAGTAATAAAAACATCACCTACAGCATTTGTTCAAACTATGAATGGAGCAACTCATATTTGGATGAGAGAAGGCAAAAAAAGAACTCCTGTAAGGCTTTTAAGAACATTGTCAGTACCTCAAATGATTTCAAATGAGAAAGTAATAAAGGCAATAGAAAAAAAAGCAAGTGAAAAATTACAGGAGAGGATAGAACATGAAATTGAATGGAGATTAAATAAACTATGACAGACGAAGATATATTAAATAAAATAAAAGATTTGCTAGATGAAAGACTTAAAGACATAAAGTTAGAAAAAGCTAGTGATGATAATAAAGAGTATGAACTAGTGCCACCAGCAATATATATATGCTGGGTTCCTCCAAAAAACTGCCTTCATGAATATGGATATGATATACCAGGAATAGTAATTTGTTCCGATAATGGAAAAGATGATGATGATGTATTTTTAAATATACGATTAAACATACAAACGTATGATATAGGATTAACTTTAGAAGACAGAATTATACCTAATTCTAAAGGATATACTGACATATTAAATTTAATAACTAAAATAAGAATGATACTAAATGAAAGCCCTTCTGATATAGGAATTATAGTAGAAAAACCTATTGAGTGGGGCTTTTATGATGAACAAATATATCCTTATTGGGCTGGATATATAACATTTAAAGTTAAAATGTGTCCATTACCAATAATAAATAATTTTTTATAGGAGGTGTATGATATGACTTCATACAAACATGGTGTATATGGCGAATATATTCCATCAAATGAGCAGATAGTTACTACATCTAACACAATACCTATATATATAGGTGTTGCACCTGTACACAGGGTTTTAAACTGTGAAAGCAAAGTAAATAAACCAATAATTATATCTAATTTAGATGAAGCTCAGATTGAAATGGGATATAGTTCTGATGATGATTTTGATAAATATACGTTATCGGCAGCTGTATTTGCACATTTTAAAAACAAAATACAAAGTATAGGACCAATTATATTGATAAATGTTTTAGATCCTAGCCTAAGCAAGAAAAATGTATCTGCAAAAGACACTCCTGTCTTAAATAAAAGAATAGTTCTTGATGAAAATACAATATCTAGCTCTATAAAAATAGCAGATAAAGTATTAGATACAGATTATAAAATAGATGTAGATTCAACAACTGGTAATATAATTATTACATTTATTACAGAGGCACCAAGTACTGTTAGCTTAAGTTATAGTACTGTTACAATAAATACAACTCCTCAAGATATAATAGGCTCATATGATGCTGGTACAGGTGAAAGAAAAGGTATATATTGTGTTCACGCAGTATATGAAGACCTTAATATAGCACCTAATATATTATGTGTACCTAAGTATGGTAAAAATCTTATAGTTAGAAATAAGTTATTAGAAGTATCAAAAAGCATAAGTGGATTATGGGATAGTGTTATATATACTGATTTAGATACATCTTTAAATAACTATAGTCAAGCTATAGAAAAAAAGGAATCTGATGGACTATCCTCTATAGACGAAAAACTTTGTTGGCCAATGGGTAAGATGCAAGGCAAGAGAATGTATATGTCTATTTTAGCTATAGTTAGAACTCAACAAACTGATGTAAAAAATAATGGGATACCATGTGAAACTCCTTCAAATAAAGCAATAGATATATCAGGACTAGTAAATGACTCTGATAAAGATATAAAGCTCACTATAGATACAGCCAATATCTTAAATTCAAAAGGAATAACAACAGCATTATTTTATGGAGGTAAATGGGTTTTATGGGGTTCTCATATGAGTAATTTTGAACATGGTAAAACTAATAAACCTGAAGAAATGTTTGATATTAATAGAAGAATGAATATATATTTAAACAATGACTTTAAAAAAAGAAATGCTGAAAAAGTTGATAAGCCTATGACTAGAAATGACATAGACGCTCTTCTTAATACTGAACAAATACGATTAAATTCTTTAATTAGCGAAGGTAAATTATTATTTGGTAAGATAGAATTTAGAAATACAGATAATATTGTTTCTGATTTAATGCAAGGAAATTTTGTATTTGATACTTTAACAACTACAACTATTCCTGCTAAATCTCTTACTCAAAGAGTTCAATATAGCTCTCAAGGAATATTAGACATGATAGGTGGTGAATAAAATGAAAATAGGAAATAAAGTTATAAACTATTCTGTTTATGTACAGGGAAAAAAAGTAGGCGATACAGCAAGTGTAGAACTTCCTGAGATAGAAATACTAACGGATTCAATAAAAGGTTCTGGAATAATAGGGGAAATAGATTTACCTTCTCCATATCAAGCAGGAAGTATGACTTTATCAATATCTACAAGAGTATCTAATAATCCAGATGACTTAGCCTTACTTATGGATGGGAAAGATATAGAGGTTAGATGGGTAACAGATGCCTTAGATAGCTCTAGTTCATCAACAGATATTATAGGTCATAAAGCATTTATGAAATGTATACCAAAGAAAATCGGTGAGGGTAAAATCGAACCTGGTTCTGGACAAGATGGAAGTTTTGAATACGAAGTCTTATCATATAAACGTGTAACAAATGGTAAAATCGTATTAGAAATAGATAAATTAAATGGTATTTTTAAAGTAAATGGAGTAGATAAAACTCAACCAATAAATGCATTATTATAAAATCTTTATATTATTAGACATTTAATAGTAAATCCTGTTAAAATACTTGTTATATTAATATAATAAATAGGAGTGATAGTATGGAGTATAGACCATTTACTCAATATGACTATATTCTTTTAATAATTTTATTAGCAGGAGTCATTATTTATATGTATTACTCAAGATATAAAAAATAAAATAAATTAAAAAAAGGAAGTCCTTTAAGGGCTTCTTTTATATTTTAGGAGGTATTTAATTATGAATGAAAATGTAGTAGAAATAGAAGTTATTGAACATCCAAATAGATTAACTTTAAGTAAACCTATAATGATTGATGGTGAAGAAAAAAAGTATATAGATTATGATACAGACAAATTAACAGGTGGATCAATAGAGAAAGCTATACAAGAACTAGTTAAAAGACAAGTATTTGTAGTATCACCTGAAATAGATACAGTTTTACATGCTCAATTATTCGCATTTGCAAGTGGGTTAGATTATTTAGATATAAATAGACTTTCAATGAAAGATTATGCAAAGGCAACGGCTATAATAAGGGATTTTTTCATAAATTAGGTGGATTCACTCCACCTGATTTTATAAGAAAATCAATAGCTCAAATAACATTAGAAACATCTAACTCAAGAAGAGACTGTTTAGAAATGCCTATAAAAGAGTTAGTTGAATATTATTTTGATTTGGCCGACGAATTAGAGGCTAGAAATAAATCAAAATAGTGAGGTGAATAATGAAAAGTTTTAATACTAATATAATAATTGGTGGTAAACTTAATCCATCTCTTCAAAGAGCTTTTGATGCTGTAACTAAGTTTGCATCTAAAAGTTCAAATGCTTTTAAGACTGTTACTAATAGTTCAACTAGACTTAATAGCTCCTTAGGTAGAACCTCTTCATGCTCTAGAGGACTTATAACAGCATCTAATAATGCCTCTCGTTTAAGTAAAAATTTAAGAAATGCAGCTAGTGAAGCAAAGAAAACTGTAAAAACTATGGCATTAGCTGGAACAACTGCTGGTGCTGCATTAGCCGTCAAAGGTTCTAAAGATATGTTGTCTGAAGCATCATCAATGGAGCAGTATAGAAACACATTAAACATAGTTATGAAAGATAACAAAAAAGCAGGGGAAACCTTCAAATGGGCTGTTGATTATGCTAATAAAACACCTTTTGAAACAGGAGATATAGTAGATGGAACAGTAAAACTTCAAAGTTATGGTCTTGAAGCTCAAAAAGTTTTACCTTATATAGGAGATATGGCTGCCGCCATGGGTAAAGGAATGGATCAAGCGGTTGAAGCTGTAGCTGATGCTCAAACTGGAGAACTCGAGAGGTTAATTTTTAGCCTCGTAGCATAGGGATATGCTAAAAAATAAACTCGGTAAACTCGGTGGAAGTCTTTTTATTACGAAAGATAAAAGATGATACCGATCCAAGCCTATAAAGAAATTTTAGGAAGGTGTAGAGACTAGGGGAAGCCTAAGTTTTTTATAAAAAGATATGGTGATAACACCCATTTTATTTAAGTAATTAGATAAAATACGCCGAGCATCCAGAACGGATGAAGATATAGTCCGAACTATGCAGTGATGTATAGAAATAGGCAGAAATGTCCTATTCACACTTAAAAAGTGTAGTAACAATTTGTAAAAGAGTTTGGAATTACCAAAGAGCAAATAGTAAAACAAGCGAATAAAAAACTTGGAGACCTTGAAGTTGTAAATAACAAAGGTCAAATAACAAATCAAAGAGCCTTTAATGCTTCATTAATGAGTCTTATGAAAGAACGATTTGAAGGTGGTATGCAAATACAAGCGAATAGCTTTAAAGGAGTTATGAGTACTATATCTGGTGTATGGAAGTCAGGATTAGCTCAAATGGCTGGTGTAAGTGATGAAGGGCTTGTTGTAAAGGGTAGTTTTTTTGATGTTATTAAAGATAAGGCTGTTCAAATAAGTGAAAAATTACAAGGACTTCAAGCTAGTGGTAAATTTGAAGAATTACAAAAGAGTTTTGGTAAATTTGCTACAGATATATCAAATGGTATAGATATAGCATTACCTAAATTAATGAATTTAGGTAACTATATGTTAACTCATGGACCACAAATAATGAATATAGCTAGATTTATAGGTATGTCTTTTTTAACATGGAAAGCTATAAGTTTTGTATCTAATGCAGTAACTACTATATCAAATTTAGCAGGCATGTTAAGGTTGGCTAGAACACAATATTTACCTTTATTATTTGCTAAAATGCAAGATATGGCATTAACAGCAGGTATTATTGGTTTATATACCTGGGATGCAGTGTGTAAAGGTGCCTCAGCAATTAAAACCTTCTTATTAGCAGGAGCTCAAGGAGCTTTAAACGTAGCTGTGGCTATAGGTACTGGTGTAATGGGAGCCTTTGGTGCTGTAATGGCCTTTTTAACTTCTCCTATAGGACTTGTTATTATTGGAGTAACACTCTTAGTTGCAGGACTTATATATCTATGGAATACATCAGAAACTGTAAGAACTTCTGTTACAAACTTTTTTAGCACCTTAAAACAATGGGGTGTGGATGCTTGTAATGCAGTTATAAACGCTTTAAATTCACTTATAGACCTTATAAATAAAATACCACTAATAAATATCCCTAAAATACCTAATGTAGGAGGAGACTCAAAAGGTGGTAAATCATCAAAAGGAATGAAAAAGTATGCAAAAGGTGGTATTGCAACACGACCATCTATTTGTGGTGAAGCAGGTCCAGAAGCTGTAATACCTTTAAAGAAAAATAACCCTAGAAGTATTCAACTATTAGAACAAACTAGTAGAATATTGGGAGTTAATCAAGGTGTATCTAGAGAACCTTTAGGAACTTTAAAACCTAGAAATATTTCTTTAAAAAGCAAAAGATCAACATCTTCTAATGGTGATGGTAATTATTATACTTACAGTCCTACAATATATGCAGGAGGTAATGACAAACAGCAAATAAAAGAAATGATATTATCTGGCTTTGAAGACTTCAAGGATTTCATAGATAATATGAATGAAGATGGTGAAAGGGTAAATATAGATGAAACAATATTTAACATATAGTACATTACAAGGAGATACTTTTGATAGTATCTCCTTAGACTTTTATGATGATGAATACTATGCTAGTGAAATAATAAAAGCTAATCCAGATGTCGGAACTATATTAGTATTTGATGAAGGTGTAGAACTTAATATTCCTATACTTGATATAGAAGCTAATTCATCTTTACCACCTTGGAAGAGGTGATTAAATGATAGTTAAAATTAACGGAGTAAATATATCTCATGATTTAAATGTAATAGGAGCTATTATAAACGATAATGCTGGTGATATTTATGATAGCTTAGAAATCTGTATATCAGATATAGAAAATAACTGGAGAATATGGAATATAGATACTGATGAAACAATTGAGATAATCCAAGATGGATTTTCAAGTGGTTTAATGTATGTAGATACTGTTTATATAAATAGTGGGAAATGTATAATAAAAGCAAATTCACTCAAAAGAAAATATAAAGAAATAAAATGCTCTACTTTAGAAAATATAACATTTTTGAAATTTGCATCAACTATAGCTGAAAGATTAAATCTAAAGATTGAGACTTATGAAATAAATAACTATACGTATAATAGATTGGATCAGATTAATAAGACAGATTTTTCTTTTTTAGTGTCTAGATGTATTTTAGAAGGATATAGAGCTAAGGTTACTAATAATAAACTCGTTATATATAATGAAAATCTATTTGAAGCTAAAGATCCTATTGATGAATTTACTCCAAAAGACTTTATAGGTAAATATAAATTTAGAAAAAGTAACTTAGATACTTATTCTAAATGTGAAATACAATATTTTGCTAAAGAATATATAAAATCAGAAATTATCAATACATTGGATAATGCAAGTGTTCTTAAGCCAAAAGTAAGAGTTTCATCTGTTGTAGAAGGTAATAGATTTTGTGAGAATATACTTAAATATAAAAACAAGTATATTAATACCTTAAATATTTGTGTAAACTTAAATACTAATTTAGCTGGTTCAAGTATTATTGAAATAAAAGAAGTTGGAGCATTTTCAGGAAAATATTTTATAGAAAGTATAAAGCATGATTTTATAAAAAATAGAAGCTATATATATGCTAGAAAGGTGGATTGATATGATTATTAGAGGAGTTATATCAAATATAACTGATTCAAATAATATAAGAGTCGTAATGCCTACTCAAGAGTCAACCGTCTCTTATAACCTTGAATTAGCATACCACATAGATATAAATACATTAAGTGTAGGTGATAGAGTTGTAGTTGCTTTTTATACTGATACTGAAGGAGTGATTATTGCAAAATGTCAATAATAGGAAGTTTTGCCAATAAAGTATTTAAAGTAAGCTCTAATCATTTATATACTTTTGATGAATTTACTATGAATAGTGAATTAAAAATTGATGAACAAGAAGTAGACGGTAGTAAACCATCTACTTATATAAAAGGTCCTGGATTAGATAAAGTGTCTTTAAATGTCTCATTAATAAAACAGAAAAATATTGATGTAAGAAATGAAATAGATGAATGGAAAAAAATAAAAGATTCTAAAATACCATATCATCTAATAATTGGTAATAGAAATTTAGCAACATATAAATTTCTACTAACTAATGTTGATGTTAGTGAAACAAAAATAGGTGTTTCAGGAGAGTATCTAAAAGCTAAAGTTCAACTTCAATTTTCAGAATATGTAAGAGCAGGAAAGAAAGAAGAAAATACTACTACATCTAGTTCAAGTAATGATACTACTAAAAGTAGTACGAAAAGTACTTCAAAAAAATCTACTGCTGGAACAACTAAGTCATCTAAAAAAAGTAAGAAAAGAAAAAATAAAAATGCATCAAAATCTAAATCCAAAAATAAAACTAGTAAAAGTGATAATAGTAAAATAGAAGCTCTAGAAAAGGAGTTATATGGATAATGCTTTATAATATTAATTCAAATAAATCATATATAAACTGGAATGCTACTGATGATGAAAGAATTATACAAAATATAATTAATATATTAAATACAGTACGATATGAGGTTGCATACGATAGAGTAATGGGAAGAAACCCAGAAAACTTAGATAGAAATTTTTTAGATGTACAAAGCCTATTAATATCAGAAACATATGATTTAATAGAAGAATATGAACCAAGGGCAAAAATTAAAAATGTATTTGTAAAGCAACTTCCAAATGGAGAAATAGATATTGAGGTGGTGGTAGATATTGAGTGATATAAATTTTGTAAATATAGATGCAAAAGCTATTAATTTAAAAATTATTAATGATTTTGAAGAGTTAATTGGTGAACCTTTATATCCAGGAGATGAAAGGCGTATTTTCTTACAACAATTAACACCTTTAATCGTTGGTATAAAACATGAAATAAATGATTCTGCAAAACAAAATCTTCTCAGATACTCAAGAGGTGAAAAACTTGATGGTATAGGAGAAGATTTATTTTTTACAGAAAGACTTGAAGCTCAAAAAGCTAGTTGTAAATGTAAATGTAAACTAAGCAAAATTCAAGATACTGATATAGTAATACCAGCTAATACAAGAGTTTCTCCTGATGGAAATATTTATTTTAAAACTAGAGAAAAAATAACTATATGTTCAGGACAATTAGAAGCTATAGGAATATTAGATGCTGAAAAAGTAGGTCCAGAGTTTAATGGTTTTATACCAGGACAAATAAACTTAATGGTGGATTTAATTCCTTTTGTTGAATCAATAGTAAATATTGAAATGTCAGCAGGAGGTTCGAATATTGAATCTGATGAAAGGTATAGAGAACGTTGTAGACTATCTCAAAAAGCATTATCTACAGCAGGACCAGATGATGCTTATATAGCTTTCGCTAAAGGTGCTCATCCAAGTATTGTTGATGCAAAACCTACTTCACCATCTCCAGGAGTTGTTAAAATAGTTATATTATTAGATGGAGCTGTTACTCCTACAGAAGAGATTATTAATAAAGTTCTTGAAGATTGCTCTAGAAGAGATAGAAGACCTTTAACTGATAATGTTGAAGTTGAAGGTTGTGAGGAAGTACAATATGATATTAACTTGACATATTACTTAGATAGAAATCACTCATATAAAGAAGCTATATATAGGAAAGCCATTGAAGGTGAAAACTTAGATCTAACTACAGGAGCTATAAGAGAATATATAAATTGGCAACAATCTAATCTAGGGAAATCAATCAACCCAGATGAACTTAGATACAGAATTCAAGATGCAGCAACCTATTCAACTACAACTAATGATAAATTTACTGCAGTTAGAAAAATAGAATTAATATCACCTACTCATATAGATATTAAGGATATTCAAGTAGCTAAGGCCAGAAATATAAATGTTGTTTATGGAGGATTAGACTAATGGATATTAATAATGTAGATTTATTAGACCTTCAAACTAGTCACATGAAACAAGATCCTTCTACTATAGCTATGTGTAAAGCATTAAATCCTGTTTTTAAAAAACTTGCTAGAGAAGCTAAACTTGCGTTTATATATGGAAGAATAGATCAACTTGATGATGATACCTTAGACGAATTGGCGTGGCAATTTTATGTTGATTTCTATAGTGTTGATTTTCCTATTAGTGTTAAGAGGAATCTAATAAAAAATGCAAAAAAAATACATAAATTAAAAGGAACACCTGCTGCCGTTGAAATTTTATTAACATCTATATTTGGTAATGCTGTGTTAAAAGAATGGTTTGAGTATGATGGTGATCCTTTTATGTTTAAAGTACGAATAGAAGTAGAAAACAATATAAATTTATTATTAGATAAGTTTGAAGAGTCTATTAATGTTGTAAAAAATACTAGATCACATTTAGAAAAAATAGAACTATACTCTGTGTCTAGAAATACAACTTATATAGCATCTTCTTTGCTATCTGGAGAAAAAGTAACTACTTTTCCTTGGTCCCCTAAGGACTTAGACTCAAAAGGTACTTTACATATAGCTATAGGTAATAATGGTGGTATAGAAAACACAACTATATATCCTAAGAAAGAGGTGATTAAATGAATGAGCAATTTTATACAATTCTAACTAAGATAGGTAAAGCTAAGATAGCAAATGCTACAGCATTAGGAACACAACTAAATATAGTTAAATTTCATGTAGGAGATGGTAATGGATCATATTATAATCCTACTGAAGAACAAACACAACTAAAAAATAAACTATGGGAAGGTAATATTAGCTCAATACGAATTGATGACGAAAACCCAAATTGGGTAATATTAGAGGCTGTAATACCAGGTTCTGATGGTGGATTTATGGTTAGGGAAGTAGGGGCTGTCGATTCAGACGGTAACTTAATAGCTATAGGAAAGTTTCCTGAAACATATAAACCTATTGCTGGAGATGGAAGTGTAAAAGATTTAATACTTAAAATGGTATTAGAAATCTCAAATACCTCTAGTGTAACTCTTAAAATAGATCCTACAGTTATACTAGCAACTAAAAAAGATATCTTAGATTTAGAGGAAAAAATAAATAATATTGAATTAGTTGATACAAAAGTTAAATTAACTGACCTAGGTAATCTCTTTGAACTTGGAGAAGATGCTAATATAAATCAAGCATTAATAAAATTATTTAATAAATCTAACCAAATTGAAGAAGATTTAAACGGTCAAAGATTAAAGGCTATAACAATACACAATAAGTTAGATAAATGCTTATAATAGGGAGGTGATAATTGTGGCTCAATTAGATATAAGTACACCTTTGAAAGATGTTCTTGTTGCTATAGATAAAAAGGCTGCACGAGCTAATGCAGATAGAGATACACTTGAAAGTATACTTATTGGTAAAAGTGTGAATGTTGTACCAGGTTCAAAATTAAGTGTATTAATTGAAAAAGTTAGGGAAGAAATTAATACTAGAAAAAAAGTAGCAACAGGTTCATTAACTATAGGAAAAACGTACTCACGTCCTGATTCAGGTAACATAAATAGGAATGTTTATATAGCTAATGTAACAAATTTAGATTTTAAGCCTAGTAAAGTTTACTTTTATACAATACCTCCTTTAGGGGCAATTTATGAAGAAATACTTATATGTTACCTTGATCTAGATATAAACTCAAATTATAGCTACATAACATATACAGATAATCAGTATATGTTGTTTCATAAATATAATATTACACAGGAAACTTTATTTAAAGGTGGATTTAAAATACCTGTTTGCTTTGGAGGAGATAGTCCTAAAAAAATAACTGTAAAATGGATTGCAGTTGAATAAGGAGGTAACTTATGAATGTAGGAACAAAAATATATTATTGTAACATAACAGGAAATACATTATTAGTAATAGGTGATTTAGTTAATGTTTCAAGAGATACAACTTTCGATGAAGATTGTTGTATATATCCTGAGCTTAGTGAAAGAAACAAAAACACAATATCATCAATACAATTAAACTATGGAGAATTTAATAAATTAGCTAATGGTAAAGAGTGTACTAGTGTTAATTTAGAAACTAAAGAATTAATATTTTTAACTCCTTCAATGCCTGATAATTCATCTAATTTAACTTGGGAGAATGAGGTAAATAATAAACTATCTGCTTTAGAAGAAGAAAATGCTGATTTATTATTAGATAATGCAATGAAAGATTTAAGATTAGAGACACTAGAAAATGATTTAGCAGATTTAACTTTAGAAATAGCTATGATGGGAGGTAATTAAAATGATTGATTGGTTTGAAAAAGTAAAAAGATATTATGATAAAAAGAAATATACTAAAGAAGAAGTAAAAATGTTTGTTATAAGTGGAAAAATAACAGAGGAAGAATATAAAGAAATTACAGGAGAAGACTACATAGCATAGTCTTTTTTTATTGACTAGAATTATTAAATTTCTAGCCTTTTTAAATACGATGTAGAGAGGGTAAATTTATTTATGGATAAGTTTTTTAATGATGTTGTGCTAACACAAGGTATTTTTGCAATACTGTTCTGTTGGTTATTGTTTTATAGTAAAAAAGAAGATAAAGAAAGAGAATTAAAAGCACAAGAAAGAGAAGATAAATTACAAAGTATAATATTTAATAATCAAAAAATAATGCAAGAAATGGCAGAGAAACTTAAAACTGTAGAAGAAGTAAAAGAAGATGTTAAAGAAATAATAAATAAATTAGATGGAGCTACTAATTAAGTAGCTCTTTTTTAATAAATAAAATTTTAGAAAAGGTAGGTAATTGATTATGAAGTCTAATATACATGCAGGACATGATGCACAAGGAAAAGGAGCAAGTGGAGCTAGTTCTTATATCGATGGTATCGGATGGATACATGAATCTATTGAAGATAGAAATGTAAAAGATGAAGTTATAAGATTATTAAAAGAAGAAAATAATATTACATATGATTGTACTGTAGATTCAGCAGGAACACAGGATAAAAATTTATCTCAAATTGTTGCCAAATGTAATGCACATGATGTTGATTTAGACGTATCTATACATTTTAACTCTGGACGAGATGATGAAGACGGAGATGGTGATAATGCAGGGGTTGAAGTATATTGCTATGATGAAAAAACTAAAGATATTGCAGAAAGAATATGTAAAAATATATCAAAATTAGGTTTTGATAATAGAGGAGTTAAAATTAAAAAAGATTACTATGTATTAAGAAAAACAAAAGCACCAGCAATACTTATAGAATGTTGTTTTATAGATGATAAGGATGATGTTTTACTATACAAAAAGGTAGGATATAAAGCAATGGCAAAAGCAATAGTTGAAGGTATATTAAATGAAAAATTAGATAATAAAATAAATAGTAACACTAGTCAAGTATCATCAACAAATAAGTTTAAAAATGGAGATTATACAGGTAAGAAAGCTAGAGTTACAGCAAATGTATTAAATGTTAGATGGGATAGAGGAACTAATTTTAATATTATAGGTAAATTGAAAAAAAATGATGTTGTTAAATTAAATTATTGTATGAGTGGATGGGTAAGCATAGAAGGATACAAAGGAAATAAAGGCCTTGGGTACATCCATACAGACTATATAGAATTGTTATAGATCATAGGTTAAAATATTTGACTTAAAAATATTTTTTTGATAATATTATATTCCTACATTAGTTAATTTTAACTATTAAAATAAAAAGGATTGCTATTATATAATAGTAGTCTTTTTTATTTTATATAAGTTATAATAATATCTATAACTAAGGTGAATTGTTTTTTTCGAACTGCAGAAATAAAATGTAGTAGTTGTTAGACCTAGTAACTAACATTAAAGGAGCAGAGAGCCCAACTCTCGCTCCTTTTTATTTTTGTTTATTATTTTGCTTGAATAATATCTAAGAATATAATATTATTTTATATATAAAAATTAAATCTTTTTAGAAAATATTCTCAAAAAAAGGCTCGGTATTATATTTATATACCGAGCCTTTTTTTGTGCATCTTAAAATAGGTTAAAACATTTGACTTTAAAATATTCTTTTGATAATATTGTAGACAATCATTATTTATTTTTTATAGTATTTTTTAAATCATACTATATACTTTCTTAATTTGTTATGAGGAATAAATGACTATCCTAAATAGGGTAGTCATTTATTTTTTTATAAATAATTATATTATAAAAAGAATATATATAAATAACTTTATATTATTGTTTTTTGTAAAATGTTGTTATATTATGTATATAATCTTGATGTAATTTTTTGCTATAAGTATTTTGCATAAGTATATGTAGTAAAAAGAGACTATCCATATATTGTATAGTCTCTTTTTTATTAAAAATATATGTTTAGTATGTACATATTGAATATTTGAAGTTAAAATAAATATTAGATACTATTTTGGATAATATATTTTGAGAAACCTGATAAGAATGAACTTATCAACCTTCAAACTATAGAAGTAAAATGTAGTATTTTGAAATTTAGTAATAGGCTAAAAGGAGTAAAAGTTATGATTTTTACTCCTTTTTATTTTTTATAAGTAGTTTTCATTGAACTATATATATTTATACTCTAAAATATACTTAAGCCCAAAATTTGCGAATTAACATAAATACAAAAAGGACTAGGTCGTACACCCCTAGTCCTTTTTACTTCAAATGGCGAAGTCCTTTGCAATGATATATATATTATATGTATAGAAATATTTTATATTCTATTTATTATAATGTTTATGATATAATACACATAGAAATTACAATCTAAGAGTGATGGTTTCTATACTAAAGAAAAATCACCTACTTCTTTACAGGAAGGAGGTGAGGAAGTATGGAAATATTAATATTATTTTTAAAAAACTCTGATGCTATACTTATTAGTATACTTGGAGCTTTTATATATGATATATTAAAAATCACTCTTACTGGCAATAAGAGTGATTCTGAAAAATAATTTTTAACTAATTAAATAGAAATCACACTCTAGGCTAAAAGATTGTAATTTCTTTTATGATTATATTATACACTAGATAAATATATTTATGCTAGTTATTTTATAATATATTCTTATTTTTATAGTTTTTAGATTAAAAAGCACTAATAATATTCTTAGTGCTTTTTATTTTTTCATGATAATTCTCCTTTTAAACTATTTAGTTTTTTCAAATTATTTAATTCTTTCTGTATTTCTATAACATGTACATAATTATGTTCAGCAATTTCAAAAACATTTTCAAATGGTAATACAACAACTTTCTTTATCAAGCTTAATTCATCATAATGTAATTTACCTGAATTATAATAAAACTCATTTAATTTTTTTAAATCAATTCTAGTTAGTCTTGAAATAGTTTCTAATGAAAATTTATACTCTTCAATGAAATAATAAAGTTTCTCTAAAAAACTTATTGCTATTTCTTCATCTTTTTTAAATAAAAATCGTTCATCATCAATCATAATAAATCCTCCTATAGTTTATTTTTATTATAAAAAAGTATAACATTACAAATTTTTACAGTAAATTATTTTTAATTACAATTATTGACAATTGAAATTAATATATTAATTTCATTGATTTTTTATATAATAAAATAATGTGAACTTTATATATTTACACATCTTATAAAAGATTTGGTATATCATCTAGTCATTTCAATGTATTTGACTTTAAAAGTATTTTTTGATAGTATTAAAATTGTAATTTAAAGTCACTTTTGAATTATCTTCTATGGATTTTTACTTCAAAGGAAAATAAGTTTAAAGATTTATTTTCCTTTTTATTTTTTTGATATGTTGTTTTAATTGAATTTAATTTTTTTTTAATATAAAATAAAATAGTCTAAATCTCCATAACATATACGTTTAAATAGTTAAGTGATTAAAAGGATTAGGTAATATACCTGATCCTTTTAATCATTTGACATTAAAATTTTATTTTGATATTATGTTAAATAAATAGTTGCTAACTATCAAAATAAATGTCGTTTTATTAAATGTATTATTTAATCTATTTTTTTCTCAAAAAGGTAAATGAGTTCTGATGAATTCATTTACCTTTTTTATTTATATTTTTGTGTCAAAAATAGTATTATTATTTTTGAAATATTTCATATATTTTTTCTAGTTTTTTTGAAATATAAACTTTATAAAAAATAAAGCATTTCATAAAGTAGACTTTTTGACATAGTATAAATTTAATAAAAAATATTTTATAACTATAGGTAGTTTTATTTGATTTTTTAAATTTTTTTTGATATTATACATTTAAATTTTTTATTACTCTAAAATTTTCATCATGAAAAAGGAGCAAAAGTATAACTCTTGCTCCTTTTTTA
>NZ_JADPFC010000012.1:0-35139 GCF_015668195.1 Romboutsia sp. 1001713B170131_170501_G6
TGACCCATCCGCGACTCGAACGCGGGACACCCTGATTAAAAGTCAGGTGCTCTACCGACTGAGCTAATGGGTCATTTCCTTTTTGCCTTTCGGCTTGTTCGTGTTTCTCTCACTCACAAATATTATTATATTAGGTTCATACACTTTCGTCAACACTTTTTTTACATTTTTTTATATTTTTTTACTTTTTTGGGTATTTTTCTACCAAACCCAGTAAATAACAGTGGTTCAGAGATTAACTTTTTATTAAAAATTACTTAATTTTAAATATTTAATAATTATATGACCTATATTTTTTAAAAATTAGGGTATAAATAATAATTTATAGGTAAATATTTTAATTAACATTTTGAGCAATGGACAAAGTCTTTTACGATATTAGCAAAGCAAGTTTTTATTTAATATTTATAAAATACCTTTAGATACAAATATCTAAAAATTTTTTTCTATTTTTAAATTTAAAGTAATTTTATATATGCTAAAAAAGTGTAGTGGATATAATCCACTACACTTATGTATATTAAGCAAATATATTTTTTCTTATTATAGTTTGAGCTCTGTTTGGTCCTACTGAAACCATGTCTATACTAACTCCAACTATTTCTTCTATTCTATCTATATACTTCTTAGCATTTTCTGGAAGATCTTCATATCTTTCTATAGTTGTTAAATCTTCATTCCATCCATCTAATTCTTCGTATACAGGTTCACACTTAGCTAAATCTTCTAATGATGCTGGGAAGTCTGTTATTATCTTATCTCCCATTTTGTATCCTGTACATATATTTATTTTTTCGAATCCACTTAAAACATCTAATAACATGAATGATATACTAGTTAATCCGTTTACTCTTGCAGCATATTTAACTATTACAGCGTCAAACCATCCACATCTTCTAGATCTTCCTGTTACTGTACCAAACTCATGACCTTGGATTCTTATTCTTTCTCCTATTTCATTGTCTAATTCAGTAACAAATGGTCCTTCACCAACTCTTGTAGTGTATGCTTTTACTATACCTACAACATCTTTTATCATGTTTGGTCCAACACCTGCTCCTATAGAGAATCCTCCTGATGTTGGATGAGAAGATGTAACGTATGGGTACGTACCTAAATCTAAGTCTAGTAATGTTCCTTGTGCACCTTCGAATAATACTTTTTTACCAGCTTTTATAGCATCATATACTACAACTGAAGTATCTGCAACATTTTTTCTTATTTGATCTGCATATCCTAAATACTCATTGTATATAGTTTCAAAGTCAAACATTGCTTCTTTTCCGTATACACCTTGAACTAATTTATTCTTAGCATCTATTTGTGCTTTTAATTTTTTAGCAAATATGTCTTTATCCATTAAGTCACATATTCTTATTCCTGATCTCTCAGTTTTATCCATGTAACAAGGTCCTATACCTTTTTTTGTAGTCCCTATTTTGTTATCTCCTCTAGCTTCTTCTGCTAGTGCATCTAATTCCTTGTGGTATGGGAATACAACATGAGCTCTATCACTTACTTTTATATTACTAGTATCTATATTTTCTTTATTTAAAGTCTCTATCTCTTCTAAAAATCCTTTTGGATCAAACACTATACCATTTCCTATTACATTTATAGTGTTAGGATTTAATACTCCAGATGGTATTAGACGTAAAGCGAATTTTTTGCCATCTACAACTAATGTATGTCCTGCATTATTTCCACCTTGTCCTCTTACTACTACATCTGCTTGTGTAGCAAGGTAATCTATAACTTTACCTTTTCCTTCGTCTCCCCATTGAGATCCTACAATCGCTACTGTTTTCATATAACTCACCTCTACTATAGATTTTCGAACACTTTACCAATACATTTTATCAAACATTCGATACATTTTCAAACTTTTTTATTTACACTTTAAGTTTAATATGTATTTTTTTATATCTTCTAAGCTATTTAAACCCTTTATTGTTCCTTCTGATTTTTCTATACCTTTTATAAATTTTTCTACTTCTCCTATTTTAGATACACCTAAAATTTCTTTATTTTCTCCAGACATTGTATCCATCATCATAATCTTATAGTTAGATTCTTTTTTGCAGTAAAATACTAATGTCTCTTTTATATTATTATCAATTATTCTAAATAAATTTATTTCTTTGTTTATTTCTATTATTTTTGGATATATATATAATACATTTATATGCAACACATTTTTCCCCCATAAAAAATTTGTATTTATAAATATTAAGTTGTAAACAATAAAAGCAAGCTAATAGCTTGCTTTTTTTTGTACTTATTCACATTTATCAACAGGTTACATGTGGATAATGTGGATAAGTGTTTTTGTATTTTTCAACATTTATGATTTTTTTCCTACATTTATCCACACACTTTAACCAATTTCAAAGAAATTTCTGTGGATATCTTATTTACATATCCCTAGATTTATCCGCAAATTTTTGAACTTCGCCAAGCCAAACTAGTTCTACTGCACCAGTTTCACCATGTCTATTTTTAGCTATTATTACCTCTCCTATGTTCTTTTTTTCTGAATCTGGATGATAATATTCATCTCTATATAAAAACATTACTATATCAGCATCCTGCTCTATTGCTCCAGATTCTCTTAAATCTGATAGCATAGGTCTATGATCTGCTCTTTGCTCTGGTGCACGAGATAGCTGAGATAATGCTACTACTGGACAATTAAGTTCTTTTGCGATTATTTTTAGAGATCTTGATATTTTTGATATTTCTTGCTGTCTACTTTCATTATTACCTTCACCTTCCATAAGTTGAAGATAATCTATAAGTATTAAATCTAATCCTTGCTCTATTTTAAGCTTTCTACATTTTGATCTTAATTCTGATATTTTTATACCTGGAGTATCATCTATATATATCTTAGCATTAGATAAAACTGCCATAGAATCTATTATTCTAGGCCAGTCATTTTCTCCTAGCTTTCCTGTTTTTAACTTTTTAAGCTCTACGCTAGATTGTGATGATAACATACGTTGAACTAACTGTTCTTTAGACATCTCTAAACTAAATACAGCTACAGATGCATCACCTTTTAGTGCTGCATTTTGGACAAGATTTAATGAAAACGCAGTTTTACCCATAGCCGGACGAGCTGCTATTAATATTAAGTCTGTTCTCTGTAATCCATTTATCTTTTTGTTTAAGTCTTTAAAACCAGTCGTTATTCCTGTTATTTCACTTTTTGATGTGTATAGATGTTCAATCATATCATAAGTATCCATTAGTACACTGTTTATAGATTTAAAATCATCACTAGCTTTTTCTTGAGATATATCAAATATCTGTTTTTCTGCTTTTTCTAATACATCTTCTATTTTCGAGGAACCTTCATATCCTAAGCTTATAATTTCATTAGATGCTTTTATAAGTTGTCTTAAAACTGATTTTTCCTTCACTATATCTGCATAATACTTCACATTAGATGTTGTAGGGACAATTGTTGATAAACTTGTTATATAACTTATGCCTCCTACATCATCTAAATGTCCTTCTTTTTTAAGTTCTTCTGTTAGGGTTATTAAGTCTATTGGTTCACCTTTATTACTTAACTTTATCATGCATTCATATATGATTTTGTGAGCTTCTTTGTAAAAGTCATTTGGCTTTATAGTTTCACTCACCGTTATCATTGCATCTTTATCAAGTAATATAGATCCTAATATAGACTGTTCTGATTCCACACTATGTGGAGGAATTCTAGTCATATCCTCCATTGTTTATCACCTCAAGTGTCTTTTCTATTGTTTCTCTTTTACATCTACTCTCATCTTAGTAGTTACTTTTTGATGTATCTTTATCTCAACGAATCTTGAACCTAAAGCTCTTATTGGTTCATCTAAGTGTATTTTTCTCTTATCTACTTCTATAGAGTGTTGTTTTTTTATTTGTTCTGCTATATCTTTAGATGTTATTGATCCAAATAATCTTCCACCATCACCAGCTTTAGAGTATATAACAACATTTAATTCTTCCATTTTCTTTCCTAATTCTACTGCTGCTTCGTACTCTTTTTGAGCTTTTATTTCTTCAGATTTCTTCTTTTCACCTAATTCTTTTACTGCTGTATTATCTGCTACAACTGCTAATTTCTTTTTAAGTAAGAAGTTTCTTGCGTATCCATCACTTACTTCTTTTACTTCACCTTTTTTACCAGTTCCTTTAACGTCTTTTAATAATATAACTTTCATCTATTTCTCCTCCTTTATGCATTCGTCAATTATATCTTGTACCATTGAATATGCAGTTTTTAATGAAACACCTTCTAATTGAGCACCTGCTATATCCTTGTGCCCTCCTCCGCCTAGTTTTTCCATAAGAACATGTACATTGGTTTCTCCTAATGACCTTGCACTTATGAATATTTTATCATCTTTTTTTCCTAGGACAAATGATGCTTCAACTTCCTTTATATTTAATAATTCATCTGCTGCTTGTGCTATTACTATATTTATGTTATCTGCTACTCTTTCTGTATAAGCTAAACAGATTTTTCCATAAACTATCTTAGCACTTTGTATGATTTCAGCCTTAGTTATAAAATCACTTATGTCTGAGTTAAATAGCTTTTTGACTTCTACAGTATCTGCACCTACTTTTTTAAGATATGATGCAGCTTCAAAGGTTCTTACCCCTGTTTTGAAGGCGAAATTTTTAGTATCTAGCGTTATACCAGCTAATAAGCCTTCTGCAGTTAATTTGTTTATTTTTACATTATCCTCCATGTATTGAACTAGCTCAGTTACCATCTCACATGTAGATGATACGTATATTTCATGGAATAAAAGTACCGTATCATTTATAAATTCAACACCTCTTCTGTGGTGATCTATTACTACGATTTTATCAGATATACCTAAGAGTTCATTACATTCTGTAAAATTAGGTCTATGAGTATCAACTACTACTATAAGTGTATTTCTCGTACAACTTCTTATAGCTTCTTCGCTATCTATAAATATTCCATCATAATAATCTGAAGATTCTATTCTATCTACAAATATATCTATTGATTCATTTGTACTGTCTAGAACTATATTGGCTTTTTTACCGCAAGATTTACATATATCATATATTCCAACTGCCGACCCCATAGCATCCATATCTGGATATTTATGTCCCATTATATATACATGATCACTTTCTAATATAATTTCTCTTAGTGCATGACCTATTAATCTTGATTTTACTTTTGTAGTTTTTTCTACTGCTTTAGATTTTCCACCGTAGAATACTGACTTATCTTTAGTTTTTATAACAGCTTGATCTCCACCTCTACCTAAAGCTAAATCAAGAGCTCCAGAGGCTAATTTTAAATTTTCATTTATTGAATCTCCATCTACACCTATTCCCATACTTATGGTAACAGGTAATGTATTTCCATAGTCTATTTCTCTTATTTTATCTAGTACAGAAAATTTTTCACTTTCTAGCTTTTTAAGTTCTTTTTTGTTCATAACTAAGAAAAATTTATCTTTTGATGTTCTTTTTAATGCTGACTTAGATGTATTTTCTAAATTAGAAAGAATTCTTTCTATTTCAACATTTATCATTGGTCTTTTATCCTCTGATGCACTTTTTAACACATCATCGTATCCATCAATCTGAATCAACATCATAGAATTTTTCTCATCTTCATGCTTTTGCTGTAAATTTAGATAATCTGTCTTATCTAACCAATATAACATCATTAGATATTTTGCATTTTTTTCTTGATCATTTTTTACAACATTGTATACTACGGTATAATCTCTGTCTTTATACTTTACATCTGTGTACATTTCTTTATTTTCATTTAAAACTTTTCTAAGATCTAGATTTTTTACTATATCATCAATGTTTTCACCTAATAAATCTTGTGTTTCCGTCATCTGATGGAATTTATTATTGTACCAAGATATTTTTCCATCAAATTCTAATATACAAAGTGGAATAGGCAAATTCATTATTGCTTTTTTTGTTGTTTCATCTATATCTAAAGATAGATTTTGAATGTAATTATTCCATTCCTTTCTTCTAATATTAGTAGTTTTCCAGTTGTGGAAAACTATATATAAGAAAATAAGGAAAAATAAGCAACCTACATAAAAATCATATAAAAGTAGTGCTGTACTCGCTACACCTATAATTAATATGTATACATTATTTTCTGGCATATTAATTTTCAAGGCTGGTTTGTTCCTCATTACTTCCCTCCTTACGCAGATTTATAGCTTCTTACCTTTCTAAAATCTATTACACTATCTAACATCCCTAAGAAAGATATACCCATAAATCCGAATATATATAGGATTAATCCTGATATAAATATATTTTTTATTTGACTAGCTTTAAACCAATTTCTTAGGTAATATACAGAAACTGCTATACCCTGAGCCATAAACATAAAATTAAAAACTAGTTGAAGATTCATTATGATTAAATCACCATGAAAATTTAAGCCTAACATATCAATTAAGAAAACTAGTATGTATAGCATAAGTGACACCATTACTGGATTTCCCGGTAAATAAAAATCTCTAAATTTAGGCATTTCTAAATTTACCATTCTTATTCTTTTTAATATAAATACCTCAATGTAGTATGTAACAAACGCTAATACTATCCCCTGTAAAAATAGCATTGTAGGTAAAAGATTTTGTGCAAAGGTAATTACATCTTCTACTTTTAATCCACTACTTACATCTACACCTGCATCACCTAAAATTTGAAGCTGAACACTTACAGCTTCCTTCATACCATTCATAAAGTTATCTAATAAATTAGTTTTGAACACCACATTTGCTATAGTATAGAAAATTATAGTTGAAATTATAACTATAATTGTTCCTGCATATATAGGTTCAAACTTATTTTCTTGACCTTCTTTTATGTTTTTTCTTGCAATACTACCTATAACTATCCCAGGAAGTACGCTCATAATACTAATACTCACAGCATATGTTATATCTACACCAAATATAAGTATTAAAAAAGTAATTATCAAAGATAATATTGAGTACTTATTATTACTTATGGTTCCTATTATTGCATAAGGTACTGGTATTAAAAAACTTAGTACAGCAAATATAGGAACGTATGCTGTTATTAGAGCTAATAATATCCCTAGCGTAACTATCATCGATACTTGCGATAGTTTTACTTTATCATTCAAATTAGATTCACTCCTTATTATCTATATGTTTTTTGAGTTCAGATAACTCACCATACCATCTTTCTATACTATGATTCTCATTTATTCCTAGTTTTATCTTTTCTTTTATTTTATAATCCATTTCGTTAAAACTAATTCCCAATCTTTTTGCTAAAAGGTATGTTATCATTATAATATTTGCTAAAGTATCTTGTAATGCCTCATCTAAAGGCTTTACTCCTTTAAACATTAAGTTAAACAAATCCCCTACGCTCATTAACAACTCTGTTTTCATCCATTCCATTATTTTAACGTTTCTTGCTATATCGGAATTCCTATCTAATCTCACAGTTGCCCCCTCCTTAATATATAAATATTATATCATAAATCATAGTAGATTTAACTAGAATAACAAAAAAACGAGCCATAAGGCTCGTCCTTCTTATTCTACAGTGTATGGTAAAAGTGCTATGTTTCTAGCTCTCTTTATAGCAACTGTTAATTCTCTTTGATGCTTAGCGCATGTTCCAGATATTCTTCTTGGTAATATTTTACCTCTCTCAGTTACATATTTTTGTAATCTTTGAGTGTTTTTGTAATCTATCTTAACGTCTTTTGAAGCACAGAATTGACAAACTCTTCTCTTCTTACGTCTCTTCTTGTTTATCATAACATTTCCCTCCTTTTTAGAATGGTATATCGTCGTCATCTATAGCTTGGAAACCTTGAGGGTCTAATCCTTGTGGTTCAAACGTAGGCTCGAAACTAGGTTCAAATCCTGGTTGATTTCCTTTATTATACGAATTTTCCGATTTATTTCTACTATCTAAGAACTGTACTCTGTTAGCATTAACTCTAAACGCTCTTCTGTTTTCTCCAGCTTGGTTTTGATATACATCCACTCTTATTGAGCCTTGTACAGCTACTAAACTTCCTTTACCGATATAGTTAGCGCAATTCTCTGCAGATTTGCCCCAAACTTGTATATCTATAAAATCCGTTTCTCTCTTACCATCTTTGCCTGAGAATTCTCTATCAATAGCTATTGAGAAATTAGCAACAGGAGTTCCACTTCCTGCGATGTATCTTAACTCTGGGTCTCTTGTTAATCTACCCACTAAAACAACATGGTTCATAATAACACCGCCTTTTACATAATAAAACTAGTCATTAAGCAGCAACTATCATGTGTCTTATTACGTTTTCGTTTATCTTTAAGTTTCTATCTAATTCTTTTGGTAATTCAACACCAGCGCTGAAGTTTACTAATACATAGTGACCTTCGTTGAACTTAGCTATTGGGTAAGCTAATTTTCTAGTTCCCCATACGTCAACGTTAGCTACTTCACCGTCAGTAGATATAACTTCCTTAACCTTGTTAAGTACAGCTTCTCTAGTTTCTTCATCAGCATTTGGCTTTACTACGAAAACTAATTCATAATTTCTCATTATCTTTTCACCTCCCTTTGGACTTAACGGCTCTACTTCGTAGAGCAGAGAAATGAGATTAAAATCTCATACTTACACATTTTATCATTACTAAAGATAATTGTCAATTTATATTTCTTCATATATTATGGTAAATTTTTTTGTTTTTAATACGTATATATTAAATTATGATGGATAATACTATTTATATATAGCCCCCATAACTTAAATATATTTCATCCCAATCTCCCCTAAAAAAGAGTGACCGTAGGTCACTCTTTTTTTATACTATCTATGCGTTTGCTTCTACTTCCATATATTTCTTTAAAACTTTACCTAATCTCTTGATTCCCTCAACTATTTTCTCATCTGTAGATGTTGAGTAGTTTAATCTAAAGCAATTTTCTTTTCCACCATTAGGGAAGAATGATCCCCCTGGAACATATGCAACATTATTTGCTATACAATCTTCCATTATAACTTTTGAATCTAAATGCTTTGGTAATTCTACCCATGTGAATAATCCGCCTTCTGGATGAGTATACTCTAAACCTTCTGGGAATTCTTCTTTAATAGTTTTTAACATAAGATCTCTACGTCTTTTATAAACTTCTTTTAATTTTTCAACATGTTTATCTAAATCATATAATTCTATGTATTTACTAACTTCTCTTTGAGATATACTAGATGCTTGTAGGTCTGCTCCTTGTTTGACGAATATAAATTTGCTTAATATTTCATGAGATGCACATGTCCAGCCTATTCTATATCCTGGACAGAATATTTTTGAAAAGCTTCCTAGATATATTACCAATCCTTTATTATCCATTGATTTTAAAGATGGTAATGTATCACCTTCGAATCTTAATTCACCATATGGGTTGTCTTCTATTACTGGTATTTCATATTTATTTATAATTTCCATGAACTTTTTACGTCTTTCCATCGGCCAAGTTCTTCCTGTTGGGTTTTGGAAATCTGGTATTACATATATCATTTTCACTCTATCAGTTGTTTCTAATATTTTTTCTAACTCTTCCATTATCATTCCATCTTTATCTGTTGGAACTTCTATGAATTTTGGTAAATATGCTTTAAAAGCATTTAATGCTCCTAAGTAGGATGGACTTTCACATAAAACTACGTCACCTTCGTCTAAGAAAACTTTCCCTGCAAAGTCTAATCCTTGTTGTGAACCATTAGTTATCAATATATCATCCTTTGTTACATTAGTTTTAGCTTTACTATTCATTCTATCAGCTATTTGTTCTCTTAAAGGAGTATAACCTTCAGTTGTAGAGTATTGAAGAGCTGATCTTCCATCCTCTTCTAAAACCATAGTAGAAATCTTTTTCATTTCCTCTATTGGGAATAATTCTGGAGCAGGTAATCCTCCAGCAAAAGATATAACCTCTGGTTTTTCCGTCAACTTTAAAAGCTCACGTATTTCTGATCCTTTTAACCCTGCCATTCTCTTTGCAAATTTAACTGCCATAATTAAAGCACCCCCTGAAATTGTTTACCCTGTACTTTAATTATAGCAACGCCAAATTTGATTCGATACTCTCTTTGAAATTTTCTGAATTTTCTATTTTATTCTTTTGTAATTATCTTTTTTACTCTTTTTTCAAAAGTTTCTCTGTCTAGCATTATTTCTCTAGAGCATTTGGTGCATTTTATCTTTACATCCATACCAACTCTAGTTATTTCGAATTCTTTATTTCCACAAGGATGTTGTTTTTTCATTTCAACAACATCTCCTAGCTTAATACTTATAGGCATCTAAATTCACTCCTTTTAAACTATCTCTGTTGCTTCTTTTTTTCCATTTTCTAACTTAACTATTTTATATATACCTTTATATTCTACATCACTTTCTTTTAAAGTTTCTTTTACTTTTTCTATATCATTGTATAAAAATCTTATTGAAATTCCACAACTAGCCGTTATCTCTCTTGGTGTAGGTAATGTTGTACATACTATTTCCTTTTCCTTTAATAACTTCTCTGTTCTTATTGCATGATGTGTTGAGTTAAATGATACTATATACATTTCATTCATTGTTTTTCCTCTTTCTAATCTAGTTATTATAAATATTATTTTATATAAATAAGGCTACATATACAATATGTAACCTTATTATGTCCATTATATAGATATAGTTTGTAATGAGTTATTCATTACTTCTACAATATTATACATATTAGTAACTGTACCTACTTGTAATGATTCTTTTAAATTATAATAATCTAAACATGTACCACAAGATAGTACTTCTACTCCATTACTTTCTAGTATTTTTAAGTTTTCTACTGTAGCTTCATTTACTGTTGTAAGTCTTACTCCTGAATTGACAAATACTATGTGTTTTGGATATGGCTTAGTTTCTGTCAAAGTGTATATATATCCTTTTATAAGAACTTCTCCTAGTTCATCATTTCCTTGTCCCATTTTATCTGAAGATATAAATATACACTTATTATCTAGATCGACCTTCGTGTCTTCTTCTATTTTTACATTTTCACCTTTTATTATTTCAACTACTATTAAATCTTCTTCTTCTCTTAAAACGCTACTTTCACAATTAGATGACTTTGATAACTTTATTATATTTTCTTTTGCCATTGTATTATCTACTGTGACTCTTATAACTCCATTTTCTAACTTATCTAATTCTTTCTTTGTATTTATTACTGGCTTTGGACACGCTAGTCCTCTTGCATCTATTTCTATTAGCATAATATCCTCTCCTTACATATTCCTTAAAATAATTCTATCACATATGTAAATTTAAACGTTATAGATTATTTCTATACAATTACTTATCAAATTAATTTTAATTATAAGAAATTTATTTCTTTGATTTTATCGAAATACACGGCTAACTTTCAAATTGTTTATCTTATGACTTAATTTCAAGATGAATATCCTATAAACTTATTAAAAATAAAACAGATATAGCAAATGCTATATCTGTTTTATTTTTCTATATTATTTCTAAATTTTTATATAAAACTACCCCTTTGTGGTAGTACTCTAATTCTTTTTCCTTAGATATATTTGAATATAATTCTCCTAACTCAATATATAATTCAGCTAGTGTTTTAGTATCTCCCAATTCAGATACTATGTTTGCACACTTATATAGGTATTCTATAGCCGATGTATTTTCATTTTGTGCTTTGTGTATCTTAGAATACAACTTTAAAGCTTTATATTCGTTGCACTTGTTTTTTGATTTTATAGATAATGCTAGCGCTACTTTACAATACTTTTTAGCTTCTTCAAAATCTTTATTTTCAATATATGCATCTACTATTTTAGATAAACTCTTTATAGTTATCTTATCTTCACTATTTTTATTTATATTATAGGCTTTTTGAGAATACTCTAAAACCTTATCTATATTTCCTAGGTTTTTATATATATCAGATATTCTCAGATAAACATTTGCTATTCCTGATTTATTTTCTTCTTCCTCTAATAACTCTAATGCCCTTTTAAAACATTCCTTAGAATCATCATACTTTCCAGCTCTTAAGAAATTATTAGCCTTTAATAACAACATATCTATTTCTTCTTTTATATTATTTTGCATTTCTATATCACTAATCTTATTTATATAGTATAAAGACTTTTCAGAGTCATTTAACTTCATGTAAGAATATGCCATATTACTATATAAATCTTTATGAATACTCATATCTTCGATTTGACCCTCTAGCAGTAAGTCCTCTGCAAATCCTAGATGTGTTATAGCACCTTTGAAAAATGCTTCTTGTACATATACTTTTCCTATATTTAAATAACATCTAAATATATTTTCTTTATCATTATCTTTTATAAAATAATACAAAGCTTTTTCTAAATTTCCAACTACAAGATTATAGTCTTCTTTTTTTAGATTGATTGTTCCTAATAAAAAATTACATTTCCCATAATTATCTATTAAATTAAATTTTTTGCATATACTTAAAACTTTATTTATTAATTCTTCCGCTTTTTCAAGTTCTCCTCTTTTTATATGAATTTCACTTTGAAGAATTAAGTTATCTGTTATCCTTCTAGATTGCATTTCTTTAGTCTCTAGTAAATAGTCTACACTTACTTCTAACTTTTGTGATAAGTAATCTAATAACTCATGACTTGTATGAGATTTATCTCTCTCTATATGACTTATTTGAGCTGCTGTTATTCTATCTCCAGCTAACTCTTTTAATGTCATATTTTTTTCTTTTCTTAGTTTCTTAATTTTCTCTCCTAAGCTTAGAATGTCCATATTAAAATTTCCCCCTTGAAACCATTTTCTTATAAGATGATTATAACTTAAATTTATATTAAAAACACTATGTATTTTGTAATATTTTACCTATTTATGTAGGTTTAATTAAATTTTCTTTTAGTTTTTTGTTAATATAAAGCAAATTTAACTTTATTTTCAATTTATATATTTTAAAATTTATCTATGTACTTTCATAAAAAAAGGTGTCTTAAAAATTATTTTAAGACACCTTTTTTTTTATCTGTTAGTTATTTTTAGAAATTTCTTTTAAAGCCTCTACGGCTTTATCTATTTCTTCTTTAGTATTAAAGTACCCTAAGCTAAATCTAACTGCACCTTGCTCTAGGGTTCCTAAAGTTTTATGAGCTAATGGCGCACAGTGTATACCAGATCTAGTGGCTATATCATATTCACTATCTAGTATAAAAGTTATCTCTCCAGAATCCATATCTCCAATATTTATTGCTATAACTGCTGCCCTTTTTTTGCTATCTTTAGTACCATATATCTTTATATTAGGAACTTCTTCTAATTTATCTAACATATACTGACATAGTTCTTCTTCATGTAATCTTATATTATCTATACCTTTTTCTAATATAAATTTTACTCCTTCATTTAATCCTGCTATTCCAGGAGTATTGTGTGTTCCAGATTCATATCTATCAGGAACTATTTCAGGTTGAAATAAGTCCTCTGATTTACTTCCTGTTCCACCTTCTTTTAAAATATCTACACTAAGGCCTTCTCTTATATATAAGATACCTGTTCCTTGAGGTCCAAGTAAGCACTTATGGCCTGGAGCAGCTATCATATCTACATTCATATCTTTTACATCAATAGAATACACTCCCGCTGTTTGTGATGCATCTACTAAGTATAATATATTATTTTCTTTAGCTATCTCTCCTACGGCTTTTATGTCTACTAAAGTTCCTACTACATTTGATGCATGAGTAGTTACTATTAATTTCGTATTTGGTTTTATTGCATTTTTTATATCATTTACGTCTAAGAAACCTTCTTTATTGCAGTTAACTATTGTATTTGAGATTCCTCTTGCTTCTAGGGATTTTATTGGTCTTATTACAGAATTATGCTCCATACTTGTTGTTATTATATGGTCGCCTTCTTTGACAGCACCTTTTATAGCTAAATTTAATGAATCAGTAGCATTATTTGTAAATATTATATTCATAGGATTATCTATATTAAATAACTTTGCTATATTTTCTCTTGCGTCATAAATCTCTCTTGCTGCCCTCATAGCCATTTTATGTCCAGCTCTTCCTGGATTAGCACAATATTTTTTCATACAATCCATTATAGAATCATAAACTTGCTCTGGTTTAGGGTATGTAGTTGCAGCATTGTCTAAGTAAATCATATAAATTTCCTCACTTTACATTAATTATCTTCAAGCATCATTGATATTATATTATTTAATTCTTCATCATTATAATATTCTATCTCTATTTTTCCCTTTTTCTTCCCTTTTGATATATTTACTTTTGTTCCAAATATATTCATAAGTTTTTCTTCTACATCAACTATAAATATATCTTTCTCTTTTATTTTCTTTGGTACTTCTTTTGTATTATTTTCTGCAATAGTTTTAACTAAATTTTCAGTTGCTCTAACTGAAAGCTCTTCTTCTATAACTCTCTTTGCTAATTCTTCTTGTAACTCTTTGTCTGATATTCTAAGTAATGCCTTACCATGGCCAGCTGTCATTTGACAACTTTCTATCATCTTCATTACTGCTTCTCCAAGATTTAATAACCTTAAAGTATTTGTTATATGTGGTCTACTTTTTCCTACTGCTTCTGATATTTCTTCTTGAGTGACTTTATAATGGTCTATTAATCCTTTGTAAGCTAAGGCTTCTTCAATAGAGTTTAAATCTTCTCTTTGTAAGTTCTCTATCAAAGCTATCTCCATTATATCTTTCATTGGTATATCTTTAATAACAACAGGAACTTCTTTTAATTTTGCCATCTTAGATGCTCTGTATCTTCTTTCTCCTGCTATTATCATATATTTGCCATTTTCATCTGGCTTTACTACTATTGGTTGTAATACCCCATAGTTTTTTATAGATTCTGATAAAATTTGTATTTTCTCTTCATCAAACACTTTTCTTGGCTGAGTTTCATTAGGATATATATTCTTTAATTCTATACTTATTATATCTTTACTATCTATTCCTTCTTTAATTTCTGGAATTAAGGCACTAAGACCTCTTCCTAATCTATTTGTTCTTTTAGACGATTTTTTTTCCATATTATATTATATCCTCCTCTAAATCTATGAACTCTTCTGCTAAGTCCATGTATGCCTCTGCTCCCCTGCATCTTGCATCATAATATATAACTGGCTTTCCATGACTAGGTGCTTCTGCTAATCTAACATTTCTAGGAATTAATGTAGTATATACACTTCCCTTGAAATACCTTTTTACCTCTTCAACTACCTGTATTGATAAATTAGCTCTTCCATCAAACATACTAAGGACTACTCCTTGTATCTCTATATTGGGATTAAGTCTAGATTTAACTAGCTTTATAGTTTCCATAAGCTGACTTACACCTTCTAGCGCATAATATTCACACTGTATTGGTATTAATACACTATCTACTGCTGTAAGACAGTTTATAGTTAGCATTCCTAATGAAGGAGGACAATCTATAAATATATAGTCATAATCTTTTCTTACGCATTCTATAGCATTTTTTAATACATATTCTCTTTTGTCCATATTAGTAAGCTCTATTTCTGCTCCTGATAACTCAGTTGCTGAAGCAATGGTATCTACATTTTCAAACTCTGTAGGTAAAATTGCCTCTCTTATATCTACATCATCTAACATTACTTCATATATAGTGTTTTCTACCTCTTTTTTCTCTATTCCATATCCACTAGTTGTATTTCCTTGTGGATCTAAATCTAGCACTAGTACTTTTTTACCCATCTTTCCTATACTTGCACTTAAATTTACATTAGTTGTAGTTTTTCCTACTCCACCTTTTTGATTAAAAACTGCTATAACTTTTCCCACAAGATTTCCCCCCTTGTTTCTTCTAAAATTCACTTTTTCAAATTTTATAGTATAAAATTTTTAATTCTAATTTTGATAAAAAAAGGCTACTGCCAAGCAGTAACCTTACTTTTTAGGAATTTTTACAACAACCTCCATATAATCGCCCTTATCTACTTCGTTATATTTAGCCTCAATTCCTGTTCCTATTATAGCATCGAAGGCTTGCTTCATAGTATTTAAGTATATTCTTATAGCCATTGAACTTTTTATATTTTGCTTTTTCTCTGGCTCTTCAGTTTCTTGTAAATCTTCTAATATATCCTTTATCAACTTTTCTGTTTTCTTTACAGTTAGCTCATTTTTTATTATTTTATCTAAGACATCCTTCATTAACTCTTCATTTGGTAACTTAAGCAATGCTCTTGCATGTCTTTCTGTTAGGTTATTTTCTACTAATTTTATTTTTATATCACTTGGCAATCTTAGTATTCTAAGTTTATTAGCTATAGTAGATTGATTCTTTCCTAACTTTTCTGCCAGTTGCTGCTGTGTAAAATCATGTTCTTTTATTAAATTTTCATACCCCATAGCCTCTTCTATAAAATTTAAATCTTCTCTTTGTAAATTCTCTAGCAGTGCTAATACAGCAGAATATTCGTCAGACATGTTATTTATAATAGCCGGTATTACTGTTAGATTTGCCAATTTAGCCGCTCTAAATCTTCTTTCTCCAGCAATTAATTCATACTTTTCATCTTTAACTCTAACTGTTATTGGTTGAAGTATTCCATAAACTCTTATAGAGTTGCTTAATTCCTCTAATGCTGACTGTGAAAATACTTTTCTTGGTTGATATGGATTTGGAACTATATTTTCTATAGGTATCTCCACAACTCTTTTTTCTTCCATAACATCCCTCTCTTATTAGATATAAATATATTTGAATTTCATTATTTACTTACAAATTAATACTGCATTAGATACATATGAGTATACTATTTCTGCATGTAATTATATAATCCTTCTATTTTGTTTTATTTTTAATATATTTTTAATATACCTATCTCTATTTTATAGGACTTTTTGCAGGTTTACCTGCTTTTCTAGGATATTTTTCTGGAGTATTTCTTACTTTTTTGAAAACTAATATATTGTGGTCTAAATCAGTTTCTGGAAGTTCTACATCTATTTTTTCAATAAATTCCAATCCTAAGACATCCATAGCAGCTTTTGACTCCTCTAGCTCTAAGTTTGCATTAGGTCCTTTTAAACACACAAAATATCCTCCAACTTTAACAAATGGTACACAGAATTCCATAAGTATAGGTAATCCTGCAACAGCTCTTGCAGTTGCTATATCATATTGTTCTCTATACTGTTCTGACTTGCCGAAATCTTCTGCTCTACCGTGTATAAACTCCATATTAGTTAAACCTAAAGTATTACTAACTTCTTTTAAGAAGTTTATTCTTTTGTTTAATGAATCTAAAAGAGTTACATTAGTATTTTCTAAGCAGATTTTTAATGGTAATCCTGGAAAACCTGCTCCTGTACCAACATCTATTATAGACATTCCATCTTTTATATACCCATTAACTACAGCTGAAACAGAGTCCAAGAAGTGCTTTATATACACTTCTTTTTCCTCTTCTATTCCAGTAAGGTTCATCTTTTGATTCCAGTCGACTAGTAACTCTCTATAAACCTTAAAATCATTTAACATTTTATCGCTTGGCTCTATTCCAAAATCCTTTAGACCTTGTCTTAGCATTTCCGTATTATTCATCTTTTCCCCCTCTAGTTCTTCTCATTTGTTCTAAGTATATAAGAAGTACTGATATATCAGCTGGTGAAACCCCTGATATACGAGATGCTTGACCTATTGAAACTGGCTTTATATCATTAAGTTTTTGTCTTGCTTCTATTCTTAAACCATCTATAGTTGAATAGTCTATAGTTTCTGGTAACTTTTTGTTTTCAAGCTTTTTAAATTGCTCTATTTGCTTTAATTGCTTGTCTATATATCCTTCATATTTTGTCATTATTACACATTGTTCTTTCACTTCATAGTGAACATCTTCTCCAGCACCTTTTCCTATAGCTTCGATTAAGTTATAGTTAACCTCTGGACGCTTTAAAAATTCATATAAAGATAATCCTACTTTTATTTCAGATGCTCCCATTTCTACTAAAAGGTGATTTACTTCCTTAGGAGTAACTCTTTCTGTTTTTAATCTCTCTAACTCTTTTTCTATCTCAGCTTTTTTATCTAAGAATCTATTGTATCTACTTTCTGTAACTAACCCTAAGTCATATCCTTTTTGAGTAAGTCTCATATCTGCATTATCTTGTCTTAAGTATAATCTATACTCTGATCTAGATGTCATCATTCTATAAGGTTCATTTGTTCCTTTAGTAACTAAGTCATCTATTAAAACACCTATATAAGCTTCTGATCTATCAAGTACAAATGGCTCTCTTCCTTGTATTTTACATGCTGCATTTATACCAGCTATAAGACCTTGGGCTGCTGCCTCTTCATATCCTGAAGTACCGTTAAACTGTCCCGCACTAAATAAGTTTTCAACACCCTTTATTTCAAGTGTTATTTTTAATTGAGTAGGATCTATGCAATCATATTCTATTGCATAAGCAGGTCTCATTATCTTAGCATTTTCAAGACCTTGAATACTTTTATACATTTGTAATTGTACTTCATAAGGTAAACTAGTTGATATCCCTTGGATGTACATTTCTTTTGTTTCTCTACCTTCTGGCTCTATAAATATTTGATGAGATTCCTTATCACTAAATCTAACAACTTTATCTTCTATAGATGGGCAGTATCTTGCTCCTGTACTTTTTGCCTGTCCACTATACATTGCTGTTCTGCTTAAGTTACTTGTTATTATTTCATGAGTTTTTGTATTTGTTCTTGTTAAATAACAAGGCTCTTGATCTATATTTATTTCATCACTTAGGAAAGAGAATGGTGTTATTCTTTTGTCACCCTCTTGTATTTCCATCTTAGTGAAATCTATACTATCTCTGTGAATTCTAGCAGGAGTTCCTGTTTTGAATCTTCTCATATTTAATCCTAAATCCACTAGATTATCTGTTAAATGCTTTGAATAACCTAATGCATTAGGTCCTTCATTAATAGTTAATTCTCCTATGAATATCTTAGAGTTTAAGTAAACTCCTGTTGCTAATATTACAGCTTTAGCTTCATATTGGCATCCAAGTTTAGTAACTACTCCAGTAACAGTTTGACCTTCATGTAATATATCTACTACTTCATCCATTACTATATCTATATTAGGTTCATTTTCTAAAGTAGCTTTCATTTCCGTATGATATCTAAATTTATCTGCTTGCCCTCTTAAAGAGTGAACAGCTGGACCTTTCGCAGTATTTAACATTCTACTTTGTATAAGTGTTTTATCTGCATTTACACCCATTTCACCACCTAAAGCATCTATTTCTTTTACTAATTGACCTTTACCTGTTCCTCCCACTGATGGGTTACATGGCATTAGTGCAATAGAGTCTAAAGACATAGTTACTACTAGTGTTTTATGTCCCATTCTGGCAGTTGCTAAAGCAGCTTCACATCCGGCGTGACCTGCTCCAACTACTATTACATCATATTTTCCTGCTTTGAAATCTATCATGTCAGTATCCTTTCTACGTTTATATTTATGTTTCACGAAAAACTTTTTTATAATTGCTTATCTGCATTTTATATTATACACTTTATTTTCCGATACAGAAGTTACTAAATATAGTATCTAATAGGTCTTCTTTTACTGTGTCTCCATTTATATAACCTAGATAATCCCATATATTCTTGAAATCAACCTCTATAAAATCATATGGAAGGAATGTATCTATTGCATTTATAGCATCATTTATAGATTCATATGATTTTAATAATGCATCTTTGTGTCTAGAGTTAGTTATTACTAAGCTAGATGAATTTTTAACACTGCCTTTATAAACCATAGATTCTATTTTATCATATAATTCTTCAATTCCTTCATGTTTTAATGCTGATGTTCTTATTATATTTTCTTCTTTTACATACTTAGCTAATACATCTTCCTCTATTTTAGGTTCTAAATCTGTCTTATTTAATATAACTATAGTTTTCTTATTTTCTAGGTTTTCTAGTATTTCTATATCTTCATCAGAAAGATTTCTCGATGAATCTAATACCATTATAACTAAGTCTGCACTATTAAATGATTCTCTTGATTTTTCTACACCTATTTTTTCTACAACATCTTCTGTTTCTCTTATACCTGCTGTATCTACTATTTTTAGAGGTATTCCTTTTATATTTACAAACTCCTCTATAACATCTCTAGTTGTTCCTGGTATATCTGTAACTATAGCTCTATTTTCTCCTAATATAGAGTTAAGTAATGAAGATTTTCCAACGTTTGGTTTACCAACTATTACTGTCTTAAGTCCGTCTCTAAGTATTTTACCACTTTCAGCCGTATCATATAATTTTTTAATTTCTATTCTTATTTCTTCAGCTTTTTCTTTAAGAGTTTGATATGTTATTTCTTCTATATCCTCTTCTGAAAAATCTATTGCAACTTCTAAGTGTGCTAATACTTCTGTTACTTTTCCTCTTAATTCTTTTATCTTACTTGATAAAGATCCTTCTAGTTGGTTTTGAGCTACTTGATGAGCCATATCAGTTTTAGCTTTTATTACATCTATTATTGCTTCTGCTTGAGATAAATCTATTCTTCCATTTAAAAATGCTCTTTTTGTAAATTCTCCAGGTTCAGCTATCCTTACATCTTTAGATAATATAAGCTCTAATATTTTCTTTACTGAAATAAATCCTCCATGGCAGTTTATTTCTATAACGTCTTCTGCAGTATATGAATTTGGTCCTTTCATATAAGCTAATAAAACTTCATCTATAACGTCTTCACCGTCTACTATATTTCCGTATATTAAAGTTCTAGTTTTATATTCACTTATTGTTTTTCCTGACATAGATCTAAATATTTCATCTGCTACTTTCAGTGCTTTTTGACCACTAATTCTTACTATACCTATACCACCTTCACCTGGTGCTGTTGCAATCGCTGCTATAGTATCATCTATAAACAAGTTAATCACCTCTTATTATTTAGTTAATTTATTATTAATTTCGTTATCTTTAATTCTTTCCTTAATCTTAACATTATATAAAATAAATAACAAAAATAAAACCCCCTATTACATAGGAGGTTAAATTTTATCTTTTATACTCTATTACTAATCTTCTATATGGATCTGTTCCCTCGCTATACGTAGTTACATACTTATCGTTTTGAAGAGCTGAGTGAATTATTCTTCTCTCATATGGATTCATATAGTCTAATTTCTTTATTTTTTTAGTTCTAGCTACTTCTCTAGCTGCTTTATTAGCATATCTTATTAAAGATTCTTCTCTCTTTGATCTGTAGTTTTCTATATCTACAAGCACTCTCATATGCGAGTTTTTATTTATTTTATTAAGCGCTAATCCTGTAAGGAATTGAATTGAATCTAATGTTTCCCCTCTTCTTCCTATTAAACATGCAGCTTCTTTTCCTTCTATGTCTACTTTAATTAAATTATTATCTTGAGTAACCTTAACCTTAGCCTCTACATTAGAGTTCTTAAGTATATTTTCAACAAACTCTTTAGCTATATCTGACTCAGTTTTAATAACTTTGAATCTGTATAGACCTTCCTTAGCACCTATAAAACCTAAGAAACCTTTTGTAGGTTCTTGTACTGTTTCTATTTGTAAATCTTTTTCAGATACTTTTAGCTCTTCAATTGCTTGGCTTATAGCATCTTCCTTACTCTTACTTCTTATTTCTATGCTTTCCTTCATCTATTACTTCCTCCTTAGAATTAGCTAACTTAGCTTTTAAAGGATTCATTACTAAATAATGTTGTGCAATTGAGAATAAGTTACCTACTGTCCAATATAATGTAAGACCTGCAGGGAACGTGAATCCCCAGAATAACATCATCCCCGACATGAAGTAAGTCATTATCTTCATTGAACCTTGTTGCTGATCCTTTGGCATCATTATCATTTGCATTAAAAATGTAGTTGCCCCTGATAATACAGCTAATATAATATCTGGTTGAGTTAGATTTTTTATCCAAAGAAACCCTTCAGATGCAGTCGCAAGTGTTGCTTTATCTTGGAAAACACCGTAAGTAACAGGATCTCTTAATACTGTAAATAATCCTATTAATATAGGCATTTGTATTAATAGTGGTAAGCATCCTGCTAATGGATTTATCTTAGCTTCTTGATATACCTTCATTAACTCTTGTTGTTGCTTTTCTGGCTTATTTTTATACATTTCTTGTATCTCTTTTATTTTAGGCTGTATATCTTGCATAGCCTTTGTAGACTTAGTTTGCTTTATTGTAAGCGGTAATAATAAAACTTTTACAAAAATTGTGAATACAATTATTGAAAGACCATAATTTCCAATAAAGTCAAAAATTGTCTTTAACACAACACCTAATAAATTACTTATAATACTCAACTGTTATACCTCCTAGAGTATATTCTGTTTTATTTTAAAGGATCGTAACCTCCTGGATGAAAAGGATGGCATTTCGATACTCTTTTTACTGTTAAATATATTCCTTTTAATAGCCCGTATTTTTTAAAAGCTTCTATAGAATATTGTGAACATGTTGGATAAAATCTACATGTAGGTCCTTTTAATGGAGATATAAATTTTTGATAAAATCTCACTAGATAAATACATAATTTCGCTAAGTATATATTTATTTCCTTCATTATAGCAATTATTTTTTTCAAATTTTAAAATGCCTCCATATTTAGACTTTTATTATTCACTTAATCTTAAGTTTGCTTTTTTTACCAAATATTTTACAGACTTTTCAATATCTTTATATTCAGCCTGATTACTTGCTATCCTTGCTATAAAAACTATATCATACCCACTTTTAACGTTTTCATCTACATTTAATCTATATGATTCTCTTATTCTTCTTCTTATCTTATTTCTAACAATTGCTTTACCTACTTTTTTAGATACTGATATACCTAATTTAGTATCATCTGATTTGTTATCTAGTACATACATTACCAGATACTTAGTTGCAAAAGATTTGCCGTGTTTATACACTTTTCTAAAATCAGAGTCTTTTTTTAAGCCTTTTGTTTTCTTGAAGTCCATATTAAACCCTCCGTAAACACAGCTTGTAAATATAGTTTCTACACAAAAAGGCCACCTTTACAGCGGCCTCTCTCAATGATTAATGAGTTAATCTCTTTCTTCCTTTAGCTCTTCTTCTCTTTAACACGTTTCTTCCGTTAGAAGTTTTCATTCTTTTTCTGAATCCGTGTTCTTTTTTTCTTTGTCTTTTCTTTGGCTGATAAGTTCTTTTCATTACATACACCGCCTTTCAAATTTTATTTCCGTTTATTTTCCGTTTATAAGAATAATAACCTTACCCTCAAAGTAAACATAACACATACAATTATAAATGCTTTTATATTGCTTGTCAACTTGTTTTTAGATACATGAAATAACAAAATTATTTACCTTATTTTATATGTTTTGATGATTATTTAGTGACTCAAATTTATCGTCATAATTTATCCACACTAATCTAAAAATCTGCTTATTTATTATGTAGGAAAATCGCGTAAATTGTAGCTGTGTATTAATTTATCAACAGGTAGTTAATATTGTGGATAAATTACGCATAATGCCTTGAAGTTTGGCACTTATTCTGATATTATTAATATACTTGTTGATAATGTTTATAAGATTTATTAACTTATTAAGGTTATTCACAAGCTGTGGATATAAATGTGTATAACTTGTATACTTTTAGATAATACTTTAGTTATAAACTACATTTATTATATCTTTAGACTATTTATAACTTTATATACATATTGTTTATATCTTTTTATTTTTTAATACATTTTTACATTATTAATATTTTATCCACATAATTATCCAAATAAATCTAATGAATTTATTTATCATATATATTTTTTTGTTTTTTTGTTAATAACTTGTGGAAAGTGTTAATTAATTTGCGCGGAGGTTTATATTATGGATGTAGTTTCTTTATGGGACAAAACACTACAATTAATAAAAGGTGAGCTATCTCCACCTAGTTTTAATGCTTTTTTTAAGCAAATAGTACCTTTAAAAATACACAATAACGATTTAATTCTTTTAGTCCCTAATGACTTCACTAAAGGTATTTTAGAAGATAGATACTTAAATTTAATAGAAGGTTCTGTAAATCAGCTATCATTAAAAAAATATAATATTAAATTTGTTTTAAGTGAAAAAGACATAGAAGGTCTTGGAGAAGAAGCTAAAAATTCAGCTTCAAAGGCTAATTATCCTAACCTAAATCCAAAATATACATTTGATACATTCGTAATCGGTAATAGTAATAGATTTGCTCATGCCGCATGTGTTGCTGTTGCTGAATCTCCAGCTAGAGCTTATAATCCTCTTTTCTTATATGGAGGCGTTGGATTAGGTAAAACTCACCTTATGCATGCTATAGGACATCATATAATGAGTCAAAAAAAGGACCCTAAAGTAGTCTATGTATCTTCTGAAAAATTTACAAATGAACTTATAAACTCTATCAAAGATGACAGAAATGAAGAGTTTAGAAACAAATATAGAAATGTCGATGTTCTTTTAATAGATGACATTCAATTTATAGCAGGAAAAGAAAGAACACAAGAAGAATTTTTCCATACCTTTAATTCATTACATGAGGCTAATAAGCAAATAATTATTTCAAGTGATAGACCACCTAAAGAAATTCCAACATTAGAAGATAGGCTTAGATCTAGATTCGAAATGGGACTTATAACAGATATACAAGCTCCTGATTTTGAAACTAGAATAGCAATACTTAGAAAAAAAGCTCAAATGGAAAATATTGATGTTCCAAATGAGGTTATGACATATATTGCTAAAAATATAAAGTCTAATATAAGAGAGTTAGAAGGTGCCTTAACTAGAGTAGTTGCTTATTCATCTTTAACTAATAGAACTATATCTTTTGAATTAGCAGAAGAAGCTTTAAAAGATATAATAACTACTTCAAAAAATGAAGAAATAAATGTAAATAGAATAAAAGAAAAAGTAGCATCTGTATTTGATATAAAAATGGAAGATTTTAATTCTAAAAAAAGAACAAGATCAATTGCTTATCCTAGACAAATAGCAATGTATTTATCACGTGAACTTACAGATTTATCGCTTCCTAAAATAGGTGAAGAATTTGGAGGACGTGATCATACAACTGTTATACATGCCCACGATAAGATTATTAAAGATATACAAACTAATGAAGAAATTAAAATAAAAATAGAAAAAATAATCTCTGAATTAAAAGGGTAACTTATAAACAATTATATGTGGATTTTGTGTTAATATAATGTTTATATTTTTTTGTCTAAAATTTATTAACAATTTATACTACTAAAATCAACAAAGATATTAACACTCTATGCACATGTTAATATCTTTGCATTTATTAGGCTTAAAGTACTTATCAACATTATCCACATAGCCTATTACTATTACTACTAATTTTTTATTTATTTTTTATATATGAAGACCACAAGGAGGTTATCCACATTGAAAATAATTTGTAATCAAAGAATACTTGCTAATAAAATTGGAATATCTCAAAAAGCTATTAATAGTAAAACTACTTTAGACTTATTAAAGGGAATATTATTATCAGCAAAAGGAGATCAACTAAAATTAACTGGTTATGATTTAGAAATAGGTATAGAAACTTATACACAAGCTGAAGTTATAGAAGAAGGAGAGATAGTAGTAAATGCTAGACTTTTTGGTGATATAATTAGAAAGCTACCAGATTCTTTCGTTGAAATAGAAACAGACAGTGAGAATAATGTATACATAAATTGTGTAAACTCAAGATTTAAGATAAAAGGAGATTCAGCTAAAGAGTTTCCAAAGTTACCAGAGGTAAATAAAGAAGATTTATATAATATACCTCAAGACTTACTAAAAAATATGATAAAGCAAACAGTATTTGCTATATCTCAAGATCAAACAAAGCCTATTTTAATGGGTGAACTTTTAGAAATAGTAAATGGTAATATAAGCTTAGTAGCTATAGATGGATATAGATTAGCTGTTAGAAGCTGTAATTTAGAGAATATTTCAAATGATGCTAAAGTTATAATTCCAGGAAAGGCATTAATAGATGTAAATAGCTTATTATCATCAGAAGAAGATATAAAAATGGGATTTGATGATAAAAATGCCATTTTTATAATAAATGACACTAAAATAATAACTAGACTTTTAGAAGGTGAATTTATAGACTATAAAAGATTACTTCCAAGAGAACACAATACTAGAGTTAAATTAAAAACAAGAGATCTTTTAAATAGTATTGAGAGAGCATCATTATTATCTCAAGCTGAAAAAAATAATCTAATCAAATTATCTATAAGAGATAACGCAATGGCAATAACTTCTAATACAGATAAAGGAAATGTTTATGAAGAAGTTTCACTAGAATTAGAAGGAGATTATTTAGATATCGCATTCAATTCAAGATACTTCTTAGAGGGGTTAAAAAACATTGATAGTGAAGAAATATTTATAGAATTCACAACAAATGTTAATCCTTGTATAATAAAACCTGCTGACGAAATCGAGTACACATACCTATTACTTCCAGTAAGAATATCATCTAGTATATAATTCATTACAAAAGCCCAACTAATAAAGTTGGGTTTTTATAACTAATTTTATGATATAATATATTTTTGACATGTTAGTGAAAAACTAAATAAAAATAAATAGGAGGACGAGCTATGATAGAGATAAATATAGATTCAGAATATATAAAATTAGATCAACTTTTAAAATTAGCAGACTTAGCATCAACAGGTGGACATGCTAAATTTTTAATATTAGAAGGTCTAGTTAAGGTAAATGGAGAAGTTGAAACAAGAAGAGGAAGAAAACTTAAGCCTCAAGATATGGTTGAGGTAGAAGGAAATCAAATAAAAGTAGTGCAATAAGGAGAGCCTTTTATGCAACTAAATAGTTTGCAGTTAGTCAATTTTAGAAATTACGATAGTTTACATCTTGAATTTAATAAAAAAGTAAATCTTCTTGTCGGAAAAAATGGCCAAGGAAAGACTAATATAGTAGAATCTATATATATGCTATCTTTTGGAAAGTCCTTTAGAACCAATAAAGACAAGGAAATAATAAAATTTGAAAAAGAGAATCTTTATGTTGGAGGAGCTTTTTCAAAGAAAAATACTAAAGGCTTAATTGAAATAGCTATCAGTAAGAATAAGAAAGGTATAAAAGTAAATAAAATACCTATTCAAAAAATATACGAACTGCTTGGAAATATAAATGTTGTAATTTTTTCTCCAGAAGATTTGAGGCTAGTTAAAGAAGGACCTAAAGAAAGAAGGTCTTTCATAGATAAAGAAATTAGTCAAATTATACCTAGATATTATAATTATCTTACAAATTATAATAAAATATTATTCCAAAGGAATCAGTTACTTAAGAGTAAGAATATAGATAAATCTTTATTGGATGTGTATGATGAAAGTTTAGCTAAGTACGGGAGCTATATTTACATACTTAGAAGAGATTTCATAAAAAAAATAGCAGGTATATCTAAAAGTTTACATGATAAACTAACTGGAGGAATTGAAGATTTAGTTATAACATATAAAAATCAAATTGATATAAATGATGAAGATACTGTCCAGACAGTATATAACAAGTTTATTGAAAAACTTTCGTCAAGCCGAGAGCATGATATAGATACAAGAACTACTAGATATGGATTACATAGAGATGATCTTAATATATTTGTTAACGGATTAGATGTAAGGTTATATGGTTCACAAGGACAACAAAGAACTGCATCAATTTCTTTAAAATTATCAGAAATTGAATTAATAAATAATGAAGTTGGAGAATATCCAATATTAATTTTAGATGATGTGTTCAGTGAATTAGATGAAACAAGGCAAAAACTATTAGTAAATAACTTAAATGTAGTTCAAATGTTTATAACTACAGCAGAAGTTTCACATAAAAGTATATTCAATATAGATAACACTACTATATTTAATATTGACAATGGAAGTGTTGTAAACATAGAGAATGGAGGGAACTAGATGAAGCAAGAATATGGTGCAAGTCAGATTCAGGTTCTAGAAGGATTAGAGCCTGTTAGAAAAAGACCTGGTATGTATATAGGATCTACTGGTCCAAGAGGGTTACATCACTTAGTTTACGAGATAGTAGACAATAGTATAGATGAAGCACTTCAAGGATATTGTACTGAGATATACGTATCTATAAATCATGATGGAAGTATCTTAGTAAGAGATAATGGGAGAGGGATACCGGTTGAAGTTCACCCTCAAACAGGTAAGTCTACACTAGAAACAGTTTTAACAGTACTTCATGCAGGAGGAAAGTTCGGTGGAGGAGGATACAAGGTATCTGGTGGTCTTCACGGAGTTGGGGTATCTGTTGTTAATGCGTTATCTGAGTGGTTAGTAGCAGAAATTTCAAGAGATGGAAAGCTATACAGACAAACTTATGAAAAAGGTGTAGCTACATCAGAACTTAATGCAGTAGGAACATCAAGTCACACAGGAACTTGTATAAGCTTCATGCCTGATGCTACTATATTTGATGAAATAGACTTCAAGTATGAAACATTAGAGCATAGATTAAGAGAGTTAGCATTCCTTAACAAAGGAATAAAAATAATTTTAGAAGATAAAAGAGAAGGCAGAGAAAAGAAAAAAGAATTCCACTACCTTGGCGGTTTAGTAGAATATATAAAATACTTAAATAAATCGAGAACTGGAATACATGAAGATATAGTTTATATAGACAAAAAAGTAGATGACTATATGGTAGAATTAGCAATGCAATATACTGATGGTTACACGGAAAACATATATTCATTTGCTAATAATATAAATACTCATGAGGGTGGATCTCATTTAAGTGGATTTAAAGCAGCTCTTACTAAAACATTAAACGATTACGCAAGAAGAAATAAAGTAATAAAAGATAATGAGCCTAATTTATTAGGAGAAGATATAAGAGAAGGTCTTACAGCTGTAGTATCTGTTAAGCTTCCTGAGCCTCAATTCGAAGGTCAAACAAAGACTAAGCTAGGTAACACAGAGATGAGAGGTATAGTGGATAGTATAACTGTTGAAGAATTAGGAGCTTTCTTAGAAGAAAATCCAACTACAGCAAAAATAATAGTTGATAAGGCTCTTAGAGCTCAAAGAGCGAGAGAAGCTGCAAAAAGAGCAAGAGAGTTAACTAGAAGAAAAAGTGTGTTAGAAAGTACTGCATTACCTGGGAAATTAGCAGACTGTGCTGAAAAAGACCCAGCTAAGAGTGAAGTATTCTTAGTCGAAGGGGATTCTGCCGGTGGATCTGCTAAACAAGGTAGAGATAGACATACTCAAGCTATATTACCACTAAGAGGTAAGATACTTAACGTTGAAAAATCTAGACTAGATAAAATATTATCTTCAGATGAAATAAAAAATATGATAACTGCTTTTGGATGTGGTATAGGAAATGATTTTGATCTAGAAAAAGCTAGATATCATAAAATAGTAATAATGACCGATGCCGATGTCGATGGAGCTCACATTAGAACATTATTACTTACATTCTTCTTTAGATACATGAGACCACTTATAGAAAATGGATATGTATATGCAGCGCAGCCACCACTATATAAGGTCAAGAAACAAAAGAAAGAATACTATGTATACTCAGACAAAGAGCTTAATAGTCTATTAGAAGCGATTGGTAGAAATGGCGTAGAGTTACAAAGATATAAAGGACTTGGAGAAATGAATGCAGAGCAATTATGGGATACAACAATGAATCCAGAAACTAGAACATTACTACAAGTAAATATAGAAGATGCGGCTATGGCAGATGAGGTATTCTCAATGCTTATGGGTGATAAAGTAGCCCCAAGAAAAGAATTTATAGAAACAAATGCTAAATACGTTAAAAATTTAGATATATAAGAAAGGGGATGAGTATAAATGGAAGAAAACAACAGAATACTTCCTTTAGAAATAGCTGATGAAATGAAAAAATCGTATATGGATTATGCGATGAGTGTTATAGCTGGACGTGCTCTTCCTGATGTAAGAGACGGTCTTAAGCCAGTTCATAGAAGAATATTATACTCTATGAATGAATTAAACTTAACACCAGATAAACCTTATAGAAAGTCTGCCCGTATAGTTGGGGACGTTCTAGGGAAATATCACCCACATGGTGATAGTGCAGTTTACTTAGCTATGGTTAGAATGGCACAAGATTTCTCTACAAGAGGACTTTTAGTTGATGGACATGGTAACTTTGGTTCAGTAGATGGAGATTCACCAGCAGCAATGCGTTATACTGAAGCTAGAATGAGTAAACTATCTTTAGAATTATTAAGAGATATAGAAAAAGAAACTGTTGATTTTATACCTAACTTTGATGAGTCTTTAAAGGAGCCGGCAGTATTACCGTCTAGATTCCCTAACTTACTAGTTAATGGATCTAATGGTATAGCAGTTGGTATGGCAACAAGTATACCACCTCATAACTTAGCAGAGGTTATAGATGCAACAGTACATTTAATAGATAATGAAGAGTGCACTGTAGAAGATTTAATGCAGTTTGTACAAGGACCAGATTTCCCTACTTCAGCAATAATAATGGGAAAAGAAAATATAGCTAATGCTTATAGAACAGGTAGAGGAAAAGTAAAAGTTCGAGCAAGAGCTTATATAGAAGAACTACCTAAGAATAAGCAACAAATAGTAGTAACTGAAATACCATATCAAGTTAATAAAGCTAAGTTAGTTGAAAAAATAGCTGATTTAGTTAAAGAGAAGAAGGTTGAAGGAATATCTGACCTAAGAGATGAAAGTAACAGAAATGGTATGAGAATAGTTATAGAGCTTAAGAGAGACGTTAATGCAAATATAGTATTAAACAACTTATATAAGCATTCTCAAATGGAAGAAACTATAAGTATAATAATGCTTGCATTAGTTGATGGGCAACCAAGAGTATTAAATCTTAAGCAAATATTATACTACTATGTAAAACATCAAAAAGATGTAGTTACAAGAAGAACTCAATTTGAATTAAATAAAGCTGAAGCAAGAGCTCACATATTAGAAGGGTTAAGAATAGCTTTAGATAACATAGATGCAGTAATAAAATTAATAAGAAGCTCTAAGACTACTCAAGAAGCTAAAGCAGGTCTTATGGAGAGATTTGGATTATCAGAAATTCAATCTCAAGCTATATTAGACATGAGACTTCAAAGACTTACAGGGCTAGAAAGAGATAAAATAGAAGCAGAGTATGAAGAGTTAATCAAGAAAATAAATAGATTAAAAGAAATATTAGCTAATGAGAGATTACTTCTTAACGTAATAAAAGATGAAATGCTAATAATTAAAAAGAATTATGCTGACGAAAGAAGAACTGAAATAAGACATGCTGAGGGTGAAATAGACGTTAGAGATCTTATTGAAGAAGAAGAAATAGCTATAACGCTAACTCACTTTGGATACATAAAGAGAGTGCCAGCAGATACTTATAAGAGTCAAAATAGAGGTGGAAGAGGTATATCAGCTCTTACTACAAGAGAAGAAGACTTTGTTAAGCACCTTGTAACAACAACGACACATAGTAAGCTATTATTCTTCACTAACAAAGGTAGAGTATTTAAATTAAATGCTTATGAAATACCTGAAGGTAAGAGACAGTCTAAAGGTACAGCTATAATAAACTTACTTCAATTAGCTCCAAATGAAAAAATAGCTACACTAATAGCAATAAATGAAAATGATGAAAATCAATATTTATTATTAGCTACTAAAAATGGTATAGTTAAAAAGACTAAGCGCGAAGAGTTCAAAAATATTAATAAATCTGGGCTGATAGCTATAGGATTAAGAGAAGATGATGAGCTTATAGGAGTTAAGTTAACAGATGCTAATAAGGAAGTTTTACTAATAACTAAAGATGGTATGTCTATAAGATTTGATGAAAATGATATAAGACCAATGGGTAGAACTGCTATGGGTGTTAAAGGTATAACTTTAGGCGCTGATGATAAAGTAGTATCTATGAGCTTAACAGATGAAGGAACAGAAGTATTAGTAGTTAGTGAAAATGGGTTTGGAAAAAGAACAGATATAGAAGAGTATAGAACTCAGATAAGAGCTGGTAAAGGTATAAAGACATATAATATAGCTGCTAAAACAGGAAAGCTTGTTGGAGCTGAAATGGTTACAGAAGAAGACGAAATAATGATAATAAACTCAGATGGAGTATTAATAAGACTAAGAGTTAATGAAATATCATTATTTGGAAGAGTAACAAGCGGTGTTAAATTAATGAAGACTAATGATGAAGTTAATGTAGTTTCTATTGCTAAAATAAATATAGAAGAAGAATAGGAATATATCCTATTCTTTTTCCATAGCTATCGACTATAGGAGAGGAGAATGTATTATGAGCAATAAGAAAGGGAAATATTTATTACTAGGAGCATTTCTTGGATTTATAGCAGGTTTATTCTTTGCACCTAAAAAAGGTTCAGAATTAAGAAGAGATGCTAAAGAAAAGATAGATGAGGTTAAAGAAAACCCAAAAGAAGCTTTACAAGGAACAATAGATGGTGTAAAAACTAAAATAAATAATCTAATTGATGATAATATATCAGAAGATAGTATAGATATATGTGAAGATGAAATAGTAATAAGTAGAACTTTTGAAGATGAAGGGGAGAATAATTAATGGATGCGATGGGATGGCAAATAGGGGCTGTTTTATTTGGTGTTTCGGCATTAATTATAGCAATATACATAGGTAAATTATTGAATGAGGCAACTAAAGTTGTAGGAAAGGTATACAAAATAGTTGATTACAATGAAAGACATATACACGAGACAATAGAAAATGTTGCCGCTATATCTAAAAATACAGAAGAAATAACTGATTTAGTTGGCAAAGTGGCAGGTATAGCCAAAGTATTTAAATTTATAAAGAGATAATTGCGTATAAGGAGGTTTATTGATGTCAATAAATATAAATTCAAAGCTAAATGAACAAGAATGTTTCTGGGATATATCATTAGAAGGAGAACTTGATGTTTCTACAGCAGATAAGTTAAAAGAACATTTACACAATTTAGCAGATAAAGAATCTTTAGATATGAAAATTAACCTTACAAACTTAGACTATATAGATTCAACTGGTTTAGGTGTAATGATAGGAGTACTTAAGAAATTAAAAATAAACGGAAAAGAAATATATATATTAAACCCCAAAATCAATGTAAAAAAAATATTTGCAATAACAGGACTAGATAAAATATTTAAAGTGGAGGGATAAACGTTGGCTTTTGAAACAATAAAGATGGAAATAAGCTCAAATCCTGAGTATGTTGGAATTATAAGATTAACCACATCAGGGATAGCTAATAAAATTGGATTTTCGATGGATGATATAGAAGACATAAAAGTTGCTGTATCAGAAGCTTGTACAAATGCTATAAAGCATAGTAATGATAATAAATTTTTTATAACTTTTGATATATTAGAAAACGGATTAGCTATAGAAATTGAAGATAAAGGTAAGGGGTACGATGTAGAATCTTTACATCAACCAGATCTAAATAATCCAAAGGAAAGTGGGTTAGGATTATTTATAATACAATCATTAATGGATGAAGTTAATATAGAATCTAAAGAAAATAAAGGGACTATAATAAAAATGACTAAGTATTTAGGAGTTGGTATTTAATGAAAAACGTAGCTAATGCTACTAATTACCTAGACATAGATAATAAGGAGCTATTTAAGATATATAGCAAGGATAAAGATAACAAAGAAGTTAGAAATATTCTTATTGAAAAACATCTATATTTAGTAAATTTGTTAGCTAAAAAATATGCAAATAAAGGTGTAGAATTTGAAGATATATATCAAGTAGCTTCACTAGCATTAATATACGCTATAGATAGGTATGATATAGAAAAAGGGTATGAGTTTTCAAGTTTTGCAACCCCTACAATAATAGGTGAGATAAAAAAGTACTTTAGAGATAAAGTATGGACACTTAGAGTACCGAGGCGTGTTCAAGAGTTAAGTAAAAAGATAAGTGAAGCCAAAGTTATATTAGAACAAGAATATAAAAAACAACCTAGGGTAGAAGAGATTGCAAAATATATAGGGTGTACAGAAGAAGATGTATTAGAGGCAATGGAAGCATCTTATGGATATCAACCTATATCATTAGATTCATCAAGTAATGATGACTCAGAAGATAAAGATATAACATTGATAGACAAAATTGGACAAGAAGAAAGTAGTTTTGGAAACATAGAACAACGAGATTTTATAAATAAATTTATGGAAAGTTTAAATGAATTAGAAGTTAAAATATTTAAAGATAGATTTTTCTTAGATAAAACTCAATCTATGATTGCAAAAGAATTAGAAATCTCTCAAATGACTGTTTCTAGGCTAGAAAGAAAGATAGTCGAAAAGCTTAGAAAAGAATATGAAAAGAATTTATAAAAAATTTAAAAAAAGTATTGACCTACTGTTTATTATATAGTATATTATTACTTGTCCTTAAGAAAAGGGCAAAACGAAAATGAACTTTGAAAATTAAACAGTAGGTTAATTTATATAATTAATGATTCTTAAAGAATCGAATACAACCAAGCCAGATATTCAGATAATGATAGTCTGAGCAGGTAACAACTTTTATTTGAGAGTTTGATCCTGGCTCAGGATGAACGCTGGCGGCGTGCCTAACACATGCAAGTCGAGCGATTCTCTTCGGAGAAGAGCGGCGGACGGGTGAGTAACGCGTGGGTAACCTGCCCTGTACACACGGATAACATACCGAAAGGTATGCTAATACGAGATAACATGAGAGAGTCGCATGACTTTCTTATCAAAGTTTTTGCGGTACAGGATGGACCCGCGTCTGATTAGCTAGTTGGTAAGGTAACGGCTTACCAAGGCGACGATCAGTAGCCGACCTGAGAGGGTGATCGGCCACATTGGAACTGAGACACGGTCCAAACTCCTAC
>NZ_JADPFC010000013.1:0-30432 GCF_015668195.1 Romboutsia sp. 1001713B170131_170501_G6
GATGTAGCAGATAAGGTAAAGTCTTTTTCATATGAAAATAATATGACAGTATCTGAGGTACTAGAAGATATAATTAGTAAGATGTTTGATTCGGTTGAATTAAATGAAGAAGAACTTTTTGCATATGAAGAGAAGTATAAGAAAAAGTCAAAGAAGTCTAAAAAGTAGTGCGTAAAAAAATGGCTCTTTATAAATATGTGGATAGGGGTGATTGGTTCCAAGTGTAATAATAGAGGGGAAGTTAGTTATGTCATTACAAATAAAGAGCCAAAAAATATGATAGAAATAATGCAAGAAGAAGAGTAGAGAGAAGAAATGAGGAAGGTTTAACTAAAAAGCAACAAGAGCTGAAGATACTTCGAGATAAATTTAGGGTATTAAAAAATGAGGGGTAACAAATAAGAGAATTTCAGAAAAACTATCAATACCATTGAAAACACTGGAGAGACATATAATGAAAATGAGAAAAAGTAATCTACTATAGTATACCCTCATTTTTTGGCTCTTTATAAATATGTGGGTTTCTGTGAATGGAGAGGAAAAAGAGTTTGTTTTCCTCTCCATTTTTATATTTCTCTAAAAAGTTTAATAAAGCGGCTCTTTTATAAATATGTGAGCTTTTAAATCGATGGAGCTTGAATATTTACTTATTGAATTTAGTTCAGGGGAAGGACTTTTAAGTAATTATCCGAATAAAGTAGATATATTATAGATACCTTTTAAAACCTTTAGATTATGTATTTTAAAACATACCAATGGGTGTATAAATGAATTAATAAATAAAGTTAAAAAAGATAAGATAATTCTAATTATAAGCCATGATGATTTTATTATAAAAAATAGTAAAATAGGGGGGACATAATGATTGAAATAAAAAACTTAACTAAAAGATATGGTAAATCAGAGTATAAGGCATTAAATAATGTTTCATTTAATGTAAATCAGGGTGAAATATTAGGACTACTTGGGCATAATGGAGCAGGAAAAACTACACTTATGAACATTATGTGCGGATTAATGGAGCCAAGTAGTGGAGAGGTACATATTGATGGCATTAAGGTATGCAGAGAAAATCTAGACAAGATAAGAAAATTAGTAGGATATCTGCCACAACATACAGGATGTTATAGTGATTTCACAGTTGAAGATTGTTTAGATTATTTTGGTATACTAAATAAAATAGAATCTAAAACAAGAAAAAAGCGTGTATCTAATATAATGGAATATGTAAATTTAACAGAACAAAGAAAGAAAAAATTTAAAAACCTTTCAGGAGGAATGCAAAGAAGATTAGGGTTAGGTATAGCTCTTATAAATGACCCAAAAGTACTAATTGTAGACGAGCCAACAACAGGAGTTGACCCAAATGAAAGAATTAGAATGAGAAACTTAATAATGGACTTATCAGAAACAAAGACAATTTTATTATCAACTCATATAATAGAGGACATATCTTATACATGTGAAAATCTTGTATTACTAAGTAGTGGAAATCTAAAGTTCAATGGAAAAATAGAAGATATGATGAAAAAAGTAAGTAGTTGTGTATGGGAGTATAACACAAGTGATAGTACTAAGATAAAGGATTTATCTAAACACTATACAGTTTTAGGTGTTAAAAATTATGAAAATCATAAAGCAATAAAGCTATATAGCAAAGAAAAGCCATTTACAGAATGTAAATTAATAGATTCTACTCTTGAGGATTCTTTTGTAATAATAGACTCAATGGATGGTGAATTAAGATGAATTCTTTAAAAACTATTATAAATATAATGAAAATAGAATTTAAATATCAAATCAAGCAACCTTTTATATACATATATATATTTGTATTGTTAGGTTTTACTATAATGGATTTTGGATTTTTAAGAAATGAACCTTATGATACTAAAGAAAAGTATGAAAATATGTTAGGTAATATACCATATGAAGAGTTTAAAGATATGGATGAATCAGATTTTTATATGAAAATTTCAGGATCAAGTAAAGAAGAATATATACAGTGGAATGAAAAGCCTTATACAGCTATAGTTTATGAAAATAATTTAAATTTAGATGAAAAATTAGAATTAAGTAAGTTAAAAGATAATCAAGAACAGTTTATACAAGAACTAAAGACATTAGAAGATAGTGGTAAAGTTAAGTTTTATGGAGTAATGGATTTTAATGATATAAAGAAACTATCAGAAGAAGAATATAATAGTGCAATTTATAGTATATATGACCAATTTTCATCAGGAAATCACTTTACACAGGAAAAAGTTATAGGTATTAATACGTATAATGTAAATCCAACTTATGAAGAAGTGGAAAAAATGCTTACTAAGGAAAATATGTCTGAATTTATAGGAATAGAGTACTATTTAAGATTAACTAATATGGCTTGCATTTTGGGTATATTTTTAATTGTATTTACCTTTATGAAGGATTATAAGCTTAATAATAACACCAATATATACTCATCTTCTGTGAAAGGATATGAATATATTTTAGGTAAGTTTTTAGCCATAACATTATTTATGATAGTATCATTATTTTTAATAAGTTTTGGATATATTCTTATGATTAAAAGTACTTTTAAAGGCACTTTATGGAACTTTTATTTAAAAGATTTTATCAAGATATTTTTAATAATTCCATGTGTTACTATACCATTTTTTAATATTTGTACAATTTTAGTTACTATAATATCAAAAGATACAGTTATAACATCTATGATTATGTTTTTATATACAATGACATATGATGGACTTAATTATACAGCAACTGGAGAGAACTATGTTAATATGTTTAAGCCTTCTCCAAGGATTGCATGGGTTTATGGAAACTTTACTAAATTAGAACATAAAATATTTAACCATCAATATATATATATTACTTTAACGATAATAGTTATTTTATTTAGTATATATGTATGGAATAGACAAAGATATAAAAGGGAGGGCAGATAAGTATGGAAATTTTAAATATGTGGAAATACAATTTAAAGTTATTAAGTAAAAGAAAGATGATAATATTTTTTATATTTACTTTAATGCTTCCTTTTATTCTTAATATGAGCAGTATGGAATATTTAGAAATGTGCCTACCTCTATTTGGAGTATTTTTATTTTCAAATATTATGCTAATTGAGTTTGACTGTAAAATGGTAAGTTCTTTTTCTATGACTACTTCAAGTAAAAGTAAATGTTTTTTATTTAGAATGCTAAACAATATTATTTTTTATACAGTTTTATCCCTATTGTTTTTGATATTTATAAAAGTATTTAAAATAGATGCTCAGTATGAGTATAGAGCAATGGGTGTATCATATATAACATTATTAATATCAGGAGTTATAAACACTGCTTTATTTTCCTTAATATCTATAGCATTATCTAATATAACAAAAAATGATATTTTGGGAATGTTAGGTGCTTGTGGATATTGGTTATTTTGGTTTATTGCATATGGAAAGGATGGGTTTAAGATGTGGTTATTAAACCCTTTTAGTATTAGTGCTGGAGTAGAAGGACATTTTATTTATAAAGTAGTAACATTAGTAACAATATTAATATTGATTATATATAACTTACATTATATAAATAAAAAATTATATAAATTGAAATGATTATTTTGTAAAGCCATTTGGCAATAAATTTACACTAAATGTTTTATATCAAAGAATTGATACATTATTTAACCTTGTGGAAATTAGAAAATAGGTGAATATATATGTATTTTAGTAGGAAAACTTTAATTTGTGTAGAATATCCTTCTATAAAGGAATTAACCCACTTAGTGGATTAAATACTATTATAGGAGGATATTTTTATGGAACTAAAAATAAGTGATTTACCTCCACAATTTGAGAATATAGCTATAGAGCTTGGAATAGACAAAGTTAAGGCTTTATTTAGAGAATTTGGAGGGACATCAGTGTACTTTCCTACTGAAAAGATGATATACAAAGAGGCTAGAGATAGATCTATTATTGCTGATTACAATGGATTTAATCATAAGGAATTAGCAGCTAAGTACAATATGTCTGAAAGCTACATCAGAGCTATAATAAATAGGCACAAAAAAAGTGCTTAAGCAAAGGAGCTACATACCTAATTGTTAATTGGGATATGTAGCTCCTTTATATTTCTACTTTAGAATGGTAAGTTACAATAATAGATTATTTTTTATATTGTAAATTCGTTATTTTTTCTACAGTTCCATCTGAAAAAGTTTTATGAGTTTCAATTGTTCTATTTGTCCATGCAAATACACCATAGAAAGTTCCATATCTTGATTTTGCTTCAGTAATTTTTACCTTTTTACCAGAATTAGTATAATTTCTTATTTTACCTGCAACAGATGCTTTATAAAGTGAGTCTGCTGTAAATAGTATTGTCGCAGCAGGGCCAATCTTAGGAACAAAACCAAGTGCAGTACCCTTTATAGTTGTCCATGCTTTTTGCTCAACTCCACTTGCAAATTTAGCTCCATTTTGATATGTATAATAATACTGAGTATTTGTTTGCCCATATCCTGGTGCAGAAAGGCTAGTGCGGACAATTGCTTGATTATATCCACTTGGAATAACTCTAGTATTTGATGTTGCATATGTACTAACTTCATTTTCTACTATCTGTTCAATTTCATTCATAGTTTTTTCATTAATAACCCCATTTTCATCTATCTGACTTTTTTTTACAGGAACACCTTCCATATAACATACTATAGTATCATCTGACGCATTAATGAATTCTTTTGTAAAATTATTGGTATTGTCCGATGCAAAGGCTGTTCCAGCAACACCAGAGATATTGCAAGCTATAAGAGTAAGTGCAACTAGTTTTGTAATAAATTTAGATTTAAACATAATAAATTCCCCCTATTTATTTTTTTATAAGATATCCTTTGGTTATAGCTATATATTTTATTAAATATAACAAAATATAAAATAACATTACCAATAATGGAAAGTAAAAGTAACTAAGCTTTAAAATGATAAAAAGTGAGAGTGCAATCGCAATAATAAAACATGTAATGACACTGCTTAAAAATTGATATTTAAAAAACTTAGTTTTTTCAACTTCTAGATTACTGATATTGAACCAAGGTGATATTTTTTTTTCCTTTAAGTATTTCCAATTTAAAGATATATATATTGGGATAAATATAAATCCAAATAATATATACATATATATTTCTCTCCTTTCTTAAAAAAATCAAATGTATACAGTCCATTAATGGCATAAAACCTATTTCAATTAATATAACGAAACAACACAAGTAATATAGGACAAAAGAATAAAAAATATTTTTATGACAATAAAGTTTTATGATATACTGCGAAGTAAAAGAGTACTTGAGGGTGAAGGGGAGGTTATAAAATGGTAGTATATTTATCAATGATAGATGATGATGATGATATATATAAATTTGAAAATTTATACACTAGATATAAACAATTAATGTTTTATATAGCAAATCAAATTTTAGGAGATGAGCACTTATCTGAAGATGCTGTTCATATATCTTTTATAAAAATAGCTAAAAATATAAACAAAATTAATAATATAGATTCGAGAGACACAAAAAGTTTTATTACTGTACTAACAAAGAGGACATCTATAGATATCTATAGAAAAAATAAAAAAGAGAATATAGTTTCATTTGAAGAGCATTACTTAGATAATAACTTAGAAATTGCATATGATTTAAGCGATGATTCGGATACTTTTATAGTAGAAGCCATATCGAAATTACCTGAGATTTACAAGGAAGTATTTATATTAAAGTATAGGCATGATTTATCAAACAAAGAAATATCAAAGATTCTAAAAATTTCAAAAGATAATGTGGAAAAAAGGGTTCAAAGAGGCAAGAAAAAGCTACAGAATATACTTATTGATATGGAGGCTTGTTAAAGTGGATAAATTTAATATCAGTGATGAAGATTTAGTAAGATGTGTTACTAAATTTGATGATTTAAGAATTGAGAGTTTGTATAAGGATGAAGAAAAATTAAATTATACATTTACAAAAGAGTTTGAAAATAAAATGGATGCTTTGATTCGTAGAGAGAAAAAGGACTTTTCATTAAATCGTGCTAAGAAATTTGTAGTAGGTTTATCTATAATGATATTATGTATATTTTCATTGAGTCTTTCTGTAGAAGCAGTAAGAGATAAGGTATTAAAAATAATTGAAGAAATAAAAACCGAATTTACGATGTTTATGTTTTATAAAGATAAAAAAGATATAAATAGTGGATTAGTAGAACCAGAAAATAATGAACATGATTTATCAAAATTGCCAGTTCCACAATGTATTCCAAGTGGATTTAATGAAGTTAATAGATTAGAGTCACCTCTTGATACTATTATTATTTATCAAAATAATGAAGGGTTACAGATTAGATACAATGTAAGCACTATAGATAATAACACTATTACATTAGATACTGAGGATGCAATTGTTGAAGAGTTATATATCGGTGAATACAACGCTAAATATATAGAAAAAAATGATATGAAACAAGTATTTTGGAATGATGATGATTATATTTATTTAGTTGATTGTAATTTGAGGGATAAAGAAGAATTAATAAATATAGCTAAAAATATAAAAAAATAAAATTTAATTGTCCATTTTTTAATTTCTCCTTCGTTATATTAGTATAAATACTAATATAACGAAGGAGAAATTTTTATGAAAAGATTTTTTATAACAGGAGCGATAGCTTTACTTACTATATCGAACTCTACAGTAGTTAGCCTGGCAGATGGATTAACTGTAGTAGATAATAATATGAGGATAGAAGATATAGCACCTAGATATCAATATATATCATCAGCAAGAAGTAATATTTCTATAAATTCAAGTGGAGTTTCAACGATATCTTGTTCAGCTTTAGGAGTTTCAGGTGTAACTAAAATAGAAATAACAGCTTACTTACAACAATATAAAGGAGGAAGATGGGTTAAGATAGCATCATGGTCAGGTTCAGGAACAAATAATTGTTTAGTTTCTAAAACTAAATCTGTAACAAAGGGATATTCTTATAGAGTGAGTGCAAAAATAAAGGTATATAAAGGAACTCAATCTGAGGGTATAACGGTAAATAGCAATACAGCTAAGTATTAATAATAAGGAATTAGTAGCTAAGTACAATATGTCTGAACTATATAGGCATAAAAAAGTGCTTAAAGCAAAGGAGCTACATACCTAATTGTTAATTGGGATATGTAGCTCCTTTATATTTTATCATTTAGTTCACTTATATTTGAATTCAAAGAATTGATACTTACACTTAGGTTTTCTAGTTTCCCTTCGATTCTAACCAATAGATACATGGTCACGATAGCAGGAAATCCTAGATTAGCCACTAACTGCATTAAATCTAATTCCACGACTTATTCCTCCTAAATACTTTTAAAAATATTTTGCTAACACGTTGCTCAAACTGCTAAGAAAGCCCCTCATGAGCTTAGAGGGACATTTCTTAAGGTGTTATAAGTGTTATGCAACTACAAGATCATATTCTGGAGTTTCAGTTTGAACAACTTTTGCTTCTACTAGAGCTTGTAAATCTTCTCCATTAGGGGCATATTTTAAGCAATGCACCTAGCCATAAGGTTTATTTGCTTTATTTAAGTTCATTGTATTAAAGGATTGGCTCTAAGTCCTAAAATATAGTTGATGAATATTTTTTATGATTTAATAGTAATTAAAAAATATTTAATTATTATTAAATATATATAAAAAATATATTAAATAAATATTAAATCTTTATTTAATGAAGAAGGTAGTAGACTATGAGTATTGAGAATCCAATGTTAAACAAGAAAAATGGGTTACTTAATATAAAGCAAAAAATAGAAGAAAAATTAACTGGACAAGACTTTATAAATAGCAAAAACAATAATATAAATGTATTAGGTTTAATAAATAAACCAAAGCAAAAAGAAGAAAAAGTTATGTTAGGAATAAAGCTAAAAAAAGATGTAGCAGATAAGGTAAAGTCTTTTTCATATGAAAATAATATGACAGTATCTGAAGTACTAGAGGATATAATTAGCAAGATGTTTGATTCGGTTGAATTAAATGAAGAGGCACTTTCTGCATATGAAGAGAAGTATAAGAAAAAATCAAAGAAGTCTAAAAAGTAGTGCGTAAAAAATGGCTCTTTATAAATATGTGGTGTGTGATAAGGTCGAGTAATCAATAAATATATACTAAAAGCCCCCTTTATGTTAAAATTTAAGTATATAAATCGAAAATTAAATGGAAAAAAGCCAGAAGTGTATAAGTTTGGCGACTTACTTCTAGCTTTTTATATAGCACTCTTGATAAGAGATAACTCAAATAAGAGATTTTTTATATTGTTATTATGTATTCATATTATCATAATAATTCTAATATATCAATAAATTTGATATTTATTTGAACAATATGAAAAATAATTATAGATTTTATTAACTAGAACATATTTTTAGAGTAATTTTTATAATTAAAAGAGAGATCTCCTTATCTTTAGTGTCAACATACTAAAAATAGAGGGGAATTTTTTTATGCAAATGACAAAGTTCTGTGACCATCTATATGATGAAAGTACTGATGGTTATATTCAAATATTAAAAATAGATGATAAAGAAAATAATGGTGAGAAGACCATTAAAATATACAATACTAAAAATGACGGGCTAAGAGAGATTGTAGAAGAATTACATAAGAAAGATGATGTATTTTTAGCACCAAATACAATGTATCTACCAAAAAGAAGAGTAGAAAATATAAGACAGTTTAGAGCCTTATTTCAAGATATAGACTGTGAGAGTATGAGCTTAGAAAAGGCTGAAACAGTATATATGATATGGCTACTACATTATGAAGGTAAAATACCTAAACCAACTATGGTGACAGATAGTGGAAGAGGAGTACATCTTTACTTTAGAATACAAAATGCTCCTTATGGAGCTTTAAATACATGGCAAGAGCTACAAGATTACATATATTATAATTTAAAGCATTTAGGGGCTGATAGAAGAGCAACAGATGGAGCAAGAGTACTTAGATTACCTGGAACTATAAATTCGAGATGTGATACAAATTGTAAGGTTTTATATATAGATAACGATATAGAGTACTCTATGTATGAATTAAGAGAAGAGTATTTAAATTATAAGCCTAAAACACATCAACTACAGATGCAACAGGTTAAGAAAATTGATAACAAAGTTATTTGTAATAGATTCTTTAATTCATATAGTTTACATATGGAAAGAGCTAATGATTTAGAAACTTTATGCAGACTTAGAAAATATGATATGACAGGTTGTAGAAACATGGCCCTACATTGTTATGCATACTGGAAGGGCATTTATATAAGAGATGCTTATGACCTTGAAAATGTAGTTATAGAGTTTAATAATGCATTTACTGAACCACTGAAGGAAACAGAGGTACAAGCGATTTTAAGATGTATACCAAAGGCTATAGAAAAGTTTATAGCTTATGAACAAGGTATAAGAAGCGGTGAACGTAAGAGGGTTACTAAAGGCATGAGGGATAAAGAAGGCTATTGGTATAAAAATGAAACTTTAATAGATAGATTAGGAATTACAAGTAAAGAGCAAAAACATATGAAAACTATTATAGGAATTGATGAAAAATATGATAGGAATAATGAGAGAAGAAGAGCAAAGAGAAGAAATGAAGATGGTCTAACTAAAAGACAACAGGATAAGTTAGAGAGATTAAATAGTATAAAGGTTTTAAAGGAGAAAGGTTTAAATCAAAGCGATATAGCGAAAGAACTTGGTATAAGTAGACAAGCAGTAAGTAAATTAATAAAAGAATTATAATTGTTCGTCAACTGAAATGGCTCTTTATAAATATGTGGTCTTTTCGGAGAAGTTCTTTTACTATAAAGTGGTGACATGAAATGACTCTTTATAAATCTGGAAGAAGGAACCCTTAATAGAGTTCCTTTTTTTTTTATTTATTATTTATACTTTCATATACAAAGATTCCAGCTGTAGAATTTTTATCATATTCATTTTCATTATTTTTATAAGGATGCATATATTTCACAATATACTCTTTATCTCCAACTCTATAAGTTATTTGTGTAACTCCTACTTCATCTTCATACTTACTATTGACTTCTTTTATGTCTTCATGAGTATTTTCTTTTACATATTCAATAGATTCTTCCATAGTCAATATTTGGGGATTTACTTCACTACTATATGAGATCTTCTTTATAAGTTCCATATTGTGAAATTCATTTATGTTTTTTATTTCTTTATTAACTTCATCTATATCTTTGATGGCAACAACTTCCTTTGGTATAGACTCTTGAATATTATTATTTAACTTAGATAATATATCTTCTTGTTCTTTTAAGTTAGAACTATATATCTCAGTCATAGATGTATTAGACTCTTCTCCCATTACATCTACACCTTTTCCTATTTCTGATTGAGTATATAAAAACATATTTTCACAGTTTAACTTTACTCCCTTTATATACTTCATATTATCCTCACCGATTAGTGTTACCAGATTTTTTCCTACTTTTATAGCTAATTGATTTTCACCCAAGTCTATAATATTCTCTTTGTCAATTTTAGCTATTTCTTCTTTTGGGAACTCAACGCTACTTTCCGCTATCTTTGCAAATTTATAATATGTTTTAAATAGTTCATTATTTTTAGATGATTCATCAATATATTCAACTAAATTCTTTTGGTCTTCTACGGATACTGATCCTACTTTAGTAAAGAAAGAAGACCTATGGTCACTTGCTACTGTTGCGTCATAAAAAGCATGTATTCCATTTAAATATCCATTTTTACTAGTATTTAAATAATGTATATCTACTAAATTTCCATCTAAATTTGGTGTATATGCTACAGATACTTTTTCTTTTTCTTTTCCAAATTCTACAGACATCAAATTCTTTCCAGAGTTAAATGCACTGCTCACATAACCATCGACATTTGTAAGTTTTTTATCTGAAACTAATTCTTTTATTTTGTTAGGATTTACTATGTCTCCGTTCAATTGTGCTTTAACTATTGTACTATAGTCATTTTCTATATTTGTTAACCCTTTTTCACTGTGACTCTCTTTTTTTGTTTCTACTTTTGAACTTTCTCCTCTTGAAGTAGTAAGCATAATAGGCGCCGTTATTCCAACTGCTAACACTCCAACTACTGTAAATAATACTGTTTTATTTTTTATATTTTTCATCCCTTTTATACTCCTTATTCTTTTCTTAAGTTTACTTTTATCATTAGCCATACTCATAAGAGTTGGATAAAATAATGATTGATTTGACTTTTCGATTACAGATATTATAGACTTTGCATACTCTTTATGTTCTTTATTTTCTAATATCATCAATACTTTTTCATCTGTTGCTAATTCAATATCATCCCTAACTTTACTTAGTAAATGCCATATTATTGGATTAAACCAATGTATTGCTTTTATAACTAATATTATGTAATTTACTAATATATCGTTTCTTTTATAATGAGACAATTCATGTAAAAATATATACTCTAACTCTTGATCTTCAAGTGTAACCATCTTTAGTGGTAATAATATTTTAGGAGATAAAATACTGATTAGTGCAGGTGTATCTATTTCATCATTTACGATTAATTTAACTCTTTTACCTGTTTTAGATTTTTTTCTGGCACATTCTAATATATATTCTAATCTTTCATCATGCTGTACTTTACCTTTGCTTAATTTTATATTTAAAGTGGTATATACTAATAATACAAATGATAGTGAATAAGTTTAAAAGCTCGTACAAGCTAGAATACGAGCTTTTTTAATACTTTAAATTAATAAGCCAATGTTGAAATTCTAAATATTCAAAATAACTTAGGTTTTATTATTTTTTTGTACTTTATTTTTTGAAGTTTTAGTAATTGGTTTACATTTAACCATAAAACCTACTTTAAATTTTATAATTTAGATAAATAAATTAAATATAAAAAATGAAAAGGGGATTTTTATGGGAAAGTTAGTTATTGATTTAGGGCATGGAGGCAAGGATCCAGGAGCCATTGGACCAACTAAAATTTGTGAGGCTGATGTAGTTTTAAATATTGGGTGTGAAATTGATAAAATTTTAAAAGGCTATGATTTAGATTATAAGTTTACAAGATTTAGCGACAAGTATCTTTCATTAACTGAAAGGGCTAGATTTTCAAATAGGTTTGGAGCAGATTACTTTGTATCTATTCATATTAATTCATCAAATGATAGAAGTGTTAGAGGTGTTGAGGTTTGGCAATATGATGGAGATAATAGTAAGTTAAATAGTTTTTCAAAATGTGTTTGTGATGATATTTCAAAAATTTTAGATATTAGAAATAGAGGTGTTAAGTATAATAAAAATTTTACTGTACTTAGTAAGACTACTATGCCTGCATGTTTGATTGAAGTTGATTTTATATCAAATATTGATGCGGAAAGAGATTTAAAAGATAGTGTTAAGATTAAAAAAATAGCTACTGCTATTACTGAGAATTTGATAGATTTATTTAGTGTAGAAAATATAATCAATGATGCTTTATATAGAGTTTGTATTGGAGCTTTTAAAGATAAGAATAATGCTATAAAACAAGTTGAAAAGGCAAAAAATAAGGGATTTGAGGATACTTATATAATTAGAATGAATTGACATTAGAAACTAAAATATTATGGTACATTTTTCTATGTTTAGCATTGCAAAGTAAAGTCTTTGAAGAATAAAGTTAATAAATTTTAGAAATGATTGACTTTAGAATATAAGGTTAATATAGTTTATTGAAAAATACAAAGGAGTATATCTAATGAAATATAGTAACTTCAAAGGATATACTCTTTTGTATATATAACTGTTATGAAAATCTAAATTTTAAGACTACTTACTTTAGTTTCAGGGAATAGTTATTTTATTTACTAAGATTTTTAAATACCCGAGTTATGTGCAATAACATATAGCATAGGAATTGTTATATATATGATTGCTATTAAGCAATAATGAATTACCATATTTATATTTTTATTTATTATCCAATATATTACTGATAAAAAGCAATATATTAAAAATACACCTGCTACCATTATAGGAATGTTATATGGGTAATCATAAACTGTTGCCATTATAGGAACCTCATATAGATTGTGGTCTATAATCCAATTAGGTACTGATACAGAGGAGAGAGCTAAAATTCCTGCTATAATCCAATCTATCATCTTCCAGTCTTTATACTTACTCATTTCTAAATTCACTCCATTCAAGTTAGCTTATTTACTAATTTTACCATAAATAAATTAAATTCACAAAATACAATTATTCCTTAAAAACTTATTTGAAGTAGTATAGTAAAAAAGCCCTTAGAATCCATTTATTTGGGTTATAAGGGTATTAACTTTGTTTGAAAATATCTAACTATACTCTAAAGTGAAATTTTAAGACTTGTTGTTTTAATATAAAAAATGTACATAAAATAGTGTTTTTCATTTCTTGTACATTTAGGATATTGATTTAAATATTTTGTAGATGTTATAGAGCAAATAAAGACGTTCATCAAACTATATGTTTTTTTGAACATATTTTTTTATGGTTGAATTAATTTACCTGTAGTTATTAAAGACCCAATTGCGCATACCACTACAATTATAATAATAAACCAACCAAACCATACAATCGATTTTATTATAGTTTTTAAGACCGACTCAAAATATGAAATATCTATAGACTTATGATTTTTTTCTTTAATATCTTGAACGTCTATATCTTTCATAAGTTCATCTAAAGTCAACTCAAAGAAGTCACTTAATAAAACTAATTTCTCAAAGTCTGGATATGATTGACCACTTTCCCATTTTGAAATAGTTTGTCTAGATACATTTAATTCTCTTCCAAGTTCTTCTTGTGACAAACCTTTCTTTTTTCTTAAATCTAATATTTTTTCATTAAATTTCATATAATATAAATCCCCTTTGGCTAGATAATATAATATTTATTCTATCTATATACTATAAAGCTGTCTATCAACCTTTATTTGCAATGTGTAAACTAAGATTAACATGTTGAAATATTAACCACTATACTAAGAGTTTTCTTACATAATTGATTGAATGTCCACTATAACAGATGTTTTTGTGGTCATTCTTGAAAAACTATTCCTTAAAAATACATTTAAAGATATCTAGCAAAAATGCTCTTAAAATCCATTTATTTAGATTCTAAGGGCTTTAACTTTATCTCAAATACATAACAAGTCTTTAAAGTAAAATTTTAAGACTTGTTGTTTTAATATTTTTTAGATGTGTTATAGATCAAGTAAATATGTTCACTAAATTATATATTTTTTTGAAAATTAAAAAGAGCATTGTCCATTAATGCTCATTAGTTATAAGTATATTAAAATGCTTTACTTAACCTACCCCGACAAATTGTAATTTGTCGGGGTAAGTACGAAATCAAACCCATGTAATAGACTAAATTTACCACCTACCCAAGGCTGTTAGTAAAAAAATATAATGTGTTCTGTAAGGCATAAGCATAGGGGAATGTGTTTCTACCATTATCTTGAATTTCTCAAGTGAAACATACGATACCTCTTTCACTTCATTATCGTAGAAAGAGTACTCATCTAAAAGAATATCTGCTCTATAAAGGAACACATCATCTATTTCATTTTCAAAATATCCATCAACCTCTCCATACTCTCGACACGAAAAGAGATATTGGAGTTTATCTATTTCTAAATTAATGCCAAGTTCTTCTTTTCCTTCTCGTATAGCTGCTTCTAAAGATGTTTCACCAGCTTGTATATGCCCTGAAAACGAAATATCCATCATATTTGGGAACATAACTTGACTATTTCGAGTTTGTAGTAGTATCTCATCATTAGAATTAATAATCCATACACAGACACCTTTATGAATAAGCCCTTTTCTATGGGTCTCGTATTTTTCCTCAGTCTTACCACATTTTTGTCCTAATTCGTTATAAATATCAATCATTTCCATTAATACAGTACCCCCATAAATTCCTATTTATCTATATTATATTATATTAATATTTATTTCACAATTTGACACTAAAACAGCTGTTTTAGTGGTAATTCTTAAAAATACTATTCCCTAAAAACTTGTTTAAACAGTTGTCGCAAAAATGCCCTTAGGATCCATTTATTTCGATTCTAAGGGCATTAACTTTATCTTAAATACATAACTAGTCTTTAAAGTAAAATTTTAAGGAGAGTTAATAAATTTACTTTTCTTTTATCAATAAGATATATACCATAAAGATTAAAAGGGAGGGAGAAATTTTATGGAATGTCAGAAATGTAAAATTGAAATGAAGATGGTTGATTTTAAGGCTGTAGTAGTTGGAGTAAAACCATACATAAGTGCCAGGAAAAAAGGTACTTTTAAAGGTGAAAAGATAAGTAATGTTTTATGTTATGTATGTGCAACATGTGGACATATAGAGTTTTTAGCAGAGAATCCAGGTGAATTTAAGTAATCAAACTAATCGCTAAAAACTTATTTAAAGATATCTAGTAAAAAGCCCTTAAAATCCATTTATTTAGATTCTAAGGGCTTTAACTTTATCTCAAATAAATATAACAAGTCTTTAAAGTAAAATTTTAAGACTTGTTATATTTAGCTGCAAAACCCTATAGTTATTGCTAAACTTTAATTAAGGGTAAAATATATTTAGAAGGGAGTGAAACTTATGAACTTTTCAATAGGTGATATTGTAGCATTTTTGATATTATTTGGATTTGGTCTATATTTTATAAAACAGTATTACAAATCAAAACGTAAAAAATATCTATTATTTTTATTAGTTTGTACATGTGGAATATTTAATAGAAATAATATAATTTATATTAATGGAATAGAAATAAATAATACAATATATGTTGAGATATTTAGATATATGATTTTATCTGCAATAGTGATATTTGGATATAAATTATATAAGAGAAAAGAACTAATTTAAATTAAATAATCCTTAAAAACTTGTTTAAAGACATGTAGTAAAAATGCCCTTAAAATCCATTTATTTAGATTTTAAGGGCATTAACCTTATGTAAGATACATACCTAGTCCTTAAAGTGAAATTTTAAGACTTGTTGTTTTTCTATTAATTTAAAGGATTTTTAGATATGTCATAGATCAGTTAAATATGTTAATCAAATCATATGTTTTATTGAACATCAAAAAAGAGCACATTAAATTGATCTCTTTATATATTCAAAATATAGTTTTATAATGAATTTTGGCAATAGTATCATATAAACCCAATTTCATTCTCTAAGTTAAATCTTATTATCAAAATATTTTAATACAGCTAGTTCTATCGCATTTCGTAATCCAAGGTAACATACACCATAGGTACAAAGACGATTCAGTGTAAAAGTTATGCTAATATCAGAATTAAGTGATATCATTTCTCCAATAAATAAAGCTATTATAAATACTGTAGAGGTTAATAGATTTACTATATTATTAGCTTTATTTTGAATTAATTGCCAACGTTCATCTTTTTTATAAGCAACTTCTTTTTTTCCCTTCCAAAATGGAAGAAAGATAGTAACCCCAGCACCTGGAATCAAGAAACATAAAAAAATAATTTGTTCATTCATTACGTTAATCCTCCTTGTATTCAAAAACTTTATTTATTGAAATATCGAAAACGTTTGCGATTTTAAAAGCTAATTCTAAAGATGGAGTATACTTATATTTCTCAATCGATATAATCGCTTGACGAGAAATACCTACTTTTTCAGCTAAATCAGCTTGTGTCCAATCACGCTCAGCTCTCAAAACTTTAATTCGATTTTGTATCAAAGTGGTACCTCCTTGATAAAATGTAATTTGATATTTATATTTTAAATTGTAATCACTTGATTACATTTTGTCAATTAATAGTTACTTTTTATATTAATATGATAGACTACCTTATATTTTTTTATAAAAACACAAGGTAGCCTATTTATATAATTTATATCCAATTTATAAATGAACAAAATGTTCACTAAAACAGATGGTTTTGTGGTTATCAAAAAAATACTATTCCCTAAAAACTTGTCTAAAGACATTTAGTAGAAAAGCCCTTAGAATCTATTTATTTAGATTCTAAGGGCTTTAACTTTATGTAAAATACATGACTAGTCTCTAAAGTGAAATTTTAAGGCTAGTTATATAAAATTAATAATATTAACGTATTTGTTATTACTTTTTAATATCAAATTATTATATAATAAAATCTAAAAATAATAGTATTTAGAGGAGATAAGTATGAAAAGAAAAATTTTATTAGGTGTAGTAGTAAGTATATTATCTTTTGGGATTGTAGGGTGTCAAAGTAGTGTAAAAGATAATAATAAAGAGGTTAAAGAGGCTTATGAGAATCTATTAAATAAAGAAAAAAAATATGAATATGTAAAAGAAGTTTTATCAGATGGATTATATACAGAAGAATATCGCCATATACCAAATAGAATGTATAGATTAGATGCTTATAATAAAGATAATAAATTAGAGTCAAGAGATATAGGTAATGAAAAAGAATTCACATCTTTATTCAAAGATGAAAATGGCGAATGGATAGGATATAAAGAAGAATACGCAGATTCTGTAATAAAAGAAAATGAGAAGAGAAATAGCACATCAGTAATAGATTCTGCTTGTAGGAAGAATATTTCTTCTATTATAGATAATGACTATGTTTCTAAAGAAAAAGTTGATGGATTAATTGTGTATAGTGATGATAAAAATAATTTTGTGTATGTTGACCCAAATACAAATATGATTAGCAAAGTTAAATTTTCAGAAAAAAATAAAGATAATATTATAGAATACGAGTTTAAAACTTCCGATAATATAGATAAAAAAGACCTATCTATAAATGCAAGCAATAAAGAAAATATTGATTTATCAAAAATTAAAATAGAAGATAGAGGAAAACAAGAGGGTATGGAAGGCACTTCTGTTGGATAGAGATATATAACTAGTACCTAAACAGATAAAACTAATGAATAAAAAAATAGGTACTATAAAGTTTATAATAAGTTAATTAGAACTATAATGGGGAGGAATGACATATATTGAAAAAAAGATACATATTCTCAATTATTTTAGTTGTATTGAGTTTATCATTATTTTATTTATACAACAATGAATATAATAATAAACCGAATAAAGTTATCAAATCTTCAGAAGATGATATGACAATGGGTGATATAGAAGAAATTTTTCAAAAGTATCTAGACGAAAATAATATAAACATTAAGTTTGGAACAACTAAATATCTTGATTATATAACAACACAAATGTTAGAACCAGAAAATATAGATAAAAAATTAGAAAAACATCCTCAATATGAGCTGATAGGTATATATTTTTCAGAATACATTGTGGCAAATCAAAATGAAGAACTGAACAATCCATTATCACTATTGCGTTTTAAAAATAAAACAATAGCTCAAATAAGAAATATGAATATAGTTAATGATACTCAAAAAAAATAAGGCTTAAATTAAGCCTTATTTTTTTCTATAAATTTTTCTAACCATAATTTTGATAGTTACAAAAAAGATAGGAAGAATAGGAGAAAATAATTTGAATCACGGAAGAAAATTAACTTCACAAAAAATGACTAGCAATTTCTAATCATGAAATTGCTAGTCATTTTTGTGTTTTTTATGTATATTAGCATATCTAAAACAATAACTATTAAGTTTAATCGATATCTAATACAATAGCATCTTCTGTAAATAGTTTTGCTTTGTCATTAATGTACACACAAGGTGTTATAATAATTTTTTTCTCATTACCTTTTAAATTAAATTCGTCACCAATATACCATTTTCCATTATTTAGTTGTCCGCCTGCGCCAGACCCTAGTTCTAATTCTTTTCCATTTTGATTTTTTACTATAAAACGAGGTTCACGTCTCTTATTAACACTAATATCAGTATATAAATCAAAATTATATTTAACTTTAACTGATAGAGGAGATATTCTAATTTCTTCTATATATAAATCTCCTTTATATACATCTTCGTCGATTTTAATTTTTTTATTTACTTTATGAACGTGAGTATCTTTAATTAGATTCGATGCATTGATTTTGGTGTTGAATTCCCATTTTCCCGAACCAAGATTATATTCTTCTTTATCATTATAATAAAGATTGCTGATAGTCATCTTTAAATTATATTCCTTGCCAGATTCTAAATTATCTAAAATTTCATATGAATTTTTATCTGTATTATTTATATCAGTATCTAGATCCCAGAAATTAATTTTTAATAACATATTTACTTTATTCTCCCCTTCGACCTTTTCAGATTCAACTACACCACCACTTGGATCTAATAATAGAATATTATCAATAGTAACAGTAGGAAGAGATGGATGTATCTTAGATGCATCTATATTTTTATCTTTTGGTTTAAAATTTGTATAGTCCATACTCATACTAACTAATATTTGTCCATCATCTATCATTAATTCACCTAAGCTAAATTTTAGTCCATTATCTTCAACAGTTTGCAACCCCTCAAATTTATATTTATCAAATATACTATCCTCTCTGCCTAGAAAAGATTCAATATGTTTTGTTATATTTTCTATATAAGCCCATGTTGTTTCACTATTTATAGCTATAGTTCCTACGATAAGGGCTGCGGATAGTCCTGCTTCTATACTTTTTCTTTTACGTGATTTAATTCTCTTTTTTTCATTAAAAGCCTTATCTATAGCCTCATCTATAGCACAATCAAAATTACTCGGTATCTTTATATGATCTAACTTATTCACTTAGTTACCCTCCATTAATATCTTATATAGTTTTTCTTTACCTCGTCTTATGTAAGTTTTAACTGTATTTTCATTAGTTTCAGTTATATCCGCGATTTCTTTTATAGTCATATCATAAAAATATTGAAGTATTATAGGGGTTTTAAATTTATCTTCTAATATGTCTATAGCATTATACAAATCTATTTTATCTTCTAACTTTTCATATGATATATCTTCAATTGATTCGAGTTTTTCAAGATTATTAATAGTTCTACCATTATTTCGATTTCTATCGTTAACATTATTTATTAGTATTCTAGTAATCCATGTTTTAAAATAATCAGGATTTTTTAGTTTATGTATATTTATAACTGCTTTATATACTGTTTCTTGGCATATCTCTACAGCCTCTTGTTCATTTTTTATATATAAAAAAGCTGTTTTATATAAGTATTCTTTATGATCGTTTATAATTTTTTCAATTGCATCCCTATCTCCTCTCACAGCTTTTTCTACTATGAGCCTATAGCTGTTATTATTTAGATCTTTAATAGTTTTCATTAGTAATAATTCTCCCTTATGTTTCCTTTATATTCCCTTTATTAGACGTAATAAGTGTATCTAAAGTTTCAGTTTTTAAAAAAAAGTCTTAAAACTTTTTTTCTATCACAAATTATAATTTAAAGACGTTATATATATGAATATAAAATTATTTTAGAGGGATTTATTATGAAATGTAACAAAAACTTAAGAGGAAAAATATTAGTATCAACTTTAATCGTAAGTAGTATTTTAATATCATCAGCAAATATATCTAATGAAATGAATTATTAGATAATAGCTCAGACATAAAAACAGAGAGTTTTAAAAGAAATGATTTACAAGGGTTCTTTGATAAACATAACGTTCCTAAAGATAAGAAAAAAATATTATTAGAGAAGTTAGATAAAGGAAGTTGTAAACGATACTACAAATATTACAAATAACCCTATATTCAAAGGATTAAATGAGCTTTTGTCATTCGTTACAAGATATCTAGAAAAAAAGCCCTTAAAATCAATTTACTTGGATTTTAAGGGCTTTAATTTTATCTTAAATACATAAGAAATTTTAAGACTTATTGTTTTTTATATAAAAAAATTGTACATAAAACGGTATTTTTAATTTCTTGTACAGTTTTAATATTTTTTAGATATGTTATAGATCAATTAAGTATGTTCATCAAATCATATATTTTTGTGAATACTAGCTATTATTTAATTATTTCATTTTTTAAATTATCCCAATCTTTTTTCAATAAATCCATATAGATTGCATCTGAAAATTTACCATATCTACTATCAAAATACGCATCTCTAATTATCCCAATATCTTTAAATCCTAATTTTCTATATAATTGTTGCGCTCTTTCATTATCGCTCATTGTAGTCAGCTCTATTTTATTTATATTTAAAAACTTGAACATAAAATCTATAAAGTGATATAAAACATCTACTCCATAGCCTTTACCTTGTTCTTCTCTATTACATATTTTTATACCTAACTCAGCTTTTTGATTCCTACTATCCCAATCAGAATAATTGATTTCTCCTATCGGGACTAAATTATCTTTTTTACAAATAATAAATCTTTTAGAAGTCGAAAATATTGTTGTATCTTCAATATCTTTTAAAATACTATTCTTTATTGATTCCTTACTCTGTAAAGTTCCAAATATATGAGTAGCATGTTCCATTAGTTCTCCATCATTCCACCATTTATATAAGTATTCTTCATCCCCTAATTCCAACTGTCTGATTATTAAGCTTTTACAATTAATCACTTTATTTATCCCCTTTTAATAAAAAATTTATAACAAACACTACTATATAAAATTTTATATATTAGTTAAATATCCTTTAATAGCGTACAAGAAAAAAGTGTCTACTAAAACAGATGTTTTTGCGGACGTTAAAAAGAATAGTAATTTTAAAATTAAACATCTATTTAAATTTCATTTTTTTATATAAAATATTTAAAATTAAACCACATACTAATCCAGAAATAATAGGTCCACTTATTTTGTTAAATTCTAAAATATCAAAAATTATAAAAGATACTCCCAGACAAATTAATAGTCCTATAAATATAAAAATAAATTTGTTTTTCATTACTTTAAACCATCCCCTTATTTAACAAATGATAATAACAATTACTAATTGAATTATAGCATAGCCTATAATTCAATTAGTAATTGTTAAAACAGATGTTTTTGAGGTCATTTTAAAAAAATACGATTCCATAAAAACACATTTGAAGATATATATTAAGAATTAGAAAAAAGGTCCTTAAAATCTATTTAATTTAGGTTTTAAGTGCTTAAGTTTTTATTAAAGTCAAAATATGTTAAAATATTGAAATCAAGCCAATGCAACGTATGATTGCGACTGGTTTTATCTGAAGACACGAGATATTGCTAGGAAATAGATTAAAAACATACCATACTGAATTCAGAAGGAGAGTTTATATGAAAATAGGAGCAAAGTTAAAACAAGAACGATTGAAAAAAAATCTAACTCAAGAGAATGTCGCTAATATATTAAATGTATCTAGACAAACTATCTCGAATTGGGAAGTTGGTAGAAATTATCCTGATTTAGAAAGTTTAGTTGCATTAAGTGATCTATATAATTTTTCTCTTGATAAGTTATTAAGGGAGGATTCAGAAATGGTAAAAAAGATTTCTAAAGATTTAAAGCTAGGAAAAAATCTAAGTAAAATGCTTATTTCAATTATTATTGTATGTATTTTGGTTGTAGGCTTTTCTAGTTACAAAATGTACGAATTTAATAAAAAACAAACTGAAATATATAATCTTGTAGATAAAAAAATAAATGATTTAGTTACATATGTTGAAGATGAAAAGTCAGATGTATTTAAAAAAGAATTACCTAAATTCTTAGAGAAAAAAGAGCTTAAGACTGTTACACTTTTAAACGTATTTATAGGAAAATCAAATGATTTAGGTAATTTGAAATTGAACTACTCGTACAAAAATCTATATGTAAATAAAAATATAGAATTTAGCCAAGCAACTAATAAAAAGATTAAAGATAAAAGCACAGTTTATTATGAACTTCATATTGATTCCGAAAATTACGATATATATAACAATGTATTTTTAATATTCACATCGATAGGTATAGTTTCATTAATATCAATTATAGTAAATTTAATATTATCAAAACTAAAAAAGGATAATTCATAAGTTAGAAGTACCTATATTTAGGTACTTTTATAATTGTGTAAATAATAGTTAACTATTCTCTAAAAAGCCCTTAGAATCCATTTGTTTAGATTCTAAGGGCATTAATTTTATGTAAAATACATAACTAGTCTCTAAACGGAAATTTTAAGGAGTGTTGGTGATATTGACAATGAACTGCTCCTTGCTACAATTCATAATAAAGGTGGTGGAGTAAATGTATAAGGGGTATGCAGTAAAAAATTCAATGAAAATAAATTATATCGATAATCAAATTCTAGATTCTCTAAAAACTCCTTTGATAATTTGTCCTGGATTATCAGAAGAGTGTACAGACTACGAAAGTATTGTAAAAACTCTAAATGATAGAAGATGCGTAGCTCTATCTTTTAGAGGTAGAGGGAATAGTAGTAATGCTGATAATGGATATACCTTAGAAAAACATATTGAAGACATAGATCTTGTAGTAAATGAACTAAGGTTAGATAAATTTTGTTTAATGGGATACTCTAGAGGTGTTTCTTATGCATTAGGTTACGTTATTTCAAATTTAAATAAGATTAGAGGACTTATAGTAGGTGAATATCCAGCGGAGCATAAAAGCATGAATAAAGGTTGGGCTAAAGAACAAATGGATGTATATAATAGGCATGATTTGTCTGTATCTATAACATATGATGTATTAAAAAGTATAGAAATTGACTCTAAATATAAAGATTTCTCAACTGACTTGAATAAAGTAAAATGTCCAACTCTAGTATTAAAAGGTGAGAAAGAGGATACATTATTGTCTAAGTCTGATATAAGTAAATACATAAATAATTTAGGTAGTAAGAGCATTAGAATTGAAAAGTTCTCAAATTCAGGTCATGATATTATGAAAAGTGAATTATTTCAAATGATAATTTCAATAAAAAATTTTTTGAATTATATAGACTCAACTATTCTCTAAAAACACATTTAAAGATAGCTAGTAAAAATACCCTTAGAATACATTTATTTGGATTCTAAGGGCATTAACTTTATGTAAAACACATAACTAGTCTCTAAAGTGAAATTTTAAAACTAATTAGTTTTATCTAAAATATCTAAAATATTTAATACTAAAAGAGCTGAATTATTAGCTGATATTTTTTCGAAATCTATTATAGAGTTTGTAGAATTATCATCTGCATTATCTGAGATACTTCTAATAATTAAAAATGGTATGCTATTTATATATGCAACATGACCAATCGCAGAGCCTTCCATTTCAACACAATGAGGAGAATGTTCTTTAATTATTAAATTTCTTAAATTATAATCTGAAATAAATGATTCTCCACTAACTATTTTCCCAATATGATAATTAAACTTAACCGATTCTATCTTTTGATAGGCTTTTATTGCTATTTCTATTAAAAACTTATCTGATTCAAATTCTTCTTTAAACGGGAACCAGTTTATCATTTGAGATTTACGAACATCATGATGAGTTACAGTATTAGAAATAACTATGTCACATATTTTTACGGATTCACTTAGACTTCCTGCAATACCGGTATTTATTATATGTGTAACCTTAAATTTATCTATGAGTATTTGCGTGCAACTAGCTGCATTAACTTTTCCAATACTACAAGAAGTTAGTATTACTCTTATATTTTCCTTATTACAAACATAAAATTTAAATCCTGCATACTCTTCTTCAACTATTATTTTCAAATTATCTTTTATAAGATTTATTTCAATAGGCATTGCTCCTATTACTCCAATTACCTTCAATAATATCTCCCCCTTTTGAAAAATTATAGCACTGTATATTTAACTATGCTTTAAAAACACATTTAAAATTTACTAGTAATAATTAGTATCAGGCTATCTTTACTTTGATATAATATTGACTAAAAAGGAGATAGCAAATGAAAAAATTCGAATATAAATTTATACAGTTATATGCTCAAGATGGTATTAATAAAAAACTAGCAAGTAAAAATAAAGCAGAAGCACTAGAAGAACTTTTCAATCCGTTAGGTAAAGAAGGTTGGGAATTAGTTCATATACATTTGATGGAAGGTTTAGCCGTTTTTAAAAGAGAGATTTAAACTAGTTTCTGAAATTTATTTCAACAGTAGTAAAAATTAAAGCCCTTAGAACCCATTTACTTGGATTCTAAGTGCTTTAATTTTGTCTTAAATACATAACTAGTCTCTAAAGTGAAATTTTAAGTCTAGTTACTTTTACTTTCTAAAATTACATTTGATAATATTTTTCCTGCAACAATTAACATCGTTATAGCTGTCAATATAGTAATCATTAAAGAGACATTTTTGAACATTAATAAGTTAATCATTAAAATTGGAATTAATGATGCCAATATAACAGATGTTTTATTTTTCATTATTTTAATCCTCCTTATGTTAAAACTAATAAACTATATATTTAATCAAAATAATATTCTAGATTAGAAGACTTTATAATACTAAAGCAACTAGTATCTAAAATAAAATTTAAGTAATAGTTGCTTTAGTATATTTTTTATCATAAAGATTATTGTTTCTTGGAGATTCTCTTAAAGTAATATATTTCTCAAATTGCATATAATTTGAGAAATATATTTACTTCTTGTAATACTCAATTAAAACCCAAGGGAAACCTAATACAATAAACAATAAATACATCCCATCAATATAAACTATACTTGAAATCAACCCTATTAATATATACACTGCGCTAAGAATATTAATGATTTTTTTATCATTTTCATTCCTATCCTTTACGAGCTTTAATATATGACCTCTAAATATAAATATTATAACGCCATATAAAACATATACTAAATTATTATAATATAGCAAAGTATCTGTCTGCATCTTTCGTATGTTTAGAGGCACTCCATAAACTATTTGCAGCACTTATAGGAGCGCCTATAGAACCAAGTATAGCAATTATTGAGCCAATTCCTCCAGACACTGCTCCAGTTATAGCAGCAGCAATAACAGATGTTTGGAACCCTACAAGACTTGCAGCAGCAACATTTTCATCTCGTCTACAAGCATCAACTGAACTCTTGAATCTGTAAAGATTTTCTTTGTAACTTTTTGTTTCGGGTTTCTTTTTAACATTTCCTTTACTATTTGTCAAAGTCCAACTTTTCATATTAATAGAATATTTTAATTTAGAATATAAAGCACCCATACTAACCTTAGCCCGAGGTGAAATATTTGAATATTGAACACCTTTGATACCTTTAGTTAGTTCATCTTGAATAATTACGCCATCTTTTTTTATTACAAGTCTTAGTGAATTATCTTTTTTATTATAAGTTGAAGTAGATACTATATCTCCATCTATAACCTCAACTACTTTTTCATCATCATTATCTTTTAAAATTTTAACTTCTATGTTGGCAAATACATTATTTTGAATTTCTTGACTATTAGGTGTATGTTCCATAGCATTAGCAACATTGAACAAAGGGCTTATTATACTAACCCCTACCAATGATAAAGCAATCCCTTTACTCGCTTTTTTATTAAAACTCATAATTATTCCTCCTCTTAATAAAATATCTCTTTATTCCTCATAAATTTTTGGCAATAATTGTTGCTAAATTGAAGTTTTAGTTGAATTTTATCAAAAAACAATGAATTATGAAGATTATAATAATTTTATTATGAAAATATTTTCACGAAAAGTCTTTTTTTATAAAAATAATTATGTTATTCTTTTTATAAGAGTGGAAATTAAAGATATATAAAAATAAATACTATAAATTTAATAGAAAATTAAAAAAATAAAATAATTGGTCTTATATCTAAAATTAGTTGTATGTTAGCTATAATTTTATTTTTCTTTATTAAATAATTATAAGCTTTAAGTAAAAATGTAATAGATAAATGTAGATAATAAAAAAGCCCTTAAAATCCAAATAAATGAATTTTAAGGGCTTTAATTTTATATTAAATACTAACTAATCCTTAAAGTAAAATTTTAAGGTTAGTTTATTTTATACTTATCAAATATTTTATTACTAAAGCTAGTATTTTTTGAAAAGTAGATTATCCAAATTATAAATGCTATCAAATAACTCCAATTAGAAATTAATATACAACCAATGGCCCCTAATAGCCAGATTAGACCATATTTAAAAAAGTAGTTCCAAAATCTTTACTAAGTTTCTTTTCATCATAATTTTTTCTTTGAGCTTTAGTTATACAGTTATATCCACCAATTAAAAAATATGCTTTATCTCTAAATATCAAAAATATAAAAGATATTATAAAGAAAATTCCTGACATAGTTAAAGCATTATAAAACATAAAAACTCCCCCTTTAAAAGTTATGATAGCAGATTTAATTATTCTCTAAAAACACATTTAAGATTTCTAGAACAATATGAAACTTTGAATAAGGTTTATAATATAACTTACTAAATAAAAAATTCGCTTCGCTTAAGCCACTGCGTGGGCGCTACACTTTATGTCGCCAACGACTTCGTCCGTTGCTCAAAAAGTTCTATAAATGAGCTACGAGTAGAGGCTTTACTGATGCTCGATTATGTAATATAGGTCAAATTAGTGGAAATAATGCAAATAAATTTAAAAATATATAATACTTAAAGTTATGACTAAAGATGGATTGTATAAGTGTTTTATAAGAATGAAGGCATATTTGTATTGCCAAATACAATGTACATACTAAATAGAAGAATATAAGGCCATTTAGAACTTTATTTCAAGAGATGATTTAAGAGGTGTACCAAAGGTCATAGATAAGTTTATAGCCTTTGAGTTAGGGGAAAGTAAAGGTAGAGTATATCAAGTTTTAAAAGAAATTAAACAACAAGTAAAAGTTTAATGAAACGTCTCTTTATAAATATGTAGCACATAGGGGCTTTATTTAAAGTATTTGTAGGAACATCTGTGTACTTTCCTACTGAAAAGATGATATACAAAGAGGCTAGAGGTAGGTCTATCATAGCTAATTACAATGGATTTAATCATAAGGAGTTAGCTGTTAAATATAACATGTTAGAAAGTTATATAAGAGCTATTATAAATAAGCATAAAAAGAGTGCTTAGGCACTATTTTTCCATATATTGGAATTGACAATTAATAGTTGTAAAATGTATGATAAATACTTAGATTTTATAAAATTCTAGTTTTTAGAAAAGAAAAGCTACACACCTAAAATTAGGTGTGTAGCTTTTTTAGCAACGGGCTTTGCCGTTGGCGATAACTTTTTACATTTTATTATTTAATTCACTAATATTTGAATTTAAAGAATTGATACTTATGCTTAGGTTTTCTAGTTTCCCTTCGATTCTAACCAATAGATACATGGTCACAATAGCAGGAAAGCCTAGATTAGCCACTAACTGCATTAAATCTAATTCCACGACTATTTCCTCCTAAATACTTCTAAAATTGCTAAAAAAGCCCCTCTTAAGCTTAGAGGGGCTTTTCTTAAGGTGTTACAAGTGTTATGCAACTACAAGGTCATATTCTGTAGTTTCTGTTTGAACAACTTTTGCTTCTACTGGAGCTTGTAAATCTTCTCCATTAGGTGCAAATATATTCTTAGAAACTATAACATTCATAGCAGATTTTATCTCTGATTCTGTTAAATCTTCTCTTGGATCTGTTACATATAAACTTACTTTTTTACCACTTTTTGTTGAGAATGTCATTAAAAGTTTTACTTCTATTTCTCCCATTTTTTACTCCTCCTTTGTTTAATTTGTTTTATGCACTTAAGTTTGTGTTATCTTGTTTTACTACTGACAACATAGTATGTTGTTGAAGTGATTCTAATGTTTCTGCCACGTTGTAAACATCAAGAGCTGTTGCTGTTGGTTTTACATTTGAGTATGTTCTTGATTTTACTATTGTTTTTCCTTCATCATTTAAGCCACAGTCAAATCTTATTTTTAATGAAGAAGCATCTTTTATTTCTGTTACTTCAGAAACTAATCTTTTGTCTAACATTTTATTTCCTCCTTTGAGCCATTTGTAGGTGTATTTAAAGCAGTTAACCTAGTTATAAGGTTTATTTGCTTTATTTTAAGTTCATTGTATTAAAGGATTGATTTTAAGTCCTAAAATATAGTTGATGAATATTTTTTATGATTTTATTTATAGAAAATTTATTAAGATATTTTATTTATAAAAATAAATTATTTAAAACAATAATAGCCTAAGAGATATATTTAATAGTTATTAAATATGTGTTATAATATTTATTAAATAAACATTAAAAAAATATTAAATATACATTTAATATTTTTTTAATGTTGTGAGGAGAGGATTAAATGGCTAAAAATCAGACAATATTAACGCATATGAGCTTTAAAGGTGGAAGTTCAAAAACATGTTTAAACTTAAATTTTATATATCAATTTTGTACAAATTATCCTGATAAAAAAGTACTATTTATAGATGCAGATCCACAATCTAACGCATCAGTATTTTTATTGGGAGAAGAAGTTATAGAATCTAATATATACACATTAAAAGATGGATTAGAAGATAATGTAGAGTTAGAAAAATTAATAATAAAATCACCAATAGATAAATTTAAAAATCTAGATATAATCGCAAGTAATATAGATATGGTTACACTAGAGCTAGTACTTAATACAAAACCAGGTAAAGAATATACACTATTAAACTATCTAACAGATGATAAAAATATAGATATATTATCAGATTATGATTTAATTGTATTTGATTTAAATCCTGCCATATCTGTATTAAATACAAATGTATTTATATGCTGTACTGATATAATTCCTATAATAAACTATGGATGCTATAGTACATTAACAGGATATAACTTATTAGTAAAAACTTATACAGATATAAAAAAGGCTCTTAGAATCGATAAAGATGATATAAGAAAACCAGTAATAACTAAATTTGAAAAACAAGAAAATAAAAAGATAAAAATGTGGCTAGAATGTGCTAATGAAAAAGGAATATTAGGAAATACATTTAAGCAAACAATGAGAAAATCTGTTCATTATGAAAATTGTATTTTATACAATGAGCCTATAAGTGAGTATGTAAAAGTTAAAGAAAGAAAAATAAAAACGGATATAGATAGTGAAATAACAGACCTTATAAATGAGTATATACAAGATGATTTAATAATTATTTAATAATGATTAAAAATATGTTTAACTATTATTAAATATATATAAAAAATATATTAAAAAATAATTAAATAAAGATTAAATCTTTATTTAATGGAGGAGGTAGTAGACTATGAGTATTGAAAATCCAATGTTAAATAAGAAAAATGGATTACTTAATATAAAGCAAAAAATAGAAGAAAAATCAACTGGACAAGATTTTATAGAGAGCAAAAATAATAATATAAATGT
>NZ_JADPFC010000014.1:0-24909 GCF_015668195.1 Romboutsia sp. 1001713B170131_170501_G6
GTTAAGCTCTTTAGCGCTGATGGTACTTGGAGGGCGACCTCCTGGGAGAGTAAGACGTAGCCACGTAATCTTTTTTTGCGTTCAAAAATATATTTATATGAAAATTTACAAATTATGCATGTAGTTGTATACTATAAAGAGTGAACAGAAATATTACATACGATTTGGAGGTTGTCTATGAATATAGGGGTGATAGGAGTTAATCATAATGTAGCTCCCATAGAGATAAGAGAAAAAGTTTCTTTTACAGATATACAAAAAATAGAAGCTATAAATTATTTATTAGACAAAGAAATAGAAGAAATTATAATATTATCTACATGTAATAGAAGTGAAATATATATTCAATCAAAAAATATTGAAGACAAAATAAAAATTGTAGAAGAGTTTTATGAATCATTCTTCAATTTACCTGGAGTTAAACAGTATTTATTCACTAAAAAAGATAGAGACGCTATAGAGCATATATACAAAGTTTCTGCAGGTTTAGATTCTATAGTGTTAGGTGAAGATCAAATATTAGGTCAAGTCAGAGATGCACATGAATTTTCTATGCAGTTAGGAGCTAGTAAGAAAAAATTTAACAAGCTATTCAGGGAAGCTATCACAGTTTCTAAAGATATAAAAACCACAACTAAAATATCACAGCAGCCATTATCAATAAGTTACATAGGGGTTAGATTCTTAGAAGAAAAACTAGGCAATTTAGAGGGGAAAAATGCACTAGTTATAGGAATTGGTAAGATGAGTAAGTTGACAATGAAACATTTAGAGGAAGGAAAAGTTAATACCATATATGTTTCAAACCGTAGTCATGGGAAAATAAAAGAGATAGAAAATGATTATAAGAATATTGTACCTATACAATATAACGATAGATATAAAGTTTTAAATGATGTTGATATGGTAATAAGCGCGACAGCATCTCCACATATTATAATAAAGGCAGATGAAATGCCAAAGATTGAAAGAAAAATATATATGATGGATATAGCTCTTCCTAGAGATATAGACCCAGCTATAAATAAGCTAGAGAATGTAGAACTCTATGATATAGATGATTTGAAACAAATACATGATAAGAATGATCAAAAGAGAAAAGAGTTAGCTAATATTGGGTTAGAAATGATAAATGAAAGTATAGATGAATTTATAGAGTGGCTAGATTCAACTAATATAGATCCTACGATAGAATCTTTAAATGAAAGATGCGATGAAATAAGAGAAGATACATTAGACTATATTTTTAGAAAAGTCAATCTCGACAATAGAGAGAAAAAAATTATTGAAAAGATGATGACTTCTGCGCTAAAGAGGCTTATAAGAGAACCGATAATAAATTTAAAGCAGACTAAGGATAAAGGTAAAAGAGAAGAATACATGAAAATGGTAGAAGAACTATTCGAAATATAAACTAAGGAGGGCATGACTATGAAAAATGAAAAGTCATCAAAGATATATGAAGAAGCAATAGAATATATACCTGGAGGGGTTAATAGCCCAGTTAGAGCATTTAAATCAGTAGGGTTAGATCCAATATTTATAGATAGAGCACACGGAAGCAGAATATATGATGTTGACGGAAATGAATATATAGATTATATATGCTCTTGGGGACCACTTATGCTAGGTCATAGCCCAAAAGAAATAGTAGAGGGAATTGAAGAAGTTGTATCTAGAGGAACTAGCTATGGAGTTCCAACAGCTATAGAAGTTGAAATGGCTAAGATAATAGTAGAAGCATATCCAGCTATAGATCAAGTACGTATGGTAAATTCAGGGACTGAGGCAACTATGAGTGCACTAAGAGTAGCTAGAGGATTCACAAAAAGAAATAAAATATTAAAGTTTGAAGGATGTTATCATGGACATTCGGATGCTTTATTAGTTAAGTCTGGTTCAGGAACAATAACATATGGAGTTCCAACTAGTCCTGGAGTTCCATCTGATGTAGTTAAAGATACATTAGTTTGTAGATACAACGATTTAGATGCAGTAAGGGAAATATTTAAAACTCAAGGACATGAAATAGCTGCTGTAATAGTTGAAACAGTAGCAGGAAACATGGGTGTAGTTCCAGGTAAGCAAGAGTTCTTACAATTATTAAGAGATATAACTAAAGAATATGGAAGTGTTTTAATATTTGATGAAGTTATAACAGGATTTAGATTAAATTATAGTAGTTCTGTTGGATATTTCGGAATAAAGCCAGACATGGTATGCTTTGGTAAAATAATAGGAGCAGGGCTTCCTGTTGGTGCTTATGGTGGAACTAAAGAAATAATGAGTATGGTTTCTCCAGTTGGACCAGTATATCAAGCAGGTACATTATCAGGAAATCCACTAGCTATGTATATGGGTAAAAAGAACTTAGAAATATTAAGAGATAATCCTCAAATCTACAAAGAACTAGAAGAAAAAGCTATAAGATTAGAAGAAGGATTAAAATCTAATATAGAAAAATTAGGTCTTAACTATACAGTTAATAGAGCTGGTTCATTAGTTTGTTTATTCTTTACACATGGGCCAATAGAAAACTATGATGATGTTACAAGATGTGATGTTCCTAAGTTTAATAAGTATTTTGAAGAGTTATTAAAAAGAGGAATTCTTTTAGCTCCTACACAGTTTGAAGCCATGTTCTTATCAAATGCTCATACTAATGAAGACATAGATTATACTATAAATGCTAGTTATGAAGCATTAAAAATAGCTCATAATCTTTAAAATTAAATATAAGCTTTGATAAAATTTACTATATAGGATGAAGGATATATATATACTATGTAGAATAGTTTATTTATATGTAAAATATGTATGAATTTTGGAGAGGCTTTCACTAAACCTAGCCTTATTGGCTAGGTAAATTATTTTCAAAGAAACGAGATGATATATATGAATTCACTAGATTATGTATTAAATAATATAGATTCGCTAGACAGGGAATCTATGGATGAAGCTAAAAAAAGATTAGATAGACTTATAAAGCCAGTTGGAAGTTTGGGTAAGATGGAAGAAATTTGTATGCAATTAGCTGGTATATATAGAAAAAAAGATCTTGATACATCTAAAAAAGTTATTATAGCATTTGCTGGAGATCATGGTGTTTATGAAGAAGGTGTAGCTCCAGATCCTCAAAATATAACTTATCTTCAATTCCCGAACTTTACAAAAGGGTTAAATGGAGTAGGAGTTATAAGTAAATTTGTAGGAGCAGATGTAATAGCTATAGATGTTGGTATAAATTGCGACCATAAACTAGATGGTGTGATTGATAAAAAGATAAGAAAATCTACATCTAATATGGCTAAGGGACCTGCAATGAGTAGAGATGAAGCTATAAAATCCATAGAAATAGGGATAGAAGCAGCAAATGAGTGCATAGATAATGGTTATACGCTTATAGGAATAGGTGAAATGGGTATATGTAACACTACTCCAAGTAGTGCTATAATATCTGTAATAGATGGATGTGATCCAGCAGAAGTTACAGGAATGGGAGCAGGACTTAAGAAAGATAGAATAAAGCATAAAGCTGATACTATAAGGAAAGCTATAGAATTAAACAAACCAAATAGAGAAGATGCTATAGATATATTATCAAAGGTTGGTGGATTTGAGATAGGTTCTATGGCAGGAGTAATATTAGCATGTAGTGCTAGAAATGTTCCTGTTGTATTAGATGGATTTATATCTTATGCAGCTGCTCTTTTAGCCTATACTATAAATCCAAAAACTAGGGAATATATGATAGCATCTCATACATCAGCAGAGCCAGGTACACAAAAAGCACTAGATATGCTAAACTTAAGTACTGTATTAAATATGGATATGAGATTAGGAGAAGGTAGTGGTGCAGCACTTGCATTTAATATAATTGAAGCATCAAATTATACATATACAAATATGGCAACATTTGACGAGATAGACATGGGAAGATAGAAAAAGCAATAAGGAGAAAAGTATGAGCAAAGTTATACTAGTAACTGGTGGAGCAAGATCAGGAAAAAGTAGTTTTGCAGAACAATTATGTAAAGATAGAAATAACAATACTGCATATATTGCAACATCAATACCCTTTGATGATGAGATGAAAGATAGGGTAAAAAAACATAAGGAAAGTAGACCACAAAATTGGAAAACATATGAAATATACAAGGATATATATTCTATAATTGAGGATATATCCAAATCTCACAAAACAGTTATATTAGATTGTGTAACTTTATTAGTGAATAATTTGATGTTCACACATGATATAGATATTGAAAATGCAACACAAGATGAGATAAATGAATTAGAAAAGTACATAAAAGAGCAAGTTAATAAACTGATAGAAGAGATAAGAAAAACCGAACTTTATTTTGTTGCTGTTACTAATGAATTAGGAATGGCAGTAGTTCCTGCTAATAAACTTAGTAGAGTATATACGGATATAGTAGGTAGAATAAATCAACAAATAGCAGCTCAAAGTGACGAAGTCTATTTTGTAGTTAGTTCAATACCTATGAAAATTAAAGGATAGCTATGAAAAGATTTATATCAATACTTCAGTTTATGACTAGAATTCCAATAAATATAGATGTAGGATTTGATGATGAATTTCATAAAACTATAACATATTTTCCACTAGTAGGGTTTGTATTAGGTATTTTATTATTTATAATTGGTGCTGTATCAAACATATTATTTGATCCATTTATAACATCAATATTAGTAACCTTAGGTTCTGTTATATTGACAGGGGGATTACATATTGATGGACTAGGAGATACATTTGATGCTATATATAGTTATAGGGATAAGGAAAAAATGCTAGAAATAATGAAAGATTCAAGACTTGGGACAAATTCATTATTAGCTATAGTATTTTTAATTTTACTTAAGATAGGCTTTATATATAGCTTAATAAACAATAATTTAATGTGGACTGTAATATTTATGCCTGTTATAGGTAGACTTGGAGTAATAAGATTAACTTACAAAACTGTTTCACCAAGAGAAAAAGGAATGGGAAACTTATTTATAGGTAAGGCTACTACATCAATGTTTTTAACTGCTATATTATATACAATGGCATTAATTATAATAGTAGCTAAGTTTATATTTAAATCATCAATAACATTACCTATACTGGTATCTATAATAGTTGTTATTTTATTTAATCAATTATTCAAAAATCATATATACAAAAAAATTGATGGAGTTACAGGAGATATATTAGGGTGTAGTATAGAACTTGGAGAAGTTATATATTTACTTTACATATATCTTATAATAGGGTAACCTTAAAAGAGGTGATACTATAATGACTAAATTAATTTTAGTAAGACATGCATTGACTATAGATAATCAAAGTAAAAGATTATCAGGTCATATAGACAGTGTAGTTAGTGAATTTGGAATTAAGCAAATAGAGAAATTAACCAAATATTTAGATGGTATACATATAGATAAGATATACACAACAACATCTTCAAGAACAAAAGATACTGTAAGAGATGTTGCAAAGAAAAAAGGGATAGAAATAATAGAAAAAGAAACATTGAAAGAAATTAGTTTTGGGGATTTTGAGGGGATTACTTTTGATGACATAAAAAAGAATTATCCAGAAGAATTTAACTCTATGATAGAAAAAGGATATGAGTATAGATATCCAAATGGTGAAAGTCTTATTGACTCATTTATAAGAGTATCAAATGAGATTAAAGAAATCATAAGTATGGATAAAGACAAAACAATACTTATATGTTCTCATGGTGGAACTATAAGGAATATAATAAGTTATTTAATATCAGGAAGCCACAAATACCATTGGAATTTTAAAATAGATAATGCATCAGTAAGTATTCTAGAAGTAGAAGATGGATTTGCAGTCATAGATAGCCTAAATAACACAAATTTTATAAATAATTAAAATCAAATAGTATATTAACTTAGGTTCTACAAGATTAATAGGGAAAAAGGTTAGAAGCCTTTGCAGCCCCCGCTACTGTAATATTGACGAAACTACAATTTGCCACTGTCCTTTGGATGGGAAGGAGTAGGAGTAGGATGAAATTGAGCCAGGATACCTGCCTAAATTAATTAATTATAAAATCTCCGGGGTGAGGGATTTTTATTCAGATAAAATATAGCTATCGCTTTTAAAGTATGTACCTATAGGCAAACATCAGAGTATATGCATATTAGTAGATAAATTATACTTTATTAAAACTTAAATTATAAAAAATTTATTATGAAATCTACATATTAATCATAAATATTTTAAGTATATTTTAGATTATTACAATAGGATTTAGTATGATATAGTTTAAGCATATAATGAAGATTAAATAGTTATATTTTATTACATGCTATATTGTTTAATATGTTACAACACATATGAGACAGGTATATATCATTAGCATTAGAATAAAAGCCTTAACTCTTAAGAGTTAAGGCTTTTTTGATTATAAGGAAATCAAATTAAGTGATATAAGGAGAATCTTATGGGAAAAAAGATAATGTTACAAGGTACAGCATCAAATGTTGGTAAAAGTATATTAACAGCTGGTTTATGTAGGATTTTCAAACAAGATGGATATAGTGTGGCACCATTTAAATCTCAGAATATGGCGTTAAACTCTTTTATAACAAAAGAAGGTTTAGAAATGGGAAGAGCACAAGTATTTCAGGCAGAAGCTTGTGGAATAGAACCAATTGCTGATATGAATCCAATACTTCTAAAACCATCAGGCAATCATAGATGTCAAGTTATAGTAAGAGGAAAAGTTAAAGATGATATATCATCATCAGAATACCATGATTATAAACCAATACTTGCTAAAGAACTAAAAACTATATTTAATCAATTTAGTGAGAACTATGATGTGGTTGTTATGGAGGGGGCAGGTAGTACAGCAGAAATAAACTTAAGGGAACATGATATTGCTAACATGGGTATGGCAGAGATCGCAGATGCTCCTGTAATAATAGTGGGGGATATCGATAGAGGTGGAGTTTTCGCATCACTAGCAGGTACGATGCTTTTATTAAGTGAAGAGGAAAGAAAAAGAGTTAAAGGTGTAATAATAAATAAATTTAGAGGAAGAAAAGAGCTTTTATATGATGGCATAAAAATGCTTGAAGAAATAATAAAGGTTCCTGTTCTAGGAGTAGTGCCTTATAGTGATATAAAAATAGAAGATGAAGACAGTGTAACAACTAGATTTAAAACTAAAATGAAAAAAAGTGATATACATATAGAAATAATTAGAACGCCCCATATGTCTAATTTCACAGATTTTAATATATTTGAGACTCAAGAAGATGTAAGTATTAGATATGTAGATCATGGAGAGGCTCTTTCAAATCCAGATATGATAATACTTCCTGGAAGTAAAAGTACTATAGATGACCTTAAGTATATAAGAGAAAGTGGTCTAGAGGAGCAAATAAAAGATTTACATAAAAAAGGAAAGTTAGTATTTGGGATATGTGGTGGATATCAAATGTTAGGGAAGAAATTAAAAGACCCATATCATGTAGAAGGACAAATTGAAGAAATAAATGGGATAGGACTTTTAGATATAGAAACTACATTTGAAAAAGAAAAAACAACTACACAAGTGGATGCCACTATATGTAAACATTTAAATGGATATATGTCAAATCTATCAGGAATGAAAGTAAAAGGTTATGAAATTCATATGGGGATAAGTGATATAGGCAAAGAGGTAGAGCATTTAAATATAATAAATAATAAACTAGGAGAAGATGTTAATTATTTAGAAGGTAGTGTAAATAAAGAAGGTAATGTAGTAGGAACTTATTTACATGGAATATTTGATGAGATAGATTTTACTAGAGCTTTATTAAATAATATCAGAGAAGAAAAATGTCTTGAAAGAATAGATACTAAAGTAACTTCTTTTGAAGCTTTTAAGCAAAAGGAATATGATAGATTGGCTGATTTACTAAGAGAACATTTAGATATAGAGAAGATATATAAAATAATGGAAGAACATGAAGAAGAAATACAAATGATACAAAAATAAAATGATGGTTAGGTGAAATATATGAAAAAAATCTTAATCGCAGGAACTAATAGTGGAGTAGGAAAAACAACAATATCTTTAGGTATAATGCAAGCACTTACAAAAAGAAGTATGAAAGTTCAACCATATAAAGTTGGACCTGATTATATAGATCCATCATACCATACATTTATAACAGGTAGAGATTCAAGAAATCTAGATTCATATATGTTAGATGATGAAAAAATTAAGTATGTATTTAATTCTGCATCTAAAGATGCAGATATATCAGTGATTGAAGGTGTTATGGGTCTTTATGATGGAATAGGAATCGATTTAGATAATTGTACAAGCTCTCATACATCGAAGATACTAAAAGCACCAGTTATACTAGTTATAAATGGAAGAGCCATGGCAGCATCTAGTGCAGCTATGGTACTTGGATACAAGGAACTTGATAAAGATGTAAATATAAAAGGTGTAATAGTAAATAACGTAAAAACTAAGACTCACTACGAAATAATTAAAAAAGCAATTGAAACATATTGTGGGATAGAGGTCTTAGGATACTTCCCACCTAATGATGAATTTTCATTGGAGTCAAGACACTTGGGTTTAGTTCCAAGCGTAGAAATTGATTCACTAAAAAATAAATTTAGTAATTTAGCAGATGAAATAGAAAAATATATAAATATAGATAGAATAATAGAAATTGCTGAAACAGAAGAAGTTAGTAGCAGTTTTAATTTAAAAGATTTTATAAAGGAAAATAAGATTGAAGATAAAACAATAGCTATAGCTTATGATAAAGCATTTAATTTTTACTACAAAGAAAATATAGAATTATTAAAAGAACTAGGGCTAAATATAAAATACTTTAGTCCACTAGAAGATGAAAAAGTACCACAATCAGATTACATATATATAGGTGGAGGATTTCCAGAAATATTTGCAAAAGAAATAGAATCAAATAAAAGTATGAGAAGTTCTATAAAAGAAGCTCATACAAATAAAATTCCTATATATGCTGAATGTGGTGGGCTCATGTATCTAGGGGAAAAACTAATAGACCAAAATAATAGTGAATACGATATGGTAGGAATATTTAGTGGAGTTAGCAAGATGACAAAATCATTAAAGAGATTTGGATATTGTTATGGAGAGTCTAAAATAGATACAATTTTATCTAAAAAAGGTGAGGTTATAAAAGGACATGAATTCCACCATTCTATATTTGAAACTAATGAGGAATGTGCTTATACAATGAGAAAAGAAAGAGACAAGAAAGTAGTGGATGAATGGGAAGGTGGATATAGCAAAGATAAAACTTTAGCAACATATTTACATACTCATTTTTACAATAACTTAGATTGTATAAAAAATTTCTTAAATAGTGGATGTAAAGACTATTTAGAAAGAGGAAACAATTAATATGAATATATTATCTATTTATATAGGATACATAATAGATTTAATAGTAGGAGATCCATATTCATTTCCTCACCCGGTTAGATATATTGGTAAATTAATAAAGAAAACTGAAAGTATAATAAGAAAAAAAGCTAAGAGTGATAAAGATTTAAAAATAGGCGGATTTTTCTTATGGCTTATAGTAGTAGGTATAACGTATTTAGTTACGTATTTAATAATAAAAATAAGTAGCTTTATACCAGGAGGTTTTTTAGTAGCAAATTCAATATTAATATATACAACGTTAGCTACTAAATGTTTAAAAGATGAGGCAGTCAAAATATACAATGTATTAAAAACAGGAGACATAGAAAGGGCAAGAATACAAGTATCTTATATAGTAGGAAGAGACACTACTCAACTAAATGAAGGTGAGATAATTAGGGCCACTGTGGAAACTGTTGCTGAAAATACTGTAGATGGAATAATTGCGCCTATGTTTTATGCATTTATAGGAGGAGCTCCTCTTGCTATGGCATATAAAGCAGTCAATACTTTAGACTCAACAGTAGGATATAAAAATGATAAGTATAAAGACTTAGGATTTGCATCAGCTAAGATTGACGATATAGCTAACTTTATACCAGCTAGGATATCTGTATTACTTATGTCTATAGGAAGCTTATTAGTAGGTCATAACTGTAAAGAAGCTTTAAAAATAGGTATAAGAGATAGAAAAAATCACAAAAGTCCAAACTGTGCTTATGCTGAGGGTGCTGTTGCAGGGGCTTTAGGAGTACAGTTAGGTGGTACGAATGTTTATTTTGGAAAAGCTGTCTATAAGCCTACAATAGGAGATAAACATAGAGAAATAGAAGTAGAAGATATAGTTAGAACAAATAAAATAATGTATGCTTCATCTATAACTTCAATGATTGTATTTACAATAATATTTATATTACTATAGGGGGATTTATGAAAGATTTAGGACATGGAGCTAATGTAGAGCAAATAGCAAAAACTTATAATATAGACCCAAAAGAAATAATAGATTTTAGTTCTAATGTAAATCCAGAGGTCATAAAGGATTTAGACAAGTATATACTAGAAGGATTAAAAGAAAGTAGAAGTTATCCAGATATAAATTACACCAATTTAAGAAAAAATATAGGTGATTATCTAAATATTAAAAGTGAATATATAATACCTGGAAATGGTGCTACAGAATTAATCTATTTATTAATGAAAGTTATAGGTAAAAGGCTGGCGATATTAAATCCTACATTCTCAGAATATAGAAGAAGTGCAAAATTAAATGGATTAGAAGTTATAGATTTAAATCTAAATGAAGAAAATCAATTTTTAATAGATATAGATGTAATTAAAAATAATTTAGATAAGTTTGATAGCTTATTTATATGTAATCCTAATAACCCAAATGGTAAGGCTCAGGAGTTAAATGAGTTACTAAACATATTGAAACAAAATAATAAACTTTTAATAGTTGATGAAACCTTTATGGAATTTGCGGGAAATGAAGAAAATTATAGTTTAGTAAAAAACATAAAAAACTATGATAATTTATTTATAATCAAAGCGGCAACTAAATTCTTTGGAATGCCTGGACTAAGATTGGGATATGGGATTACGAGTAATAAAGATATAATAAATAAAATTTATCATTATAAAGAACCTTGGACTATAAATGCATTTGCAGATACTTTATCTAAGTATATATTTAAGGATAAAGAGTACATAGAAAATAGTAAAAGTTATTATATCCAAGAGCGAGAGTATATGTTAAAAGAGTTAAGAAGTATAGAAAATATATCAGTTTATGATACTGATACAAATTTTCTATTAATTAAACTGAACAATAGAAGGGCAAATGAAATAAAAGTCGAATTATTAAGAAGAAGCAAAATTCTTATCAGAGATGCATCGAATTTTATCGGATTAGATGATAGATATATAAGAGTTGCAATTAAATCTCATGATGATAATAAAACGCTTATAGAGAACATGAAAAACTTATTAGGTGATTAGCATGAAATATTATGGATTTTGTCCAGCATCATGTGGAGAATTTGTACAAGGTATGGTAGATGGAGAAGAATATCTTAGTTCATATGCTATAGATATGTATTCAGTAGCAATGGTTGAAGAAAAGCTAGGAGAAGTAAGTGTAGGGCCTAGTAAATCTAGAAAAGCTATAGAAGCTGTTTTTGAAAAATTTAACTTGCCTATCAAAGATAGTAAAAATATTTCTTTAAGTATAAAAAGTGATATACCAATAGGTAAAGGTATGGCTAGTTCAACAGCAGATATAGGAGCTACTATAGTAGCTACTCTAGATTTGATAGGAAAAAATTTAACTAGTGAAGAAATATCTAAGCTTGCATCTACTATAGAACCAACAGATTCTACATACATAGAAAGTAATTGTATATTTAATCCACTTAGTGGAGAAATAGTAAAAAATCTAGGAAGTATAAAGGATTGTAGAGTAGTAATCTTAGAGCCTAACAAGACACTAGATACTATAAAAATAAGAAGTAACCCAAACTATAGAAATATAAAACTAAAAAATCAAGATATTATAAAAGAATCATTTTATCTTTTAGAAGAAGGTATAAAAAATAATGATTTAAGTAGTGTTGGAAAAGCATGTACTTTAAGTGCTTTAGCTAATGAAAATATAGACCCAAAAGAAGGGTTAAAAGATATAATAAATATTTCTCAAAATTATGGTGCCTATGGTGTAAACATCGCTCATAGTGGAACTGTAATAGGTATTATCATAGACAATTATATGAATGATAATAAACTCATAGATATTTTAAAAACAAATAAAATACATAAAACATACAATAAAATTTATACTCTAGATATTATAGACGGAGGAATTAGGAGGGAACTACCATGGAATATATCAAAAATCCTATGATGATAGAAGAAAAAAGTTTCATAATGATACAAGAAATAATAGATGAAATAAGACCAGGATATGAGTACAAAAATGAAGTAGAAGAAAAAATAATAAAGCGTTGTATACATACAACAGCAGACTTTGAATATTTAGATATATTAAAAATATCAGATACAGCAGTAGAAAATATAGTAGATGCTTTAAAAAATAATGCAACTATATATACAGATACTAATATGGCTTTAAGTGGAATAAATAAAAGAAGATTAGAGGCATTAGGTTGTAAATATAGATGCTTAGTGGCAGAAGAAGAAACTGCAAAACTAGCTAAGGAAAAAGGAATAACTCGTTCGATGGCAGCTGTTGAGATAGCAGCAAAGGATTCAGGAAGAAAAATATTTGTGCTTGGAAATGCGCCAACAGCTTTATATAAAGTAATGGAAATGAGAGATGCAAAAGAACTTGAAGTAGATGCTGTAATAGGTGTTCCAGTTGGATTTGTTGGAGCAGCAGAGTCAAAAGATGAATTAGAAAAAACAGATATACCATACATCATATCAAAAGGAAGAAAAGGTGGAAGTAACTTAGCAGCAGCTATAGTTAATGCTATTTTATACACTATGTAGGTAATATTATGGAAGAGTATGTATATATAGAAGGTAAAAAGTATAGAAGAGGATACACAACAGGTTCTTGTGCTACAGGAGCATCAAAAGCTGCAACATACATGCTATTAACTAAAAAGAGTATAGATACTGTAAATATAGATACTCCAAAAGGCATACCATTGACATTGAATGTATTTAATATAGATATTAATGATGATTACGTCGAATGTTCTATAGAAAAAGATGGTGGAGATGATATTGATGCTACACATACTATGCATATTCACGCTAGAGCTGAAATCATCAATAGAGAAGATGATGAAGATATAGTTGTGTGTGGAGGAGTAGGTATTGGAGTAGTAACTAAAAAAGGATTGAGTGTTGAGGTCGGAAAGCCAGCAATTAATCCAACTCCTATGAAAATGATACATAGTGAGTTAAGAAAAGTAGTTGGTGAAGATATAAGTAAAGTTATAGGTAAAAATAAATCTTTAAAGATTACCATATTTGCACCAAAAGGAGAAGATGTAGCAAAAAAGACATTTAATCCAAGGCTTGGAATAGTTGGAGGTATATCTATCATAGGAACTACAGGCATAGTAGAACCTATGAGTGATGAAGGATGGAAAAAATCTTTGTCTATAGAACTACAAATGAAAAGAGAACAAGGATTAGATAAGATAATTCTAGTACCAGGAAATCATGGAGAACAGTTCATAAGAGAAAATTTGGGATTAGATATGAAATATGTAATAAGAACTAGTAATTTTATAGGATATATGCTAAAAGAAGCCCAGAGAATGGGTTATAAGAAAATACTTATGGCAGGTCATATAGGAAAATTTATAAAAATATCAGCTGGTATATTTAACACACATAGTAAAGTAGCTGATGCGAGAAGTGAAATATTAGTATCTAATCTAGCATTAATGAAAGCTCCATATGAATTTTTAGAAAAGATAAGTGAGTGTCTTACTGCTGAAGAAGCCGTTGAACTTATAAATAATAGTGAGTACAAAAGCTTTTACAATTTGGTAAGTAACAAATGTAAGCATAAAATTAAACAATATCTATGTGATGATGATATGGACGTAGAGGTTATTATGTTTTCTATGGACAAGACATTACTAGGTAAATCAGATAATACAGATAATCTAGTGGAGGTATTTAGATGATAAATGTCATAGGGTTAGGGCCAGGGAATACTGATTATATAACTAGATTAGGTGAGAAATTAATTAAAAACTCTGATGTTGTAATTGGAGGAAGAAGGAATTTAGAATCGATAAAAGATTTTGAAGGAGAAAAGATAGAGTTAGCATCAAATTTAAAAGAGATAGTGGATTATATAAATAATAATAAAGATAAACAAATATCTGTTATAGCATCAGGTGATCCATTGATGTATGGAATAGGAAGATATCTTTCTAAAAATATAGACACTAATAAATTAAATATAGTATCAGGAATTAGTTCGCTTCAATATATATTTTCAAAAATATATGTTGATATGAACGACCTATATATAACTAGTAGCCATGGAAAAGTACCAGACTTTGATTATGTACTTTCTCACAAGAAGGTATGTATGGTTACTGATAAAATAATTGGTCCTAAAGAAATATGTAAAGAAATAATAAAAAGAAATCTAGATAAAACAGTTGTAGTAGGAGAAAATTTATCCTATGAAAATGAAAGAATTACAATAGGAAAACCAGAAGAAATTTTAAAAGTAGAAAACTTTGATATGTGCGTAGTTGTAATACTAGAAGGTGGAGATTGCATATGAAAAACAGTGAGTTTATAACAGGAAAAGTTCCTATAACAAAAGAAGAAGTTAGAGCAGTATCTATAATGAAACTAGACTTAGTAAATGCTAAAAGATTTATAGATGTAGGAGCAGGAACAGGCAGTGTAAGTATAGAAGCCGCACACCATTATCCAAATCTAGAAGTTATTTCTATAGAAAGAAATGATGATGCTATAGACTTAATAAATAAAAATGTAGATAAGTTTGGATTAGATAATGTAGAAGTAATTAAAGCATATGCACCAGTAGAGATAGACGGAAAAGCTGATGCTATATTCTTAGGTGGAACAGGTAATAAACTAGAAGAAATAATAACTTGGTCTAAGGATACGCTAGTAGAAGGTGGAAGACTGGTAGCAAACTTTATAATAGTAGATACATTTAATGAAACTTTAAGATTATTAAGAGAGTATGGATTTGAAAATATAGATGTTTCAGTTTTAAATGTAGCTAAGCTAGAGAAATTAGGAAGAGGAGAATATTTTAAACCTCTAAATCCAATCTATATAATATCTTGTGAGAAGGGGAGAGACTAATATGTTAAACAAAATACATTTCGTAGGAGCAGGACCAGGAGATAAAGAATTAATAACTTTAAAAGGATATAAGCTTTTAAGTAATGCAGATGTAGTAATATATGCAGGTTCATTAGTTAATCCAGAACTTTTAGAATACTGTAAAGAAGGTTGTGAGATACATAATAGTGCTCATATGGATTTACATCAAATTATAGAAGTAATGGAAAAGGGCGCTAGAGAAGGAAAATCTGTAGTAAGACTACAAACAGGAGACTTCTCTATATATGGATCAATAAGAGAACAAGTTGAAGAATTATTTAAATTAGATATAGATTATGATTGTACACCAGGAGTGAGTTCATTCTTAGGAGCAGCATCAGCATTAGGTGTTGAGTATACAGTTCCAGAAATATCTCAAAGTGTAGTAATAACAAGAATGGAAGGAAGAACTCCAGTACCTGAAAAAGAATCCATAGAGTCTTTTGCCAAACATCAAACTTCTATGGCTATATTCTTATCAGTACAAGATATAGAAAAAGTAGTAGAAAGACTTCATGAAGGTGGATATCCAATGGATACTCCTATAGCTGTTGTTTATAAAGCTACTTGGTCAGATGAAAAGATAGTAAAAGGAACATTACAAGACATAGCTAAAAAAGTAAAAGAAAATGATATAAGAAAGACTGCTTTAATATTAGTAGGACAATTCTTAGGTAAAGAATATAACAATTCGAAGTTATATGATAAGGACTTCAAACATGAGTATAGACAATAAAATAGCCATAGTTTGTATAACTGAAAATGGAAAGAATCTGGCATTTGAAATACAATACAAACTTAATAATGGAGATGTATATCTAATAAGAAATAAGAAGAATAATTTTAAGATAGATGAAGAAAAAAATAATGTATTCTTAGTAGAGGATAAGCTTAGTAATTTAGTTCCTAGTTTGTTTGAAGAATATCAATATATTGTATTTATAATGGCTACAGGTATAGTAGTGAGAGTTATAGCTCCTTATATAAATAATAAATTTAGTGATCCTGCTATATTAGTAGGCGATGAAAAAGGACAAAACCTTATAAGTTTACTAAGTGGTCATATGGGAGGAGCTAATGAAATGACTACTTATATAAGCGAACTAATAGGAGCTAATCCTGTTATAACTACAGCAACAGATGTAAATAAAAAATCGTCCTTAGATATGATTGCTAAAAAATTAGATGCTCATATAGTGAATTTTAGAGAAAATGTTAAAGATGTAAATGCTATGTTAGTTAATAATCAAGAAGTTGGATTATATATTGATGGGAATTATGAAATAGACACTAGAGGATTTAAGATATTAACTAATTTTGAAGATGTAGATAGTACAGAAAAAATAGTTATTATAAGTAGTAAAAACAACTTTATAGATTACTATATAGAAAATAAAAAAGAGAATGAATTAGATGAACAAATGCTAAGAAAAAAATGTAGTGAAGGTAACATTATAAAGATAGTGCCAAAGGAAATAGTAATAGGTATTGGGTGTAGAAGAAACACAGAAAGTAGTTTGTTACAAGAGTCTTTAAACGATTTGTTACATCAATATAATATTGATATTAACTCAATTAAAAGTATTGGTAGTATAGATGTAAAAAGTGATGAAAAAGCTATTATTGATTTAGCATCGAGTCTATCGGTACCATTTATAACTTTTTCAGTAGACGAAATATCTAAGGTAGATCATCTATTTGAAAAATCTGACTTTGTAAAAAAAAATGTAGGCGTGTACTGTGTTTCTGAACCAGTAGCATATCTGCTAAGTGAAGGAAATTTAATAATAGAAAAACATAAATATAAAGGAATAACAATTTCTGTAGGGAGAGTGTCAAAATGATATACGTTATAGGTATAGGACCTGGAAGCAAAGAATTAATGACTATGCAATGCATAAATGCAATAAAGGATTCTGAAGTTATAGTAGGATATAAAACTTACATAAACTTAATAACAGATCTTATCGAAGGAAAAGAAGTAGTACAAAATGGAATGAGACAAGAAATAGATAGATGTAGGGAAGCTGTAGAAATAGCTAAGACAGGTAAAAAGGTTGCAGTTATAAGTAGTGGAGATGCAGGTATATATGGAATGGCAGGATTAATATTAGAACTTGTATCTAAAGAAGAACAAAATATAGAAGTTAAGGTTATACCTGGGGTAACTGCAAGTATAGGTGCAGCAGCAATACTTGGAGCTCCTATAATGCACGATTTCTGTCACATAAGTTTAAGTGATTTATTAACTCCATGGGAAGTTATTGAAAAAAGACTAAGATTAGCAGCTGAAGCTGATTTTGCGATATGTTTATATAACCCAAGAAGTAAAGGTAGAAGTGAACATTTAGCTAGAGCATTTGAAATAATGGGAGAATTTAAAGATGGAAAAACTCCTGTTGGAATAGTTAAGGATGTAGGAAGAGAAAAGGAAGAAAAGTTCATATGTACTTTTGATACTATGGATTTTGAAAGAGTTGATATGACTACTATGGTTATAATAGGGAACAAATCAACATTTATACATGAAGATTTAATGATAACTCCAAGAGGTTATAATATATGATATTAGTTTTAGGTGGAACATCAGACAGTATAGAAATATGTGACAGACTTAATAAATATAAAAACCTAGAATATACACTTTCTGTAACAACTAATTACGGAGAAGATCTTGCAAGAAAGAAAGCGAAAAATGTTATAAATGGAAGGCTATCAAAAGAAGATATGATAGATTTCATACAAAGAAATAACATAACCAAAATTATAGATGCTACACACCCATATGCTATAGAAGTATCTAAAAATGCTATTGAGTGTGTTGAAGAAACAAAGATAGGCTATATAAGATATGAAAGAAAGTCTTTAATAGATGATATTACTTATGAAAATAAATACATAGTAAGTAGTATAAAAGATGCTTGTGAAGTAGCAAGAAAAAAAGGAAATAACATATTTATAGGAACAGGTAGTAAGCATTTACCAGAAATAGTTGAGCTTATACCAGATAGAAATTTAATAGTTAGAGTACTTCCTACAAGTGAAGTGATATTAAGTTGTGAAAAATTAGGGCTAAATGCAGATAATATAATAGCTATGAGAGGCCCTTTTAGCCAAAGTATAAATGAAGAATTTTATAAACATTATGATATAGATATTGTGATAACTAAAGAAAGTGGTATAGCAGGTGGTTTCTTAGAAAAAGTAGATGCTTGTGAATCGCTTAATATACCTGTAGTAATTGTATCTAGAGAAAAAATAAATTATCCGTATGTTGTAAATAGCATAGACGAAGTAGAAGATTATATAAAATAAATTCAAGGTGGGATTAGTATGAAAAAAGCAGTTTTAGTAGTGAGTTTTGGTACTTCTTACAAAGAAACGAGAGAAAAGACAATAGAAGCTTGCGAAAATAAAATAAAAAATGGGTTAGAAGGATACGACTTCTTTAGAGCATTTACTTCTAACATGATAATAAGAAAATTAAAAAATAGAGATGGAATAGAAATTGAAAATCCAATTCAAGCTTTAGATAGATTGTATGAAGAAGGATATGAAGAAGTTATAGTTCAAACACTTCATATAATATGTGGTGAAGAATTTACTAAATTAAAAGAACAAGTAGATAGTTATCAAGATAAATTTAAGAAAATCATATTAGGTAGACCATTGCTTACATATATAGAAGATTACAAGGAAACAGTAGAAGCTATAAAGCATCAAATACCTCAAATGCAAAAAGATGAAGCTGTTGTATTTATGGGACATGGAACATTCCATGAGTCACATGCCTCATATCCAGCATTAGAGTACATGATGAGGGATGCAGGGATAAATGCTTACGTTGGAACTGTTGAAGGATACCCAGAAATAGACAATGTTGTAAAAAGATTAAAAGAAGATAATATAAAAATTGTCAATCTAATGCCTTTTATGTTAGTAGCAGGAGACCATGCTATAAATGATATGGCAGGAGAAGATGAAGACTCTTGGAAAAATATATTAGAAGACTTTGGATTTGAAGTAAAAGTTCATTTACAAGGATTAGGGGAAAATCCATACATACAAGATAAATTTATGAATCATGCAAATGATTGTGTAGAAAAAATAAATGAATTAGGACAAATTTGTTAATTAACTAGGAGGAGATTGAAGATGGCAAAATTTTATGGAATAGGTACAGGACCTGGAGATAGCTCATTATTAACGATAAAAGCAGTAGAAACTTTAGAAAAGTTAGATATATTATACACACCAGAAGCTAAAAAAGGTGGGGAAAGTTTAGCTTTATCAATAGTAAGTAAATATTTACCAGAAAAATTAGAAATAAAATCAAGACATTTTCCAATGAACTTCAATGATGGAGAAAAAATAGTAGCTTGGAATAAAATAGCTGATGAAATTGTTGAAGATGTTAAAGAAGGTAAAAATGTTGGTTTTGTAACATTAGGAGATCCAATGATATATAGTACATATGTATATATAATGGAAAGACTTATAGGAGATATAGATGTTGAAACTATACCAGGGATATCTTCATTCTCTAATATAGCATCAAATCAAAACTTCCCATTAGTAATGGATAGAGAACCATTAATAATAATACCGTGCACAATAGAAGAAGAAAAAATAGACTATGCACTAGAAAATTATAGCTCTATAGTATTAATGAAGGTATATAAAAACTTTAAAGAGATAGTAGCTAAGTTAGAAAAAAATGGACTTATAGAACATGCTATATTAGTTAGTAATTCATCTCAAGATAAAGAAGTGGTATACTATGACTTAAGAGAAGTTAATCTTGAAGAAAAAATATCTTACTTCTCAACTATATTAGTTAATAAGGAAGTTAAAAAGGAAGCTCAAGTAGGATAACATTATAACATCTAAAGGAGATTTGAGTTATGAAGATAATTGTTGGAACTAGAGGAAGTAAGTTAGCAGTTACTCAAACTAACTGGGTAATAGATAAGCTAAAAGAAAAGAATCCTAGTGTTGAATTCGAAGTTAAAATAATAAAAACTAAAGGTGATATAATACAAAACGTTAGTCTAGATAAAATAGGTGATAAAGGCTTATTTGTTAAAGAAATAGAGCAACAACTAATAGATGGAGATATAGATATGGCTGTTCATAGTATGAAAGATATGCCATCATCTTTACCTCATGGATTAAAGTTTGCGGGGATACCTAAAAGGGAAGATCCAAGAGATGTACTTATATTAAAAGAAGGATACTCTAGCATAGAAGACTTACCTCAAGGAGCAACTATAGGAACTGGAAGTAAAAGAAGAAAACACCAATTATTAAAACATAGACCTGATCTAAATATAGTTCCAATAAGAGGAAATGTAGATACTAGAATAAGAAAAATAAAAGATGAGAATTTAGATGGTATTGTTTTAGCTGCATCTGGAATATTAAGAGTTGGTTTAGAAGATAAAATCAGCTGCTATTTGCCAACAGACATAGTAGTGCCAGCACCAGCACAAGGGGCATTAGCAATAGAGATAAGAGAAGATAATTATCAAGTAGAAGTAGTGGTAAACTCGTTACGAGACGAATTAACCGAACTTCAAGTTAGTGCAGAAAGAGGATTCTTAGATGGTGTTAACGGAAGTTGTCATATTCCTATGGGAGCCTATTGTGAAGTGAAAGAAAATGGAATAAAGCTTACTGGATTATTTGGCGATCAAGAAGGCAAGAAATTAATTATCAAATCAATAGAAGGAGATAAAGATTCTCCAAGAGAGTTAGGTAAAGAATTAGCTAAATTAGTTTTAAAGGAGTATGAAAAATATGAAGGGTAAAGTTTATCTTGTAGGTGCAGGGCCTGGAGATTATAAATTACTAACATTAAAAGGTCTGGAATGCGTACAAAAAGCAGACGTTATAGTATATGATAGATTAGCAAATGAAAACTATTTAAAAGAAGCTAAACCTAACTGTGAATTTATATATGTAGGAAAGGTATCAAGCAATCATACTCTTCCTCAAGAGGATATAAATAGAGTCATAGCAGATAAAGCGAAAGAAGGAAAAATAGTAACTAGACTTAAGGGTGGAGACCCATATGTATTTGGTAGAGGTGGAGAAGAAGGAGAACTTTTAAAAGAGGAAGGGATAGAATTTGAAGTTGTCCCAGGAATAACTTCTGCTATAGGTGGATTATGCTATGCAGGTATACCTATAACTCATAGAGATTACGCATCTTCTTTCCATGTTATAACAGGACATTTAAGAGAGGATGATAAAGAAAATCCAGAAATAAACTGGAATGCTTTAGCAAATACGAATGGAACACTAGTATTTTTAATGGGGGTTGCGAACTTACAAAAAATAAGTTCTAACTTGATAAAAGAAGGAAAATCTAAGGATACTCCTGTTGCTCTTATAAGTTGGGCAACAAGATACAACCAAAGAGTAGTAACATCTACGTTAGAAAATGTATATGAAACAGCAATAAAGGAAGGTGTGAAACCACCGACACTTATAGTTGTTGGAGAGGTAGTAGGACTTAGAGATAAGTTAAACTTCTTTGAAAATAAGCCACTATTTAGTAAACGTGTAATAGTGACTAGGTCAAGAACCCAAAGTAGTTCACTAGTAGAAAAAATAAGTGACTTAGGTGGTAATCCTATAGAGATACCAACTATAAAAATAGATAAAATAGAAAATAATATAGAATTAGAAAATGAAATAAATAACATTAAAGATTATACATACTTAGTTTTAACAAGTAAAAATGGAGTAGACATATTCTTTGATAAATTAGATGAAATGGGACTTGATAGTAGAGCTTTAGCTAACTTAAAAGTATGTGCTATAGGAAGTGCTACAGCTAAAGAAATAAAAAATAGAGGAATAAAAGCAGATATAGTTCCTGAAAAATTTGTGGCAGAATATTTATTTGAAGAGTTAAAAACAATATTAAAATCAACAGATAAAGTATTAATACCTAGGGCTAAAAATGCTAGAGATTATCTAGTTGACAAAATAGGTGAAATTTGTGAAGTCAAAGAAGTACATACATACGAAACAGTAGTAGATTCTACAAGAAAAGATGAAGTTTTAGAACTATTAAATCAAAATAATGCTGATTATATAACTTTTGCTAGCTCATCTACAGTAAAGAACTTCGTGGAAATAATAGGTGAAGAAAATATAGATAAATTAAATAATATAAAAGTTATATCTATAGGACCTATAACAACGAAGACAATTAAAGAATTAGGTTTAAGTCTATATAAAGAAGCAGAAGTTGCTACTATAGATGGAATGATTAGTACTATTATAGAAGATAAATAAGTATTATAATTGATATGTAGTTATTTATATATTTATGGAGGCGACAAAATGTTAAGAAGACCTAGAAGACTAAGAGTAAATAGAGCTACAAGAAATTTAGTTAGAGAAACTAAATTAAATGTTGAAGATTTTATATATCCTTTATTTGTAGTAGAAGGTGAAAATATAAAAAGAGAAATATCATCTTTACCAGATGTATATCATTTTTCACTAGATATGTTAGAAGAGGAGATAAAAGAATTAAAAGAATTAGGAATAGAACATGTAATATTATTTGGTATACCTCATGACCATGAAAAAGATCCTCATGGAAAAGAAGCATATAATGACAATGGCATAATTCAAAGGGCTATTAGAAAAATAAAAGAAATAGACAGTAATATGAATGTAGTTACTGATGTGTGTATGTGTGAATACACTAGCCATGGTCACTGTGGAATATTAACAGAAACTGGATACGTAGACAATGATATAACATTAGAATATTTATCTAAGATAGCAGTAAGTCATGCAAAAGCAGGTGCTGATATAATTTCACCATCAGATATGATGGATGGTAGAATAAAAGCCTTAAGAGAAGCTTTAGATAAAGAAGGATTTGTGCATATACCAATAATGTCTTATAGTGTTAAGTATGCATCTACATTCTATGGACCATTTAGAGAAGCTGCTAACTCTGCACCATCATTTGGTGATAGAAAAACATACCAAATGGATCCAGCAAATAGTAATGAAGCATTAATAGAAGCTGAACTTGATGTGTTAGAAGGTGCAGATATATTAATGGTTAAGCCTGCATTATCTTATTTAGATGTAATAAGAAGAGTCAAAGATAATTATAACCTACCACTTGCAGCATATAATGTTAGTGGAGAGTATGCAATGCTTAAATCAGCTGTTAAAAATGGAATATTAAGTGAAGGAGCTATTTATGAATCTGTTATGTCTATAAAAAGAGCTGGTGCAGATATAATAATAACTTACTTTGCAAAAGATTTAGCTAAGATGATTAAAGAAAATAGATAAATATATACAAAAAAAGGAGTAACTTTTGTTGCTCCTTTTTAATACAAATAGTCAATAAATTATCTAGATTATTGAAATAATAAAACAAGAGTGAATTAAGGAGAGATTTATATGCTTTATCCAATAAATATAGAGATAAAAGATATGGGTATAACTGTTATAGGAGGTGGAGAAGTTGCATATAGAAAGTGTAAAAACTTTTTAGATTTTGGTAAAACAGTGAAAGTTATATCTAAAGATTACATAAATAAATTTGAAGAATTAAAAGATAAACTAGAAATTATTAATGATGAATATAGAGAAGAATATTTAAAAAGTAGTTTTATAGTAGTTGCAGCTACAAATAATAAAGAAATTAATAGAGAAATAGGAATATATTGCAGAGAAAATGGTAAACTAGTTAATGTAGTAGACGATATAGAATTATCTAATTTTACTGTTCCATCATATGTAAAAAGAGGAGATTTGCTTATAAGTGTATCAACAGGAGGCAAAAGTCCATCATTATCTTCTAAAATAAAAAAAGAATTAGAAGAAAAATATGATGATAGTTATGAAGAATATATAGATATACTGGGTGAACTAAGAAAAGAAATAATAAAAAAATATAATGATATTTCAGAAAGAAGAAAAAAACTTAAAGCTCTGATAAATCTAGATTTAGCAGAACTTAGAGAGCTAAAAATAGAATATCAAAAATAAAAATAATAAAAAAGTTTTAAAAAATTGTTGACGATATAAAATTATGGTGATATAGTATTACTTGTCCTTAAGAAAAGGGCAAACAACAAAAAATAAAATGAACTTTGAAAATTAAACAGTAGGTTAATTTATATAACTAATGATTCTTAAAGAATCAAAAACAAACCAAGCCAGATATTCAGATAATGATAGTCTGAGCAGGAAAACTTATATTTGAGAGTTTGATCCTGGCTCAGGATGAACGCTGGCGGCGTGCCTAACACATGCAAGTCGAGCGATTTACTTCGGTAAAGAGCGGCGGACGGGTGAGTAACGCGTGGGTAACCTGCCCTGTACACACGGATAACATACCGAAAGGTATGCTAATACGGGATAACATGAGAGAGTCGCATGGCTTTCTTATCAAAGCTTTTGCGGTACAGGATGGACCCGCGTCTGATTAGCTAGTTGGTAAGGTAACGGCTTACCAAGGCGACGATCAGTAGCCGACCTGAGAGGGTGATCGGCCACATTGGAACTGAGACACGGTCCAAACTCCTAC
>NZ_JADPFC010000015.1:0-24631 GCF_015668195.1 Romboutsia sp. 1001713B170131_170501_G6
GTAGTTGTTGTTTCACAAGCTACTCTTGCATGTGGATCTTTCTCTAATAATGCATCTAGTATAGAATCTGATATTTGATCACAGATTTTATCTGGATGTCCTTCTGTTACTGATTCTGAAGTAAATAAATGTCTTGCCATTTTTATCTCACCTTTCGTTTATTTTTTATATTATCCGCTGCTACAAGAGAAAGTTCTCTTAATATTTTACAAGCCACAACTGTAGATACGTTCGTGCTATCATAGTCTGGACTTAATTCCACTATATCTAAACCTACTATATTTGTATTTGATTGTTTCAATATAGTAAATATTTCTCTAAATTCTCTATATGTTACCCCACCCGGTTCTGGTGTTCCTGTTCCAGGAAAGATTGATGGATCTAAAACATCTAAATCAATAGTTATATAAATATTTTTACCATCTAATTTATTTATTATATCCTTAAAGGTATTTATAGTCTCAACTTCCATGTATGTATGATTATCTTTTAATGCAAAGCTAAATTCTTCTTTTGTTCCAGATCTTATTCCAAATTGGAATATTCTATTATCTCCAACTGTATCCCATACTCTTTTTATTACAGTAGCATGTGAATTTTCATTGTTGTTATATTCTTGCCTCAAGTCTGTGTGGGCATCAAAGTGAATCACAAATACATCATCATATTTTTCATAGACAGCCTTAAAAGCTGGAAGAGTAACTAAATGTTCTCCCCCTATCATAAAAGGTACCTTATTATCATTTACAATTTCTTTAGTTCCTATATATATTTCTTCTAAAACTTTATCTGTATTTCCTATACTTAATTCTAAATCTCCAATATCACATATTTTAAAATCCTCTAAATCTAAATCTAATATTGGGCTATATGTCTCAAGTCCGTAAAACTCTGGTCTCATAGCACTACTTGCAAATCTAGTTCCTGGTCTATTTGAAGTAGTACCATCAAATCCTGCTCCAAATACTACTAAATCTGCCTCTTCATAAGAAGTTTCCATCCCCATAAATGTACTTATATATGAAAATTTATTTGTTTTCATTTAACATATCCTTAACATATTGTGGTAACATAAATGCACCTTGATGTAGGTCACTATTGTAATATTTAGTTTTTAAGTTTAAGTTTTCCCAACCATCTCTATTTTGGTCTTTTACTGGGTCAAACTTCTTAGATGCAAATCCAAATAACCAATGCCCTGATGGATAAGTTGGTATATGAGCTTGATAAACTTTTGCTATAGGAAATATCTTATTTATTTTTTCATTAGCTCTTTTCATTTCCTTAGCATTAAAATCAAAATATGGACTTTCATTTTGATTTACAAGTATCCCTTCAGTAGTTAATATTCTGTAGCAATCATTGTAGAAGTCTACTGAGAATAAACCTTCTCCTGGTCCTATTGGGTCAGTTGAGTCTACTATTATTAAATCATAAGATGCATCTTTAGAATTTTTAACAAATGCTACACCATCTTCATAGTATAAATTTACTCTTTCATCATCTAATTTACATGCACATATATCTATATACTTTCTAGACACATCTACAACCATTTTATCTATTTCAACCATATCTATTTTTTCTATTTGAGGATAACGAGTTAGTTCTCTTACTGTACCTCCATCTCCCCCACCTATTACTAATACATTTTTAATATTCATATTAGTTGCCATAGGTACATGAACTATCATATCGTGGTATATAAATTCATCTTTGTAATTTACCATCATAAGTCCATCTAATGTTAGAAACTTTCCAAACTCCTTACTGTTAAATACATCTACTTGCTGAAAATCAGACTTCTCACTAAATAAATGCTTCTCTACTTTTATTGAAAAACATACATTATCTGTCCATTCCTCTGTGTACCAAAGTTCCATAAAAGTTCCTCCTAATAATTCAAATGTATTTTAATTTTTATATCTATGTGTCCTATATCTATGTGTGGACTAATTTGTGTATTTTTTATTTATATGTTATAATATAGATTCAAATTTATTTTAATTTTATTTATTTTATTTAGGTATTTATTGCTTATATAGCTTCTGGCTTATGAGTAATTTTACCTAAATCTTTTTTTGCTAATTTTTGAATTTTAGCTGTTAATCCTCTTGGTATTTCTGTAGATTCACTTCTTTCTGCTTTTAGAAGTTCTTCTAATAATTCAAAACTCTTCCAAGGATCTATGTCTCCGCAAGTGAAGAAATCTGCTGCTGCATATCCATACTCTGGCCATGTATGTATTGTTAAATGAGATTCAGCTATTATAACTGCGCCTGATACTCCCCATGGATTAAAGTGATGGAAAACAGAATCTACTATTGTTGCTTTTGCATTTAATGCTGATTCATTCATAAACTTTTCTATAAGTTTAGGGTCTCTTAATATTTCCTCATCACAGTTGTAGTATTCTACTAATATATGACGTCCAAGTGTCTCAAATTTCATCCATACCACTCTCCTTCTTTAATCGTTTTTTTATATTAATCTTTTATAACTACTATAGTCTTTATACTTTTATCTTTCATGTCTGTTAAGTAAGCATTATTTGCTTTTAGAGTTTTTATATATTCTATTATTTCTTTTGTTACAACTTCACCTGGAGCAATTATTGGTATTCCTGGTGGATAAGCCATTATAGATTCTCCACAAATTCTATTTATACTTTCCTCTAAAATTACACTTTCTTTATTTTTATAAAAAGCATCTCTAGGTTTAAGTTTTATAATAGGATTTATTTGTTTAATATCTATATATTTAATTTTTTCATTTAACATATTAGATTTTGAAATAGAATCCAGTGCATTTATAAGCCTATCTATATTCGACTTTGTTGTTCCTATTGATATTAATGCTAATATATTATACATATCTCCTAGCTCAACTTGAACCTTATACTTTTGATATAATAAGTCATAAACTTCAAACCCTGTTAAACCCAACCCTCTAACATTTATACAAAGCTTAGTTTCATCTATTGAGTCTACACCATTATTTTCTAGCATTTCTGTAGAAACTACCTTAATACCTTTTATTTTATTTATCTTAAATTTTGCATATCTAGATAAATTTAGTGCTTTTGATAATTGTGATTCTCCATTGGTTTCTAGGTTTAATCTAGCTCCATCGATGCTAGCCATTAATAAGTATGATGCTGATGTAGATTGAATCATATTTATAGTTTGCTGTACTTTTTTCACATCTATATTTTTATTATTTACTAAAAGTGCTGATGCCTGAGTCAGCGCTCCTCCTGTTTTATGAATACTTACCGCAGACATATCAGCCTTTGCATTCATTGCTGAAATTGGTAAATCATCATTAAAATTAAAATGAGCACCATGAGCTTCATCTGCTAATACTAATACACCTTTACTATGGCATAAGCTAACTATTTCTTCTATATCTGAACATGCTCCGTAGTATGTTGGATTTAATAAAAACACTGCTTTTATATCCTTATCTTTATCTAATGCATCCTTTATACAATTTGCACTAACATTTAAACTAATACCTAATGAATTTTCAAACTCTGGCTGTATAAAAATTGGATATCCTCCAGAAAGTATGAGCGCATTTATAACAGATTTATGTATATTCCTTGGAATAAGTATCTTATCTCCCTGATTTATAATACTTAAAATCATTGCATGTATAGCACCAGTAGTACCATTTGTTATAAAAAATGCCTCATCTGCATTATAGGCTTTAGCAAGCTTGTTTTGAGCATCTTTTATAATAGTTCTTGGATTAGATACATTATCCATAAGTGGTGATGAATTTATATCCATTTTCATAATATCTTCTCCAAAATAATCATTGAGTACTTCAACCCCTTGTGCTCTAACATGACCTGGTACATCAAAACATGCTATATCCATCTGTGAATACTCTTTTAATGAATTTAATAGCGGAGCTTCTTGGCAATATTTAATGCATTTTTCGATATTAATCTCCATCCTACAACCTCCTTTCTATACTTTTATTCAATTCTTTGTTTAATTTAAGATTATTATTTTTACACTTAAAATTTACTTTTATTAAACCAACACAATTTATTATATTCATTTTTTCATTTTTTATCAAGGCTTTTTTATTTTTTATATTCTAGTATTTACAATACATAGATAGACTTTTAAACCATATTGTTAATATTAATTTTTTTATAGTTTAGTATTACTAAATTTTTAAAAGTTTTATTTTTTTATTTTTTAAATTTTTCATTTGTTTTATCAACACTTCAAGTTTATTTTTTTTAATATCTAAGTATACAATAACTAAACTTTTTCAAAATATATAAAATTTAATATTTTTCTATTTATATACATTTTTATAAAAACTTACTTCCATTACGTAGACATTAACATAATATTATCTATACTTTCTATCATATTAATTACTAAAAACTAAATAAAGAGGCGAATAATAAATTTATTATTCGCCTCTTTATTTAGTGTATATATTTATATTAATCTACTAGCTTTTCAGCTTCTTTATTGTATTTTTCTAAATCTATATCCTTTTCACTATTTGCTACTACAAGGGTACATACATTGTCTCCCATAACATTTACAGTAGTTCTAAACATATCTATTATTCTTTCAACTCCCATTATTAAACCTATTCCTTCAAGTGGAAGTCCTACTGATTGTAAAACCATAGATAGCATTATCATACCAACACCTGGTACACCTGCTGTACCTATAGATGCAAGAGTTGCTGTTAATACTATAGTTATCATATCATTCATGCTTAAATCAATACCGTATATTTGAGCTATGAATAATGCTGCTATACCTTGCATTATAGCTGTTCCATCCATATTTATTGTAGCTCCCATAGGTATTGTAAATGATCTTGTTGATTTTCCTACACCTAGTTCTTCCATTATCTCTAAACTAACTGGTACAGATGCATTACTTGACGCTGTTGAGAATGTAACTACTGCTACTTGTGTAAATTTCTTTAAAAATGGTTTTATTTTTTGTCTAGTAAATAATTTAAATAATCCGCCATATACAACTACTACATGAACTAATAATCCAAGTAATACTACTAATACATATTTCATAAGACCTATCATCGCATCAGTTCCTACTGTTGCAAAAGTATTAGCAACTAGAGCAAATACACCATATGGAGCAAATAACATTATTATATTTACCATCTTCATACATACTTCATTAGCACTTTCAAATAAAACTTTTATAGGCTCTGCTTTTTTACCTACCACACTTATAGCTATACCTATAAGTACTGCAAAGAATATAACTTGTAACATTTCACCACTTGCTAAAGCTTGTATTGGGTTGCTTGGTATTATATTTAATATAATATCTGTTATTGACTTACTTTCTCCTATTGCTACTGATCCCATTTCTACAGTTCCCATGCTTATACCGCTACCTGGCTTTAATATGTTTCCTAGTATAAGAGAAACTATTATAGCTATTGCTGTTGTTCCTAGGTAAAATAGCATTGTCTTTCCACCAATTCTACCTAACTTCTTTATATCTCCCATAGATGCTATACCACATATTAATGATACAAATACTAAAGGAACCACCATCATCTTTATGGCACTTGTAAATCCATTTCCAAATACTTTAAGTATACCATTTAATAATAATGTATCTTTTATAAATCCTGCTGGTAATTGTTTCACTATTAATCCGAATATAAATCCAAGTAATAATCCTAATAGGATTTTACTAGTTAATGTAAGTTTTTTCTTCATTTAAAATTTCCTTCCTCTCGAACTTTTTTAACTTTCTATATGATTATTATACACAATTCTCACTAAATTGTACATTAAAAATTAAAGTACCATTTGATTATAGCATTATTTTTTTTATCTTTTTAAAGTTATTCAATCCTATACACATATTTTAAAGTTATATTTTTTAAATTAACTTTATTTTATTTAGTTATATACTTCAAATTTGTTATTTTATATAGTGGATGTTTTTTTATTAAGTATTTTTTAATTTTTACTTATTATTTTATTATATATTTTAAATTTTTATTTTATTAATTAAATCAAAAATAGAATAAGGGTTTATAAACCCTCATTCTATTTTTTAGAAAAATTTTAATTTTTAATTATTTATAGATATACATTTATATTTTTATATAGTTAAAAAGGAAATATCTCTTCGATACTCTCCTCTTTAAAGTTTTCTTTTTCAAATATATCATTTGAAACAAAGTATTCTTGTGTAGGATTAGTCTTTTTGTTATCTAAAAATTTAAAGTTACTTGCAACTACATTAGTATATGTTTTACTTACTCCATCTTTCGTTTTATATTTTTCAACTCTAATTTGACCTTCTATACCAATTCTCATTCCTTTAAATACATATTTACAAAGTATTTCTGCTTGTCTACCCCAAATTTCTACTGGTATAAAATCTACATCTCGTACTCCTTCTTTATTTGTATAATTTCTACTAATTGCTATTGTAAATTTGGATTTTGCTCTTTGACCTATATACTCAATTTCTGGATTTTGAGTTAATCTTCCAACTAAAATAACATTATTCATAACTTCTCTTCCTTTTTTATGTATTTTAGTTGAATTATATACATATAATATTATGTTTATACATTTTTATATTCCATATAGAAATATTATTATTTTATATTAATTATTTTAAAATCTTTAGGAAGAATAATTAAACTTATTATATCAACTTCTTTTTTAGTTAAGTTTAATTCTACCTGACCATCTTTAATTAATTCGATCTCTCTTGACTCTTTTCCTAAATTTAGATCTATACATTCTTCCTTATCTGATTTATTAATTATAATTAATATTTTTTCATCACTTGTATACCTTATATATGAAAATAAAGAACCATTTTTCGTGTTTATAAATTTAGTTTCACCTTATAATAAAGCATTATATTTATTTCTTATAGTTGTAAGTTTTTTGTAAAACTCAATCATATCTTTAGCTTCATGCTTCAAAGTATAAGTTCTTCTTTTGTCTAGGTCTGTTTTTCCACAAAGTCCTGCTTCATCTCTATAATATATATTAGGATTATGTATAATCTTCTGTTTTTGCAATTTATTAATAAGCTTCAAATACATTTTTTTAATTTTGTTATTAATTAGTTTAATTATTTTTTTAATAATTTATTTATTTTATATACAAAGTAACAAAATTTGCTAGGCTTAAATAATTTGTAAACAATAAAAAATACCACTTGATGCATACTTGCATCTAGCGGTATTTTTTTATGTTAATTAATAAATTTAATTCTTATCATCATTTAAAACTTCTTTTATACCTTTAAAAGTTCCTAGGAAATTTACTGTATCAGAAGGTAATACTAACTTAGTTGCATTTCCTTGAGCAACCTTTTCTAATGCTTCTATAGATTTTAAAGCTAATATTCTTTCATCTACATCAGATTCCTTCATAGCTGATAATACTTCTCTTAATCCTTTAGCTGTTGCTTCTTGAACCTTTAAAATAACTTCAGCTTCTCCTTGTGCTTTAGCTATAGCCATTTCTTTTACAGCCTCTGCTTCCCCTTGTGCTTTTAGTATAGAAGATTCTTTCAAACCTTCAGCTTCCCTTATCATAGCTTCTTTCTTAGCTTCTGCTCTAAGTATTGCTGATTGTTTTTCTCCTTCCGCTTGAAGTATTGAAGCTGATTTATTACCTTCTGCTTGAAGTATTGCCTCTCTTCTTTCTCTCTCAGCTCTCATTTGCTTTTCCATTGCTACTTGTATATCATGTGGTGGCATTATATTTTTAAGCTCTACCCTATTTACTTTTATACCCCACTTATCAGTAGCCTCATCTAAAATAGCTCTCATCTTTGTATTTATAACATCTCTTGACGTTAAAGTTTCATCTAAATCTAATTCACCTATTAAATTTCTTAAAGTTGTAGCTGTTAGATTTTCTATAGCTGTAATAGCGTCTGCTATTTCAAATACATATCTTACGGGATCTGTTATTTTATAATAAACAACTGTATCTATTTGCATAGTTACATTATCTTTTGTTATAACTGGCTGAGGAGGAAAATCAACAACGTTTTCTCTCAAATCAATTACATAACTCATCTGATCTAAAAACGGAACTAAGAAATGAACTCCTGTATCTGCTACCTTTCTAAATTTGCCTAGTCTCATTATTATACCTACTCTAGATTGTTTTACCACTCTTACACAAGATAGAGCAATAACAATTGCTACTACTATTATAAGTATAGGTATTACTATATTCCCTATCATTTCAAACATAATACATCCTCCTAAATAATTTATATAATTTTTTATTTAACTATTTAATTATAGATACTTCATCATGTTTACTTACAACTAACTTAACTCCCTCTATCTTAATCACTTTAACTTCCTCACCTCTTAAAATCTCACTATTGTCTATAGATATTGCACTCCACTCTTCATTATCTACTACTACTAATCCCATTTGATTTTCTTTTATATCTTCTTTTACTATACCTTTTTTATTTAATACAGCATTAAGATTTGTACTATACTTAAATGTTTTATCTTTTTTAACTATCTTTCTAGTACCTACTATTAATAAAATTATTGATATTACAGCAAATAATATTACTTGGACTATTATACTTTCTATAAAACTACTTAAAAACATAAGTATTACAGCAGCTAAACTAAACCAAATTAAAGTTAAGCTCGGTGTCATAGCTTCTGCTATAGCAAATATTATTGCTACAACTAACCATACTAGTTTCATTGACCCCCTCCTAAATATAAATATATATTAATTGTATTATATCATTATTTAATTTATATCTATATTTATTATAAATTCTGTAATATATTGTAATATTTACTAATTTTCTTCTAATTTAAATAGTATATTTCATTACCATTAATATTTATACTAACTCTATTCCCTCTTACAAGCTTTAGATCTTTATTCTTTAATCTTACTTCTATAGCTTTTTTACTTTTATCCTTTCTTAAAAAAACACTTACTGTTTCTGGATTTTCTATTATATTTTCTACTACAAATTCATTACTTCTTGAGTCTTCTACCTTATCTATACTTATATTATTTTCTCTTATCCCTATGTACTTGAAATTTTTTACCTTTATATTTTCTATTATTAAATCCCAATCTATAGCATATATAGTTTTATCCTCTAAAATCTTAACTCTTGATATATTTTTACATCCAGTTATTTTAGCTTCTAAAACTGTACTTGGGTTATTGAATAAATCATGTCTATTTTTTTTAACCTTAGCCTCTAAATCTTCATACACTACAATGTTCTCACACATTCTATATGCTTCTTCTATATCATGAGTAACAATTATTGAATTTTTATTGTATTCATTTAATATTTCACTTATTTCTAATTCTATGTTTTTTCTTAGATGATAATCTAGCGCCGAAAATGGTTCATCTAGCAACAAAATTTCTGGTTCCGTAACTAAAACTCTAGCTAACGCTACCCTCTGTGCTTGTCCTCCTGACAATTCATAAGGGTACCTATTTTCTAATCCATTAAGCTTTAATTTGTTTATATACTTTTGAGATAATTCTTCTCTATCTTTTTTTTGTAACTTATTTATTCCAATCTCTATATTTTTCTTTACAGTCATATGAGGAAATAGTCCATAATTTTGAAATAAAAATCCGACTTTTCTATCCTGAGGAGGTAGGTTTACTTTTTCATCCGAATCAAATAGTACCTTATTGTTTAATATAATTCTACCTTTATCCGGTGTTTCAAGGCCTGCAATACATTTTAATGTCATACTCTTCCCCGAGCCTGATTGTCCTAAAAAAACTAGTTTTTTACATTCTTGATTTATTTTAACTTTTAATACTTTTTCTCCAACCCTTTTTTCTATATCAATATATAGAGACATTATTTTTTCCTCTTTCCTACTATTTTTAATTGTTTGTTAGACCAATAATTAAGTATTAACATTATACCTAATGACATTAGTATTATTACCATAACCCAAAAGCTAGCCATAGCCATATTTCCACTTTCAACCTCAAAAAATATAGCTATTGGTATTGTTTGTGTTTTTCCGGGTATATTTCCTGCTATCATCAACGTAGCCCCAAACTCACCTATTGCTCTTGCAAATGATAATGCTATACCTCCTATCAAGCCAGGTGTTGATAGCGGTAATACTATCTTTTTAAATATATTCCACTCACTAAGACCTAGGGTCCTTGCTGATAGTATTATATTTTCATCGATTTGTTCAAATGCCGACCTTAAACTTCTGTACATAATTGGTAAAGATACTGCTACTGCTGAAATTACAGTAGCCCACCAAGTAAATATTATATTTTTATTCATTGATATTAATATATTTCCTATTATCCCATTTTTGCCGAATATAAGTAATAAACAAAACCCAACTACTGTTGGAGGAAGTATTAAAGGAAGGCTTAAGATTATCTCGATTAGTGTTCTAAATTTTCCTTTATAATTCATCATAAGATATGCTATTAAAATTCCTATTATACTTGTTATAATAGTTGCAATTAGAGATGTTTTTATAGATATAACTAATGGTGCCAAATCAAGATTCATATTTTATGTAATTCCCCCTATCTTCTAATTATATTTCCTTATACCCATATTTTTTTAAAATATCTTGCCCCTCATTGCTAAATAAAAATTCTTGGAAATTTTTAGCCTCTTCTATATTTTTGCTATCCTTTATTATTGCCATTGGGTATATTATAGACGAATGATATTTATCATCTATTTCCTTTATAACATTAATTTTATTATTGTTTACTACATCCGTTGAATATACAAATCCTACGTCTACGTTTTCTGCTTGAGTCCATGCTAGTACTTCTTTTACATCTTTTGCATAAACTAACTTGTCTTTTACTTTTTCCTCTAAATTTAAATTTTTTAAAGTTTCATATGCATATTCTCCTGCTGGTACACTTTTAGGGTGACCTATTCCTATATGTTTGACTTTTTCACTCATAAGATCATTCATACTATAACTGTTTGAATTATTACTACTAATTAAAACCAAATTATTTTTTACTAAATCTCTTACACTTTCTTTATTTAATATACCTTTTTTATTTAACTCATCTACTTGTTTTTTCCCTGCTGAAATGAATAAATCACAAGGAGCCCCTTGTTCAATTTGTTGTTTTAGAGTTCCTGATGAACCATAATTTATTACTAATTCTACATTATCATTTTTAAGTTCATATTCTTTTTTTAATTCTAAAATTGCTTCTTTTAAACTTGCTGCTACCGAAACATTAATTTGTTTTTTATTATTTTCATTACTTGTACACCCTAAAATACTAGTAGATATTAAACATAATATTCCCATAAAGATGCTAAATTTTTTCATAATATACTTCTCCCTAAATTAATTTTGTAACATCTTTATATTATCAAAAACACCTACATTAATGTAGGTGTTTTAATTATTTTTTATTATTATCTATTATAGTTTTAGTTGTATCTAAATCTTTTCCTATACATCTTTGACTGTTTATTCTTTCTGATACTAACATTTCTGCTAATAGGCCTTTTAATTCATGTACTAATTTTTCTATTTCTTTTTTACCTATTTCTTCTTTGTCAATTTCTTTTTTTACTTCTTTTTGGTCTATTATAGTTTTAGTTGTATCTAAATCTTTTCCTATACATCTTTGACTGTTTATTCTTTCTGATACTAACATAGTATCTACCATATTCTTAGCTTCTTCTACTAAATTGCTTATTTCTTCTTCTGTAAACTCTTCTTTATCAACACTTTGATCTATTATAGTTTTAGTTGTATCTAAATCTTTTCCTATACATCTTTGAGTATTTATTCTCTCTGATGTTAGCATAACTCCTGAAATCCCTTTTATTTCTTTCGCTATTGTAGATATTTCTTTTCCTAACTTATTTAACTCTTCTTGTGTTAATTCTTCTTTTTCTACATCTTGGTCTATTATAGTCTTAGTTGTGTCTAAATCTTTTCCTATACATCTTTGTGTATTAATTCTTTCTGAAGCTAGCATAACCCCCGCTAATCCTGTTAATTCTTCTTTTAAACCATGTAATACATTTCCTAATTTTTTCATGTCCAGCCACCTCGTTGTTAAATTTTGCATCTTTTAATTATAATTACCATATAAACATTTGTAAATACTTTATTTTATCTTACTTTTATTATACCTATTATTGTAAAAATATATATATTTTTTGATTAATTTAATATATTATATTCTTACCACAAATTACCTAAGTTTAAACTCTGATTTTGTTTCTCCAACAATTTCTCCTCTATCATTTTTTAATTTTGGATTATGAAACTTAGATAATTTTTCTTTTTCTTCTTTAGATATTAAACCTAATTGATTTAAAGTTTCTACTACTGCACAGTTAGTAGATATATTACTTCCATCTTCTGTCTTAACAGCTATACCTATCCCATTTTTTTTATCTCCTAATAAATATACACCCTCAGATCCCATTTTCCCAAATATTCTTCCTTTACATGCCTTCATTAATTCTGTACAAAATCTATCACTTCCTCCTACCATCTCAGGATAACTAGTCATAGCTTCAGTAATTTTATTTATGTACTCTGATTTATCATGTATATTTGCAGGATTAGCCATTTGTGCAAATCCATATGCTAAATTTTTTAACTTTAGTGCATGTACTGGAGCACCACACCCATCTACCCCAATTAAGATATTTTTCCTATCACACCCACATATTTTAGATATATCATTTAATATTCTTTGCTGAACTGGGTGTTTCAATTCTAAGTAATCATCTAAAGTTTCCTTATTAAATTTAGCACTAATCAACATTCCACAATGCTTCCCAGAACAGTTGTGATGTTTTTTACTTATATCTTTTCCAGACTTAATTAAATTCTTATATACATTTAAATTAAATGGTATGTTAGTTCCACACTTTAAATTATCTTCGCTAAGATTTGATTTTTTTAATATACTATCTATACCCTCTACATGGTAATCTTCACTGGAGTGAGAAGAGCACATTAGTGCTATTTCTTTATTATTTATACTATATTTTTCACAAGCTCCACTCTCTAAAACTTGTATTGCCTGTATTGGTTTTACGCTAGATCTTGCATATACAATTTCATCTGGATTTGAATGATACTTTAGTAATTTATTATTACTATCGGCTACGGCTATATGAACATTATGGCTACACTCAACTATATTTCCTCTATATGTATTTACTGCTCCCTTCATATTAATCCTCCTTATAAAAAATATTTTATTAATTATTATATGTTATTTTTCTTTATCTATATAATTTTTTAAAATTGGTTCGTATATAAATTATTCACTTTTTAACTTTTAATTGTTTGTATCCAAACTTTCTGGGTAATAAATTATAGAGGTGATTTTTTGAATTCAAAATATGACTGTTTTAAAATAGTCTTACTATTAAAAGAACTTTACTCTAAGACAATGTATTCTATAGAAGACAATTTTAAAGAAGAAAGTTTGACTTATCAACAAATTATCGTAATTAAACTTATTGCTCATAATAATGATTTAACAATATCTGATCTTTGTAAAGAAATGTCTTTAGCCAAAGGTACTGTTTCAGGTATAGTTACTAGGCTTGAACAAGGTGGATATGTGGAAAAATTTAAAAAGGAGACTGATAAACGAAATACTTATCTAAAATTTACTGATAAAGGAAGATCTTTTGCTTTTGAATTTCGATCTAAGATTCAAAAAAGTTTTGATAATACTTTTAGAAATTGTGATAATGAAGATTTATATGAGCTTACACTAAGCTTAAAAAATATTTTATCTAAAATTAAGGAGTGACAATTATGAGTACTAAATTAATCATGGCAATTATATTTATTACATCTGCCCTTGTTTTCTACACTATAGGTGTTTTTAGTGAAAGGAGAGCTAATACTTTAAACAAAAAGCACGTTATAATATTTTGGTTAGGTCTTGTATGTGATACTTTAGGTACAACTACAATGAAAAGTATTGCTTCTAGCGGTAACCTATCTATCTCCCCTCTTGCTGAGAGTATACACGGAATAACAGGTTTACTTGCTATAATTCTTATGCTATTTCACGCTCTTTGGGCAACTTACGTATTATATAAAAATGATGAAAATCAAAAGAGAGTATTCCATAAATTTAGTATAGTGGTTTGGTCTATATGGCTTATCCCTTACTTTATTGGAATGTTTATTGGAATGATGCATTAATAAAATATAAAAAGAACGTTGCTTTAAAACAACGTTCTTTTTATATTTTATAAGATAATAGTAAACTTAGTACCCTTATTTACTTCACTTTCTAAATATATCTTACCATTGTGAAGTTCAATTATCTGTTTTGTTATAGTAAGTCCTAATCCACTTCCACCCTTTACTTCTGAGTTTGCATCTACTACTTGATTAAATCTATTGAATACTGATTCATGATATTTCTTATCTATACCTATGCCTGTATCTTCTATAGTAATTATTACATTGTCATTTTGTTCTTTTATGGTTATTATAATTTTTCCACCCCTCGGCGTAAATTTAGCAGCATTTCCCACTAAATTAACTATACATCTCTCAATTTCACTAGCATCACATACTATATATTTTTCCTCAACCTCAGGATCAATTATTAATTCTATACCATTATTTTCTACATACTCTTTTAATGATAATGTAGCTTCTTCAACAACATATACAATATCATTCTCTTTTAAGTTTAAGTTATATTTGCCATATTCTATCTTTGTGGTATCAATTAGATTATTTATTAGCCTTAATAATCTTTTAGTATTTCTATCCATTACCACCATATATTGAGATAATTTTTCTCGTTCTATACCACCTTGAGATTTATTAAATTCTGTTATAAGTTGTTCAGTTGTATAAATTACATTAAGAGGTGTTCGTAGTTCATGAGATAAATTTATAAAGTAATTATTTTTTCTTCTTTCTAGCTCTATTACTTTATTTAAAAGTTCATTACTTTTTTGCATCTCTTTTCTTAATTGTGATGTTCTCTTCTTTACCATATTATCTAAGCGACTCACTCGATTTACATTATAATAAATTATAAGTACAAGTATTATTATATATATATAAATCGCTAAGTTACTTTTATAAAATGGAGGTTTTATCTTAAACTTAACTTGATTTTCACTAGTTATTGTTCCATTATAGCTCCTTGCTTTTACCCTTAATATGTAATTTCCTGGATCTAAATTACTATAATTTATATCATTTGACTCGACTTTACGCCAACCTTCTTTAGCCCCTTCTAGCATGTAATAATACTGTATATTCTTAGTATTTCTATAATCAGGTAAAAATAAAGTTATATTTATGAAATTTTCATCATGTTCAAATTCCATGTTATTTATGTCATTATATTTTTTGCCATTTATCTCAAAGTTATCAAACATAACTTTTGGTGTGTATTTTTTAGTATTTATATCATCTGGATGGAATATATTTAGTCCATTTATACCTCCAAATATTAATTCTTCTTTCTTACTCTTATACGAAGCATTTCCATTAAACTCTCCGCCTTGTAATCCATCTGTTACACCAAAATTTTCAAACTTTTCTGTCTTCATGTCTAATCTTGATATACCTGAATTAGTACTTAACCATAAATCTCCTTTGTAATCGTCTAAAATCCCATATACAATATCATTTGAAAGTCCATCTTGAGTTGTATAAGTAGTAAACTTACCTGTTTCTTTATTTAGCTTATTTAATCCATAACTAGTTCCTATCCATAAATTTCCATATATATCTTCATTTATATCTCTTATAGTATTTGAACTTATAGAACTTTCATCATTTTTATCATATTTATAGTTTTTTATCTCTTTTGATTTAGGATCTATACTTATGAGACCATTGTCTATAAAACATCCTATCCAATATACACCACTTTTATCTTCATATATAACTTTAGCAAATAAAGACTCTATTCCAGACTTTTCTAGCACTTCATCTAAATTGATTATATCATTAGTCTTAAGGTTTATTATACTTATACCATTTGGAGTTCCCAACCATAAGTTATCTTTACTATCTATAAATACAGTTCTTATATCATCTTCCTTTAATCCATTAGATTTGTCGTATACAATTACACTATTATCATTCTTATCTATTATATTTAAACCACTTTTAGTTCCTATATATATTTTATCTTCTTTTCCAGTTATATCATTTATAGAATTATCACTAAGTGTATAGTTTGTATTCTCTCTATTTAAATGACTTACACCTCCATTTTTTCTATTAATTATGTTTATGCCCTTAGACCTTGTACCAACCCATAATAATTCATCTTCATCTTCATATATACCATGAACTATATTTTCACTTAATGAGTTCTTATTATTAGGATCATTTTTATAGTGAATTACCTTATTTTTGGGGTCAAATATACTTATTCCCGAATATGTCCCAACCCATATAAGTCCACTTTTATCTTCAATTATATCAAAAACGTTGTCTTGAGATACTGAGTTATAGTTAGTACTTTCATTTTTATATGTAATAAATTCTTTACCTTCATTTATTCTTGAAAGTCCCCTATCTGTACCTACCCATAATGTATCATTACTATCCTTATACACTTCTCTTATAAAGTTACTTGGTATAGATGTGCTATCATTTGTATCATGTATATATTTTTTTATCTCATTAGTTTCTATATTAATTCTATTTAATCCATTTTTAAAAGTTCCAACCCACATATACCCATCATCATATAATAAAGCATATATATCATCTTTTATTGTTTCATTTGCATCTTCGCCTATACTATATTTGTATACTTTCTTATTTTTTATATTTAATTTATCTACTCCACTTTTTGTTCCTATCCATATATTCCCATACTCATCTTCTTCTAATTCACGTATATACTGGCTACTTAAATCTTCTTTTCCGCCTAAAATTCGCTCAAACTTATCTTCTTCAGAATTATATAAGTTAAGTCCATCTGATGTTCCTACTATTATCTCTCCATCTTTAGTCATAAGAATATCTCCTATGTTGTTGTGAGATAGATTTCCACTTTCTTTGTCATTAAAATAGTTAGTTATTTTATCTGTATTAATATCTATTTTACTAAGTCCATTAGCTGTTCCTACCCATATGTCTCCATTACTATCTTCTTGAAGGCTTACTATGTAATTGTTTGCTATACTGCTTTTTGACCTTTGATCGTGTCTATATATCTTGAAATCATACCCATTGTATTTGTTAAGACCATCATTAGTACCTATCCATATATATCCATTTTTATCTTGAATAATAACTTCCGCTGTTGACTGGGACAATCCATCTTCATTACTAATTTTTGTAAAGTGTACATCATAACCATATACTTTATATCCATCCCCTAATACTAATATAGTTATAACTAAAATCATTCCTACAATATATTTATTTTTCATTATTTTCCCCTTATTTAAAAATCATTTCTACAAAATTATACTATATTGTACATTATTTTTCTACTTATATAGATGTTTCAAAGCCCCTATCAAGTATATTAGTCCTATTTTACAGATAAATTAATACTCTTTGCAAAAAAAGAAAAGCGCAAAATGCACTTTTCTCTTTTATATACCTATAACTTGAGTTACACCCTTAACTTCCTTAACAAGTAAATTTTCAATAATAGCCTTTAATGTCATTGTTGCTCCTGGGCATCCTTTACATGCTCCTTGCAGCTTTACTAACACAACCCCTTGATCATTAACATCTATTAGTTCTACATCTCCACCATCTCTTTGAAGAATTGGTCTAACTTTTTCTAATGCTTTTTCTACCTCTCCTCTCATGTCTATCCCCCTTATTTTCTGATACTTTTAGTATTCTACATAAATCTTATATTTCCTTTATAAATCTATCTTTTATAAATAATTTGTCTAAGCTTTGATTTAATCATATACACTACTTCTTTTGATTCTCTTATATTTAAAATTAACGTTAGTATTATATATATAATTAAGCCAATTAATGTAGATCCTATACAAGATATAGCTATAAGTTGTTTTTGTTTTTCAAAAATACCCATACCTAGATTAACTATCTCATAGTATGAAAATCTTATTATTAATCCCATAATAATTGATGCTATCGCTACTTTTATAAAAGTTATTATTGTATTTTTCATACCTATTCTTCCTATCTTTTTTCTAAGAGATATAAATAATAATACAGACGTCGCTATAGCAGATATAGAACTAGCTAAAGCAAGCCCACCTATACCCATATATTTAACTAGAACAATAGATAATATTACGTTTACTATAACAGATACAGTTGCATTTTTTACTGGAGTTTTTGTGTCTTGTAGCGAATAAAAAGATTTAGAAAGTATCTCTCTTAATCCATATGCAACTATGCCCATAGAGTAATAAAGTAGTGCTGTTGATGTTAATTCAGTAGCTTTTGAGTTAAATGATCCATGTTCAAATAACAGAGTTACTATAGGCGTTGATAATCCCATTACTATAACCATTATAGGCATCATAGCTATAAGTGTTATATTTATAGATTTTGATACGTTATATTTAAAAGCTTTTATTTTTTTTTCACTAGCTAACTTAGATAGTATTGGATACATTACAGTAGATAAAGATATTACTATAATCCCTACTGCAAACATGTTTAACTTATTTGCATAGTTTAGAGCTGTTATACTCCCAGAATCAAGTGTAGATGCTAAAGTTCTATTAACAACTGTATTTATTTGATTAACATAAGAACCTAAAAATACTGGTAGTATAAGATATAATATCTTTATTATATTTTCATCCTTTAAATCTATAAAAAATTTATACTTATATCCATGTTTAAACAAAAATGGTATCTGAAATAAAAGCTGCGCTATATATGCAAATAAAGTACCATATACCATAAAATATGAATTTGTTATTGAACCTAAAGCTATTGCTATCATTACAAATATATTAAATGGTATAGTTATTAACCCTGATATGTGAACATCTCCTGATGCAACTAAAAAAGATGTTATTAAACCATTTATAGCTATAAATATCATAGAAAAAATTAATATTCTAGAGTAAGATATAGTTAAATCTAGTACCTCTCCTTTAAATCCCATAGCAAATATTTTAACTATATATGGAGCAAACAATATTCCTATTACGATTAATATCATACTTATTACAGTTACTATATTTAATACATTACTTGTAAACTTATATACTTCATCTATTCCCTTTTTCTCTCTTATACTAAAAAACATTGGTATAAATGTTGTTCCAAGAGATGCACTTATACCATCAAATAGTACTACTGGTATATTAAGAGCTGTAAGATATGCATCTGTTATATGACCTGCTCCAAATGTTCTAGCTAGTACTATATCCCTTAAAAAACCTGTTACTTTTGATGTTAATATTATAATCATTAAGATAATAGCAGCTTTTTTTGTTGTTTTAGCCATGTTAAATCCTCGTTTCTAACTCTTGTTATTATGATTTATTTTTCTTAATAGGTTGTATAAATTTAAGTTATTATATAATGATACCACTTTTTTTATTATTATTAAACTTTCTTTAATTTTCATACAAAAAGTGCGTACTTAAAAGTACGCACTTTTTTATTTATTTCTCTGCTAATCTCTTATATGTTTCATATCTTTCTTGAATATTCTCTTCTAGTTGTGCAAACAATTCCTCTGCTACATCTGGGAATTGCTTAGCTATTGCAGAATATCTTACTTGACCCATTATAAAGTCTCTTACATTTCCTTTTGGTTCTTTTGAATCTAAGTTAAATGGATTTTTATTTTCTTTCTTAAGTTCTGGGTTGTATCTATATAAATGCCAATATCCACTAGAAACTGCTTCTGCTTCATTATGAACACTTCTTCCCATACCTTCTTTTAATCCGTGAGATATACAAGGTGCATATGCTATTATTAATGAAGGCCCATCATATTTTTCAGCTTCCATTACTGCTTTAATAAGTTGATTTTTATCTGCACCCATAGATACTTGTGCTACATATACATTTCCATAACTCATAGCCATCATACCTAAGTCTTTTTTCTTAGATCTCTTACCTGATGCAGCAAATTTAGCCATAGCTGATAATGGAGTAGACTTTGATGCTTGTCCTCCTGTATTTGAATATATCTCAGTGTCAAATACTAATACATTTACATCTTCTCCTGATGCTAGTACATGATCAAGTCCACCATAATCAATATCATATGCCCATCCATCTCCACCTACGATCCATTGAGATCTTTTAACTAAATAATCTTTTCTAGCTTTAATTTCATCTACTAATTCTTTAGCTTTTCCGCTAAATGATTTATTTTCTATAACTTCTATAACCTTTTTACTAGCCTCTTTAGATGCTTCTCCATCATTCATAGTGTTTATCCAATTTTCAAATACGTCTTTACATTCATTGCATCCTTCGCTTGTAATCAACTCTTCCATTAAGTCACGTAACTTTAATCTAATTTGCTTAACTCCTAGATACATACCATATCCAAACTCTGCATTATCTTCAAATAATGAGTTAGCCCATGCTGGACCTTTTCCTTCATGATCTACAGTGTATGGAATTGAAGGTGCTGAACCACCCCAAATTGATGAACATCCTGTAGCATTTGCTATCATCATTCTATCTCCATATAATTGTGTTACAAGTTTTATATAGGCAGTTTCTCCACATCCTGCACAAGCTCCTGAGAACTCAATAAGTGGAGTTCTAAATTGAGAGTCTTTTACATTATTTGCGATAACTAGATCTCCCTTATATGATACTTTAGATACTGCATAATCCCAGTTTGGTATTTCTGCATCTATCTGAGTATCTAGAGGTTTCATCACTAATGCTTTTTCTTTAGCTGGGCATATATCTGCACAGTTTCCACAGCCTGTACAGTCCATAGTATCTACTTGCATTCTATATTGTAAACCACCAAATGCTTTTCCAACAGCTTTTTTAGTTCTGAAAGTTTCAGGTGCATTATTTACTTCTTCTTCATTTAATAAGAATGGTCTTATAGTTGAATGAGGGCATATATATGAACATTGATTACATTGAATACAGTTTTCTAATATCCATTCTGGAACATTAATTCCTATACCACGTTTTTCATAAGCTGCAGTTCCTGCTGGGAATGTACCATCTTCTATTCCATTAAATGCACTTACAGGTAAAGAATCTCCTTCTTGGGCATTCATAGGTCTTAATATTTCTCTTATAAATTCTGGCTCATTTTCATGATGTTCTTCACTATCTGTTGCATTTGCCCATGAATCTGGTATATTTATCTTTACTAAAGCACTCTTACCTTGCTCTACTGCTTCATAGTTCATATTAACAACTTTTTCACCTTTTTTACCATAAGCATTACTTATTGATGATTTTAAATATTTCGTTGCCTCTTCTTCAGGTATTATATTTGCTAATTTAAAGAATGCTGATTGCATTATCATATTTATTCTATTTCCAAGACCAATTTCTTGTGCTATTTTAGTAGCATTGACTGTGTAGAAGTCTATATTATTTTTAGCTAAGTAATTTTTCATCTTTGCTGGTAAATGATCTTCTAATTCTTTTTCATCCCATATTGTATTTAATACAAATGTACCATTTGATTTTAATCCTTTTAATAAATCATATTGAGTTACATATGATTGATTATGACAAGCTATATAATCTGCACTATCTATTAAATAAGTAGATCTTATTGGTTCATCTCCAAATCTTAAGTGAGACATAGTTACCCCACCAGATTTTTTAGAATCATATGCAAAGTATGCTTGAACATACTTATCTGTATTATCTCCTATTATCTTTATAGCTTGTTTATTTGCTCCAACTGTACCATCTGATCCAAGTCCCCAGAACTTACAATTTATAGTTCCTTGTTTTACTACTTTAAGTTCTTCTTTAACTTCTAAAGATTTATGAGTTACATCATCAACTATTCCTACTGTAAATTGATCTTTTGGATTGTCACATACTAAGTTATCAAATATAGCTTTTATATCTGTTGGTGTTACATCCTTTGATCCAAGTCCATATCTACCACCTATAATCATAGGAGCATTTTCTTGTCCATAATATGCAGCACGTACATCTAGATACAGAGGTTCTCCTATTGCACCTGGTTCTTTAGTTCTATCTAGTACACATATTTTGTTAACACTCTTTGGAATTACTTTTAATAAATGTTCCTTACTAAATGGTCTAAATAAATGAACTTTTACCAGTCCATATTTCTCGCCTTTTGCATTTAATTCATCTATAGTTTCTTCAATAGCCTCAGTTACTGAACCTATTGCTATTAATATTTCTTTTGCATCTTCTGCTCCGTAGTAGTTAAATAATCCATATTGTCTACCTGTTAACTCGCCAATTTTATTCATATAATTTTCTACTATCGGAACTATTTCTTCATAATATTTATTACTTGCTTCTCTTGTTTGGAAGTATATATCAGGATTTTGAGCTGTACCACGAGCTACAGGATGATTTGGAGATAAAGCTCTATTCCTAAATTCTTGCAATGCCTTTTTGTCTAGTAAGTTTGCATAGTCTGAGTACTCAAGTACTTCTATTTTTTGTATTTCATGTGATGTTCTAAATCCATCAAAGAAATGTATAAAAGGAAGTCTTCCTTTTATTGCTGCTAAATGAGCTACAGGTGCTAAATCTGCTACCTCTTGAACTGACCCTGATGCTAACATTACACATCCAGTTTGGCGTGCTGCCATAACATCTTGATGATCACCAAATATTGATAATGCTTGGGCTGCTAAGGCACGAGCACTTACATGGAATACTCCTGGAAGCAACTCTCCTGATACTTTATACATATTAGGTATCATAAGAAGCAATCCTTGTGATGCTGTATAAGTAGTAGTTAATGCTCCTGATTGTAGTGATCCATGAAATACTCCTGCTGCTCCTGCCTCAGATTGCATTTCAACAACATTTACTTTTTGATTGAATATATTTTTTAAACCTTTAGCTGACCAATCATCCACTGATTCTGCCATATTTGATGATGGTGTTATTGGAAATATTGCAGCTACCTCAGTATAAGCATATGATACATATGCTGCTGCTGCATTTCCATCCATAGTTTTCTTTATTTTTCCCATAGTTTTTCTCCTTCTATGTAAATAATATCATGACTTCTATTTATTATTTTTCCATAAAGTAGCTTTAATATTCTACTTTAATAAATTTATATTATTAATTTTATATAGTCCTATCTTTAATACTTTTGTCGTAATATAATGCGCCTAATATAGATAGCATATTACACCCTAATAGAAATAAATTAGCTTTATTCAAGGAAAACTTCTCTATAAAATATCCAACACTAGCAGTTCCAATTATAGTTGATACACTATTAAATATAGCAAATGCTACTAACTGTGATGATGTTTTTAAATTACTAGGAGATATTCTATCTATTATTATTTTTCCTACTACTAATATTATTGGTAATGTAAATGCTTGTAGGACAGCACTAATATATATAATATTTATATTACTTCCAAATCTTAGGATTAGTATTTGAAGAAATAGTCCTAATGGTGATAATAATAATAATTTGTCAGGACTTAATTTATGCATAATTTTTTGTGCTAAAATAAGCATAGCTATCTCACTTATTGAGCTTATAAAATTAAATATTCCTAAGTTTACAGTGTTTCCCCCTACATATTCTATTCTATAAGGTACTAACTGACAGTATCCTCTAAACGGGATACAAATTATTAATAATATAATTACAGTGAGTATATATTCTTTATTATTGAATAACTCTTTTAAATTTCCACAACCCTTATATTCTTTTACCGTATCTTTTATCTTAATGCTTATAAATAGAGTTAATGACAACATTATTAGATATATTATGTTTAATATATGATATCCATACTTTTCTGTTATAATTCCTGATGCTAATACTCCAAATGCCCACCCAGTTGAACCAAAAGCTCTAAAAAATCCAAATTTTGACTTTGCATTTTCTCCACTTTCTATTACCCAACTATCAGGTATACTAGTTAATATATAATAAAAAAATCCCATAATTACAAAACTAATATAAAATAATATTTTAATATTTATGAAAATAGCTAATGCTGTACTAAACATTACACCTAACAAAGAAAATATAAATATTTTTTTAATTGTTTTTAATTTATCACAGCAACAACCTGCTATTAGTTGTCCCAAAATTCCGCTTACAGTATAAAAACTTATTAATGTAGCCGTTTCTATTGGACTAAACCCTTTATATTGTAAAAATGGAATCAGCATTCCTGCTATACTTGATAATCCAAAGAATAATAGAAAATACAATAATTTAAATAAAATTAAATCCAATTCATCCCTCCTTAATATAAATAAAATTTAGTATTCCCTATTATCTATAATTTGAGTATAGATAAATAAAAAAAGAAACTATTTTTCAATAGTTTCTTAAAATAAAAAAGATTACGTGGCTACGTCTTACTCTCCCAGGAGGTCACCCTCCAAGTACCATCAGCGCTAAAGAGCTTAACTTCTGTGTTCGGTATGGGAACAGGTGTATCCTCTTTGCTATAATAAC
>NZ_JADPFC010000016.1:0-21455 GCF_015668195.1 Romboutsia sp. 1001713B170131_170501_G6
GTAGTTGTTGTTTCACAAGCTACTCTTGCATGTGGATCTTTCTCTAATAATGCATCTAGTATAGAATCTGATATTTGGTCACAGATTTTATCTGGATGCCCTTCTGTTACTGATTCCGACGTAAATAAATGTCTTGCCATTTGTATCTCCTCCTTAATATAATTCGTTTCATTTAGATTTGATTTCTAATCATTTATAATGATTTACTAAAATACAACCTAATTAAATCTTAAGAGCTAGGAGTTTAGTAATTATTTATCTAATAAAAAAACCTCTTCTTATTAAGAAGAGGTTAATTATTTCGTATATGCTAATTAACTAACCTCATCTCTCAAAACTATAAAGTCTTGTAGGATTTAGCACCTTTTCCCTAATGGGTGGTTGCTGGGCTTCACAGGGCCTGTCCCTCCGCCGCTCTTGATAAGGTAATCAAGAATTTATTAAGTTATTATTTTATATCACTAACTTATATGTTACTACCTTTTTTATATACTGTCAATCTTTTATGCAATAATTTTTTGCTTGTCTATTCAAACTATCTTGTATCCTATTTAACAACTTTTTCATATTATATCTTATAAATCTATATAGGTCTTTTTTTCTCCTATATTTCATATATTCTTGTGAAGGGGGTGTTCCTATGTATCTGGCCAAGGTCAATTATAATAAAGAAAATGTTGTTGAAATCCTTTGTTCTGTACTTAGAGACATAATAAATGATAATACAGTTGTGGTCTGTATAGGAACAGATCGGGCTATAGGTGATGCTCTTGGCCCTTTGGTTGGCACTATGCTTAAAAATAGCGACTTTAATTTCCCTGTCTACGGAACTTTAGATAATCCTATTCATGCTTTAAATATATATGAGTCTATCGAGCATATAAAAAAGGCTCATCCTAATGGAAATTTTCTAGCTATTGATGCATGTTTGGGTGCAAAAAATAATATAGGAAATATCCAAGTCAGAGAAGGCCCTATTCTTCCTGGTAAGGGTGTTGGTAAAAAATTGCCTCAAATAGGAAACCATTCTATTGTAGGTATTGTAGATAAGATTGATGAAAATAATAGATTTTCTTTTAACAATGTTCGACTTAGTTTTATATTAGAACTTGCTGAGCTTATATCTTTATCTTTACTTCTTTCTACATGACAAATCAATATTGAATATAGTCTATTCTTCAGATTAAACTTTTATAGATTAGGCTATTTATCTATTTTTTATTATTTCTTACTGTTTTACGTACAAATTTTCACATATCACATATTTCAAAGCAAATCTAATTGATTGTTTTATCTAATAATTTACTTACATCATATATCAATCTTAGTAAATAAAAATAAGGCTATTTCCTTTAAGGAAATAGCCTTATTTTTATTTTTCTACAAGAGCAAACATTAACTCTCCGCTACATACTAATTCATCATTAACAAAAGCTTTTGCTAAAGCTTTTCCAATATTTCTCCTTATAGATATCATTTCAACTTCCATAGTTAATGTATCTCCAGGTCTTACTTCTTTTTTAAATCTAACTTTATCTATACCTGCAAATACTCCTAATTTTCCTCTATTATCATCTACTGACATCATAGCAACACACCCTACTTGAGCCATAGCTTCTATTATAAGTACACCTGGCATTATTGGGTATTCTGGGAAATGCCCTTGGAAAAATGGTTCATTTACACTTACATTTTTTATACCTTTAGCTCTTTTTCCCTCTTCTAGTTCTATTATTTTATCTACTAATAAAAATGGATATCTATGTGGTATTAATTTTTTTATTTGGTCTATATTTAACATTTAAGTACCCTCCTAATTATCTCCTTTTGAAGGTACCTCCTGTTTCAAGTAAATCTAAAGAACTTAAAGCAATGCCTGTACCTTTTGCAACACAAGATAAAGGTTCATCAGCTACTACAACTTTAATTCCTGTTCTATCTTCTATCCTTTTGTCTAGTCCATATAACAATGAACCTCCACCAGTCATTATTATTCCAGTATCACTTATATCTGCTGCTAATTCTGGTGGTGTCTTCTCTAGTACAGAAAGTGTTGATGCAACTATCTGCTCTGAGCATTCATTAAGAGCTTCTAGCATTTCAGTTGAATTTATAACTATAGATTCTGGTAATCCTGTAATTAAATTACGTCCACTTATTTTAATGCTCTTTTCATCTTCTCTTTTATATGCACAACCTACTTCTATTTTGATTTTTTCTGCAGTTCTCTCTCCTATAAGAAGGTTATATTGTTTTCTAATATATCTTACTATAACTTCATCAAATCTATCTCCACCCATTTTTATAGATTCACTAACTACAGCTCCTCCTAGAGATGTTACCGCGATATCTGCTGTTCCTCCACCAATGTCTATAACCATACTTCCATTAGGTTTAGCTATATCTACTCCTGCTCCTATAGCCGCCGCTATTGGCTCTTCAATTATATACACATCTCTTGCTCCAGATTGTCTTGTGGCTTCTTCTACAGCTCTTTTTTCAACATCTGTAACCCCTGTAGGAACACATACCATTATTCTTGGCATAAAAAATCTACCAAAACCTTTTTTATCTACAGCTTTATCTATAAAATAAGTTAACATTTTTTCAGTTACATCATAATCAGAAATTACACCATCTCTTAGTGGTCTTATAGCTACTATATTGCCAGGTGTTCTTCCTATCATTCTTCTAGCTTCTTCTCCTACCGCTAAGACAGATTTAGTTCTTTTATCGATTGCTACAACAGAAGGCTCTTCTAATACAATCCCTTTTCCGCTAACGTATACAAGAACATTAGCAGTACCTAAGTCTATCCCTATGTCCGCTCTAGACATGTTCTCAACTCCTTTTTGCATATTTTATATCTAAACGACTCATTGTCTAAAACACTCCTATAATACAAAATATACAAAAATGCTACTTTAGTCAAGAATAATAAAAAAAATGTAGGTTTAACCTACATTTTTTTTGGAGCTCTTTTCATATTTAAGCTTTGTAGCCATTCCTCCTCTTATGTGTCTTTCAGATTTATTTTTTTCTAAAACCATCTTAACCTCTTTAGCTAGAGATGGATTTATTTCTTCTAAACGTTCTGTTACATCTTTATGTATTGTACTTTTACTAACCCCAAATGTCTTAGCTGTTTGACGAACAGTTGTATTTTTCTCTAGTATATATTTAGCCACAACGATTGCTCGTTCCTCTATATGAGATCTCAAAGCTTTCCCTCCTCACATACTAGCCTTAATCATATATATGTGAGAAAGAAAAGAAATATAACAGACTTAACCAAATTTGATTAAGTCTGTTATATTTTATTTTATTAAACTCATTGGATCTATTGATTCTTTACCTTTGAATGCTTCTATATGAATATGTGGTCCCTCTGAACTCTCAACTACAGATGTATTTCCTGCTAGAGCTAATACATCTCCTTCTTTTACTGTTTGTCCATCTTTAACTTTAATATCTTCACTTAAGTTAGAATATATTACTGTTTTACCTTCACTTTCAACTTCAACTGACATACCATGAGCATCATCTTTAAAAATGTTAGTTACTTTTCCTGATAATAAACTTTTTATACTTTGTCCTTCTTTACAACTTACGTCTAGCCCTTTATGAACTTCCCATAAGTTCAATGTTTCTGAGTAACTAGGTTCCTTTGCTGAATATTCTCTAATTACTTTTTCTCCTACAAATTCAAGTTTTGATATTTTTTTAGCTTCTTTATTTTTTGCTGTTTCTAAGTTTTCCTTTGATTCTGTAGAAGTTGGTACACCATCTTTATTTTCATTTTCTATTAGATGAACCTCATCTTCTTTTTTACTATTATCTTTATCATTTACTATCTCATTATTTGATGCTAGGTCGTTAACATCATTCTTTACAAACCAAACTCCTCCGACTGCAAGTAAACTAATGCATACAAATAATGCCAAATAAAATCCATCTTTTTCTAGTAGCTTTTTCATACAGCACCTCCAAATATATTTATGTATTTGTATTCTTATCTTTTATTTATATTTTTATACAATTTATACATATTTTGGATTAATTTAAAATGGATTTTATATATGAAATTGACATATTTCCAAAACTTTCGCTTCGCTTAAGCCACTGCGTGGGCGCTACACTTCATATCGCTAACGACTTCGTCCGTTGCTTAAAATATCTTTTTACACTCTGCAAACTTATTGGTATTGCTTAACTGAAATAGTTACCCATAATTTTTAAAGTATTATAATTTCCTTAAACGTAAAAAAGAGCTTAATAAAAGCTCTTTTTAACTAATACAAGTCTGTTATATCTGTTTCTTGATAATAATGATTTAGTATTTCATAATATTGGTATCCTTCTTCTGCCATACCTTGAGCTCCCCACTGGCTCATTCCAACACCATGACCATATCCTTTTACTAAAAAATCTATATGATTCTCTCCAAATTTTAATTCAAAATTAGAAGAATTTAATTTAAATATACTTCTAATATCTCTTCCTCTAATCTCCTTATTACCAATTTTTATCTTATCAACAGATCCACCATCACTTCTATTTAAAATTTTTATTTGATTCTTTAGGTTAGATGAATTTAAACCTACATTTTTATAATTACTATTTATAGTATTTATAAAATCTTTATTACTTATCTTTAACTCAGATGTATATTTAGGAGAGTATTCTTTATCATAAGGGCTTTCGACTGATTGTAAATATGGATATGCTTGTGCAAATACTTCTTCACAGTTTTCTGTTTTCCCTGATGATGTAGAGAAATACAGTGTAAGTATAGGTTCTCCCTTATAAGTTATTATCTGCCCCTTTGTATCTCGTACTGCTTGCTGTATTTTAGGATAATATTTATCCATCCAATCTTGTCCATTCTTCTCTTTTAATTCTTCATAATTTTTATATTCTTGACAATGATTATAGTCAGTACATACGACTGCATTACTATGTTTATTTGATTTACCTTGATTCTCCTTATACATTACATAAGTTCTTGCTGCTACAGCTTGTGCTTTAAGAGCTTCTATATTGAAATCTACAGGCATCTCTCCTGCTAAAACTCCACATAAATATTTTTCTATATCCATTTTCTCAGTTTTATTAATTTTATGATTATATATATTTATTGAAGGAGCTTCTTTATCAACTGTTTCATAGCTGATTATCTTTTTTTTAGGATTATTTAATGTTGATTCATTTTGTATAGCCTCTATCCCATCATAAGATACTACACTTAAAAATACAGGAACTGCTATAGCTAAACCAACTATACTTCCTAAAAATACTAAAGGGTTATTCATATATTTTCCTCCTTAGTTAATTACTTGTACTTAAAATATATGAATAACCCTATTTATTTATTACTATTTATTTTTAGTCTTCTATTATTTCTATGTTTCCACCTAAAGCAGTTATTTTCTTATCTATATCAACATATCCTCTTTGTACGTGATATATTTCTCCTATTTGAGTTTCTCCTTCTGCTATAAGACCGCATAATATAAGTGCTGCACCAGCTCTTAAATCTGTTGCATTAACTTTAGCACCATATAATTTGTTTACTCCATTTACTATTGCGCTCTTTCCTTCTATTTTTATGTTTGCTCCCATTCTATTAAATTCAGCAACATGCATAAATCTGTTTTCAAATACAGTTTCTGTTACTACTCCTGTTCCATTAGCTATTGTAAGCATAGCCATGAATTGAGCTTGAACATCTGTTGGGAATCCTGGATGAGGTAAAGTCTTTATATCTATTGGCTTTAACACTTCAGGTCCTATAACTCTAACTGTATTATCTTTTTCTATTATTTCACATCCAGCTTCTATTAATTTAGCTGTAACTGGTTTTAAATGCTCCATCATTACATTTTCTATTGTTATATCACCTTTTGTCATAGCTGCTGCAACCATATAAGTAGCTGCTTCTATTCTATCAGGTATTATTGTATGCTCTGCACCTTTTAATTCTTTAACACCTTTTATCTTTATAGTGTTAGTTCCTGCACCTTTTACATTAGCTCCCATTTCATTTAAGAAATTAGCTAAATCTACTATTTCTGGTTCTTCTGCAGCATTTTCTATTATAGTAGTTCCTTCAGCTAAAGCTGCTGCCATCATTATGTTTTCAGTAGCTCCTACTGATGGGAAATCTAAGTATAGTTTAGTACCCACTAATTTATTAGTTGTAGCTTCTACAAATCCATGGTCCATATCTACTTTTGCACCTAAATGCTTAAATCCTTTTAAATGTAAATCTATAGGTCTTGTTCCTATGGCACATCCTCCTGGCATAGATATTTTTGTGTGATTAAATCTAGCAAGTAATGGCCCCATTACTAAGAAAGATGCTCTCATCTTACTTACTAACTCATATGGTGCTTCACAAGTAGTTATATTGCTTGCATCTACTGTTAAAGTGTTATCCTTATATTCTACTTTTGCTCCTAAGTGTCTTAATAAATCAGATATAACATGAACATCTTTTAAATTAGGTACACACTTTAAAGTTGATTTACCATTTGCTAATAACGTCGCAGCTATTATTGGTAATACTGCATTTTTAGCTCCGTCTATTTTAACACTTCCATTAAGTGGATTACTCTTTTTTACTATTATCTTTCCCATTTTTATTGTCTCTCCTCATAATTAATAATCTAATTTTATAATAGGTGTAGCAAGATAAATCAATGTTTTATCTTCGTCTTCGCTATACCTCATCCCTATATTCAAATTAATATTATTTCCTAAATATTCTAAGTCATTTTCTTGTAAGATCTTACTATCTGCTGTTACAGATATAAAATTTTCCTCTTGTATTCTATCTACTTCTTGTGCATTCATATTATATAATATTTTCGTTAAAATATCATTACATTTGCTTAAATGTAACTTTTTTGAATATTCTCCTGATATACACGTATTTATATCTGCATTAATTGCAAATTTTTCTAATGTATTCTCAAGAACTGTATAAACGCCCACTATATTTTTATATACTTTATTCTGTAATATGTCAACCATTATGTGAGCCTCTTCGGCATTTTTCTTTATGAAAATTATGGAAATGCTTTCATCTTCTATTTTACCAGTTAAATGAATTTGTTTCTCATCTTTATTCCATATTTCTTCCCATGCTAAATCACTTTCTTCTAACCCTAAATTATTAAGTATTTCTGTGCACATATCAACCATTTCTTCTTTCGAAATGTTGTAATTTATAGAACCATTTGCTTTTATGTTATAAAAATTGAACTTAGCCTCTGTGTTTATAAATGTTTGTATTAATTCATTATATTCATTTTTTGATTTTGTATCCGCAAAAGATATTAGGATACCCATCATCATTAATATTAAAAATATAAATATCATTTTAATTAGTTTCATGTTAAAGCCCCCATTAAATTATATATTATACTTAAATTATTAACATTTTTGGGTATCATATACAAAAATAAAGCACTAAGATGGCTTTAATCATCTTAGTGCTTTATTTTATTTATTATGCTATATATTTATTTGCAAATTCTTTAAATTCTTCAGCATTAGATTTTAAATATTCTTCAAAATTAATATTTTTTTCATCTAATAGTAGTCCTAAATTATATAAAAACTCTGGTATTTTATCACTAGCTATATCTCCATAAGCTTCTCCAAGTTTCACGTCATCTTTTTTAGCTCTACCACCTACATATAAAGTAAATGCTTCCTTTAACTCTCCATCTATCTTTTTCTTTTTACCACCAAATCCAATTATACCTATTTGATGTGTTCCGCAAGAACTTGTACATCCTGATATATGGATTCTTGGTAATTTATCTGTTGTATAGTTTTCTTTTTTGAAGTAATCTAATATATTGTGCAGTAAACCTTGGCTTTCTCCTATACCTATTTGGCAAGTAGGAACACCTATACAACATGAAGTTTGCTCAATTGGTGTATTTCCACCCATATTTTTTGTTAATTCTAGTATTTTTTTAGCTTCTTCTCCATTAAGATTTCTAAAATAAACACCTTCACTCATAGAAAGTCTTATTTGTAAATCTTCAATTGATTCTAAATTATTTATTAATTTTTCTAAGTCAGTTACTTTTAGCTGTCCTCCAATTGGATGAAGATATACACTATATAATCCATCTTGCTTTTGAGGTATTAATCTTATATCTTGTAAATCTATTTTTGATCCTTGCTTTTTACAAGTTTTATTTTCTATATTTAAGTCTAAATTTTCTCTTTCTTTTACTTCTTTTAGATGTTTTTTATAACATTTTAAGAACTCTTCTTCACCCATACTCTCTACAATATATCTTGTACGAGCTTTATTTCTATTTTCATAGTTACCTTCTGCTATAAATAACTCTATCATAGCTTGCACATGGTATAAAACATCACTCTTTTTGACTAACTCATCATACTCAACTGCCTTTGCAGGATTCTTACCAATTCCACCTGCTATGTAAAGCTTGAAAAGTTCTTCTCCATTTTCTTTTACTGCTAGAAAACCTAAATCTTGTACAGTACAGTTAGCTGTATCTTCACTACTATTTGAGAAAGATACTTTTAATTTTCTAGGTAACTTATATTTATATATGTCTTTCATTAAATATTCATTTACTTTTAAAGCATATTCTGTAACATCAAATGCTTCTCCTATTTCTACTCCTGATAATGGTGATAAGGCAACATTTCTAGGGAAGTTTCCTCCTCCACCTCTTGTATATATACCATGCTTTAATCCATCTTCCATTATGTCACAAACTTCATCTATATCTAAACCATGTAATTGTATAGCTTGACGAGTAGTTAAATGTACTTTATCTAGATTATATTTTTTAGCGCAATCATATACATATTTAAGCTTTTCTATATCAAGAACACCACTTGCTGTTCTAAGTCTTATCATAAATTCTTTACCACCACGATGAGCATATACACCCATTCCTCCTGATGCATGTTTGAATTCATTTACTGAAATTTCACCATTTACAAATTTATGACCTTTTTCCCTAAATTCAGGTATCTCATTTAATAATATATCTCTTAGCTCTTCCAATGTGTTTCCCTCCATTATAAAATAGGTTATATTTAAATTGTAAATCTATGTAAATACTTTGTAAACCCTAGCACCTATGCGATATTTTTATGGTTACTATATAATAATTTGATAATTATTTTTTTATATATTAAATTTTTATATATACGTCACATATTAATATAAGAACATGCTTTTGTTATATACTAATATTAATATTATGTATCTATAAAGAATATATATTCTAAAAAATGAAAAATTTAATTCCCTAGTGTTGACAACAACTTCACTCGTTAGTTAAATTTTCCTTTTTAAAATTTTTAAACTTATTAATATATCTTATATATTAATTATCAACAGTTCTATATTTAATAAAAAATCCTTGTATGTAAAAAAGAACTACCTTAATAAGGTAGTTCTTTGTATATCTTTTAATTTAAATTTATTCAACTGTTACTGATTTAGCTAAGTTTCTTGGTTTATCTACATCACAACCTCTTTCAACTGCAACGTAGTAAGATAATAATTGAAGTGGTAAAACTGTTAATATACTTGATAATATATCATCTACATTTGGTATATATATTACCTTATCAGCAGCTTTTTCAACTTCTTTATTCTTTTCTTGAGCTATTGCTATAACATAAGCTCCTCTAGCTCTAACTTCTTCCATATTAGATACCATTTTTTCAAATAGTTCTTCTTGAGTAGCTATAGCTATTACCGGAGTTCCTTTTTCTATTAAAGCTATTGTACCATGCTTTAACTCTCCAGCAGCAAAGGCTTCAGCATGTATATAAGATATTTCTTTTATCTTTAATGCACCTTCCATAGCTAAGTTATAGTCTAATCCTCTACCTAAGTAGAAAGCACTACTTACTTCTCTTAATGTTTTAGCTACATCTTCTTTTATATAAGTTTCTTGTTCTAATGCTTTTGAAACTTTTTCTGGCATTTCTTTTAACTTTTCTATCATTTCATTGTAGAACTCTTTTGTTATAGTTCCTTTCTTTATAGCAAAGTCTAGTGCTATCATGTAGAATGAAACTAATTGAGTTGTGTATGCCTTAGTAGATGCAACAGATATTTCTGGACCTGCCCATGTATAGAACACATCATCTGATTCTCTAGCTATAGAAGAACCAACAACGTTAGTTACTGATAATATTCTAGCTCCTCTTTCTTTAGCGTATCTTAATGATGCTAAAGTATCAGCAGTTTCTCCAGATTGACTTACTAATATTAATAAAGTATTTTCATCAACAAATGGGTCTCTATATCTAAATTCAGATGCTATATCAGTTATTACTGGTATCTTCGCAAACTTTTCTATAGCAAACTTTCCTACAAGACCTGCATGATATGCTGTACCACATGCAACTATATAAACTTTATTTATTTTATCTAAGTCTTCCTTAGTCATTTTTATATCATCTAATTGGATTTCTCCATTTTCATTTAATCTTCTTATTAATGTTTCTTTAACTCCGTTTGGCTGTTCGTATATTTCTTTTAACATGAAATGCTCATATCCACCTTTAGATGCAGCTTCAACATCCCAAGTTATTTCTGTTACTTCTTTTTTAACTTCTTCTCTATTTTCATTTAATACTGTTAATTTGTCTCCCACTATATGAACAAACTCTCCATTTTCTAAGAAGTATACATTTCTAGTATACTTTAGTATTGCAGGTATATCTGATGCTATAAAGTTTTCACCTTCACCAAGACCTACTACTAATGGACTATCTTTTCTTACTGCAACTAATTCACTGTTATTATCTTTACATATAACACCTAATGCGTATGCCCCTCTTAATCTTTCAGTTGCCTTATAAACAGCATCTAATAGATTTCCTTCGTAGTATTTATCTACTAAATGAGCTACTACTTCAGTATCTGTTTGAGATAAGAATACTACACCTTCTGCTTGTAATTCTTCCTTTAATTCCATGTAGTTTTCTATTATACCATTGTGAACTACTGCTATTGTCTTATCCATATTAAAATGAGGATGTGAGTTTACATCAGATGGTTCTCCATGAGTTGCCCATCTAGTATGTCCTATTCCTAATCCACCTTCTATAGGATTTTTTTCTAAATCTTCAGCAAGTATTGCTAACCTTCCTTTGAATTTTCTTATTTCTAATTCATTTCCAGTGTTTACTGCAACACCAGCTGAGTCATATCCTCTATACTCTAATTTTGAAAGTCCTTCTACTAATACTTCTGTTGCTTGTCTGTGTCCTAAATATCCAACTATTCCACACATATTAAAATTCCTCCTAAAAATATTTTTTGTTTTATATATTTTAAGAGTTAGGTCATATTTACTTAAGTTTTCCCTTTGTCCAAAGAATTACTCCCTTGTTTTAAAGAAACTTTTACGATGGTAAATTCACCGCAGAGCATCCGCCGATAATTCGATAAACTCTGTCCTCGTCAACTTAGAAATTTTATAAAGTATTTCTTATAGCTAAGTTCTGGCGCTTTATAAAGTGAATACTAAGAAATATCTTATTAATTCACCCTTTTAACTTTTACGCTTGGGTAATACTAGGCCTTAGCATTCACTTTTTAAATTACGATAGTTTTTCTTGTATAAGATTAGCTAAATTTGTAGCTAATTCTTTTATTTGACCTTCCTCTTTACCCTCTAACATAACTCTTACTAATGGTTCTGTTCCTGATGGTCTTATTAATACCCTTCCACATCCATCTAGTAATTTTTCTATTCTTTCTATTTCACTCTTTATTTCTGGGTATTCCATGTATCTGTTTTTATTTTCATTCTTTATTCTAGCATTAACTAACACTTGTGGGTACTGAGTCATCACTGCTGCTAATTCTGATAATTTCTTTCCTTCTTCTAATACTATTTGAGCTAGTACTAATGAGCTTAATACTCCATCTCCTGTAGTATTATAATCTAAGAATATCATATGCCCTGATTGCTCTCCACCTAAGTTGTATCCAGTGTTTTTCATTTCTTCAAGAACATATCTATCTCCTACAGCTGTAGTTGCTAGGTTTATTCCATGTTCTTTAGCTGCTATAGTAAGTCCTATATTACTCATCACTGTAACTACTAATGTATCTTTTGCTAACTTGCCTTTGTTCTTTAAGTGTATCGCACTTAATATCATTATATGGTCACCATCTACAATGTTTCCATTTTCATCAACAGCTATTAATCTATCTGCATCACCATCATATGCAAGACCCAAGTCAGCATTGTTCTCTACAACAGCTTTTTGTAATCCTTCTGGATGTGTTGATCCGCATTTATCATTTATATTATTTCCATTTGGTTGACTATTTATTGTTACAACACTTGCACCTAATTCTTTAAATATTATTGGCGCAACATTATAGGCCGCTCCATTAGCACAGTCTAACACAACTTTTAATCCTTTAAAATCTACTTTTACTATAGTTTTTAAATAATCTATATAATCTCTCTGTGCATCATGTACATATACTTTTCTTCCAACATTTTCCCCTACTGGAAGATAATCAACCTTTTCTATATTATCTATATAATTTTCTATTTCTAACTCTACAGAATCATCTAATTTATATCCATCTTTATTAAAGAACTTTATACCATTGTATTCAACTGGATTGTGAGATGCTGATATAACAACACCACAATCAGCTTCATATTTTCTAGTTAGGTATGCAACTGCTGGTGTTGGAACTACTCCAACTGTCATTACATCACATCCAACAGACATAAGTCCTGCTATTAAAGATGCTTCTAACATATCTCCTGATACTCTTGTGTCTTTTCCAACTACTACTTTAACTTTTTCTTTTCCTTGAGCTAGTACATATCCTCCAGCTCTACCTAATCTGTATGCTAAATCGCAAGTAAGTTCTGTATTTGCTACACCTCTTACTCCGTCTGTTCCAAAATACTTTCTCATTAAAAAATCTCCTTTCGTGAAGAAAAGCTCGTCAATTATAATATATTATTATACACATTTAAGTGTTCTTGATTCCAAGTTTATTCCATAAAGACATTTTAATACATATATAAAAAAAGGACAATAGAATTCTTTCTATTGTCCCCTTTTTTGTAACTTTTTATATTATTTTATAGAACTCGATCCTTTTTGTAAAGCTTCCTTATTTAATGGAACGAATTTTTCTTTACTTGGCCCAAATACTTTCTTGAATGCTTCTAAAACTGAGTCTACCTCTACTGTTGGTTCAGTTTTTAAATAAGCACCTAACATTACCATATTAGCAACTCTAGGGTTTCCTAGCTCAAGAGCTATGTCATTAGCTGGTATATAATAAACATCAACATCATCTCTTTCTACTTTTCTTTCTATAAGAGAACTGTTAACTAATATTTTTCCACCTGGCTTAACTTCACTTTCAAACTTATCAAGTGATGGTAAGTTCATTACTATTGCACAAGTTGCATCTCCTGCTATAACTGGAGAACCAACTGGCTTACTAGATACAGTTACTGAACAGTTGGCTGTACCTCCACGCATCTCTGGTCCATAAGATGGTAACCAAGAAACTTCTTTACCTTCTAGCATACCTGCATATGTAAGTAATTGCCCCATAGACATTACCCCTTGACCACCAAATCCTGCACATATTACTCTAGCTGTAGACATATTACTTCACCTCCTCAGCGATTTCAACATCTTTTATGTTGCCTATTGGATAGTATGGCATCATATTATCTCTTAACCATTGTAATGCATCATTTGGATTTAATCCCCAGTTAGTTGGACATGTAGATAGTACTTCTACTATACCAAACCCAAGTCCAGCTTGTTGTACTTCAAATGCTTTCTTTATAGCTTTTTTAGCTTTTCTAACATTAGCAGGAGTATCTACAGAAACTCTTTCTACAAATACTGCACCTGGTAATGTAGCTAGCATTTCACTCATTCTTATTGGGAATCCTTGCTTATCTATTTCTCTACCATATGGAGCTGTTGTAGCCTTTTGTCCAACTAATGTAGTTGGAGCCATTTGACCACCAGTCATTCCATATATAGCATTATTTACGAATATTGTAGTGAATTTTTCGCCTCTAGCTGCTGCATGAACTATTTCAGCTGTACCTATAGATGCTAAGTCTCCATCTCCTTGATATGTAAATACTGTCTTATCTGGGTGAACTCTCTTTATTCCAGTAGCTGCTGCTGGAGCTCTCCCATGAGATGCTTCTTGCATATCACAATTGAAATAGTTGTATGCTAAAACTGAGCATCCAACTGGAGCTACACCTATAGTGTCTCCTAATACATCTAACTCTTCTAATACTTCTCCTACTAATCTGTGGATTATACCATGAGTACATCCTGGACAGTAGTGTGTTTGAGCATCTGTTAATCCTTTAGTTTTCTTAAATACAACTGACATTATCTAGCACCTCCTACAGCTAATTCACTTTCCATTACTTCTTTTGCTTTATTAGCTATACTTTCTGGATCAGGTATCATTCCTCCTGCTCTTCCGTAGAAGTGTACAGGTAATCTTCCTTCAACAGCTAATCTTACATCCTCTACCATTTGTCCCATACTCATTTCAACAGTTAATAAACTTTTAGCTTCTGGTATTTGGTTAAATGCTTCAAATGGGAATGGCCATAAAGTCTTAGGTCTTATTAAACCTGCCTTTATTCCTTCTTCTCTTAACATTTCTATAGCATTTTTAACTATTCTTGCTGTAGTACCGTAAGCTACAAATACTAATTCAGCATCCTCAGTTTTATACATTTCATAATCTACTTCGTTCTTTTCTATTTCTCTGTACTTAGCTTCTAACTTTATACAGTGCTTTTCTAGTTCATCTGGTTGTAAGTATAAAGAATTTATTATATTAGGCTTTCTTTCTCCTTTAGTTCCTACTGTAGCCCAATCTTTAGGTTTTAATTCTCTAGTTTTAGGAGCTTTAAATTCTACTGGTTCCATCATTTGTCCTATCATACCATCTGCAACTACCATAACTGGAGTTCTATAGTAATCAGCAACATTGAAAGCTTCCATTATCATATCAACAGCTTCTTGAACTGTAGATGGAGCATAAACTGGAGTTCTATAATCCCCATTTCCTCCACCTCTTGTAGACATAAAGTAGTCAGATTGAGAAGGTTGTATTCCTCCAAGTCCTGGACCACCTCTCATTACATTAACTACAACACATGGTAACTCAGCACCTGCTGCATAAGTTATACCTTCTTGCTTTAAAGCTATTCCTGGAGAAGATGAAGAAGTCATAACTCTAGCTCCTGCTCCTGCTCCACCATATATCATATTTATAGCAGAAACTTCTGATTCTGCTTGAACAAATACGCCTCCAACATTAGGTAATTCTTTAGACATATATTCTGGTAATTCATTTTGTGGTGTTATTGGATAACCAAAGAAATATTTACATCCAGCTTCTATAGCTGCTTTACCAAATGCTTCGTTACCCTTCATAAGTATCTTAGCCATTTACAAAATCCCCCTTATATTTTAATTAGTCTCTCTCAACTGTTATAACTGCATCTGGACACATAGTCGCGCAGTTTGTACATCCTATGCACTTATCCATTTCTACAACTGTAGCTGGATTATATCCCTTTTTGTTGATTTTATTATTATCCATTACTACTATTTGCTTTGGACATGCAGCTACACATAATGCACATCCTTTACAAAGGTCTTGATTGAAAGTTACAGTTCCCTTAGCCATATTCCTTTGTCCCCCTTAGAAAAATTTATACTTATTTTACTAATAAACTACATCCAAGCTTCTCTCATATAAAGCTTGATAGGGAAAATTTCTCCCTCTAAATCTTCTGGAAGTTGTGGAACCAATTCTTCTAAACATACTATATATTTAACTGGTATATTGTACTGTCTAGACACCTGTTCAACTAATTTTTGACCTTTTAAAACATCATCAATTGTAGTTGACCTTACTAAATGTGTATTATTTACTAGTCCAGTAACTTTAAGACCAGAAGATTTCTCAATTGCTCTTATATGACCTATTACATCTTCTACTGACTGAGTATATTCTCTATTAGCGTTTACTACACAAAACATATCGTAATCAGCTTTTTCTATTAATTCGTGGAATCTACCTACCACCCTAGCTCCTACGTTGTCCCCTCCGACATCCATAACATAGCTATAAGAGCTATCTGTTATTGGTGCCATTATTTGAGGAGATATAGCTGGTAAATCTAAAGTTGGTGCATCTATTGAACTATATATAGGAAGGATATCTAAAGAATTTAATAAATCCTTTTTTTCCCTTGTTCTAAAATAAACATTTACTACATCTAAATCTGATAAGGCAACTTTACCTTCTACCTCATTTCTTAATTTGGTAACATAGTTCATAGCAAACTCACTTTTACCACTACCATAGTGTCCTATTATAATTCTTATCCTCTTATCATCTCTTATCATTAGTTACCACCTATTAAGTCAATTTTGTATTTATATTAAATTTATATTATTAACTATATTGAACTTCATATCCATAATTTTTTGGTTCTTCTTCTTTATTTAATACTCTAAGCCCACCTTGAGCTAATGCTATCATTTCATCTTCACCAGGGTAAATTTTTACATCAGATATAAAATTAACCCTCTCTTCAATCATTCCTGTAAACATCTTAGAGTAAGCTATTCCACCAGTTAAAAGGATTGCATCTACATTACCTTTTAATACTGATGCACAAGAACCTATTTCTTTACTTACTTGGTAAGCCATAGCTTCATATACCAATTTAGCTTTTTCATCACCAGCTTCTATTCTAGATTCAACTTCTCTACCATCATTAGTATTTAAGTATCCTACTAGCCCACCATTTCCTTTTATCTTTTTCTTTATTTCATCTTGAGTATATTTTCCACTAAAACACATTTTCACTAAGTCTCCAACTGGTAATCCACCACTTCTCTCTGGTGAAAATGGCCCTTCTCCATCTAAAGCATTAGCAACATCTATTACTCTACCTTTTTCATGTGCTCCAACAGAGATTCCTCCACCCATATGTGCTACTATAAAGTTGCAATCAAAATACTCTTTTTCTAATTCTTTAGCTGCTCTTCTAGCAGTAGCCTTTTGGTTTAAAGCATGGAATATACTCTTTCTATCTATATCTTCAATCCCTGATACCCTAGCTACATCATCCATTTCATCTACAACTACTGGATCAACTATGTAAGATGGTATATTTACTGCATCTCCTATTTCTTTTGCTATAATTCCACCTAGATTCGATGCATGTTCCCCTAATACACCAACTCTTAAGTCATCAATCATAGCTTCATTAACAACATAAGTTCCACCTTCTATAGGCTTAAGAAGTCCACCTCTACCTACTACTGCATCTAAATCAGATGTTTTTATCCCACCTTCTGTTAATGCATCTTCAATCACTGTTTTTCTAAACTCAAACTGATCTGAAATCTTATCATACTTGCCTATTTCTTCAGAAGAATGTCTTAAAGTTTTTTCAAAGACTAAATCCTCATTATCAAATACTGCAATCTTCGTTGATGTTGAACCAGGATTTATAGTTAAAATTTTGAATACCCTATTCAATTGTGTTACCCCCTTAATAAACTAAGCTTTAGCTGCCATTAATACCCCTAATGCTATGGAATTTAGTTTAGTTTCCTCATTGTCTGCTCTTGACGTTAATATAATAGGCGCTTTAGCTCCTACTATCACACCTGCATTTTTAGATTTTGAGAAAAATACTAATGATTTATATAATATATTTCCAGCTTCTATATCTGGAGCTAATAATATATCTGCTTTACCTGCTACTGGATGATTTATTCCCTTATGATTTGCGGCTTCTATTGATACAGCATTGTCTAATGCAAATGGACCTCCTACTATGCATCCTTTTATTTCGCCTTTTTCACACATTTCTTCTAATTCTTTGGCATCTATTGTATCTTGCATTTTAGGATTTACTTTTTCTTTAGCACATAATGCTGCTACTTTTGGTGTGTCGATATCGAGTGCATGAGCTACCGTGCATGAATTTTCTATGATTTGCTTTTTGATATTTACATCTGGTGATAAGTTCATAGCTGCATCAGTTATAAAGAATAATCTATCATAACCTTCTACATCAAATACAGCTACATGGCTTAGTACATTCCCTGTTCTTAAACCAACCTCTTTATTTAATACAGCCTTTAGAATTATGGATGTATCTACCAAGCCTTTCATTACCATATCAGCTTTTCCTTGAGATACTAATTCTACTGCTTTTAATGACGCTTCTGATAAATCTTTTATATTTATTAATTCATAGTTATTAATGTCTATACTTACATTATTGGCTATTTCTCTCGTTTTTTCTATATCCCCTACTAATATAGCCTTTGCTATCCCTTCTTTTCTCGCCATTTCTACTGCCATTAAGACTTCTTTATCTTGGCAACATGCTACAGAGATAGTTTTAGGTCCTCTTTCCTTAGCGAATTTTATTACTTCTGTAAAGTTTTTCATCTAATCCACCCCATTTTGTATGCAATAAATATAGATTGGTACGTTTAGCTTTTAATAAACATCTCTATCCCCTTAATTCTGTTAGTTTTTAAGCTAATTACTAATTAATCTCATACCTATATTATATATATTCTACCAACGTTTTCCTACTATATTTATAATTTTTAAATTTTCAGAATTATTTTACTTTTATATAATACTATTTATCTTCTTACAAAACTTTCGATATATATCATTATGTATAATTATACCTTTAATAGCTATAATCCTTTATAATTGACAAATTTTTAATTAATTTTTTTAATTTGCTGATATATTAGTAAATTGTTTTAGTAAATCTAAGAGTCATATTAATAAAAAAGGCATAAGAAAAATACTATATTTTCTTATGCCTTTATATTGTTATATTTCACTTGGATCTATAACTATTTTATTAAATTTGTAACTAGAATCATATTCTACCTTATATTTTTGATTTTCATCTGGCTTAGATAAATCTATGTATAGTTTTATATCTGATTTTTCTAAGTTTTCTATTGTACTAGGATAATCAACAGTAACCTTTACAGATTCTGGTATATCTATATCAGATGTACTCTTACCCTCTGAATTTCTTAATTCTATTTCACCTTTGCCATAAATAAATTCCTTCTGTAATGATTTATCGCCATTAAGTTTTATAGTAATATATTTTGTATTTGATGATATACCTTTAGGAATATTTAACTCTACATCCTTAGGAAATCCAGATGTTATATCATCTAAATTAACTTCTTTAGTTTCTATATATTCTATACCATCTATTAAATCTTTACTCCCTTTTATTACGATATTACTTTTACTAAGCTCATAATTTGGTACTTTTTCATTATCTGATGTATTTTCTTTTAATTTAACTCTTATTGGAACAGTTTTTTCTTTTAATAACGTTGCTGATACTTTTAATGTTGATTGATATAACTTTACGCCATTAACTTTATTTCCATTTTTATCTACAGGTGTTAATTTAATTTTATCTGAGAAATCCTGTGTCCTTGAACCTACATCTAATACTCCAATCACTCTAGTTACCTCATTTACTAAAGTTCTTGGGCCTGATACTTCTATACTCTTTTTATCGCCATCTATACTTACTTTATCTATATTATCTTTAGAATTTCCTTCTATTTTAACTTCTATTTTTTTATTTTCTTGTACTATTTTATCTAAATTAACTGCTATAACATTACTCTTTAGCTCATGAGTTACTCCTGGCGGAGCTGTTGCGCTTAAGTATACTTGATTTTTCCCTTCCATAGGATTTTCTATAGTACCATACACGTGTATATCTTCTTTTTTTACCTTTTGTATTTTAGATAATTTGCCAGAAATAGAAACATCAATAGTCAATTCTCCATCTGGGTAAATTACAAAATCTTTTTCTTTTAATTCATTCATATTCCTTACAACTATAGGAACATTCTCAAATAGCTTAGTATCCGTTGGGTCCACTATTGCCATTACATATAGCCATAATGTTATTGCACTCAGCAGGGATATTAATTTTATTTTTGTATTATGCTTTAATTTATTCATCATTTAAATATCCCACCTCTTAAAAAGCTTTTTTCATCAACTTTAGGCTTTAAATTTTTCTTAAGTATACTTTCCATTCTCTCTTTTGGTATATTTCTATATATTTTCCCCGCTTTTGCAATTGATACATCCCCTGTTTCTTCTGACACTATAAGGGATATACAGTCAGAAACTTCACTTACTCCAACTGCTGCTCTATGTCTTGTTCCTAGATCTTTACTTAAGTCCTTACTCTCTGTTAAAGGAAGGAAGCATGCAGCAGCTTTTACCTTTGAGTCTCTAATAACAACTGCTCCATCATGTAATGGTGTATTTGGAATAAATATATTAATTAGTAATTGTCTTGAAACCTCTGCATCTATTATAGTTCCTGTATTTATTATATCACCTATCTTAGTTTCTCTTTCCATTATAATAAGAGCTCCTATTTTTTGTCTTGATAGTGAATATAAAGCCTCGACAATCTCTTCTATCATTTTATTAAATGTTTCTTCAGATGTATTAGGACTTCCTTTTAGAAAGAATTTAAATCTCGTCCTACCTATATGTTCAAGTCCTGCCCTAAGTTCTGGCTGGAATATTATTATTGCAGCTAAAAAACCAATCTCAAGAGCATTTACTAATAACCAGTGAAGTGTATGCAATTTAAAGGTCTCACTCAACTGAGTTGCTACTAATAAAAATATTATTCCTTTTAAAACTTGCTCTGCTCTTGTATCCTTTATAAACATAAATATTTTATAAAATATATATGCCACTATGGATATATCTATAATATCGTTTACAGTTACTTTATTGATAATATCCAAAAAACCACTGAAAAAAGAATTTATATCCAACACAGTTTTATCCTCCTGTTTGACAGCTTCTTCATTACTATATTAAGTATTATACTATATTAATGTAAGTATATACAAACTATTTAGACCCTATCATTTTTTATAATTTAAAAATAAACATAAAAAAAAGTTTCACTATAGTGAAACTTTATATTGGTGAGCGCACAGGGATTCGAACCCCGGACACACGCCTTAGAAGGGCGTTGCTCTATCCAGCTGAGCTATGCACCCATGTAATTAAAATGGAGCGGGAAACGAGATTCGAACTCGCGACTTCAACCTTGGCAAGGTTGCGCTCTACCGCTGAACTATTCCCGCAGATTCAATGGCGGGAATAACAGGACTCGAACCTGTGACCCATTGATTAACAGTCAATTGCTCTACCAACTGAGCCATATTCCCGCGTATTTAATTAAGTGGCGACCTGGAAGGGACTCGAACCCTCGACCTCCAGCGTGACAGGCTGGCATTCTAACCAGCTGAACTACCAGGCC
>NZ_JADPFC010000017.1:0-10114 GCF_015668195.1 Romboutsia sp. 1001713B170131_170501_G6
AAGCTCTTTAGCGCTGATGGTACTTGGAGGGCGACCTCCTGGGAGAGTAAGACGTAGCCACGTAATCTTTTTTTATTTTTATATAAAATTTTTAAGAATATCATATCTAAATAATCTATAAAAAAATTGCAAATCAAAAAAATATGTTGTAAAAAAAAATTTGATAAACTACAATTACCTTGAGGTGAAAATTTAATTAATTTTGGAAACGATTCCGATGATATTTCCAAAATACTTAATAAAATATTTATTAAATCAAAGGGGGATTGTAGGTGGATTTATCAGAAAGCCTAAAATTAAAAACTAATAAAGACATATCTGATTGTTCAAATGAGGAAATTTATTTTGCATTATTAGAATTAGTGCAAGAGCTTAGTGAAAAAAAGGTAATCAAAAATCAAGGTAAAAAGAAATTATATTATATATCAGCAGAATTCTTAATAGGAAAATTATTATCTAATAATTTGATAAATTTAGGTATATACGATCGAGTAGAAGAAATATTATCACAACATGGAAAAAACATATCTGAAATAGAGGAGATAGAGCCTGAACCATCTTTAGGAAATGGTGGTCTTGGCAGATTATCAGCATGTTTTCTAGATTCTATAGCAACTTTGGGAATTCCAGGAGATGGTATTGGTTTAAACTATCATTTTGGTTTATTTAAACAACTATTTAATAATAACCTACAAATAGAAGAAAAAAATGAATGGATTGATAAGATTGGATGGTTGAAAAAAACTGATACAACTTATGATATTAATTTTGGTGGGTTTACTTTAAAATCTACACTTTATGATATTAATGTTACAGGATATAATAATCAAACTAATAAACTTCATTTATTTGATATAGAAACAATTGATGAAAGTATAGTGAAAGATGGTATAGATTTTGATAAAGACAATATTGAAAAAAACCTTACTTTATTCTTATATCCTGATGATAGTGATGAAAAAGGTCGTCTTCTTCGAATTTATCAACAATACTTTATGGTAAGTAATGGTGCTAGATATATATTAGATGAGTGCATAGCAAAAGGAAGCAATTTACATGACTTAGATGAGTATGCAGTAATACAGATAAATGATACTCATCCAACTTTGGTTATACCAGAGCTTATATATTTGTTAGTTGAAAGAGGAATAGAGCTAGATGAGGCTATAAAAATTGTAACTAAAACATGTGCATATACTAACCACACAATTTTAGCTGAAGCTCTAGAAAAATGGCCGATAGAATATTTAGAAAAGGTTGTTCCACAACTTATACCTATAATAAAGGAATTAGATGATAGAGTTAGAGCAAATTATGAAGATGAATCTGTCTACATCATAGATAAAAATGACAATGTAAATATGGCTCATATAGATATACACTATGGTTTTAGTGTAAATGGAGTAGCATCGCTTCATACTAATATATTAAAAAACAATGAATTAAATAATTTTTATAAAATTTATCCTGAAAAGTTTAACAATAAAACAAATGGAATAACATTTAGAAGATGGCTTATTCATTGTAATCCACTATTAACAGAGTTAATAGAAGAATTAATAGGAGATGAATTTAAAACTGATGCAGAAAAATTGAAAGACTTAATAAAATATATAGATAATGAAAAAGTACTTCAAAGGTTATTAGATATAAAATATACTAATAAAGTTGAATTAAAAAATTATCTTAAAAAAACTCAAAATATAGATATAGATGAAAATTCTATTTTTGATATACAAATAAAAAGACTACATGAATATAAAAGGCAACAAATGAATGCATTATATGTAATTTATAAGTATTTACAAATCAAACAAGGAAATACACCAAAAACTCCTATAACAGTTATATTTGGAGCAAAAGCTGCACCAGCATATACTATTGCAAAAGATATAATACATTTAATATTATGTTTGCAAGAACTTGTAAATAATGATGAAGAAGTTAGTAAATATTTAAAAGTTGTAATGGTTGAAAATTACAATGTTACTATAGCAGGAAAACTAATACCAGCATGTGATATATCAGAACAGATTTCATTAGCTTCAAAGGAAGCAAGTGGAACTGGTAATATGAAGTTTATGTTAAATGGAGCGTTAACGCTGGGTACAGAAGATGGAGCTAATGTAGAAATACATGAACTTGTTGGAGATGATAATATATTTATCTTTGGGGAGAAGAGTGATAATGTAATTAAACACTATGAAAATGGAGATTATGATCCTCTCGATTTTTATATAAAGAATGAAAACATAAAAGAAGCAGTAGATTTTATTGTCGGCGAAGAGTTAATGAACATTGGATGTGAAGAAAATCTTATCAGGCTATATAAAGAAATAATAAGAAAAGATTGGTTTATGGCTTTATTAGATTTTAATGAGTATTGTAAAAAGAAAGAAGAAGTTTTTAAAGAATATGAAGATAGAAATAAGTGGGCAAAAAAAATGCTAGTTAATATAAGTAAAGCAGGTTATTTTTCTTCAGATAGAACTATAAATCAGTATAATAAAGATATTTGGAAATTACAATAGAAAAAGGCAATTATGAACCAGTATATGATTGCTAAAAATAAAGGACAAAGTATAAAAGAATAATTTCTTGATTTTGAGAATTCTAAATGATAATATTTAATTAAGGAGGAGGGAAAGCGATACCAATAACGTTTCGGTAACGTTACCAATAAGACTTCAAAGGGGTATAAATTAAAATAAGGGGGATTTATTATGATTAAATTGAAAAAGTTTGTAACAATTGCTTTATCTGCAGTTTTAACAACAGTAGCATTAACAGGATGCTCTTCATCTTCTGATGATAGTGCAGCTAAGGAAGATGGTAAGGGTTCAGTATATTATCTAAATTTTAAGCCAGAATCAGAAGAGCAATGGAAAAAGATTGCTGAGGATTATGAAAAAGAAACTGGTGTAAAAGTAAAAGTAGTTACAGCTGCAAGTGGTACTTATGAACAAACATTAAAATCAGAAATAGCTAAAAAAGATGCTCCTACATTATTCCAAATAAATGGTCCAGTAGGTTATGAATCATGGAAAGAGTATTGTGCCGATTTAAAAGATACAAAGCTTTACAGTAGTTTATTAAATCAAGATATGGCTATAAAAAGTGGGGATGGGGTGTATGGTATACCTTATGTTGAAGAAGGATATGGTATAATATACAACCAAGCAATAATGGATAAATACTTTGCATTAGATGGTGCAAAAGCTAAATCAATAGATGAAATAAATAATTTTGCAAAATTAAAAGAAGTTTCAGAAGATATGCAATCTAAAAAAGATCAATTAGGAATAGATGGAGTATTTGCTTCTACATCATTATCTCCTGGTGAAGACTGGAGATGGCAAACTCATTTAGCAAATCTTCCTATTTATTATGAATACAAAGATAAGGGAGTATCTAACTTAGACAAAATAGATTTTACTTATTCAGATAACTTTAAAAATATATTTGACCTATACATAAACAACTCAACTTGTGAACCTGCATTATTAGGTAGCAAAACAGTTTCAGACTCAATGGCTGAATTTGCACTTGGAAAAGCTGCAATGGTTCAAAATGGTAACTGGGGATGGAGCCAAATAGCAGAGGTTGAAGGAAATACTGTTAAAGCAGAAGATGTTAAATTCATGCCTATATATACAGGTGTTGAAGGCGAAGAAAAACAAGGCATTTGTATAGGAACAGAAAACTTCTTCTCTATAAATAGTAAAGCTTCAGAAGCTGATCAAAAAGCATCAATTGAATTTGTTGAGTGGTTATTTACTTCAGATACAGGTAAAAATCATGTAACAAATGAATTAGGTTTTATAGCTCCATTTAATACTTTCAAAGACTCTGAAACACCTCAAGATCCACTAGCTAAAGAAGTCTTAAGATACTTAGGAAATAAAGATTTATACAATGTAGATTGGAACTTTACTTCTTTCCCTAGTCAAACATTTAAAGATGATTTTGGTGCAGCATTACTTGAATATTGCAATGGTAACATGAAGTGGGAAGATGTTAAGAAATTAGTAGTTGAAGAATGGGCAAGTGAAAAAGAAGCATCTAAATAAATTTTGAATTAATTTGATTTATAAATGAAAAGGCTTAGCCATAGATAAAAGTATAATACCGTTGATATAATTTAAGGTAAATCTTAGTTATTTAATGAGAGAAATGCTTTTTATGGTTTAAGCTTTTTCTTTAAACTAAACGGTTATAAGATGTTTAAAACTATTGATACTAAGGGGGACACTATGCAAAAAGCACTAAAAAAATACTTTCCAATATTCTTGATTCCAACTTTGATTGCATTTTCTATTGCATTTATCATTCCTTTTATAACAGGATTATATTTATCTTTTTGTGAGTTTACTACAATAAGTGATGCAACATTTGTGGGAATAGAAAATTATAAAAAGGCTTTTTCAGCAGGTCAAGGATTTGTCGAGGCTTTTGGATTTACTACGATATTTACAATTATATCTATCATAACAGTTAACATACTTGCATTTACTCTTGCTTATTTTTTAACAAAAAAGATAAGAGGGACAAACTTTTTCAGAACTGTATTTTTCATGCCAAACTTAATAGGTGGGATAGTTCTTGGGTATACTTGGCAGTCTATGATAAATTCATTTTTAGCTAATTATGGAACGACTCTTGTTGCTAATCAAAAGTATGGATTTATAGGATTGATTATACTTATGAATTGGCAAATGATAGGATATATGATGATTATTTATATAGCTGGGCTTCAAAGTGTACCTAATGAATTAATAGAATCAGCAAAAATTGATGGAGCAACAAAATGGCAAACACTAAAAAATGTAACTATACCAATGGTAATGCCATCTATTACAATTTGTACTTTTTTAACTTTATCAAATAGCTTTAAGTTATTTGACCAAAACTTAGCATTAACTAATGGAGCTCCAATGCATAAAACAGAAATGTTAGCTCTTAACATAGTTAATACATTCTATGGAAGAAATAATTATGAGGGTGTTGGTCAGGCTAAGGCAGTTATATTCTTTGTTATAGTAGCCGTAATAGCTCTTTCTCAATTATACTTCACTAGAAAGAAGGAGGTTGAACAGTAATGCAAAACACAATGGCTAGAAAAAAGAATGTAGGAAATAATATAGTATTTATCATACTTTGCGCATTAGTCGTAGTATTTTTAGCACCGATTATATTTATAGTTGTAAATTCATTTAAGGGAAAATTCTTTATAAGTGATAACCCTTTTTCTTTACCTACGGCAGAAACATTTGTAGGTATAACAAATTATATTAATGGTTTACAGAAAACAGGGTTCTTAAGTGCTATTGGATGGTCGTTTTTTATTACAATAATGTCAGTAGTAGTAATACTACTTTTTACTTCTATGACGGCATATTACATTACAAGAGTAAAGAGTAAATTTACAAGTGTGTTGTATTATTTATTTGTATTCTCTATGATAGTACCTTTTCAAATGGTAATGTTCCCAATGGTAAAATTATCTGATACCTTACACCTAGCAAATCCATTAGGTATGGTAGCTTTATACTTAGGATTTGGGTCAGGATTATCGATATTTATGTTTAGTGGTTTTATAAAATCAATTCCACTAGAAATAGAAGAAGCAGCTATGATAGATGGATGCAATCCTTTACAAACATATTTTTATATAGTACTTCCTATTTTAAAACCAACTGCAATCACTGTTGCCATATTAAATGCGATGTGGATATGGAATGACTACTTACTACCTTATTTAGTTATAGGGTTATCTACAAAATACAAAACTATACCAGTAGTAATTCAAATGTTAGTAGGCTCAAATGGAAATAGAGATATGGGCGCAATGATGGCGATGTTAGTATTAGCAATCATTCCTATTATAATTTTCTATTTAATATGTCAAAAGCACATAATAGAAGGTGTAGTTGCTGGTGCTGTCAAGGGATAACATAAGGGGTAGAGGAGAGATATTATGAGAAGAAGTGGTATGTTACTACCTATTGCAAGTTTACCATCAAAATATGGAATAGGAAGTTTTTCAAAAGAAGCTTATGATTTTATAGATATATTAGAAGAATCAGGTCAAAGTTTATGGCAGATATTACCAATAGGTCCTACAGGATATGGTGATTCTCCTTACCAATCATTCTCTACTTTTGCAGGGAATCCATACTTTATAGATCTAGATGAATTGGTTGAAGAAGGACTTTTGTCTGAAGAAGAATGTAATAGTTATGACTGGGGAAGTAACAATGAATATATAGACTATGAAAAAATATACTTATCAAGATTTAAAATTTTAAGAAAGGCTTATGAAAGAAGTAATATAAGTAAAAATAAAATATTTAAAGAATACTGTGAAATAAATAAGTGGTGGTTACACGATTATGCGCTATATATGTCTATAAAAGATTCTTTTGGCTCAAAGTCATGGATAGAGTGGGATGATGAAATTAGATCAAGAAAAGAAGAAGCTATATCAAAATATGAAGAAAAGCTAAAAGATGATATTATATTTTACAAGTATCAACAATATCTATTCACTAAACAATGGAGCAAACTTAAAGCTTATGCAAATAAAAAAGGAATATCTATAATAGGGGATATACCTATATATGTAGCCTTAGACAGTTCTGATACATGGGCTAATCCAGAGTTGTTTCAATTAGATAAGGATTGTATGCCTACAGCTGTAGCAGGTTGTCCTCCAGATAGTTTTTCCAAAACAGGTCAATTATGGGGAAATCCATTATATTATTGGGAATATCATAAACATACAGATTATGAGTGGTGGATTAAAAGGATAGAGTATTCTTTTAAATTATATGATATTGTAAGGATAGACCATTTTAGAGGTTTTGATGAGTATTATTCTATACCATATGGAGAAAAAACTGCTATAAATGGAGTGTGGAAAAAAGGTCCAGGTTTAGATTTATTTAAATATATTAAAGAAAAACTAGGAAATGTAGAAATAATAGCAGAAGATTTAGGGTTTTTAACAGAAAGCGTAAAACAACTTTTAAAAGATACAGGATACCCAGGTATGAAAATAATACAGTTTGCTTTTGATTCAAGGGAAGAAAGTGATTATTTACCTCATAATTATGACAAAAATTGTATAGTATATACAGGAACTCATGATAATAGTACAATTAAAGGCTGGTATGAGGAAATTAGTCTCCAAGATAAAAGAATGTGTGTTAATTACATGAATAATAAATATACTAGAGAAAATATAATACATTGGGATTTTATATGTTTAGCTATGAGAAGTGTAGCTAATACTTGTATAATACCTGTGCAAGACTATTTAGGATTAGGTAATGAAGCTAGAATAAATGTACCATCTACGTTAGGTGATAATTGGAAATGGAGAATGAAATCAGATTGTTTCTCTAAGAATTTAATTAAAAAAATAAAGATGTTAACAAAGTTATATGGAAGAAAATAATTTCGGAAATAGATTATTTGATGTGCTAATTCATTAAAATATTAAACTGAAAGGAAGCCGTTGATATGAAGGCAATTACAATCAAAGATATAGCAAAAAAATGTGGCGTAGGAGTAAGTACGGTATCAAGGGCTATTAATAATCATCCAGATATAAATGAGGAAACTAGACGTATGATTATGGAAGTAATAAAAGAAAGTAACTTTATTCCTAATAATAGTGCCAGAAATTTAAAGCTTTCAGATACAAAAACTATAGCAGTATTAATAAAAGGTATAGATAACCCATTTTTTCAAAATATGATAAAAGTATTTGAAGAAGAAATACAAAATAGAAAATATACATTTATATTACATAGAGTAGATTCTAATCAAGATGAGGTTGAGGTAGCTTTAGAACTTATAAAAGAAAAAAGGTTAAAAGGAATAGTATTTTTAGGTGGATCCTTTTCACACCAAGAGGATAAGTTACAAGAAATAAAAATACCATTTGTACTAAGCACAATAGCTATAACAGATAATGTAGATAAGAATTTATATTCATCGGTATCCGTTGATGATGTATATGAAAGTAAAAAGATAGTAGATTTTTTATGCGATAATGGACATGAAAAAATTGCAATTTTAGCATCATATAGTACAGATATGAGTATAAGTAATTTGCGTTTAGAAGGTTATCGAAAGTCTTTGATGAGTAGAAATATCCCAATAAATGAAAATTTAATTAGATATACTTGGGATAGCCCTAATTCATATAGTATGGAGAATGGGTATAATCTAACTAAAGAGCTTATAAATTCTAAAGAAGAATTTACTGCTATTTATGCGATTTCTGATAGTATGGCTATTGGAGCATGTAAAGCTATACTAGAGTCTGGAAAACGGATACCAGAAGATTATTCTGTTGTGGGATTTGATGGATTAGATATAACATATTATTATAATCCATCTATAACAACAATACGCCAACCTATTGAGGAAATGGCAAAGGAAACTACTAAAATACTATTTGACTTAATTAATAAGAACAGTAAAAATCAACATAAAATTTTTGAAGGAAAACTGCTTGTAAGACAATCAACTTCTAAATTAGATAAATAAATTTGGAAAATAAGAATAATTTTAAGTAATGATTACAATTAATAGAAAGGGTTTTTTATGGATAATTTATTTAGATATGATGGTAAGTTTTGGGAAATGTTAGATAGGATAACAGATATAGTGGTGTTAAATTTTTTATTCATAGTTTTCAGTATACCTATTATAACAATAGGTGCATCCTTAACAGCGACATATTCTGTAGCTTTAAAAAAAGTTAAAAATGAAGATGTACCTATAACTAAAGAATTTATAAAAAGATTTAAAGAGAATTTTAAAATTAGCACTGTGGTATGGATATTAATGATAGTAGTTGGAAGTGTATTATTACTAGATTTACATATCTCTAATTTGATATCTAATGAAACTTTGGGGATAATGTTGAAGCTTATATCTACAATAGTAGGAATAATATATTTATTTAACTTTACATATGTATTTCCTATTATATCTAAATTTAATAACACTATAAAAAATACTATAGTAAATTCTATTCTTATATCAATACACAACCTACCTTATACAATTATAATGTTGATGATGAATTTATTATGTATAATATTGATGTTTTCATTAGTTAATTATTTTGGATATATATTATTTTTTTATATGATAATTGGATTTGGGATTACTTCATATGTTAATTCTATATTTTTAAATAAAATATTTTACAAATATATAAATTAAGAAAGTATAAATATATATATTTAATAAGAAGTAATATAATGAGCATAGACTAATCTATGCTTTTTTTAAGCTTAAGGAAATTATGATACTTTAAATACTGTGGGTAACTATTGAAGTTAAGTAATACCAATTAGTTTGGAGAGCGTAAAAAAGACATTTTGAGCAACGGACGAAGTCGTTGTTGATATGAGAGAAGCGAATTTCTTATTGTTTATTTTGACTTAGATAAAATTTAAAAAAAGTTAATAAAACCCTATACAAATAATTTTAAAAAATATATTATAAAAAAACTTTAAAAAATATGTTGACTAATAATAATAAAAATGATAAAGTATTACTTGTCCAAGAGATACGGACGAAAAATAAAACGAAAGAAAATCTTGACAAAGGGGAAATGACCTGGTAAGATGAGTAAGTCGAGAAAATGAACTTTGAAAATTAAACAGTAGGTTAATTTATATAACTAATGATTCTTTAAAGAATCGAAAACAAACCAAGCCAGATATTCAGATAATGATAGTCTGAGCAGGTAACAACTTTTATTTGAGAGTTTGATCCTGGCTCAGGATGAACGCTGGCGGCGTGCCTAACACATGCAAGTCGAGCGATTCACTTCGGTGAAGAGCGGCGGACGGGTGAGTAACGCGTGGGTAACCTGCCCTGTACACACGGATAACATACCGAAAGGTATGCTAATACGAGATAACATGAGAGAGTCGCATGACTTTCTTATCAAAGTTTTTGCGGTACAGGATGGACCCGCGTCTGATTAGCTAGTTGGTAAGGTAACGGCTTACCAAGGCGACGATCAGTAGCCGACCTGAGAGGGTGATCGGCCACATTGGAACTGAGACACGGTCCAAACTCCTAC
>NZ_JADPFC010000018.1:0-9188 GCF_015668195.1 Romboutsia sp. 1001713B170131_170501_G6
GTAGGAGTTTGGACCGTGTCTCAGTTCCAATGTGGCCGATCACCCTCTCAGGTCGGCTACTGATCGTCGCCTTGGTAAGCCGTTACCTTACCAACTAGCTAATCAGACGCGGGTCCATCCTGTACCGCCGGAGCTTTGATATCTTTACCATGCGATAAAAACATATTATCCCGTATTAGCATACCTTTCGGTATGTTATCCGTGTGTACAGGGCAGGTTACCCACGCGTTACTCACCCGTCCGCCGCTCTTCACCGAAGTGAATCGCTCGACTTGCATGTGTTAGGCACGCCGCCAGCGTTCATCCTGAGCCAGGATCAAACTCTCAAATAAAAGTTGTTACCTGCTCAGACTATCATTATCTGAATATCTGGCTTGGTTGTTTTCGATTCTTTTAAGAATCAGTTATATAAATTAACCTACTGTTTAATTTTCAAAGTTCATTTTAAGCGACTGTGTCGGCGCTTACTTTTTTGTTTTTGCCCTTTTCTTAAGGACAAGTAATACTATATCACCTTACATTTATATCGTCAATACTTTTTTTAAACTTTTTTTAATTTTTTTCTTAATCTATTATTAACTCTGATTTAGTCTATGTATTTTTCTACATTTCATACTAATTTTTATATTTATTTATTGATATAAGAAATCTTTTTTACAAGCTTCCTTATATCAATAAATACTATTTCTCTAATAGTTGTATCATTCTACTTATATCTAAACCTAAGACATGTTCTCCGTCTATAATAGTTAGAGGAATAGACATATACCCCATACTTATCAACTTTTTCTTAGCATCTAAGTCTTTCGATATATTATATTCTTTATATTCAATATTTTTATTTTTTAGAAACTCTTTAGCTTTTATACATTGTGGACATGTATCACTAGTATATATCTCTACTACTTTCATTCTTTCTGCTCCTAAGTATTTATTTTGTTATGCTTGTATTTTCTTTTATATTATATTAGATTATTATTAACTCATTATTAGTATATAATATAATATATAATTTATTTTTTCTAAGTTAATATATTTAATAATACAAAAAATCGCATTATTATTCAATATAACTCTACATTTTAGGAGGATTTTAATATGAGCAAAAAGGTATTGATTATGTCTGCTTCAACTGGTGGAGGTCATAATAGAGCTGCTCGGGCAATTAAAGAGGAGTTAGAACAAAAAACGATAGATGGTTTTAATATACAATGTGAAATAGTGGATAGTTTAAAATTAGTTAATAATACAATGGATAAAATAATATCTAGAGGATATGAAAAGTCTGCTATATATACCCCAAAAGCTTACGGTAGTGTATACAGATTTTCTGAGACCTCTCTTGTTTCTAAAAATGAGTTTAAAGGTAATTTGCTTACATCTTTAATGGCAAAAAAATTCAAAAAGCTTTTAAATGATTCTAAACCTGATTTAATTATAGGTACACATCCCTTCCCTATGATAGCTTTAAGTACACTAAAAAAACATAGTGATGGAAGTTCTGATCACGGTTTACATCTAGGTGATCACCATAATACTATAGATGTGCCTCCAATGATCTCTGTACTTACAGATTATACTACTCACTCTACATGGATACAAAATGAAATAGACTATTATATAGTAGGTCATGAGTATGTAAAAGAATTGCTAGCATATGAAGGCGTTGATACTGAAAAAATTAAACCTTTTGGTATCCCCGTAGAAAAATCATTCTTAAGTAATAGAGAGAAAGAAGAGGTTTTAAATGAATTAGGTTTATCTTCTGATAAACTTACAGTTCTACTTATGGGAGGAAGCTTTGGTGCTGGTAATATAAAAGAAACCTTAGAAGAATTACTAGATATTGATAGAGATTTTCAAATTTTAGTCATTACGGGAAGAAATGAATCTTTAAAAGAGAAACTTGAAAAGAAATTAGCTACTCACAATCATAATAAAAATATATGTGTACTTGGCTACACTAATAAAATGAATGATATACTTGCTTCTATTGACGTTTTAATAACAAAACCTGGTGGTTTAACTACTACAGAAGCTTTATTAAAAGACGTTCCTATGATTGTTCCATATTATATTCCTGGACAAGAAGAAGAAAACTTAGATTTTCTTTCAAATTGTGGTGCAGCTCTTAGAACGACTAAAAAGTATACTCTTTCAGTTTTACTGAAAGTACTAATAGATGATCCATCTAGATTAGATATGTTAAAGAAAAATATAAAATCTATAAGAAAATTTAATTCTTCTCAAAATATAGCTAATTTAGTTGAGGATGTATTACTATCTATGAATTAGTATTAATTAAATTTACATAATAAATGCCCAATGAATAATATCCTTTGGGCATTTTACAATTATCTATATATTAGTATGTAGGTTCATAAAAATCTTCTTCATAATCATATTGATACTTCTTATAATTATTCCTAAAGCACGAGTTTTTGCTTTTCTGAGCTTTACTGTTTTTTTTCTTTATTAATAAGCTCATATCATCAGATTCTGTAAACTTTGTTTTTCCTTTAGATTTTAAGTTTTTTTCTCTTTTTTCTTTCAAAGCTTTTCTCTCTTCTAGGCTCATTGTTGATTTCATTTTATTCTCCTATAAATAATTTTGAATGAATTTATTAAAATTATACATTAACTCATTGTTTAATTCAACAAGTGTACCCTATATTATTTGAGTAAATTTATATCAATAAACGACAAAAAATCGAGGTAAATTCCTCGATTTTTTATATTTCTCTTCTTCCTTCTAAAGCTTTTGATATAGTTACTTCATCAGCATACTCTAAGTCTCCACCTACTGGTAGACCATGAGCAATTCTAGTAACTTTTATCCCCATAGGTTTTAAAAGTCTAGCTATATACATAGCCGTAGCTTCCCCTTCAATTGTTGGGTTTGTAGCCATTATTACTTCTCTTACATCCTGATTTCCTAATCTTTGGATTAGCTCTTTAATTTTTATCATATCAGGTCCAATACCATCCATAGGAGATATAACTCCATTTAATACATGATATTGCCCCTTAAATTCTCTTGTTCTCTCCATAGCAGCAACATCTCTAGGATCTTCTACTACACATATTACACCAGCATCTCTGTTTTTATTAGAACACATACTACAAGGGTCTGTGTCTGTTATATTACAGCATACTGAACAATATTTTATTTCTCTCTTAGCTTCTAAGATAGCTTTAGATAAAGACTCTACATCATTAACATTCATGTTTATTACATGGAAAGCTAATCTTTGAGCAGTTTTTCTACCTACCCCTGGAAGCTTTGAAAATTCTTCTATAAGCCTAGCTATAGGCCCTGTATAAGATTGCATATTATCACCTACTAGAATAACCCTGGTATGTTCATTCCTCCAGTTAATTTACCCATTTGAGATGATTGCATTTCATCAACATTTCTTAAAGCTTCATTTATAGCACTTAATACTAAGTCTTGTAACATCTCTATGTCATCTGGATCAACAACTTCAGGTTTTATATTTATATCTAAAACTTCTTTCTTACCGTTAACTTTTACAGTAACAGCTCCTCCACCAACTGAAGCTTCTATTTCCTTAGCTTCTAATTCTTCTTGCATCTTTTGCATGTTTTCTTGCATCTTTTGAGCCTGCTTTAATAAATTATTCATATTTCCAGGCATCATTCCGCCTCCAAAACCTCTTTTAGCCATTTTAAATTCCTCCTTAAAACTATTTTATTTTAATATTATATCATATTAGTGTTTATTATTTACTTTCATTTTCTTCGACACTATCTTTTATTTCTAGTATCTCCTCATTTACTATACTTTTTAGAATCTCCTCACCTTTGTCAACTTTTCCACTCTTTATTTCTAAGTCTATGTTTTTAACTTCAGATTCTAATATTATTTTTATATTAAAACTTCTACTTATAGTTTCCCTTATTACTTTTTCTATATATGCTATAGTATCAGGTTCGCTTAGTCTTTTCTTAGCAAATGCAAATCCATCTGAGTATATTAGATACAACACATTTTCATATACATTAAAACTACTTACATCACCTAATAAGAAGTATACTGGCATTTGTTTACTTTGCTTATCATCCTTTATACTCTTTCTAATCTTAGGCCATGATGACTCTATAAGCTTAACATCTTCACTTTTAACAGATTCGTATACTACTTCATCTGTCTCTATTATTTCTTTTTCCTCTATTATATTATTAGTATTCTCTATATTGTTGCTATTAACCTTTATATTTCCACTCTCTATTTTCTTCTCTAAATTCTCTATTCTCTTTATTAAAGCTTCTTTACTTTCATCAAACATAGGTTGGGCTATTTTCATCATAGTAACTTCAGCTAGAACCCTTGGATTTGATGAGCTTTTCATGCTATCTTGTGTAACAGATAATATATTTAAAACTCTTATAATATCATTTACATCTACACTTTCAGCTTGGGACTTTAATTTATCTATAGTCTCTTCTGGTAAAGAAATTATCTCATCTAATTCAGTTGACACCTTACAAACCATAAGATTTCTAAAATGGTCTATTAAATCATTAATTAAATTTCTTATATCCTTACCCCAAATTACAAATTCATTTAGTGCTTGAAGAGAGTTTTTTGTATCTTGATTTATTATGAACTGAGACATCTCAAATAATTGCTCTATATTTACTGTTCCTAATAATTCAACTACATCTTTGTATTCTATTTTGTTACCACCAAAAGATATACATTGATCTAATATACTTAAGGCATCTCTCAGTGCACCTTGTGCATTTCTAGCTATTAGGTTAAGTGCTTTATCTTCAACTTCTATATTTTCCTCATTGCATATCTTTTTCATTCTTTCAGACATATCATTAACCGTAACTCTTTTGAAGTCAAATCTTTGACATCTAGATAGTATTGTAGCCGGTATCTTATGAGGTTCAGTTGTAGCTAATATAAATATTATATATGATGGTGGTTCTTCTAATGTCTTTAAAAGTGCATTAAAGGCCCCTTGCGATAACATATGAACCTCATCTATTATGTATACCTTATATTTAGCCTTTGTAGGCGAATATTTAACACTTTCTCTAAGCTCTCTTATATCATCTACACTATTGTTAGATGCCGCATCTATCTCTACAACATCCATTATATTATCATTTATTATATCCTTACATACTTCACATTCATTACAAGGCTCTTGGTCTTTACTTTGCACACAATTAACTGCTCTAGCAAATATTTTAGCCGTAGATGTTTTACCTGTTCCTCTCGTTCCTGTAAATAAATATGCATGTCCTACATTATTATTTTCTATCTGATTCTTTAACGTTCTTATTATATGTTGTTGGCCTACGACATCTTCAAAATTTTGTGGCCTATATGCTCTATATAATGCTTTATGCATTCTTATCTCTCCTTAAATAAACTTCATACAATTAATCTATTTTTATCTAATTATATCATCACATTACTTATATTTTAAATGATAGTATTTATTTTTATATAAAATACAACCTATATTAATTATTAGCGTTATTAAATGTAAATATATACTAATCAAGCTAAGTTTATTTTAAAATATAAATTATCTTAACTAATTTCATTAAAGGTATAAAAAACATATTTTTATACCATGTCTATTAACCATTTTGTATATATTCATTGATATATTTCTAAAATTATGTATATAATATAAACTTCATGATTTTCTTACAATTAAAAAAAATCCCTTATAATAAGAGATTTGTTTTTATATATTAAAGCTGTACACCATCTATTGATTTACTCTCATAGGCGTTACCTAAACAGTTAGCTCAACTTAGGCACCCCTACGGCACACGGAAGTGATCACTTACCGCTGCTTCCTTCCGGATCTGACGGAGTTCATGAGCTCCCATTGCGTAGGACCTAAGTGTCAACACCACTTATTTAGGGCAGCCCTACAAGATGTAAACCTCTAGATGGAATTCAATCCTGCTATAGCGGATTGCAGGTTACAGGGCACCGCTACCTCCCCATCTAGTACAGCAAACTTATAACCATATTTAAATTTCCTCTGGCGGAGAGAGTGGGATTCGAACCCACGATACGCTTTTGACGTATACTCACTTTCCAGGCGAGCGCCTTCGACCGACTCGACCATCTCTCCTCATTATCTTTTCCTAAGCGCTCTAAAAAATTCCTGTAATATATTAGAACATTCTTCTTTTAAAACACCGAATAAGACATTTATATTATTTCGTTCATAGTAATCAGTCTTAAATTTATGCTGATTTTCTGTATATTCGTTTTTTATATGTTTAGTTCCTATTATAAGCTTTTTTATTCTAGAATTAACTATAGCCCCACTGCACATAATACAAGGTTCCATTGTAACATATAATTCACAATCAATAAGTCTCCATCCACCTAAGTTTCTAGCAGCTTCTCTTATTGCTACAATCTCAGCATGAGCTGTGCTATCATTTAAAGTTTCAGTTAAATTATGTCCTCTACCTATAATATTGCCATCTTTAACTATTATGGCTCCTATAGGAGTTTCGCCTTTTTTAAAGGCTTTATCTGCTTCTTTCAAGGCTTCTTTCATATATAGTTCTTTATTCATATTTCCTCCTAGAACTTATAACACTTCTATATTATCATAGTTACATTTATAATTCAACTGAATTTTAATTTATTTGTACAAGTTAAAATTAGTTACTATTACAAAATTCTTCATTATAAGCAATATTAAACAATGTAAATTGGCTATATTTATAACTTAAATAGACTATAATATCATTAGATTACAAGAGCTTAATTTATGAGGACTATCTATAGCTCATATTTTTCTACACTACATACAATTTCATCCTATTTCTTGTTAAAAATATTATATCACTATATATAAAGACCAACAGAAATCTGTTGGCCCTTATATATAAATAATAGTCTTTCTAATATATGTCTAAATTGTCTTAGATATTATAATTCTTCTTTCTTTATAACATCTACACCCATGTATGGTCTTAATACTTCTGGAACTACTACTGAACCATCTTCTTGTTGATAGTTTTCTAATATAGCAGCTAAACTTCTTCCTACTGCTAATCCAGATCCATTTAATGTATGAACGTATTCTGCTTTAGATTTTTTGTCTCTCTTGAATCTTATACCAGCTCTTCTAGCTTGGAAATCTTCAAAGTTTGAACAAGAAGATATCTCAACGTATCTGTTGTAACTTGGCATCCATACTTCTAAGTCATATTTAAATGCTGCAGTGAACCCTAAGTCTCCTGTACATATCTTAACAACTCTGTAAGGTAATCCTAATAATTGTAACATTTTTTCAGCATCATTAGTTAATTTCTCTAACTCATCGTAAGAATCTTCTGGTTTAACAAATTTAACTAATTCTACCTTGTTGAATTGATGTTGTCTTACTAATCCTCTAGTATCTCTACCAGCAGAACCTGCTTCAGATCTAAAGCATGGAGTATATGCACAATATTTTATTGGTAATTGGTCAACTGTTAATATTTCATCTCTATGTATATTAGTTACAGGAACTTCAGCAGTTGGTATTAAGAAGTAATCAACACCTTCAACTTTGAACATGTCTTCTTCAAACTTAGGTAATTGACCTGTTCCTATAAAGCTAGTTCTATTAGCCATGAAAGGGGGTAAAACTTCTGTATATCCATGCTCAGCTGTATGAGTATTTAAGAAGAAGTTTATTAACGCTCTCTCTAATCTAGCTCCTAATCCTTTGTATAAAGTGAATCTTGAACCTGTTATTTTACTTCCAGTTTCAAAATCTAATATTCCTAATCCTGTTCCTATATCCCAGTGTGCCTTATGTTCAAAGTTAAACTCTGTAGGTTCTCCCCAAGTTCTTATTTGAACATTATCTTCATCTGTTGTTCCTTGTGGAACATCAGGATGAGGAACATTTGGTATTCTCATTAAGTTGTATTCCATCTCTGCTTCTACAGCTCTAACTTTTTCATCCATTCCTTTTATCTTATCTGATAATTCTTTAAGTTGAGCTTTAGCTGCTTCTACATCTTTACCTTCTTTTATTAATTGAGGTATTTTCTTAGATTCTACATTTAACTCATTCTTCATTACTTCAACTTCTTTAAGTAATTCTCTTCTTTCGTCGTCTAATCTAACTACAGCATCTAAGTCGAATTCCTTTTCCCCTCTTCTATCCATAGCTTTTTTTATATCTTCTAAATTTTCTCTTATTCTTCTGACATCTAACATTGCTAATTCCTCCTTATATTTTATAATTTATTTTACTTTAATTTACCTATTTAAAACTTATAACTTCTGTTAATCTACCAGCGCTAGTAAATTAATTTTAGTTATAAATAACGTTTTCTAATACATGTATTTTTATCTAAAATCTTAATCTTAGGGCAATTGTTGTATTAAAAAAAGACCTTCATTCCCCTATGAAAGGGACGAAAGTCTTGTTATCCGCGTTGCCACCCTAATTGGTTATATAAAAATATAACCCTCTCAAACCTGTAACGTAGGTATACGTCTCGCCTTATATTCGGCAGAAGCTCCAGAATAGATTCAAAAACCATTGTAATGAGTTCACACCTACCACTCACTCTCTGAATACAAACTTGCTCTTTACTAATTTCCTTCAAAGCTTTTTATTAATTCTTCTATTTGATAATCATTATATTATATATATTATCAAGTTTCAATAGTATTATTCAAAAAAAATTTTTAAGTTAAAAAAAATTAAATTTTTATAACATCTAACTCTAGCTATTTCAATGCATTCTGATATTTTTAATTTAATTATATATTTTTATTTGTTAGGTTGAATATATGATATAAAAAACAATTATCTTTATTTTTTGCATAAAAAAAGATTACGTGGCTACGTCTTACTCTCCCAGGGGGTCGCCCCCCAAGTACCATCAGCGCTAAAGAGCTTAACTTCTGTGTTCGGTATGGGAACAGGTGTATCCTCTTTGCTATAATAACCACATAATCTTTATCTTTTAGAGTTAATACTCTGAAAACTGTATATCATTTAGAGTTAAAAATCACTTCGTTCATGTCGCCAACGATATAATCCTTGCTCACGCTTCGGTTATATCCGTTGCTCAAACATTTATTTTGGTCAAGTCCTCGACCTATTAGTATCGATAAGCTAAATACATTACTGCACTTACACCTTCGACCTATCAACCAGGTA
>NZ_JADPFC010000019.1:0-7675 GCF_015668195.1 Romboutsia sp. 1001713B170131_170501_G6
CATATACTCCTACCCAACCTACTTTTCCTGCAGGTATACTATACTCCATAGAACCACCTACCCCTTTACTCACTTGACTGCTTCTAGAAAGACTTCCTCCTATTTTAGCTTTTATTACATTAAAAGCTCCTGCTTCTGACTCAATGTTACCAGTAAGTTGCCAATTAATTGTTTTAGATTGATTTACACTAGTTGTTAATTTCCCACCGCTCGTTCCTCTCGTGTCAAAACTGAATTTAGCAAGAATAAAAGCATCATACTTCGTTTCTTTTTTACTTGGTGCATAAGATCTTGGAGTTTCGGTATAAAAAGTTCCACCATATGGTCTAATATTATCATCATTAACTTTTAAGTTTTTTAAAAACTGCTTATGATATTCTTCATTTGATTTTTTATCAATGTTTTCTAACTCTTCTTGACTAGATAATATTGGTTGTATAATCGCATCTTTATTTTCAAAAGCACTAATATTTTGTGGAACTAAAAATATGCCATTTAATAAAAGAAAAGATACGATTTTTTTAATATTTTTATTCATAATCTCAACTCCTTGATTTAAATTAATTTTATATTAAAATAATATCAAGTAAACGTTTTCATAAAAAGTCTTTAATTTTCAGAATATTTATGATATTCTTTTTGTAAGCGAGTTTAAATGTAATATTTTTCCATACATATAGGATTAATATCACTTAAATTTCTCTTTAAGGACTTAGATATTTGATATAAAGTTAATGTCCTTAAAATCCAAATAAATGGATTCTAAGGGCATTTTTACTAGATATCTTTAAATGTGTTTTTAAGAACCAGTTGGATACGATCTTATTAATTTTTATTTTTAAATAATAAAAAACTTTTAGCTAAGAGATATCCTATTATTCCTAATCCAATTCCAGATACACCTAAACTTGGTACTATATCTTCAAATAAAAAACCTACTACTAACCCAATTCCACCAAATATACATGCAATAGTCCAACAAAAACTATCATCAGTTGTCTCAATTTCTTCTTCATCATAAATTAATGAATCTATAGTTACATCAAATATCCTAGCAATCGATTTTAAATTTTCAATATCAGGCATACCATTTTGGTTCTCCCATTTAGTAATAGCTTGCCTTGATACATTAAGTTTTTCTGCTAACTTTTCTTGTGAAAGTTCATTCTTTATTCTTAATGATTTTAATTTTTCTCCAAAATTCATTGTCATCCCTCCTCCACCATAATATAAAAATAATCAAAATTTTACTGCTACTTATCATTTCTATATTGCTACTAATAGTTTCATATCCTATATTTCAATAGAATAAATATATCAAATTTCAAAACATAACTATCATTTAAATTTCACTTTATAGACTTGTTGCTTTAAACACCTAAACTAGAATATTATTTTTAATATACTATATATCTAAAGGAGTATTTATGGAAAAAGCAATTACACAATTTAAATATAATCGTTATTCTTCAAAATATATTCTCAATTTGTGGGAAAATGCAGATAAAGAATCAAATATCGTTACAATAGAATCTGAGTCTGAAGGCTTTTCTATTGATATAGATGGTCACAAATCTATAGATTCAAATTTAGTAATAGATTTTTTATCAAATATAAAAGAATTTGATAATACTGTTCAAAAATTTACTCATGATACTTATATTAAAGGAAATTATGAAATTAGAAATTACATTGTTTCTTTAGAATGGATTTCCTTTGAAAAAAATGAAGTAGTGCTTGGCTATTGGGGAGAATTTGTTAATATAGAGTTAAGAGCTATATTTAATCTAAAAGATGGAATCTGGAAAAATATCGATATATACTATCAATAATAAAAATATATAAAATAATTATATCAATATGTTCAAAAGTAACTATCACTTAAATTCTCGTTTAAGGACTAGTTATCTATTTTAAATAAAGTTAATACCCTTAAAATCTATTTATTTGGATTCTAAGGGTATTTCTACTAGATACCTTTAAGCAAGTTTATAAGAATACATAAAGTATTAAACTCAATAAATATAAGCCAATTAAAATTAATTTTACTTTTTTTCTTATTTTACTTGTATATAACGAATATACAATTCCTAATATAGCAAGTACATAAATAGGAATTGAAATAGATTTACTTTCAATAAAATTGTTTATTGTCAAAAGTAACATTGTACAAATAAAAAAAATCCATAAATTTACATTTTTGAAATCCATAATTACTCCCCTTATACACATGATATAAGTCAATTATATGTTATGTTTTTCAGAATATAAAGATTGTAATGATTATTATTTTCAATCAATTAGAAAGTTTAACCTAACAAGTCTTAAAATTCACATTTAGGGATTAGTTAAACATATAAAAGAGTGTATCTATTGAAATTACTATATCTCAGTAAATACACTCTTTTTCCTTTTTTTAGTTTTCCATGAAACTTTACTTTTTAAAATTTTTAAAATTCGATATAAATAAATCAATTTACCCTTTTTGATTTATTTATATCTGTATTATTTGTATTTATTCTGCATTTTCATTTAAATAATTAAATCATTTATTTATCTATCAATATATGTATATTCTAAATTATTTTATCTTTTGTTAGTTAAATACATGAAACAAAAATTTATCCTGTATACATATTTTTAATCGTGTATTTATTTGCTCCAACTTCTTCAATATCAAGTATCAAATATTTATCTTTTACCCAATTATCTTTTGAAATTACTCCATTCCCTGTTTCAAATACAGTTGCATATCCATCAATGGATTGTAAATCGAAATTTATTTCTACTTCAAATGCTTTATCATTTAATTCTTTTATTATTTTTATATCATTAAATTTATAATCTTTTAGGATGTTAATCTTTTTATTTTCTGCACTTTTATAGTCCTCATAATTTTCATATGTTGACTTTAAATATTCTTCAAAAACAATCTTAGATATTTCAATTTTATTTTCGTTTTTAATTTCAACTATTGGAAAGCTATAATCTAATTCAGTTTGGTCAGAATCACTATCCTTACATCCTACTAAAATAAAAATAGGTAGCATTAGCATTAATAAATATTTTTTAATTTTTTTCATATTTCACTCACCTTTATTTTATATATGTGATAACAATTATATATTATTTTTCATATACTCATATAATGCCATAGATAATATATCTTGTACCTTATAATTTGAATTTTCTTTACAGAATTTGCTAAATTCTTTTTGAACATCTTCATAAAGTCTATAACATCTTGATACAGTTTTTCCTTCAAACTTTTTTATATTTATTTGCTTTGATGATGAGCTATTTAATCTATCTTCTATACCTTTTATTTTCGTTTCTAAGGCCTTTACTTTGCATTCTAATTCATTTGTATTACTTTTGCATTTATTCCCTTCTCGTAACTTTTTATTCGCTTCTAAGTTAATGTATTTACTTTGGTCTTTATCAAATATATATCCTTGTTTCAAAAATCTTTTTCTAATTGTTGACCTCGATACTTTTATATCCTCACATATCTTAGTTAGTGTTTTATTTTCTAAATTTTGATTTATATATTCTATCTGCTCCTTCACTTCTAACTCATTAAATTTTTCTTTTCCCATTAAAATTTATCCCCCTAATACAAAAGTATTTATTGTATTTATATTAAATAAAAATTTTTCTATCTCCTCTAAAAAAATAAATTTCTTTTGCATTACTTTTGTATTAATTTAGATTTTCTTTAATAATTTTTTATAAAATTTCTCTCTTACTTTTCTATTTTTATAATTTTATTTTCAATTATTTTTTTAGAAAATATTTTTTGAGTTAGCGAAAAAAATACAAAACAAAATTTTAAAATTTATTTTTGAAATTTTGTAAAAAAGAGCATAAGGAGATTTTGTACCCATCTTCGATTGGTAGCTAGGCAAAGCCTAGCAATTCTCTAAAATAAAACATTAAAATCATGGGTACAAAAAAATACCTCTATACACACCTTTTGAACACCATTCCCCACACTCTTCCACACCTCTAGCCACCTTTTGAACACCTACTTTTTAGTATTAACTTGAAGAAAAAATATAGATTTTACAAAAAAATAACTCTCTTTTTTATGCACCCCAATTAGATTTTTTGCATTATATTTTTATATTTTTTTAATAAACTTTCACTAACTTTTAAAAGTAAAAAATAAAAAGCCGAGATAAAATTTTAATTTTTCATCTCGACTTTTTATAAAAGTTCTATTTATTTTTTTCTAAAGTTAAAGTTTCTTTTGTATTTCTATTTACATAAACATAAATTAATTCTGTTTGTCTTTCTAATAACCATTCGTCTGAATTATATCCATTATCCATTAATAAATCTCTTTGTTTTCTAGTTAATTTTCTTCCGTGCTTCAAATTATTTTCTCCTAATCTGTCCATCTTTTTTATAACTTTTAAAACTAAATACATTATCTTTATATACTTTTTTCTCAACTTTTTTTATTGGTTCTTCTTTTGCTCTTCTCTTATTTAATCTTTCAATAAAAGCATTCTTTGCCTTTTCTAATAGTTCATTACTTACAACTACATACTGAAATGTTTGTTTATCTAAATATCTATGTAATCCATCTTCTTCTATATCATTTGGTAAAACATAATCTATATAATCATTTAATAATTCTTCATTACTCAAAGTTCTATCATAATCTTTTAAGTAAAAAGTAATACTACCACTTATTTTTTGCCATAACTTTTTATCATCAATCATAAAAACTCTCCTTTTTTGTAACAGGTACTGCGTACCCTATAATACAAGCCGAGAAAATTTGGCACCTTATTTATTTAATAATACTCAATTGTCTTTTTTTGATTTTCTGATTATAATATAATTAGAACATGGTTATATTAATCCATGTTCTTTTAAATATTTAATATCACGAATACAATTTCGTTTCGATATATTTAAAGTCTTGCATATATCTTTTTGTAAAAGTCCTTCTGCCAAAAGGGCTTTTATTTTTTCTCTTCTTCGTGATATTTTTTCTTTTTCTGTCATCTTGCCTTTTTCTTCTAATTTCTGATTGTATCTATTTTTTTGATATTCTCTATCTCTTCTCTTATATTCTTCCTTGCCTATAATGACTTTCATATGAGTTTGCTCATACTCATTTATATCTAATAATTCTATAAGTGTATCATTTTTGTATTTATATTGCTTGTTCTTACTTTTAAATACCTTTTCTGCACTCTCTGTTGCCCTTGTAAGCTCTTTTATTGCTAATGGCTTTATGAACGTATTATTTAATTCTATCGTATCATCTAAGGCCTTTTCTTCATCCTCATAGAAGTAACATAGGTAATATCTATACAAAAATAATATTATTTCTCTTTGCCCTTCTACATCATAGTTTCTTAATTCACATAATTTCACTATATCTAGTATCCTTCCTTGATATAATGATCTTTCTCTATGTACATATACTACTTTCTTAGGCCTTCCTTTTTTCTTTTTTGATGTTTCATTTAACTCTGGTAAAAATTCTCTTTGTATTTCTCTCAAAGAATATACATAATCATATTTTGCTATTACTTTTACTCTTGTACCACTTTTAGAATTTATACTTCCTGGAACTCTTAATACTCTCGTTGCATCTAAAGCCATTCTATCTGCTCCAAATACTTTCAATTGCCTATATAAGTGTTCTTGTATTGCCTTCCATAATGGTAAAGCCATATATGGAGTTTGCTCTAATTTCCAAATTAGTAATAAACCTCTACCTGTGTCTAATGTTATGCTTGGTTCCGGAATTATCTTATTATAATAGTTATCCTCTAAGTTCATTAATATTTGAGTTTTTGTAAATTTTGTTTTATATATATCTAAATCTATAAAACTACAATTAAGCTCTTTTATTGTTTCTATTCTTCTCATCGGCTTATAAAAAGTATTTAATGATATATATGTATCTTCTTTGTCAAAGTCTAGTTTTAACAAGTCATCCAATGTATAATGCCATTGTCTAAATCCATTTTCTTTAGTTATATTTACATTTGTTATCCAGCCTTTGCTTTTATTATGAACATCCTGTATATACTCTTTACTTTCAATAGTATTATCTACTATTTCTATTGCCTCTTTCACTCTCTCACCCCCTTTATATATTGAGAATACCACAATTATATCATATATTGTCTGATTTTCTATTTTTTGATAGATTGTTATATAATTACACTGTTTTAATTCTAATTTCTGGGATTATATTTTTTACAAAAAATAATAATACTGTTACTTTAAATTTTAAAAATTCAACTATTAAAAAATTGACTTTCTAAAGTTAAAGTATAAAGGTCTAAATAAATATATAAATATACCTTCAATAGAATCAAAAGAAGATCTTAAAAACTTTAAAGTAAAAATAGGTAAGAATTTTACAAAGGGAAATATGAAACTTTATTATGTTGACAAAAACAATAATTTTAAGTTATTTACTATATATTGGAATTTTAAATATGGATATAAAGATACAATTGATATAAATATTATAGAAAAAAATGAAAATATTGAGTTATTGATAACAGATAAAAACGATAGAACTGAACGCGTATTAAATGATTAATAGATTTTTTAATATATATTAGATGTTCTCTGCAAGAGCGCACACACCATTTATGGTGTATAAGTTAATCCTTAGAATTGTATTTAAATTAACTCATACACTATTTTCTATATCTAATAATAAAAAAAACGAAAAGCTAGAACCAAGAGATTAATTGCAGCTATAATTGACAGTGTGATAATTAATACAGTTGATTTAACAAATAAATTTAAAAGTTATTTTACTAATACTTAAAAATCAAAGTTATGGTTAGAAAAATTTATAAAAAAATAAGACTTAGTCTAAGCCTTATTTTTTCTATTATTTTATATATTCTATTATTTCATTAGTTATTTTATTATTTTCTGAAATCATATTGTTTTCTAATTCATCAGTTATATTCTTTATTATTGGATATGTATTAATACTTATAATTTTACCTTTAGATGTAAAACTTTGATTGTACAAAGTTGGAACACTAATATTATCTTTATTTTCAGCTATAACTGATTTATTATCTATTCTAAATATATTCCCCATTGCTTTTTTATCAATATCCTTAGAATATGATATCGATATACTAGTTATGTATTCTTTTTTATTTTTTATATGAAATACTGTTGTCCTAGGATTTTTACCTTCTTTATCCGCTGTATCTACTTTACTATCTATTAGTTTATTATCTGTAGAAACTATTGGAACTTCAATTTCAATAGTTTTATATTTATCTTTCGCAAATTTATTAAATTCCTCAATAAAAGTTGTATATTCACTATAATTATTAGCAGTATCTTGATTAATAATAAAAAATAAATTCAATATTATTGAAATTATTAATAATATATTTATAAATAAAATTTTACTAATTTTCATATTTCATCTCCATTTTACTTATACATCAATCTTCCAAAATGAATATTTGTACCTTGTGTCTTTGTATAAGGTATTGTTGCTGTTACTGGAACATTTTTAAATCCATGATTTCCTGCTCTATCCCACCATTCAACACGAACTTGTCCAACAGTTCTTGTTCCATGAGCATATACTCCTACCCAACCTACTTTTCCTGCAGGTATACTATACTCCATAGAACCACCTACCCCTTTACTCACTTGA
>NZ_JADPFC010000001.1:0-740144 GCF_015668195.1 Romboutsia sp. 1001713B170131_170501_G6
TACCTGGTTGATAGGTCGAAGGTGTAAGTGCAGTAATGTATTTAGCTTATCGATACTAATAGGTCGAGGACTTGACCAAAATAAACCTAAAGGTTTATATCGCCAATCAAATCATTATTAAATAGTAATAAGGTAGATTTCGGTTGCTAAAAATGATAAAACATTAAATGGTATACAGTTTTGAAAGTACTAATAAAACTAAATATGCGGGTGTAGCTCAATGGTAGAGTTCCGGCCTTCCAAGCCGGCTGTGAGGGTTCGATCCCCTTCACCCGCTCCAAATAAAGATTATGTGGTTATTATAGCAAAGAGGATACACCTGTTCCCATACCGAACACAGAAGTTAAGCTCTTTAGCGCTGATGGTACTTGGGGGGCGACCTCCTGGGAGAGTAAGACGTAGCCACGTAATCTTTTTTATTGCATTTGAAATTATTCACATTTTAACTTAATTTTATATATAATAAAATAAAGTATATGAGGTGAGTATGTGAAAAATGCATTTGACCTGGGAGAAAAACTATTTTTTAATACTTTAATTATATGTATAATATCATTTATATACTCTAAGATAATTGAGGTTGAATCGAGTAACTTAATCATAGAAATTTTATTTGCATTATTCTTTTTTCTTATAAACTTTTATTATGGATATAAATATAGCTTGAAACTTAAAGAATCTTTAATAGTGGGATTAATGGGAGCAGGTTTAGGAATTTTCTTATCATTTTTTTCTTTATGTGCATATTTTTTAATAGAAAATAGTAAGAGTTCTATATCGTTTTCAGTATTATACTTATCTCCAATTCAGTTAATTTCTAATTATTTGAGTGGATATAATAGTATAGTAAATATATTTACAATTATAACTATAAATATATTTTTAGTTGTGATTGGTGGACAATTAAGAAATATTACAAATAAATTTTTAAATAATTTTAAATAGATTATATCTTAAAAAATAAAATAAGCGGCCATTTGGCTGCTTATTTTATTTTAGGATAAAAAAATAGTATGTAGCTTTAAGTAAACATTTTAATGGAGGAATTAAAAATCTCTAATATGATATAATTAAAATACAAAATAGTTTAAAGAAAGGGTTTATATGAGGTACATATATAGAAATTTAGAGAATAATGATAAAGAGAATAAAATAGTTAGTTTATATAATGTAATATTAGAAAAATGTAAAAATAAATCTTCAAAAATAATGATTCTAGTTCCTAATAATCTAACTAAATTAAAATATGAGAAGAAGATTAATATAGATTATTGTGAAAAACTAAATATAACATCATATATTAATTTTATTAAAGGAGAGCTTATAAAATTTTGGCCAATAGTGTTAGAAAATAATAATGAGATAAAAGAACATTACATAAGACCTAAATTTATAAATAATACTTTGACAGACTATATAATAGGGGAAAAGGTAAAAAGTAAAAGAGAACAAGAAGGATATTTTGAAGATATTATAAGTACTAATAAATCTATAACTTCAAGTATAAGTACTAATATAAATAAGGCTACATTAAGTAAATTAGAATTTGAGAACATAGGAGAAAAGATTTATTTGTCTAAGAAAAATAAAGATAGTATAAATAAATTTTCTTATAGTGAAATGAACGAAATAATAATGGGTTACACTAGTATGCTATTAAATAAAGGTATGTTAGATAATTCATTGAGTATATATGTATATAATAAATATCTTTTAAAAAATGATTTATACAAAGAATATTTAAGAAAAGAAATAAAATATTTAATTGTAGAAAGTTTAGAAAGTGTATCTATAGCAGAAATCGAGTTTATAAAAGAGATACAAGAAAATGCTATAGATTCATATACATTTTTTAATGAAAAAAGGGATTTTTCAGTTTTCAATAATATAGATATTAAGTTTATAGAAAGATATATAGAAAATGAATATGAAGAAGAAAAGTATCACCAAAAAGAAGAGGTCTCTATAGATGATATATGCTCTTTACCGGTAAGTGTTGAACTAAATGAATCTAGTCAGTTATATAGCGAGATGATAGAAGTAGTTTTAAAGAAAATTAAAGAATTAATACTATCAGGAGTAAAAGCACAAGATATAGCTATAATTTCCCCTATAAACAATACAATACTAGACTTTCAAATGACTAATAAATTGAAAATTAATAACATTGATATATTTAGCACTAAAAAAGATAAAAAATTAATAGATTATCCTTATGCAAATGCACTTATAGTGGCTCTTAGTATTTTTAATAGTAGTCAAGATTCCATAAGAGAAGAAGACTATATGAATTTTATAGAAACTATATTAGATGTCAATAAGATACAAGCATTAAAAATATATAAAAATAAATATGAAGAAGAAAAATTTAAAGAAATATTAAATTATATAGAAGAGAAAAGGAATGAGAAACTTAAAATAGGTGAGTTTCTAATTAAGTTTTATATAGATAAAATGCTAAATCTTAAGTTTGGAAAAGAAAATATTCATATTTGTAAAAAGATAATATATGAATGTGAGAGCTTTACAGAAAACATAGAGTTATTGAATATAAATGAAGATAAAGAAAAGTTATTTATAAAGGCGCTTAAAACTACGATAAATGACTATTATCAATCTTCAGAATTAGAAGATTTGAGTAATATAGATAAAGTATTATTAACTACTCCATATACATATATATCATCAATAGTAAATAGACCAATACATATATGGCTAGATGTAGGTAGCAATGGGTGGAATATGAAGATAGAAAAGGATATAAGTAATTTGATAGTTCTTAGAAAATCTTTTGAAGAAGGTAGAATATATACAGATAAAATGGAAGAAGATTATAAGAAATATTATTTATACAATACTATATATAATTTACTAATTAATACTAAAAAAGTATATGCATATAAAAGTGAATACACAGTAAATGGGTATATACAGGAAAGTATATTATATAGCATACTACTTAAGATGTTAGATAAGGGGGAAAACTCTTATGAATAATATAAATTATAGACAAGATCAATTACCAATAATAGCCTATGAAGGTGGAACTATGGCAGTACCAGCAGTACCAGGAGCTGGTAAAACTTTTATAGTTACCAATTTAGTAGCAAAGCTATTAAGTGAAAAAAAACATGATAAATCTAAAATACTAATATTAACTTATATGAATAGTGCAGTAAATAACTTCAAAGGAAGAATAAAAACAATATTAAAAGAGAATGACATAAAAGAAGAAAATTCTTATGAAGTTATGACAATACATAGTTTAGCTGTAAAAATAATAAAGGAAAAACCAGAAGTAGTTATGCTAAGTGAAGAATTTAACATAGCAGATGATTTACAAAAAACTATAATACTAAATGAATGCATAAATAATTTTAAGATAAATGGTGGGGAAAGAGCATTTAGATGGTTCCTAAAAGAGCAAAAGGATGATAAATGGAATGATATAATGCTTGAAGCTTGGGAGAGAGGATTTTTTGACTTAGTAGTAAATGCAATAAGTGACTTAAAATATAAGGAATTATCACCACAAGAGCTAGAGGGGATATTATCTAATGGGCATAGAGGGATATTAAAGCTAATACTTCCTATATATAAAGAATATGATAAAAAGTTAAAACAAAATGGCCTACTTGATTATGATGATATATTAGTTCTTGCATATAAAGCATTAAATTTTGATGAGAATTTAAGAATAAAATTTCAAAATAGATATAAGTACATATTTGAAGATGAGTGCCAAGATTCCAATGAGATACAAGGTAAAATTATAAAAATGATATGTAGAGAAAATGAAAATTTAGTAAGAGTTGGAGATATAAACCAGAGTATAACAGGTACATTTTCATCATCAGATCCTAAATTCTTTAAGGAGTTTATATGTCAAGCAGATAGTTGCTATAGAATGGACATGTCTAATAGAAGTTCAAAGGATATATTAGATTTAGCAAATAAACTAGTAAAGTATGTAACAAAGGAATTTAGACAAGAAGAATGTAGAGAAGCTTTAGAAGATATGGAAATAAAAACTGTTCCAAGTGGTATGGGATATAAAGAGAACCCTAAGCCAGATATATACAGTATAAATGTTAAAAAATATGAGACTTGGAATGATGAGTTGATAAAAACCGTAGCATATACAAAGGGAATAAAAAGAAAATATCCAGATAAAAGCATAGGAATATTAGTGCCTTTTAATGACCACATAACACAAATTGCGAAGATTTTAATCGATGAAAATATGGAGTTTGAAGAGTTAGGACCTAATTCTATAAATAAAAGAAAAATTATAAACAAACTGTCATATATAATAGACTTTATAATAAATTGCGATGATATAAATAAACTAATAAATACATTAGATAAAGTATTTGTAAAAACAGATAATGAAAAAGGGAAGGAAGATTTACTAAATGTATTAAAAAAATATAGCACAGAAGAGATAATATACAATGAAGAGATAACAAATAATATAATAATAGATACAAATACAGAGTTATACCAAACATTTATACAAGGAATAAATACTCTTAAAAATATATTAGAATATCCTATAACAAGATTAGATATACTTTTATTATTTATAGGGGATGAACTTAATTTAGAGAAAGAAGATAGAGCAATAATAGATTATCTGGCATTTTATATAAAATTTTTAAGTTCAGATAATCCAGATATAAATTTAATAGATGTATATAACCTTTTAATAGATAGTAAAAATAAGGTATTTAATCATATAATAGAAGTGGTATATGAAATGAATGGATATGAACCACAACCAGGAAGCATAACTATCTGTAACTATCATAAATCAAAAGGTCTAGAATGGGATTGCGTTTTTATGCTAGGACTAACAGAGTTTAATTTCCCTGATAATACAAATCAGAAGTTTCAAAGTGATAAATGGTATTTAAAGGATAAATACAAAAATCCAGTAGCTATTGTAAAAAGCGAAATTGAATGTATATTAAATGGTGATATACCTACTAATTATATATATAAAAGCAAAATAGATTTAATAAATGAAAAGATAAGATTATTATATGTTGGGATAACTAGAGCTAAAGAAATGCTAGTATTATCATCAAGCCTTTACAAAGGCAAAAGCGATATAGGAAAAAGAAATAAAGAGCAAAAACCTTCTTTATATATAAATGAACTTGAAAAGTATATAAATATGAGAAAGAAGGAGGTAAATAAAAATGAATAGTTGTTTAAAAAGTTTTAGATACAGTCAAAATTCTATAAATACATATAAATCATGTCCATTAAAATTTAAGTACAAGTATATTAATAAAATAAATTGGAAGTACGATGATATAGAACATAGAGAGTACTACGAAAGTTTAAAAACAGGTACAGATTTTCACCTATTATGTGAAAGATATTTTAGTAATATACCTTTAGGGATAAATTCTAGTACCAATATAAATTTTCAAAGATGGATGGATAAAGTAAAAAAACTAGTTCCAATTAAAGAGGAATATTTATATTTACCAGAGTATGAAGTAATGCTTAATTTAGAGGGGAATATAATACAAGCTAAATATGATTTAGTAATAATCAAAGATGATAAAATTGAAATATGGGATTGGAAAACAGAAAATAAAAAATTTAACTATAAAAATGTAGAAAGCAGAATACAAACTATTGTATATATGCTTTTAGCAAAAGAAGTAATTCCTAAACTATTAGATAAAGATATAGACGCGCAAAATATAAGTATGAAATACTATCAACCAGAGTTTGATGATAATTGCGTATCTATATCTTATGATAATGAAAAACATAAACAAAATAAAAATAAGGTGTTATCGTATATAGATGATATAAAAAACACCAATTATAATAAAGAAGATAAAGAATATAAATATGAGTTAGTAAAAAACAAAAAACACTGTAAATACTGCGAGTTTAATAAATTATGCAACAATGAAGAGATAGACAGAGGTGTTTTTGAGGAGGACATTTATGAGTGTTAAATTTGTATTAGGTAGAGGAGGAAGTGGTAAATCCACCTATATACTAGATGAAATAAAAAATAGAGTTAAAGATAATGAAACAACACCTGTAATACTTTTAGTTCCAGAACAATATACATTTGAAATGGAAAAAAGAATGAGTAAGCTCTTTTTAGGAGAAGAAAAAGACAAGTTTTTAAGGTCTAGGGTATTAAGTTTTAAAACTATGAGTAGCATAGTTTTTTCTTACGTTGGAGGATTAACTGATGTTAATATAAATTCCAGTGGAAATGCTATGATGACTTATAAAGCAATAGAAAGTGTAAGTAAAGAATTAAATATATTTTCTAAATCATCATCTCAATCAGGATTTGTAAGTTCTATAAGTGAGATAATATCTGAGTTAAAACAGTATAACATAAGTTATGAGATGTTAGAAAATATATCTGGCGAAGTAGAAAGTGAAACTTTAAGTTTAAAATTAAAAGACATAAGTAGGATATATAAAGAATTCGAAGAAAAATTACATGAAAATTATATAGACACTCAAGACATGCTAAAATCACTAGCAGAAAAATTACCAATATGTGATTATTTTAAGGATGCATATGTTTATATAGATGAATTTACTGGATTTACTCCAAATCAATATAGAGTATTAAGTAGTTTATTTAAGCAAGCTAAGGAAGTATGTATATCTTTAACAGTAGATAACCCAGGCAATATTTCATACAATAAAACAGATGCTTTTTCTAGAACAAAGTTTACATATCAAAAGCTAATAAAATTATGTAATGAAGAGGGAGTAAAGTTACTTCCTGATATAAAACTAAATGGTGATATTATACCAAGACTCAAAAATAGTAAAGAGCTTCAGCACTTAGAAAAATATTATAATTCATATCCATATAAAGTGTATGAAGAATGTACTAATAATATAAAAATAAAAGAATTTAGCAACTTATACTCTGAAGTTGAAGAAATAGCAAAAGAAATAGTGCATTTAGTTAGAGATAAAGGGGTTCGATATAGAGATATAACCATAGCTACAAGAGACTTAAACAAATATGATTTCTTAGTAAGCTCTGTATTTAATGAATATAAAATACCTAATTTTATAGATAAAAAAAGAGAAGCTAAAACAAATCCAATAATAGTACTTATAATATCTATATTAGAAATGAAAAGTAAAAGATATAATTATGAGACTATGTTTAGATATTTAAAAAGTGGACTTGTAGGAATATCTAATGAAGAGATTAGTATGTTAGAAAATTATGTATTAGCAAATGGCATAAAAGGTAAAAAGTGGTTTGAAGATAAGTGGGAGTATAGAATAAACCACAATATTTCTTCGGAAGAAAAAGAAGAGGAAATAGAAATACGAGAAAAGGTTAATGAAATAAAGGAAAGAGTCTTGACTCCAATAATACATCTACAAGAGAAATTAAAAGGTAAGAATAGTGCAAAGGATATATGTAAGTATATATATGAGTTCTTGTTAGAAATAAATATGCCAACAACGATAGAAACTCTAATAATGAAATTTAAAGATAAAGGAGAATTAGATATAGCTAATCAATATTCTCAGGTTTGGAATATAGTTGTAGATATATTTGACCAAATTATTGAGATAATGGGAGATGAAAAAATATCCTTAGATAAATTTATAAGATTAATAAGTCTAGGATTTGATGAATATGAACTTGGACTAGTTCCTCCAAGTATAGATCAAGTACTTGTAAGTAGTGTGGATAAAATGAAAAATCCAAATACGAAGTATTTATATCTAATAGGAACAACAGATGGAACATTCCCACTAATAGCAAAGGATAATGGGCTTTTAAATGATAGTGACAGAGAAAACTTAGGGCAAAAAGGTGTAGAAGTTGATATAGATAGTAAAACTAAAACATTTGAAGAGCAATTTTTAGTTTATAAAGCACTTACATCAAGTAGCCAAAATCTAATAGTTACCTATCCTATAGCAGATCATGAAGGAAAAACTATAAGACCATCAGTAATAGTATCAAGGCTTAAAAAGCTATTTCCTAATGTAGATAGTAAAAGTTATCTACTAGAGGAAGAAGCTAAAACAGATGAAGATATTTTAAATAGAATAACTGTAAAATCACCAACTTTTAATGAACTTATAAAGGAAATAAAAGAGTTTGATGATGGAAAAGAGATAAATAATTTATGGTTAGATGTATATAGATACTATGCAAGTGATATTGAATATAAAAATATAACAAATAAAGTTATAAGTGGACTTACATATACTAATCAAGTTCAAAAAGTAGAAGAAGAAAAAATAAGAACACTATATGATAAAAATTTAAGCGTGTCTAGATTAGAAAAATATGCTGAATGTCCGTTTGCTTACTTTATACAGTATGGTCTTAAGGCTAAAGAAAGAAAAGAATATTCTTTTACAGCACCAGACCTAGGGAACTTTATACATAAAATACTAGATAATTTTTCTAAACAGTTGGTAAAAGATAATCTACATTGGGCAGATATAGATATAAATTATATAACAGAAAAAGTGGAAAAAATAGTTGAAGAAATAGTAGGTAAGATACCTGGATACATACTAGAAAGTTCTCAAAGATATAAGTATCTTACTCTTAGATTACAAAATATGATTATATCGGCTATAAGTATAATAAGTGAACAAATAAAAATTGGTTCATTTGAGCCTACAGACTATGAAGTAAACTTTGGAACTAAAGGTAAGTATCCACCTATAAAAATAGTTTTACAAAATGGAGAAGAAATAAAACTAAGAGGACAAATAGATAGAATAGATGAATTTGAGAATGAAGAGGGTAAATATATAAGAATAGTTGATTATAAATCTGGTAAAAAAGATTTAAGCTTAACAGATGTATATTATGGACTTCAATTGCAATTACTAGTTTACTTAGATGCAATACTAGAAAGTGGAAAATCTAAAGGACAAAATATAAATCCAGCAGCGATTCTTTATTCAAGAATAGATGATCCAATAGCCAAGTTTGATGAAGATAAAGAAGAAGACACCATAAGAGAAGAAATACTTAAAGAATTAAAGATGCAAGGTTTACTTATAAAAGATTCTAACATAATTAAAGAAATGGATAAAACACTAGCAAGTGGAGAAAGAACAACATCTTTAGTTATACCTGCAAACTTTAATAAGGACGGTACATTAGGTAGATACACAAAAGGTGTTACTAATGAAGAATTTGAAGTTATTAGAAATTATGTAAAAGGCTTGATAAAAGATTTATGTGAGGATATGTTAAGTGGAAATATAAGTATATCTCCATATAAAAATAAAGATAAAAACTCTTGTATATACTGTAATTACTCAGCAATTTGTCAGTTTGATACAACATTAAAAGATAACAAATATAAAATAATAAACAAAAAGAGTAATGATGAGATAATAAACATAATGAGAGGGGGAGTTAAGTAATGAGTTCTCCTAAATGGACAAAAGAACAACAAGCAGTTATAGATAGTAGAGATTGTAATTTACTAGTAGCAGCGGCAGCAGGTTCGGGAAAAACTGCCGTACTAGTTGAACGTATAATTCAAATGATAACTGACAAAGAAAATCCTATAGATATAGATAAGTTATTAGTAGTTACTTTTACTAATGCAGCTGCATCTGAGATGAGAGAAAGAATTGGTGATGCAATAGGTAAGGCATTAGATAAAGACCCAGAAAATAAGCATTTACAAAATCAGTTAATACTTTTAAATAAAGCTAGCATAACAACAATACATTCCTTCTGTTTAGAAGTAATAAAATCTAACTTCCATAAAATAAACTTAGATCCGAATTTTAGAATAGGCGATACAACAGAGTGTGCACTATTAAAGCAAGAATCAATAGAGGAAGTATTTGAACAACTTTATATAGATAGAGATGAAGGATTTTTAAATTTAGTAGAAAGTTATGCAGAAAGAAGAGGAGATAATAATCTTCAAAATATAATACTAGGTGTATATAACTTTGCTATGGCATCACCAGACCCTAAAGAGTGGTTAGAGTTTTCAGCAGAACAATTTAATATAGATGATGAATTTGATTTCTCGACATCTATATGGGCAAAGGCTATATTAGACACAGTCAAGATAGAGATAAGTGGTATGGAAACTAGTATGAAAAAAGCTTTAGAAGAGTTAGAAGGTATCGTTGAGCTAGAAACATACACAGAAAAATTTAAAACAGATTACAATAGTATAAAAAGAATATTAGATGCTTGTAACTTATCATGGGATGAAGCTTATAGTAATATATCAACTATTAAATTTGAAAACTATGTAAAAGGTGTAAAGAGACTTGGAAAAGATACTCCAAGTTACATAAAAGATATAAAAAGTAAGGCTGATGATATAAGAAAGAAAGTTAAAAAGTCAGTAGAAAGCATTAAAGATTCAACTTTTAATAGAGAAAAAGAAGACATAAATTATGAGATAAAGTACATTTATAAAGTGGCAAAATCTATATCAGATATAGTCATGCTATTTGAAGATGCATATGACAATAAAAAAAGAGAAAAAGGTATAATAGACTTTAATGATATAGAACATTTTGCATTAAATATATTAGTTCAAAAAGATGATGAAGGTAAAAATATTCCTTCAGATATAGCACTTTCTTATAGAGAAAAGTTTTATGAAATATTTATAGATGAATATCAAGATAGTAATTTTGTTCAAGAGGTACTTCTTTCAAATATAGCAAAAATTAAAACGCCAAATAGATTTATGGTTGGAGATGTAAAGCAAAGTATATATAGATTTAGACAAGCGAAACCAGAAATATTCTTACAAAAGTATGCTGACTATGATACAGAAAAAGGTTCACTATATAGAAAAATAATGCTTTATAAAAACTTTAGAAGTAGAGAAGAAGTCGTAGATAGCGCAAATTATATATTTGAGAATGTAATGAGCGAAAATATAGGTGAAATAAATTATACAGAAGAAGAGCGATTAAACTTAGGTGCTATATTTAAAGAAAATACTAATGAAGATGCAGTAGTAGGAGGTCCTACAGAAATACATTTAATGGAGAAAGCATCTAAAAAGGATGACTCTGAATCTAAGGAAAATGAAAATACAGAAGAAGAGGAAGAAATAGATAACATACAACTTGAAGCTAGAATGGTTGGAAATATAATAAAAGATTTAATGTCACCAAATGAAGATGGAAAAACTCAAATGGTTTATGACAAAAAGCTAGATGACTATAGGCCTGTACAGTTTAAAGATATAGTTATCTTACTAAGAGCTACATCGGCTTGGGCTCCAGTATTTGCAGATGAACTTATGAATATGGATATACCAACTTATGCAGATATAGGAGTAGGGTACTTTGACACTATAGAAATAAAAACTATAATGAGTTTACTTCAAATTATAGATAATCCTATGCAAGATATACCTCTGCTTGCAGTGTTAAAATCACCTATATGTGGATTTACACCAGAAGAACTTATAGATATAAGAGTAGAAGAACATAATAAAAGTTTTTATGAAGCTTTAGAGGAATATAGTAATCATGAGGATGAAAAAGGATTAAAGTGTATTGAATTTATAGAAAAATTAAAAGACTATAAGGAAAAATCCTTATATATGAGTACAGACGAATTTTTATGGTATCTGTATACCAACACAGGATATTATGCATATGTAGGTGCTTTACCTGGAGGATCTCAAAGACAAGCAAACTTAAAAATATTATTTGAAATGGCAAAGCAATTTGAAGAAACAAGTTTTAAAGGTATATTTAGCTTTATAAATTTTGTAGCTAAGCTTAAAAAGTCAAATACTGATATGGGAAGTGCCAAAACTCTTGGAGAAAATGCAGATGTTGTAAGAATAATGAGTATACATAAAAGCAAAGGGCTAGAGTTCCCTGTAGTAATATGTTCTGGTATGGGTAAAAATTTCAATACTCAAGATTTTAAAAATGATATATTATATCATCATGAACTAGGATATGGGCCTCAAATAGTAGATTATGAAAGAAAAATATCTTACCCAAGTATAGCTAAAGAGGCATTGAAAAGTAAAATTAATGTAGAAAATTTATCTGAGGAAATGAGGGTACTTTACGTAGCATTTACAAGACCTAAAGAAAAGCTAATAATAACAGGTTCAACGAGAAACATTGAGAAATCTTTACAAACATGGGCAAATGGAGTAGAGGGAAATAAACCAATATCACAGTATAAGGTACTAAAAGGTAAAAGTTACTTAGATTGGATAATGCCATCGGTATTAAAGCATAAAGATTTAGAAGAATTAAGAGACTTTGCTAATATAGATATAGAATATATAGAAAATCATAATTCAAAATGGGTACCTAAGATATGGTATAAAGAAGATGTTACTTTAACTCAAAGTGAAGAAGAGGAAGAAAAGGGCATAAGAGAGATAATAGACAGTCTAGATATAGAAAATCCTGATACAGATTATTTTAGTATAATAAAGGAAAAATTAGATTTTAAATATCCATATGAAGCATGTGTAACAAAACCTGCGAGTATATCTGTAACTGAAATCAAAAAAATACAAAATGCTCATGAAGAAGATTTTTCTCAAGAAGTATTTAATAATCAAATAATTCTTAAAAAACCTATGTTTATGCAAGAAGAAGAGACGATAGAAAAGATTACTGGAGCGGAAAGAGGTACTATAGTTCACTTAGTAATGCAGATATTAGATTTTGATAAAATTCATACTATAGATGATATAAAAGAGCAAATAAATGGATTTATTAAAAAAGGAATAATAACTGAAAAGCAATCTAGTGTAGTTAATCCATTTAAGATATATAAGTTCTTTAAATCTAATTTAGGACAAAGGATGCTAAAATCACCATTTGTAAAAAGAGAACAAGCTATATATGCTCAAATAAAGCTTAAAGATGTATATATATATGAAGACTTAATAAGTGAAGAAAATATGCAAAAATATGATGATGAAAGTATAATGCTAAGAGGTATAATTGATGCATACTTTGAAGAAGATGATAAGATTGTTATAGTCGATTATAAAACTGATTTTGTAAATGATGAAAATAGAAATGAAGTAGTAAGTAGATACAAAAAACAATTGGATTTATATTCTGAAGTGATAGAAAAATTAACAGGAAAAGATGTCAAAGAGAGGTATATATATCTATTCGGAATAGATGAAGGTGTTAGTATATAGATAAAAACTTAATATAAATAAACTTAAATATAGAAAATGAAGGTACTAAGCTAAGTATCTTCATTTTTTATATACAAGGAATTTATATTAAGCATAAAACTATTGATAATTCATGTAAATAAGATAGGTAAATAGGTTTAAAAATGTAAAAAATTACATTTTGAGCAACTGACAAAGTCGTTGGCGACATGAGCGAAGCGAATTTTTTATATATTTAGAACTAGTGATAATAAAAGAATAATTAACATAGTATGAAAATAAGCGAGTGAAATTTTAACACAAGGAAGTGATACTTTGAGCTTGTTAAGACCAACTTATGTACAGGTAAATCTAGATAATATAAAACATAATCTTCAAGAAATAAAAAAATATACCAGAAATAGTACTAAAATAGGCGCAGTATTAAAGTCAAATGCATATGGGCATGGTTCTATAGAAATAGCTAAATTTTTATGTAGAGAAGGTATTGATTACTTATGTGTAGCGACACTTAGTGAGGCTCTAGAACTTAGAAGAGAAAACATTAAATCTCCTATTTTAGTTATGGGATATATTCCAAATGAACATATAGAATTAGCAGTTGAAAATAATATAACTATAACTGTAATTAAAGAAGAACAAGGAAAAATTATAAACAATATATGTAGTAAATTAAATAAAATAGGAAAAGTTCATATAAAGTTAGATACAGGATTTAATAGATTAGGGCTTAAGGTAAATCAAAATACATTCCAAGAAATATATAGTTTATTATTTTTAAAGAACTTATATATTGAGGGTATTTTTTCACATCTAGCACTTAGAGATGAAAAATCAGATTATGCTCAATTTAATATATTCAAAAAGACTATAAATGAATTAGAAAAAATTAAGACGATACCTATAAAACATATTTGTGATAGTATAGGTTTTGTTTCATATAAAGATTTTCATATGGATATGGTAAGGATAGGCGCAAGTATATATGGATACAACAATAGAGAATCTTCCTTACAGCTAAAACCTGCTATAACATTCAAGTCGAAGATAATTCAAGTCAAAGAGGTAAGAGGTGGTGAAGCTATAGGGTATGATTATTCATATATAGCAAATAAAAATATTAAAATAGGAATTATACCTTGTGGATATGGAGATGGGATACCAAGAAGTTTATCAAATAAAGGATATGTAGATATAAATAATAAAAGATGTAATATAATAGGTAAAATATGTATGGATCATCTTGTGATAGACATTAGTTGTTTAGATAAATGTGATTACAATGAAGATGTAGTATTTTATGGAGAAAATGGCCCTACACTTTTAGAGATAGCAAATTTGATAGATACAAATAGAAATGAATTATTAAGCTTAATATCTAGAAGGGTAGATAGAGTATATATTGAGGATGAAGAAATTAAAAAAATTTTAAATTATATATACTAAGGGGGGAAATTATGATATTTCCAGAAAGGCTAAAAACAGGGGATACAATTGGAATTATAGCACCAGCAAGTCCATCTAAGTCTAAAACAAAAAAATTACTAACTTATGAATTAGAAAAAATAGAGCAAGAATTGAATAATCTAGGGTATAAAGTTAAATTTGGAAAGACTTGTCATTTAAGGTATAAGGGGTATTTAGCAGGAGAAGATGAGTTTAGAATTAAAGATATAGAGAATATGTTTTTAGATAGAGATGTAAAGGCTATACTTTGTCTAAGAGGTGGATATGGAACACTTAGAATAATTGATAAAATAAACTACAACATTATAAAAGAGAATCCTAAGGTATTTATAGGGTATTCTGATATAACAGCACTTCATATAGCCTTTAATCAAATAGCAAACTTAGTTACCTACCATGGAATTATGGGATTAAATTTTTTACATTATGATAAATATACTTTTGATTCTTTTTCAAATATATTATCAATGGAAGAGGAACTTATTATAAAAAATCCAGAAGATGAAGAATTATATACTTTAGTAGAAGGAAAAGTTAGTGGGATTACAGTAGGAGGTAACTTATCTGTATTAGTTAGTACCCTTGGAACAAGATATGAAATCGATACAAAAAATAAAATATTATTTATTGAAGAAATAGGAGAAAATATATATAAGATAGATAGAATGCTTACACAATTAGAGCTTAGCAATAAGTTAAGTGATTGTTGCGGAATAATATTTGGGGACTTTAAAAAATGTAGAAAAGATAATGAAGATGATTATGATTTATATGAATTATTATATGAAAAGATTAAAAAATATAATAAGCCATGCTTATGTAATCTAAAAGTAGGTCATTGCACACCATCAAATAGTATTTTACTAGGGGGAAATTGTTACTTAGATGCTACGAATAAATTTATAAAATTTATAAGATAATAATATCTATTAAATAAATAACATAAAAGGAAGATGTTTAGACATCTTCCTTTTATGTTATAATCAAACTATTAAAATATATAAGTAAATCATATTATTTAGGAGGATAAAATGAGATTTATTCATACATCAGATTGGCATCTAGGAAAAAGCTTAGAAGGTCACTCAAGATTAGAAGAACAAACCAAATTCTGTGAAGAATTTATACAGATAGTGGATGATAATAATATAGATATGGTTATAATAGCAGGAGATATATATGACACATCAAATCCACCAGCACAAGCTGAAAAATTATTCTATAAAACAATATCAAGATTATCTGACAATGGAAAAAGATGTGTATTAATAATAAGTGGCAATCATGATAATCCTGAAAGATTACAAGCATCAAGTCCTCTTGCACATGAGCAGGGGATAATAATACTTGGAAATCCCCTAAGCAAAACAGAAGTATCAAAGTATAAAAACTTTGAGATATTAGAAGCGAAAGAGGGATGTATAAAACTTAATATAAATAATGAGAAAGTTGTTGTTATAACTCTACCATATCCAAGTGAAAAGAGACTTAATGAAGTAATACTTCAAAATGATGAAGATAAAGAAAGGCAAATAACATATTCTCAAAGAGTTGGTGAGTTATTTAAAGAATTAGAAGAAAATTTTGAAGATGATTCAATAAATTTAGCGGTATCTCACCTTTTTGTTGTTGGTGGAGAAGAAACAGAATCTGAAAGGCCAATACAGCTTGGAGGGAGTTTATTAGTAGAGAAAAAAGACTTACCTCAAAAGGCTGATTATATAGCCTTAGGACATTTACATAAAATGCAAAAATCATCACAAAGATTAAATGCATACTACTCAGGATCTCCTATACAATATAGCAAAGATGAAAGATCATATACTAAAGGATGTTATATAGTTGATATAAATAAATACAAAGAAATAACTATAGAAAAAAAATACTTTAAAAACTATAAACCTATAGAAGTATTTAAATGTAATGGAATAGAAGAAGCATTAGAAGTATGCGAAAAAAACAAAGATAGAGATATATGGTCTTATTTTGAAATAAAAACAGATGAAGTTATATCACAGTCTAACATAAAAAAAATGAAAGACACATTAAAAGATATAATAGAAATAAAACCAATAATAGCATCAAAAGAATGTAATGAAGAAATAGACGTAAAAGAAAAATCTATGGGAGAATTATTCAAGGAATTCTATGAATTTAGTAGAGGGGTAGAACCTAAAGGAGAGCTTATGGATTTATTCTTAGATATAATAAATGAAGAAGGTGAAGTTAAAGATGAGACCTATTAAATTAGAGTTAAGTGGTTTAAATAGTTATATAGATAAATCAGTTATAGATTTTGAAAAACTAACTGATAGAGGTTTATTTGGGATTTTTGGGAAGACTGGAAGTGGTAAGTCAACTATATTAGATGCAATGACAATAGCTATGTATGGAAGTATACCTAGAAATACTAAAGAATTTATAAATAGTAGCTGTGATAAAGCAATAATATCTTATGAATTTGAAATAGGAAGTAAAAATACAAAGAGAAGATATAAAGTAGATAGAACTATAGTTAGAACTAATACAGGTACTAAAACTTCATATGCAAGATTAATAGAGATGTATAAGGATGAAAGTGAAAAAGTATTAGCGGATAAAGTTGGAGAAGTAAATAATAAAATCGCTGAAATTGTAGGCTTAACAGCTAATGATTTTATGAGATCAGTAGTACTTCCACAAGGTAAGTTTAATGATTTCTTAAAGCTAGCAGGTGCAGATAGAAGGGACATGCTAGAGAGAATATTTAATCTTGAAAAATACGGAAGAGGATTAATAGATAAAGTCAAGAAAAGAAAAAACGTACAACAACAAGCTTTAAGAGATATAAATTCTAAGCTAAGTCAATATGATACTGTAAGTGAAGAAGTATATAATCAAGTACAAAAAGAGTTAGAAGAATTAAGATCATTAGAAATTAGTAAAAATAAAGATTTTGAAATAAATCAAAATAAGTATAAAGAAGTTGAAGAAATACATGAAAAACAAGTAAAGTTAGAAAACTACAACAAAAGAAAATATGAATTAGATTTAAAACAGGAAGATATATCAAAAAAGGGAAGACAACTTGAAGATGCATTAAATGCAGATAAGATTAATCCATACATAAATGCTGTATTAGAACTTGAGAAAAAAGTTAATGAAGATAGCTTAGAAAGTCAAAATTTAGAAAAGAAACTAGAATTATTAAATAAAGAACTACTTATAACTAAAGCAAATTACGAGGAGGCATATAAAAATAAAAATGAAAATATGCCAAAATTATCTGAAGATAGGCTAAAACTTCAAAATGCAATAGAGTTAGAAGTGGAGTTAGTTGGTTTAGATTCTGAATTAAAAGATATAAAAGGCAGGGGAATAGGTTTAAATCAAGAAAAAGAAATACTTATAAAATCAAAAGAAGAATTAGAAAGTAAGAAAGAGATAGTAATAAATAACTTAAAAAGCTTAGAAGATAAAATAAGTGAAATAAAAATAAGTGCTGATCTAAAGCAGAAAATATTCTTAGCCTATGAGTATGAAAAAGAATATAATAAGCTTTCAGAAAGTAAGACTATTAAAAATAATAGATTGAATGAAATAAATAAAAATCTAGATGAGATAAACTTAAAGTTAAGATATATTCAAAGAGATAAAGACTCTGTAGTAAAAAAACTAACTGAATTAGAAGAACATTATGAGGTTTTAATTAAAAAATCTCCAGGAACTAATGAAGAGATAGTTAATAAGACTGAATATATAGCAAACCTAAGAGTAAAAGCAGAAGCTATTAAAGAAAATGAAATTAAAAAAGAAGATTTACACAATAGCCTAAATAAAATACTAGAAAATAGACATCAGATAGAAAGAGAACTACATACTTTAAACGATAAACTAGAAGTTAATAATACCAATATAAATTATCTAGAAAAAGAATTAGAAAAACTAAAGTATTTAAACTTAGCAACAGAACTTAGAAAAGAATTAAAGGAAAATTCTCCATGTCCAGTATGTGGATCTAGAAATCATGAAAATGTAGATGATACAAACTACAATGAAAATATAGAATTTACTAAGTCAAAAATAGAAAAATTAAAAGAAGATGAGTCTAACATAAAAGTAAAAATTGAAGAACTCAACAGAAAAAATAGTGAGTGTATATCAGTAGAAAAAATAATATTAAAGGAATTAGAAGAGGTAAAATCTAAAATAGGAGATTTAAGTTCTAATGAGCTAGTAAAGAAGGTAGAAGAAGAGTCTAAAAGACTAGATATATTAAAAGTTAATCTACAAAATTGGAATAAGGATAAAGAGGAAAGTGAAAGTAGTATAAGTAAGGCCAGAGAAGAAAAAAACAAAATTGAAAAGGATGAACTAATACTACAAGAGAGTATAAATTCTTATAAGAAAAACATAATTGAATTAAAAGAAGAACTAATAGCAATTGAAGAAAACTATAAAAAAACAAAAGAAAACTATTTAACGCTAAAAGCAATAACTAAAACACAAGATTTAGAATTGAAAGTCGAAGAAATAAATAATAATGAAAAAATATTAGAAGATTTAAATAATGAATACTTAAAAATATCTAAGTCAAAAGAAGCAATGGAAAAAGATGTAGTAAATTATCAAAATAATCTACATAAAATAGAGTTAGATTTAATTCAAGCCAGAGAAATTTATTCTGAAAAGAAAAAAGTGAGAGATGGAAAATATAATGAAATAATAGCAACGACAAAAGGTGAATCGCCAAAATTATTATTAGAGAATTTAGAAAATAATATAAATAGGCTTATATCTCAAGAAGAAATGATAAAGGATAAATTAGAAACTCAAAGGTTAGAATTTGAAAAAACTACATCTGATAAATCAAATATAGATGGAAGACTAAGGATAGCAAAAGAACAGTATAAAATACAAACAGACACTTTAAATAAGTCATTAGAGGAGTATAAATTTGAAAACATATATGAAGTAAAAAGATCATTATTAGATAAGGAATACTTAAAAAAATTACATGATGAGATAACACAATATGAGGAAGAGCAAAAGGTATTAGGTATAAAGATAAATGATCTAGTTAAATCAATAGGTGATAGAAGAATAAATGAAAATGACTTTAATGAATTAAAAGATAATATTGATAACTTAAAAATAGAAATTGGTAGGATATCTCAAGATATAGGATCAAAGCAAACTATACTAAGTACTTTAAAAGAATCTTTAGACAAGATAAAAGATTTAAATAAAGAGCTAAAGGTAGTTCAACATAAAGTGGATTTATTAGATGATCTAGATAAGATTGTTCAAGGGAATAGATTTGTTGAGTATGTTGCTACTAATCAGTTAAAGTATATAGCACTTGAAGCGTCTAATAGATTAGAGTCTATAACTAAGGGTAGATATGCATTAGAAATAGATTCAACATTAAACTTTGTAATGAGAGATAACTTTAATGGTGGGCAAAGAAGAAGTGTAGATACTTTATCTGGAGGAGAAACATTCTTAACATCACTAGCATTAGCATTAGCATTATCATCTCAGATACAATTAAAGGGAAGTGCTCCCCTTGAATTTTTCTTCTTAGATGAAGGATTTGGATCTTTAGATAGTGAATTATTAGAAACTGTTATAGAATCACTGGAAAGGCTACATCATGATAAACTTAGTGTTGGAATTATAACTCACGTTGAAGAGTTAAAAAATAGAGTGCCAATTAAACTAATAGTATCTCCTAGTGAAGTTGGACAAGGATCTAAAGTAAAAATAGAATATAGTTAAAAAAATTGGTGACTACAGGGGGAGTATGTAGTCACCATATAAATATATATACTTATTAGGGGGAGAGATATATAATTTCCGCTCTCATTTATAAGTATTGACAAATTTTAAATTTATATTCAAAAAAATAAAAAATAACCACCTAACCAGGGGGGGGATTAGGTGGTTTAAAGAATATTTGGGGGAAAGAATTTTTTTTTATATCCGATCACTAAATTAGAATATTAACAGGAGTTTTGATATTTATAGTGTAAGAGAAACTTTTTAATTTCTCTTACACTATAGTATATGCAAAAATTTTAAAATGTGACATAAAAGTATAAAAATATGTACTTAACTTAGATATTTGTCTAAATTTAGCAAAGATTTAAATTCATCAAAACCAATTTTATCAATAAATGAACCTAGTCTCTGCTTTCCTTGGGCATTATTTTTATAGACATTAACTATTTCATCTACTAGTTCTAATGCATTTTCTTCACTTAAATTCATTAAAAGCTTGTTTCCAAGTCTAGGCATAGTACCACCTTTTCCTCCAACAAAAACAGTCCATCCTTTTGGGGTACCCATAAGACCTATATCCCTAGTATGGTTATCGGCACAGCTATTAGGACAACCACTCACACCTATTTTGAGTTTATTTGGTAGATCCATACCATGATATCTATCATCAAGTTTTAAACCAAGAGATACTGAATCAGAGAATCCTCTTTTGCAAAATGTTGTTCCAGGACATGTTTTTATACTTCTAACACAAAGACCTATAGCAGCTCCAGGCTTCATACCTAAGTCATTCCAAGCGTTGTCAATGTCTTCTTCCTTAAATCCAACTAATGCTATACGTTGAGCTGCCGTAATTTTTATGGCAGATATATTGTATTTATCTGCTACGTCAGCAAGTTTTCTAAGTTGATCTGAAGTAATAATGCCAGCAGGTACATGAGGAGCTATGGCATAAGTTTCTTTATCTCTTTGAAGTACTGCACCTTTTTCTAGTAAATCTTTCATTTTTTTACCTCCTTTTTAAATTTAATACTATTATATGGATATAAAAAAAAATTATAATGCAAATGTATTTTAATAGTATTGGAAATGATAGATAATATAGATTGTATCTAAATTAATAAATTTCCAAATAAGGGCAAGTATGTTATAATATATTAACATATAAAAAGAAATTTAAAAGAAATTAGGAGTGTGGTTTAGGTTGGAATCGACCGGTATATTGATTCAGATTATTGTATTAGTGATATTACTTATAGGATCAGGATTTTTCTCAGCATCTGAGACTGCATTAATGTCACTTAGTAAAATAAGAATAAGACATATGAAAGAAGAAGGGGTTAAGGGCGCAAAGCTAGTAAGTAACTTAATAGAAGAGCCAAATAAACTATTAAGTTCTATCTTAATAGGAAATAACGTTGTTAATATAGCAGCAACTTCTATATCAACATCACTATTTATTACATTACTTAAAGGGCCGGAAGCAGTACCATTGGCAACTGCTGTTATGACTGTGTTAGTATTAATATTTGGAGAAATAACTCCAAAAACTATAGCAGCAAATAGTTCAGAAAAAGTGGCTATATTTGTTTCTAAGCCAATAAAGGTAATAATATTTATATTAACTCCAGTAGTATGGGTACTTAATATAGTAACAAATTTAATATTTAAGTTATTTGGAATAAAAACAAAAGGGAATGAACCATATATAACAGAAGAAGAATTAAAAACTATGGTTAATGTAGGACATGAAGAAGGTGTCCTAGAAATAGAAGAAAGAGAAATTATAAACAATGTATTTCAGTTTGGAGATATGCAAGCTAAAGAAGCTATGGTACAAAGGTTAGATATTATAGCCATAGATGCTGAAGATTCATATGAAGAAATAATACAGCAATTTAAAGAAGAGAAGTTAAGTAGAATGCCAGTATACAATGAATCTATAGATGATATCATAGGTGTGCTTAATATAAAGGATATAATATTCTTAAGTGATGAAGAGATAGCAAATTTTGATATAAGAGTATATGTAAGGGAAGCATTCTTTACATATGAATTTAAGAAAATCACTCAACTTTTAGAAGAGATGAAAAAAGAAAAAATACAAATGGCTATCGTTGTTGATGAGTATGGAGGAACTGCAGGTATAATAACTGTAGAAGATTTAGTAGAAGTAATCGTTGGAGATATAGATGACGAGTATGATGAAGAAGATGAAGATATAATAGTAGTTAAAGAAGATGAATATATCGTAGATGGGGGACTTAAAATAAGTGATGTCAATGAACTTATTGGAGTTAGATTAGAGTCTGAAGAATTCGATTCTATAGGAGGATACATCATAGGTTATTTAAGAAGACTTCCAGAAGAAAATGAAGTTATAGAAGTAGATAATATAAGATTCTGTATAGAAAGTTTAGATAAAAATAGAATAAAGAAAATAAGAATATACACATAAAACACTACAATATTGTAGTGTTTTTTTGTTTTATTTAAAATCTATATAAATTATATAAATTAATTTTAATAGTAAAGATATTTGTTAATAATTAATAATATATTATAAGGGAAGTGATCAGATGAATGTGATAGATAATAAATTCATAAAAGTATTAAAGAAAAACATGATATTTATATTAGTATATACAACAGTATTTATTTTGATTTATAAGACATTTCATTATATATCACCATTTTTAGTAGGAGGCATTATTGCATTTTTGATAAATCCTATATCAGAAAAATTAAGATATAAGTTCAATATAAATAAAGGGATATCAACTTTAGTATTAAGTTTTATTGCAGTTATAATATTTGTAGTATTAGCTGGATTATTAATAATGGCGGGAATAGATAGTTTATTAGAGTTTGTAAATAATACTGTAAATAATTATGATTACATAAGTGACTTTATTTCAAACATAGCAATTAAACTAAATTTATATTTAGAGCAACTTGAGAACATACCAAGCATAAATATAGAGTTTTTAATGCAAAAATATAGCACCAATATAGTAAGTATAGCAAAACGATTATTAGAAAGTTTCGTAAATTTTTTAGGATCAATTCCGTATATATCTATATTTATTATAACCTTATTCATATCTACATATTTTATAGCAAAAGACATAGATAAAATAGAATATAGTTTTTACAATATGTTCTCTGAGCCAACAAAGACTAAAGTTAAGAATATAAAAAGAGAAATAATGAAATCAATATTAGGATATATAAAAGCTTATGCCATATTAATGGGAATAACTTTCATAGTAACTTGGCTAAGCCTTAGAATATTTGATATACCATATTCTATGACTTTAGGTATTATAGCAGGTTTATTAGATTTAATACCTTTTTTAGGGATAGTAGTAATATATTTACCTTTTATACTTTATTACTTTATAGTAAAAAACTATCTTATATCAATAACTTTTATAGTTGTATTTGCATTACTATCATTGTTAAGACAGGTTTTAGAGCCTAAATTAGTGTCTACCAATATAGGCATAAGTCCATTATCTACATTAGCAGCCATATTCATAGGTATACAAGTAAAAGGAATGATCGGAATAGTATTTTTTTTAGGCCTTACAATAATGCACCAAATATTAAAAAAGGTAGATATACTTTAGTAAGATTTTGTAATATAATAGAAATATAAGGGATATATTACTTAACAATTATTAGACCAAAGAAAGAAGGTATAACCATGAAAAATAAAGTAGTAGAAAGATTCTTAAAGTATGTGACATTTGATACAACTGCAGATCCTAAGAATGCAAATTGTCCATCTAGCGAAGGACAAAGAGTTTTTGCAAACTACTTAGTAGAAGAACTAAAATCATTAGGATTAGAAGATGCTAATGTTGATAAAAATAGTTACGTTATGGCAACTTTAAAAGGAAATACAGAAGGTGTTGATACAATAGGATTTATATCTCACTTAGATACAGCTCCTGACATAACTGGGAAAAACGTTAAACCAAGAATAATAGAAAATTATGATGGAAAAGATATAGTGCTAAATAGAGAATTAAATATAGTTACAAAAGTATCTGATTACCCAGAATTAAAAGGCCTAGTTGGAGAAGACTTAATAGTTACAGATGGTACTACACTACTTGGTGCAGATGATAAAGCTGGTATAGCAGAAATAATAACAGCAATAGAATATTTAGTAAATAACCCTGAAATAAAGCATGGAGATATAAAAGTAGGATTTACTCCTGATGAAGAAGTAGGAAGAGGAGCAGATTTATTTGATGTTCAAAAATTTGGTGCAAAATATGCATATACAATAGATGGTGGTATAGAAGGTGAACTTCAATATGAAAACTTTAATGCCGCTGGAGCTACAATATCTATACAAGGAAGAAACGTACATCCAGGTGCATCAAAAAATAAAATGGTAAACGCATTACATATAGCAGCTGAGATATCTGAAATGTTCCCAGCTAGCGAAAGACCAGAAACTACAGAAGGATATGAAGGATTCTACCACTTAAATGATTTAAATGGTAATGTAGAAAATGCTAGTATGGTTTATATAATAAGAGATCATGATAAAGAAAAGTTTGAAGCTAGAAAAGCTCATATGCAAGATGTAGTAAATAAATTAAACGAAAAATATGATGGAAGAATAACATTAGATTTAAAAGACCAATACTTTAACATGAAAGAAAAAGTAGAACCTGTTAAGTTTATAGTTGATATAGCAGAGGAAGCTATGAATGAGGTTGGAATAACTCCTAAAATAGTACCAGTTAGAGGAGGTACAGATGGGGCTAGATTATCATTTATGGGTCTTCCTTGTCCAAATATATTTACAGGTGGTTTAAACTTCCATGGAAAGAATGAATGTATACCAGTAGGATCTATGGAGAAAAGTGTAAATCTTATAGTAAAAATAGCAGAAAAATATGCTCAAAAATAGATAAAATAATAAAAGGCTATCTTCTTATTTAGGAGATAGCCTTTTATTATTTTATAAGTTTATTTGTATAAATATGTAACAATTCCGTATAAAAAGAATATATTTTTAGTAAGTAGAAAATAATCTACTAACCTAAAAATACAAGGAGAGGAATTATAATGCCGAAAAATAGAATAGATATAGATAGAGAAAAAAGAAGAATAAATAGGGAAGAAAGAAGAAGAAATAGAGAAATAAGAAGAGGAATGCGTGAGTGCGAAGATTCATGTGTAAATGAAGATCCAAATTCAGATCCAGATCCACAAGTAGATACAAATGTAACAGCGGATGCAAATGCAGAAGCAAATGCAGATGCAACGTCAGAATCTAATGCAGAATCAACAGCAGATGTAGACGCAAATGCAGACTTAGATGCGAATGCAGATTTAGATACAACAGTAGACGCAAATGCAGACTTAGATGCGAACGCAGATTTAGATACAACAGTAGACGCAAATGCAGACCTAGATGCGAATGCGGATTTAGATACAACAGTAGATGCAGCAGTAGACGCAAATGCAGACCTAGATGCGAATGCGGATTTAGATACAACAGTAGATGCAGCAGTAGACGCAAATGCAGACCTAGATGCGAATGCAGATTTAGATACAACAGTAGACGCAGCAGTAGATGCAAATGCAGACTTAGATGCAACATCAGATTCAGACTCAACAGCAGATACAGATTCAACATCAACATCTGATGCGGATGCAACAGCAGATGCAGATGCAACAGCAGACGCAGACTCAACAGCGGATGCAGATGCAACATCTGATTCAACAGCAGATGCAGATGCAACAGCAGACGCAGACTCAACATCAGACGCAGATGCAACATCTGATTCAACATCAGACTCAGATGCAACAGCAGACGCAGATGCAACATCTGATGCAACAGCAGATGCAGATGCAACATCTGAATCGACAGCAGATGCAGACTCAACAGCGGACGCAGATGCAACATCTGATTCGACATCAGATTCAGATGCAACAGCAGATGCGGACTCAACAGCAGATGCAGACTCAACAGCAGATGCAGATGCAACATCTGATTCAACATCAGATTCAGATGCAACAGCAGACGCAGACTCAACAGCAGATGCAGATGCAACATCTGATTCAACATCAGATTCAGATGCAACAGCAGACGCGGACTCAACAGCGGATGCAGATGCAACATCTGAATCGACATCAGACTCAGATGCAACAGCAGACGCAGACTCAACAGCAGATGCAGATGCAACATCTGAATCGACATCAGACTCAGATGCAACAGCAGATGCCGATGCAACATCTGATTCAACAGCAGATGCAGATTCAACAGCAGACGCGGACTCAACAGCGGATGCAGATTCAACAGCAGATGCAGATTCAACAGCAGATGCAGATTCAACAGCAGATGCAGATTCAACAGCAGATGCGGACTCAACAGCAGATGCGGACTCAACAGCAGACGCAGATGCAACATCTGATTCAACAGCAGACGCAGATGCAACAGCAGATGCAGATTCAACAGCAGATGCAACATCTGATTCAACATCAGATTCAGATGCAACAGCAGACGCGGATTCAACAGCGGATGCAGACTCAACAGCGGATGCAGATTCAACAGCAGATGCAACATCTGATTCAACATCAGATGCAGATTCAACAGCCGATGCGGACTCAACAGCAGATGCGGACTCAACAGCAGACGCAGATTCAACAGCAGATGCAACATCTGAATCGACATCAGATGCAGATGCAACAGCAGACGCAGATTCAACAGCAGATGCAACATCTGATTCAACATCAGATTCAGATGCAACAGCAGACGCGGATTCAACAGCGGATGCAGACTCAACAGCCGATGCAGATTCAACAGCAGACGCAACATCTGATTCAACAGCCGATGCAGATTCAACAGCGGATGCAGATTCAACAGCAGACGCAGATTCAACAGCCGATGCAGATTCAACAGCGGATGCAACATCTGATTCAACATCAGATTCAGATGCAACAGCAGACGCAGATTCAACAGCAGATGCAACATCTGATTCAACATCAGATTCAGATGCAACAGCAGACGCAGACTCAACAGCGGATGCAGATTCAACAGCGGATGCAGACTCAACAGCAGATGCGGACTCAACAGCGGATGCAGACTCAACAGCCGATGCAACATCTGATTCGACATCAGATGCAGATTCAACAGCAGATGCAGACTCAACAGCAGATGCAGATTCAACAGCGGATGCAGATTCAACAGCAGATGCAGACTCAACAGCAGATGCGGACTCAACAGCAGATGCAGATTCAACAGCGGATGCGGACTCAACAGCGGATGCAGATTCAACAGCGGATGCAGACTCAACAGCAGACGCAGATTCAACAGCGGATGCAACATCTGATTCAACATCAGATGCAGATTCAACAGCGGATGCAGACTCAACAGCAGATGCAGACTCAACAGCAGATGCGGACTCAACAGCGGATGCAGATTCAACAGCGGATGCAGACTCAACAGCAGACGCAGATTCAACAGCGGATGCAACATCTGATTCAACATCAGATGCAGATTCAACAGCGGATGCAGACTCAACAGCAGATGCAGACTCAACAGCAGATGCGGACTCAACAGCGGATGCAGATTCAACAGCGGATGCAGACTCAACAGCAGACGCAGATTCAACAGCGGATGCAACATCTGATTCAACATCAGATTCAGATGCAACAGCAGACGCAGATTCAACAGCGGATGCGGATTCAACATCTGATGCAAGTGCAGATGTAGATTCAACAGCAGATGCAAGTGCAGATGTAGATTCAACATCAGAATCTAGTGCAAATAATCAATCAAATGCAAACAATAATATAGGACCAATAACTGTTCACACACCTATAAATATATATGTTACTTGTGGATGTTGTGGTAAAAAACATAAATTTGAACATGACGAAATAAATTGCAACAATGACAATTGCGATGATAATAATTGTGATAATGACAATGATAATTGTTGTTAAGACTAGCAAGAAAACAGGAAAATATAATTATTAAAAAATAAGGAGTATATGGGATATGAATTTTGGAAAAAAAATGCAGAGTAGTAAAAGCTCACATAATAGTAAACATGATAGTCAGCACGATAACAAACACGATAGTAAACATGATACCAAACACGATAGTCAGCATGATAACAAGCATGTAAGTAAGAGTGAACCAGTAAAAAATAGTAAAAAAGTGAGTGATTCTAAAACAGTTAAAAAAAGTGGAGACGATGAATAAAAGGTAGGTATAAATAGAGGAGAGGCTAAAATAACCTCTCCCTTTTAATTTATATGTATTACGTCACCGCTATTTATATCTAGTAAGTTAAATTCCATATTAACTTCATCTTCACTTTGATTTATATCTATAATAGCGACTGAATGAGTACCATCTTTAGGAATCGATGTACTTCCAGGATTTAAGACTATTAAATTTTCATCTACATAAAGTTCTTTAACATGAGTATGTCCAAGAATAAGTATATCTCCACCCATATTTTTAGCATCTTGTATAGTATCTTCTTTAGATTTAGTATATCCATGAGTCATTATTATTCTAGTTTCACCAAATTGATTCATAACATAAGGACTTTGTATAGGATGTTTTATAACCATTTGGTCAACATCAGCATCACAATTTCCTCTAGCTATAATTATATTATTAAGTTCGTTAATTTTAGATATTACTCCTTTTGGATTATAACCTTCTGGAATATCATTTCTAGGTCCATGGTATAGAATATCACCACCATGTAAAATTACATCACACTCAGATAATATATCTAGTGCTTTTTCAAAATAAAGTAAACTTCCATGAGTATCGCTCATAACACCTATTTTCATTTTGTTTCCTCCTTAGTTAAGATTATAAGAATTTTTCAGAAACCCTACTCCAAAATTCATAGTTTGACATTCTAAGTAATTTTATTTTAACATCAGACATAAAAGTTTTAATACTAGAAATATGATTATATTTATGCTCGACTCCATCTATTACTATTATAATTGAATTTTCAAATCTGTATTCAGGAGTAATATTTATTACAGAATCATTAGAACATATAATACTAGAAGTAAAACTTCTATAAGCATTTGTATTTATAGGATAAAGTGGAGTAAGCTGCATTAAGCTTATACTTGGATCAACAATACTACCTCCTGCTGCATAGTTGTAGGCTGTTGAACCTGTAGGAGTTGATATAATCATCCCATCTCCACTAAATTTTTGTATATGTCTATCATTTATATTTAAGTCAATATGTATAATCCTAGATTTATCTCCTTTTACAACAACTTCATTTATAGCAAATATATCATTACAATGTTTGTCGCTACATATACTAGCACCAAGAAGAGGTATATCTTGTATCACATAATCCTCATTTATGTATGATGTTATAAAACTATCAATATCATCTGGAGAAATATCTGGGAAAAAACCAAGATGTCCTGTATTTATCCCTACTACTGGAACCTCAGGGAAATTAAAATCGTGAACAGTCTTTAAAAAAGATCCATCACCACCAATTGATATAACCAGTTCTGTATCTGGATGGAAATAATCGATTACTTCAAATCCAGCAGAAATCAGTTTGTTAGATAATAAGTTTTTCGTTGCAATAGATTTTTTTAGTTCATTTGATTTTACAGTTATAATTTTTCTCATTTTTCCACCCCTCTACACTTTGTATTATAGCATAACTTATTAGGTTAAATTATAGTTAATTAAAAGTAGATAAATAAACTCTTTATACTCAAATGATTGATTATAGAGGTACATATATAAGATAATACATAAAGAAAGACTTAATGTACACTAAAAATAATTAAAGTTTAAAAGTTTATAAACAAATATAAGTAAGATATTAATAATAAAAGGTCTTATCTATTAATCTAAAATAGTATAAAATATATAATGTTATAAGAAAAGAAGGTAGGTGCAGACTTGTTTAAAAAGGAAGAACAAAGATATAATATTATATCTTATACGAGTGAAGAAGACTCAACGTTAAAAGAGATATTATTAGACAAATTAAATTTCTCTGTAAGATCCTTATCAAAGATGAAAAGAGAACAAAGTATGTTAGTAAACGGTGAATTTAAAAAACCTAGTACTAAAATTAAAAAAGGTGACTTAATAGAAGTGAAAATAGATGAAGATATGGCAAACTTTACACCACAAGATTTAAATTTAGACATATTGTATGATGACTTTGATATAATAATGGTTAACAAGCCACCGTTTATGGTAGTACATCCAACTAAAAGTCATAGTGAAGGTACAATAGCAAATGGAATAACTGATTATATAATCAAGAAAAATGAAAAAGTTAAAGTAAGGTTTGTAAATAGATTAGATATGAACACATCTGGGTTAGTTATAGTTGCTAAAAATGCTTATGCACATCATACTTTATCCTTAGATATGAGTAAAGATAAGGTTGAAAAAACTTATATAACTGTTGTAAAGGGAATAGTAAAAGAAGATTTTGGAACTATAAATCAGCCAATATATAGACCCACAGAAGATAGTATAAAAAGAGTTGTGGATGAAAGAGGACAGGAGTCTGTAACTCATTATAAAGTATTAGAAAGATTAAATGATGCTACAGTACTAGAAGTAAAGCTAGAAACAGGGAGAACACACCAAATAAGAGTTCATATGAACTATATAGGTCATGGGATAATAGGCGATGAGCTTTATGGATATGTAGATGAAAATCTTATAAATAGACAAGCATTACATGCATACAGCTTAAAATTTAATCAGCCTAGAACCAAAGAAGAGCTAGAGTTTAAGGCTAATTTACCAAAAGATATAGAAAACTTAATAAATAAGCTAAAATAACAAATATAATTAGAGGTGAGATGATGATAATTCATAAGTTTATAATACATGTATTAGATAAAAATAGTGATGTTCCAATACTAAATGACTATGAAGGAAAAATAAATCCTGAGGTAGATAAGTTTTTCCAAAAAATAATAAAAAGAGTAACTAAAGATGATGATCTAAGAAAAGGTATATTTAAGGATTATAATAATAATATAATAAAAAATTGTTGTGAGCAGATAATATATGATGAAAGTACTTTCTTAGAGAATTCTAAGGAAATAGCAGCATATTTATTTGATATAATGAAGATAAATTCAGAAATAGATTCATGTGATTTAGCAATATGTTTATATACAGTTAAGGATGAAAAATATGTAGCTATACTTAAGTTAGATTATAAAAAATTATACACTCATTCTATAGAATTTATAGATGATAAGTTTAATATACAAATGGTTGCAAATGAAATAGGCATACCAGAAACAGGAAGACAAAAGCAATGTGCAATCATAGGAACAAGTGGAATAAATGACGAGTTTCATTTAAGATTGTTAGATAAAGATGCAGAGAAGGAAGAAAGTGAATCAAAGTTCATTAAGGAATTCTTAAATGCAGAAAGAATTGATGATGATAAATATAAGACTAAGGTATTTAAAAAGTCAGCAGAAAATTGGATAACAAATGCATTAACAGAAAATATAAAACAGGCAGAAGATATGAGAAGTGTACTTAATTATACCTTAAAAGAAAAGAATGAAATAGATGTAAATGATTTTATAGAAAATAATATAAAAGATGATAATTTAAAAGAAAGTTTTAAAGAACATATGGAAGACAAAGGATTAGATGAAGGCTTCAATATAGATAAAACATGGGTTGAAAAAAAGCTTAAGAAAAGAAGTATAAAAACAGATAATGGATTTGATTTAAAAGGAAATTTAGAAGACTTTGAAGATCCGATGAAATACAGTGTAAAGCAAAATCCAGATGGAAGTATAGATATAACATTAAAAAATATTAGATTTTACGAAGAGAAGTAGTAAAAAGCACCAAAGACTTATAAAGCTTTGGTGCTTTTTGTATACAAATATTTTGTATTAAACTCAAAATACATATTTAATTTTTAGCGTAAAGTAATTTCAAGAAATTTAAGCATATTAAAAATAAGATTTTAATTAATAGGAGTAAATTTAAATTTTTAGTGTACATGCAATATATATTAGTGAAAGCCATATAAATATAATAGGACTAAAATTGTTACATATTAAGGGGGTAAATATGGAACAACTAAAAGGTATGTTAAGAGGGTTTGATTTTGTAGATGATAATCCAATGATATTTTTTTTGATAATAGGATTGGTTGTACTTTTTTTAATTAACTCAAATGGAAACTTAGATTGTTTTTTCGACCAAAATAATTCATTAGTTTGGATTATACTTTTAGTATTTTTAGTGTTTATGCTTGGAAGAAATGATGAATGCTGTGACGATGATTTTTGCTGTTAATAAGTTAAAACCGAGCTTCATATGCTCGGCTTTATTTCTTTAGATTATTGGTTATCTTCTATATATTTACAGATATCACCTATAGTTTTGAAGTTTTCAGCTTCTTCATCTGGAATCTCTATGCCAAATTCATCTTCAAGAGCCATTATAACTTCAACAGCATCTAAAGAGTCAGCTTCTAAATCTTCTATTAAAGAAGTGTCTTTAGTTATTACATTTGTGTTATCTATTCCTAATTGTTCAGCTATTATTGATTTTATTTTTTCAAACATGGTTTAACCCTCCTAGAAACGGTTTATAAATTTACTTGTAGTTTAATATAATATTAAAAATTTTTCAATAGAGTTTTTAAGAAAATGTAATAAACTTTTTTAGTGAGAATATAAATTAATATATAAATTTTATACATAGGAGGAATTGTTATGAAGTATATAAGTTTACTAATATCTTCAATTGGGGTGTTTATAGTAATATTAGGAAATTTTTATTATAATTCAGTAACATTAGATATGCAAAAGATTAAAGATTATGTGACAGAAACAAATATTATACTAGAAGATATCATAGATAAGGAGTATTATGTATTAGAAAATAAACAAGAATATATAAAAAGACTTAATAGTCTTAAAGAAGGATTAAATAATACTAATACAACATTTTTAATAGATAATTATAAAAGCTACAAGGTAAAGTCCATAGATAGTTTAGTAAAAAGTCTAAAAGAGACAGAAGATAAAAAGATATATTTAGGAGAAGTAGAAAAGTACAATAAATTATGTGATAAAGAGATTGATAGGTTAATAATCAGTAAAAACCTAGTATAGTAATCTTATATAAATATATAAATTTAATAAAGACATCATGAATTAAAAGGGGGAGTTTAATGGCAAAATTAGAAGATACCCTAACTCGTTTGTTTGGAGGGAATAATAATATTTTAAACAATAGAATGCTAATAGTTATAGTATTAGTATTTATTGTTATATTTACAGATTTATTAGATGACTTTCTAGAAAACGATAATGCTTGGATGTGGATTATATTGGTACTACTTTTATTATTTAATTTTGATGAAAGTCTTTGTTAATAAGCTTTTATAAAAGAAATCATTTGATTTCTTTTTTTTGTGTAAAAAAATTTAGTAATAGACAAGTATATTATAACTTAATTTAATAAAAGGGTAACAATTTTACACATTATTACATAATATTTATTAAATAGTTATTAATATACTATTATTCATAAAATTAAAGGTGGGATATTAATGTCAACAGATCAAGGATTATCAAGATTCTTTGGAGGAGGATTCTTTGGCAACAGTGGTTTAATAGTATTGATAGTAATAGGTGTAATACTTTTACTAGGAGATGATCTTCTTGAATGGATATTATGTGATGATATGGGTATTATTTGGATAGTTCTTATAATACTTTTATTGACTAATTTTGATTTTGATTGTGGATGTGGATGTTGTTAATAAAGAACTCTATTTAGAGTTCTTTATTAACAAATAATTTTATAAATTATTAAAAAATAATAACACTTTTTGAAAAATTACATACTATGTATTAAGTGGGCAAAAGCCCTAACGTGACATAAATATACTTCACTAAAGAATTATTCTTATGTAGGGGGGATTTTTGTGAGTAGTAAATTAAGTAGAGTTTTTGATTGTATGGGAGGAGGAGGATGGTGGATAATAATACTATTCTTCTTGTTTTTAGTTTTCCAAGAATGTTGGAGTGATATATGCATAACTGACTGGATTCCATTCTTGATATTATTATTAATAGTGTGTTCATGTGGAGGATTTAATGACGGTGACTTTGGATGCTGTGAGGCTAACTTCGACTGTGAATGCTAGATAAAAAACAAAAGAGTGCTTTGCATTCTTTTGTTTTTTTATTTTTATAATTTAAAATAAAAATTATACAAACTAATATCACAAATTTAACTTCTTGCATATTATATGTTAAGAGTGAAAGCTCAAATTATAATAACAACAGGAGGTAGCAAAATGTTAGATAGATTATTTGGTGGTTGTAATGGTTTCTTTGGAGGTGCTTGGTGGATAATAATATTATTCTTCTTATTCTTAGTATTTGGAGAACAATGGTGTGAAATAGAAATAGTTCAATGGATACCATTCTTAATATTATTATTAATAGTTTGTAGCTGTGGGGAAATTGGAGACGACTGTTAGTAAAATTAAAAAATAAAAAACATTATGAGTAACAAAAATTTAAAAGCTTCATATTATATACTATACAAAAATTTTAGATTATGTATAGACATCTAAAGTTAATTCAGTAAAAAATTTATCAAAGGGAGGAATTTATTATGCTAGATAGATTTTTTGGAGATTGTGGATTTTTCGCAGGTGGAGCTTGGTGGATAATAGTATTATTCTTTTTATTCCTAGCTTTCCAAGAATGTTGGAGTGAAATCTGTATAACTGATTGGATACCATTTTTAATATTATTATTAATAACATGTTCTTGTGGAGGTCTTTTCGAAGACGGAGATTGTTGTTGTTAATATTTACCAAAAAAGTAACGGTGTTAAATACCGTTGCTTTTTTTTAAATTTAGAGATAAAATATTTACTTATGAAGGTAAATTAATATGCTGTTTTTGGGTATAAAAATTATATTACATATAAAACTAATAAATAATCGTCTTAAAGTATTTATATAATTTATAATATATGATAAAATTAAAATTTAAGAAAGTAGACGGATTAAACTTTAAAATACATAAAATATGTATAAGGAGGAACTAAAATGAAAAGCAACATAACTATAAAAGATGTAGCAAAAAGAGCTGGAGTTTCTATATCTACAGTATCGAGAGTTATAAATGATTCAAAACCAGTTACTGATGAAGTAAAGCAAAAAGTTTTAGATGTTATAAAGGAAACAGGTTACATACCAAATCCTCTAGCTAGAAGTTTAGTTACTAAAAAAAGTCAGCTAATAGGAGTTATAGTACCAGAAGTATCGGATTCTTTTGTAAATGAAATATTAAATGGTATAGAGGAAGTAGCTAAAATGTATGATTATGAGATATTATTAGCTAATACTTACTCAGATAAAGAACAAGAATTAAAAAGTATAAATTTACTAAGAGCAAAACAAGTTGAAGGTATAGTTATGATATCTTGGAAAGTAGAAGAAGATCATATAAACTATATACAAAACTGTGGAATACCAGCAACTTATATAAGTAAAACAGCAAGAAATTATGATATATACACAGTAAGTACAAGTAACAAAGAAGCTACTTATGATATGACTAAATATCTTTTAGATAAAGGACATGAAAAAATAGCATTTGTAATGACTAGTAAAGATGATACAGTGCTTGAAATGGAAAGATTATCGGGATATGAAGAAGCCTTAAATGAAAGAAATATACAGTTAGATAAGAGTTTAGTTAAATATGGTGGAACTACTTATGAAGCTGGATATGAAAGTATGAAAGAGCTACTTGATGAAGGTATAATACCTCATGCAGCATTTGTAACGGGAGATGAAGCTGCAATAGGAGCTATAAATGCAATATGTGATGCAGGATATAAAGTACCGGAAGATATATCGGTTGCAGGATTTAATGATGTAAAAATAGCCAATATGTATAGACCAAAATTAACTACAGTACATCAACCACTATATGATATGGGAGCTGTAGCTATAAGAATGGTAATAAAAATGATAAACAAAGAACAATTAGACGAAAAGAAAATAGAATTACCATACAGAATAGTTGAAAGAGAAAGTGTAATAGAAAGATAATAAAAAGTGCCTTATGATAATGATAACATTATCTAAGGCACTTTTTTTATACAACTATATTATATAATTTTAATTATTATTAAGAAGGATTGCATAAAAAAGTATAGAAATCTTTTAAGTAGAATATATTTTTACATTAGGAGGTTATGCTGTGGGAATAATTACACTAAATGGAAATGATTTAACCATAGAAGATGTTGTAAAAGTAGCAAGAAACGATTATAAGGTAAAGCTTAGTAAGGAAGCTATATATAATATTCAAAAATCTAGAGCTTTAGTAGATAAATTAGTAAAAGAAGATGAAGTATCTTATGGAATAACTACAGGATTTGGAAGATTTTCAGATATAGTTATATCTAAAGATGACGCAAAAGAATTACAAAGAAATTTAATTATAAGTCATTCTTGTGGAGTGGGAAATCCACTAGATGAAGAAATAGTAAGAGCTATTATGTTACTTAGAATAAATGCTTTGTCGAAGGGATATTCAGGGATAAGATTACAAACATTAGAAGTATTAATAAGTATGGTAAATGAAGGTGTACATCCTATAATACCAGAGAAAGGTTCACTTGGTGCATCTGGAGACTTAGCGCCATTATCTCATATGGTTTTAACTATGATAGGAGAAGGTGAAGCTATATATAAAGGAGAAAGATTACCTTCAAAAGAAGCAATGAATAAAGCAAATATAGGCATATTAGAAGATTTATCTTATAAAGAAGGTTTAGCTCTTATAAATGGAACACAAGTTATGACAGCAATAGGTTTATTAACCCTATATGACTCAATAAATCTATTAAAGCATGCAGATATAGCATTAGCTTTAACAATGGAAGGTTTAAATGGAATATCTTGCGCAATGGATGAGAAAGTTCATAGAGTAAGACCACATAAAGGTCAAATAAACACAGCTAAAAATATATTAAATATAATTAAAAATAGTGAAATGATAACAAAACAAGGAGAAATAAGAGTACAAGATGCATATTCATTAAGATGCTCTCCTCAAATACATGGTGCTAGCAAAGATGCTGTAGAATATGTTAAGAATAAAGTAAATATAGAGATCAACTCAGTAACAGACAACCCAATAATATTTCCAAATCAAGAAGAAGTTATATCAGGTGGAAACTTCCACGGACAACCAATGGCATTAGCTTTTGACTTTTTATCAATAGCATTAGCAGAAATAGCTAATATATCAGAGAGAAGATTAGAAAAATTAGTAAATCCAGCAATAAATCACAATTTGCCAGCATTTTTAGTAAAAAAAGGTGGGTTAAATTCAGGATTTATGATTGTACAGTATAGTGCAGCATCTTTAGTATCTGAAAACAAAGTTTTAGCACATCCAGCAAGTGTAGATTCAATACCATCATCAGCAAACCAAGAAGACCATGTTTCTATGGGAACTATAGCAGCTAGAAAAGCAAGAGAAATAATGAAAAATACTAGAAAAGTATTATCAATGGAAATATTAGGAGCAGTTCAAGCCATAGATTTAAGAGAAAATAACAATTTAGGAGTTGGGAGTAAGGCAGCTTATAAAGTTGTGAGAGACAATATACCATTTGTTGATAAAGATAGGATAATGTATAAAGATATTGATAGATGCGAAGATATAATAATATCAAATTTAATGGTAAAGAAAGTAGAAGAAGCTATAGAAGAAGATATTTTAGTAAATGAAGAAATTTCGGAAGTAAGTTTTATATAAAGCACTACGGGGGAGGATGCTAATGGAGAAAACATTAAATACCTTAAACAAAGAAATATTTGAAGGCATGTCTATAAAAATTAATGAAATACCTAAAGATAAATGCGAATTTATTAAAGGAATAAGAAGAGCGCCAAAAAGGGAGGCAAAACTATCTAAAGAGGATATAAAGTTAGCACTTAAAAATGCATTAAGATATATACCTGAAAATTATCATGAAGAATTAGCACCAGAGTTTTTAGAAGAACTAATGACGATGGGAAGAATATATGGATATAGATTTAGACCAAAAGGAAATATAAAAGGAAAATCTATAGAAGAGTATGAAGGAAAATGCATAGAAGGTAAAGCTTTTCAAGTTATGATAGATAATAACCTTGATTTTGATATAGCCCTTTATCCATATGAGCTTGTAACTTATGGAGAAACAGGTCAAGTGTTTCAAAATTGGATGCAATATGTACTGGTTAAAGAGTATCTAAAAGTTTTAACAGAAGATCAAACATTAGTTATACAATCTGGTCACCCATTAGGTCTTTTTAAGTCAAAACCAGATGCCCCAAGAGTAATACTTACAAATGGTCTTATGATAGGAATGTTTGATAACCAAGAAGAATGGAAAAGAGCAGCTGCTATAGGTGTTTCAAATTATGGGCAGATGACAGCTGGGGGTTGGATGTATATAGGTCCACAGGGGATTGTTCATGGAACTTATTCAACACTTTTAAACGCAGGACGATTAGTACTAGGTTTAGGAAAGGAAGAAGATTTAAAAGGAAAATTATTTGTAACTTCAGGCCTTGGAGGAATGAGCGGTGCTCAAGGTAAGGCTATAGAAATTGCTGGTGGGGTAGGTATAATAGCTGAAGTTGATTATTCAAGAATAGAAACAAGATACAATCAAGGTTGGGTTAGCAAAATTGCTAATACTTGTGAGGAAGCATTTGATTTAGCTAAAGCGTATATGGAAAAAAGAAAAGAATGTGCTATTGCATATCATGGAAATATAGTAGATTTATTAGAATATGCTGTTAAAAATAACATATCTATAGACTTACTTTCAGACCAAACATCTTGTCATGCTGTTTATGATGGAGGATACTGCCCACAAGGTATTACCTTTGAAGAAAGAACAGAGCTTTTAGATAAGAATAAAACTAGATTTATAGAACTTGTAAATAAAACTCTAGTAAATCATTTTAATCTTATAAAAGAGCTTAATAAAAGAGGAACATATTTCTTTGATTATGGTAACAGTTTTATGAAAGCTATATATGATGCAGGGTGTAAGGAAATATCAAAAAATAAAGTAGATGAAAAAGATGGATTTATATTCCCATCATATGTTGAAGATATACTAGGACCTCAATTGTTTGACTATGGATATGGGCCATTTAGATGGGTATGTCTATCGGGAAAAGAAGAAGACTTAGAAAAAACAGATAAAGCAGCAATGGAGATAATAGACCCAGATAGAAGATATCAAGATAGAGATAACTGGATATGGATAAGAGATGCAAAGAAAAATGCTTTGGTTGTAGGTACTCAAGCCAGAATATTATATCAAGATGCTATGGGAAGAACTAATATTGCACTTAAATTTAATGATATGGTAAGAAAAGGTGAAATAGGACCAGTAATGTTAGGTAGAGATCACCATGATGTATCAGGTACAGATTCTCCATTTAGAGAAACATCAAATATAAAAGATGGAAGTAATATAATGGCTGATATGGCAACTCATTGTTTTGCGGGTAATTGCGCAAGAGGAATGAGTTTAGTAGCTCTTCACAATGGAGGAGGAGTTGGTATAGGCAAATCTATAAATGGTGGATTTGGAATGGTATTAGATGGATCTTTAAGAGTTGATAATATATTAAGAAGTTCTATGCCTTGGGATGTTATGAGTGGTGTTGCAAGAAGAGCATGGGCTAGAAATGAAAATTCAATAAGTACAGTTATTGAATATAACAAAATGTGTGAAGGAAAAGATCACATAACATTACCATATTTGGTAGAAGAAGAAGTTATAGATGAGATTATAGAGCGTTTAAATTTTTAGCAAATTATCACAGAAAATATTATTTACATAATAAATTTTAAATAAAACATATAAAGTTATAGGGGGGAAGTATATGGCCGTAGTTCAATGTGTTCCAAATTTTAGTGAAGGAAGAGATTTAGAAAAAATAGAGAAAATAGTAGAGCCACTAAGAAAAAAAGAAGGTGTAAAATTATTAAATTATGAAGCTGATAAAAATTACAATAGATTGGTTGTAACAGTTATAGGAGAGCCACAACAAGTTAAAATGGCGGTGTTTGAGTCTATAGAAGTTGCTAAAAATATAATAGATATGAATGTGCATAAGGGACAACATTCAAGATTTGGTGCAACTGATGTTTGTCCATTTATACCTATAAAAGATATGACTATGGAGGAGGCTGTTAATTTAGCTAAAGAACTTGGAAGGGAAGTTGCAGAAAAGTTAAGTATACCAGTATTTTTATATGAGGATGCAGCAACAAAACCTGATAGACAAAATCTTGCCAATGTAAGAAAAGGAGAATTTGAAGGATTAGATGAAAAACTAAAAGATAGTAACTGGATACCTGATTTTGGGGAAGCTAAAAAGCATGAAAGCGCAGGAGCAATAGCCATAGGTGCTAGGAGACCTCTTATTGCATATAATATAAACCTTGATACTGATAACATAGAAATAGCTAATAAAATAGCTAAAACTATTAGACACTCAAGTGGAGGCTACAGGTATATAAAGGCAGGACCTGTTGAAATACCAGAAAGAAAAATCACTCAAGTAACTATGAATCTAACTGATTACACTAAAACTAGTATGTATAGGGCTTTTGAAGCTGTAAAAATGGAAGCTAAAAGGTTTGGAGTAAATGTTACAGGAAGTGAAGTAGTAGGACTTTGCCCCATGGAGGCACTTATAGATGTTGCTTCTTATTATTTAGGATTAGAAAATTTTGATTTAGAAAAAGTATTAGAAACTAGTTTAATGGAGTAACAATATGATAGCAGATTTGATTATAAAGAACATTGGGAAATTAGCTACTTGTAAAAGTAATGGAACTAAAAGTGGAAAAGATATGAACAATATAGAAATAATAGAAAATGCATATATATCAATAAAAGATGGTAAATTTATTTCAATAGGAAGCAAAGATGATTACTATAATATGATAGGTGAAAAAACAGAAGTAGTAGATGCCAATGGTTTATTAGTAACACCAGGGCTTATAGATTCACATACTCATTTAGTGCATGGTGGATCAAGAGAAAATGAATTTTATAAGAAACTTTTGGGTGTTTCTTATATAGATATATTAAAACAAGGTGGAGGAATTTTAAGTACAGTTAATGCTACTAAAATATCTACTAAAGACGAATTATACAATAAAGCTAAAAAAAGCTTAGATAGAATGTTAGAGTTTGGAGTGACAACAGTAGAATCTAAGAGTGGTTATGGATTAGAATTAGATACAGAAATAAAACAACTTGAAGTTGCAAAAGAATTAAACCATAATCACCCTATAGATTTAGTACATACCTATTTAGGAGCACATGCTATACCGTTAGAGTATAGAGAAAATCATGATGAATTTATATCTAAAATATTAGAAGACATGAATAAGATAAAGGAATTAGACTTAGCTGAATTTTGTGATGTATTTTGTGAAGATAGTGTATTTTCAGTAGAAGAAAGTGAATTTATACTTAAAAAGGCAAAGGATTGTGGATATAAATTAAAAATTCATGCTGATGAGATTGTATCATTAGGAGGAGCAGAACTTTCTGCAAAATTAGGTTGTATATCAGCAGACCATTTAATGGCAGCTAGTGAAGATGGTATTAAAATGATGGCAAAAGAAAATGTAGTAGCTAATATTCTTCCATCAACATCATTTAACTTAAATAAATCATATGCAAATGCAAGAAAAATGATAGATTTAGGTGTTAGTGTAGCAATATCTAGTGATTATAATCCAGGAAGTTGCCCAAGTGAAAATCTCCAATTTGCTATGCAATTAGGATGCTTAGGGTTAAAAATGACTCCAAATGAAGTTTTGAATGCAGTAACCATTAATGCATCGTATTGTATTGATAGGCAATATGAAATAGGGTCAATAGAAGTAGGTAAAAAAGCAGATTTTGTTATATTTGATTCTACTAATATAGAGTACCTAATGTATCACTTTGGAATAAATCATGTAGATAGAGTTTATAAAGGTGGAAAACTAGTAGTAAAAGATAAGCATGTATGTTATAACAATTAAAGGATGGGGGAAACTATGAAATTAATAGATATGAGTTTGAGTGAATTTTCTGATGAAGTAGATTCTAGTTCACCAGCTCCTGGTGGAGGTTCAGTATCTGCTTTAGCGAGTAATATAGGGGTAGGACTTTGTAAAATGATGGCTCATCTGAGTTTTGGAAAGAAAAAATATGAAAACTTAGATGAAGCTATAAGAATAGAGTTTGTAAGTATATTTAATAAACTATCAGATATAAGGCAAGAGTTAGTAGACTTAGTTGATAAAGATACAGAAGCATTTAATGAAGTTATGAAGGCTTTAAAAATGCCTAAAAATAGTGAGGAAGAAATAAAAAATAGAAATGGTGCAATTCAAGATGCAACTTTGTTTTCAATAGAGGTTCCGTATAAGACAGCACAACTATCACTAGAAGCATTAAAATTAGTTGATTATATAGCTACTTATGGAAATCAAAATGCAATAACAGACATAGGTGTAGGAACATTGATGATTTATACAGGACTTGAAGGTGCTATACTTAATGTAAAGGTAAATTTATCTAGCATTAAGGATGATAATATAAAAAGTCGCTATACTAAATGCTGTAATGAAATATTGGAATTAGGTAATAAGATTAAAGATAATATAATAGAGGATATACATTCTAAAATAAGTTAAAATAAAAGCTATCCTAGAACTAGGATAGCTTTTATTTTTTATGGTCTTTTAGTTTTTTTGACCTTCTTAACTACTTTTTTTGGATGTGTTGGGGAAGATGATTCATTAGGAGAAGATATTTTGTTTTTGCTAGATTTAGTTTTCTTACTAGATTTAGAACTTTTAGTTTCATTAGCAGAAGATTCAGGTCCTTTTTTAGTTTTAGATTTCTTAGCATTAATTTTATTTTCAATTTCAGCATCAGATATCTTTTTCATTATAACATCTAGTTTATTTCGTTGTTCTTCATCTAGGAAAGTCTTAAATTTAGAGACAACCTCATCTCTTCCCTTTAGAGTTTGACCTATTTTGATTAGTTCATCCATTAACTCACCTTCAGACTTACCTTTATAGCTGTCAGCAATTTGTTCTATTTTATCTTTATCTATATTTTTTTCTTTAGCCATTTTTTCTAGAGCTTCGGTATTTATCTTTTTCATAAAAATGCCCCTTTCTATAATATATATTGAATTTTTCTCATACTATTTATATATAGAAAAAATTATAAAATGTGAAGAGATTCTATCTTAGATAAAAATTTCTATAGATAATATATATGCGTACAAAATAAAAAAAAGTAACACTAATAACAAATAATACATAAATATATATGAGGGAGAAGTATATTTTAAGGGGTGACGATTATTGAATAATCTACTTTTAATACTTGGAATGATTGCACTTAGTAACGGGAATATATCATTAGGAGATTTATCCTTATTTGATAATAAAAATAAAGCTAAATCAAAGGGGGCAAAGGAAAATATTGATATGACTCAAAAAAATGATAGAAATAGTAAAGATAGCGCAAAAAAAGTAAGAGTTAATAAAAGAAAGAGAAAAAAGAGTAGTGAAAAATCAAGTAATAATTCTATTGCATTTAGTATAAATGATATAAATAAAGGTTTGAAACTTATGGACTTGAGTGATGAAGATTTAGAACGTGGTATGGAGATAATAACTAGAACTAAAAAATATATGTCACAAGATGAAAGAAAGTTTTTAGTTAAGATAGAGAGTGTATTAGATTTAGTTAGAGGAATAAAGAAGCTTAGTTCAATAGAGGATATTGAAGAAGAAGAAACAAACTTTTTTAGATGTATGGATGAAGAAGATAAGAAAAATATGATGATTAGGGAAATTTTGGAGGTATTTCCAGAAAAAAGGAAAGAATCTATAGAAAAGGCTATAGATATGAAAAAGAAAATAGATTTATTTGCAGAGTTATTTTTACCAGATGATATAGGAGAAAATGGATTTAGTATAAGTTCTTTAGCAAGTTTAAACAATTTGGGAAGCATGAGTAACCTAAAATTATTGGGAAGTCTTTTAAGAGTTGATGATGAAAAAGGTGATGAAAAATATTATAGTTATGATAGTGAATATGATGAATATGAAGATTTTAGTGAAGATAATGACGACTTTTGTGAGTACATAGATGATTAAAAAGAATAATATGGAAATATATCTTAATATTTCATTAATTACTATATAAAACTACTTTTAAAATTATTGATTTTATTATATAATAAGTATATAAAATCCTGAGGCATACGATATTGCTTATTTAAATTCAACCGACAAATGTTATAAGGGAGACTAAGTCTAATAATGGATAACAAGCCCAGTTCTTAACTGGGAAGTTAAAAGTTATTGGCAGGTCACCCACCTGGGAGTATCTCGGGTATGAATTTATATGAGCTAACGGTGTTTCGGGATTTTAAATTAAAAGAGTGTTGCTAAGGCAACACTCTTTTAATTTAAAATCCTAACATACCTATATCATCGCAAGTAGTAAACACAGAAGTTGTATTGTAGTCAAGATCATATTTATAATTAGAGTAAAATGAAGACCTAGTAAAATCTTCATCTAAGCTAAATTCATCAATTTTATGATCACTCCAAGTCTTTCCTAAATCATTGGAAATAGATGTATGTAATCTATTATAATTAACCCACATAATATATATATCAGATTTAAGCTTCATAATACTTGGATACATACAAGATGAAGAACCAGTTATATATTTAGATATATTAATATCTAGTTTATTGTCCATTAAATAACCATTTATATATTTTACAGCATAACCATTATCAACATTTTCACAAAAAACTATATGACAAAAATTTAGAGCATCTTTTAATACAGATAAGTATATTTTATTTTTTTTCGTATTAGTTATTTGACAAGGTTTAGACCAAGTTGAAGTACTTAAACTAAATTTAGACATAAAAACTTCTTCATATCCGTTTACAAGGTTTAGGTAAAAAACTGTAGGAGAATTTTGAATCCAAATCACTGTGAAATTATTTAAAACAATATTATTTATAAAATCTATTTTATTTTCTGTCCAAACACCATTTAATTTATGATGGTGGATAAGCGCACAAATATTATCACTATCATTGCTATAAACATAGTATAAAATATGAATTTCATTATCTAACTTTTTTATATAAGGAAATAATAAAGTAAACTTATTGCTATTATAAGTAAATACATCAAGATTAGTAAATGTGGTTTCATAATTTTTTATATCAACTAATTTTAAGCTATCATCTATGTAAATACCGTATATGTTATCATTACTATCTAGGTTAAAATAAAACTTAGTAAAATCTAAGGGGTTACTGGTAATAGAAGTTGACTTAACTAGATTATTATAAGAATCAAAATAATCATAAGTTAAAACATTAGATGTTCTAAATCTAAACATATCTTTATTATAACGTCTAATTATTGTATAGCATTCATTAACAAAACTCAAAAAATCATCTCCTTGTAAATTAATTCATATTAAATGTATATTGTCATAACAAATAATTATTCTAGTTTTAGTAAATAGAAGTACAAGTAAGTAACAAATCATAGGTTAAATGCATAATATTTATTAAGCATGAAAAGCTGAATATTAACAATAATTCATTTTAAGGGGAGGACATTATATGCAAGATTTAAAAAGAAATAGAAAAAGAGTTCCTAATCAGCATATAGATCAAATGGAAAATAACTGTTTAGAAGAACGTGTAAGTCAAGAAGTGGATGATGATTTAATTAGAGGATGTGGATGTAAAAAAGATTCAAGTTGTGATAAACATTCAGGATGTAACCACAATATGAAGTGTGAGTGTGAGTGTGAGTGTGAATGTGTATGCCATCCAGAACCACATTGTTGTGAGCCTTGTGAACCAGACGCTGATAAATGTATAAAAAATAAATGTGGACCTGAGTGTCTTGGTCCTATAACTCCACCAAGATTTAATGTATCAAACAGTGTACCAGTTGCAATTGAAGCCAATAGAATATTTGACACTATGGTATTTCAAACATTCACAGATGCAACAGCTCCAAATGGTGCTCCATTAGTATTTGATGTTGAGTTAGTAGAAATAAATGGTCCAATACCTAGAGTTGGTCAGGTAAATGTAGATATAGAAAAAATCTGTATAAACCATAATGGAATAATAATAAACACAGGAACAACAACTTTAGAAGATTTTGATATAGAGCCATTAGAACCAACAGTGGGAAGAAGATGTGAAACTACTTTTGAATATGCAGTATGTGGAGAAACACATAGAAGATGTTGTGATAGAGGAAAAGGACAATCAGTAGTTTATAAAGAAAAAGGATTAAGTGTACTTGTAGAAGACTTAGTGCTAGAACTAAGAGGAAGATGTGGATGCACAGAATTTATAGCTTTTGCATTTCCTGCTATAAAATGTCATGGAGGTCAAGCTAAGAGATGCTGTGATGTTGAGTTCTTATTCAATACATTATCAGCACCAATAGGTGTACCATCAGATGGAAGAGGATTTACATTAAGACAAGAATTCCAAACAAGTTTAACAGTAGATTGTATAGGTAAAGCTTTACTAAGTTGTGTAGATCATGATGATTGCGATTGTCACTGTGAATTATGCATACCAAATGATATAGATTTGATACTTTGCTTACAAAGTAACGTTAGTACTTTGACTAATGAGCAATTAGTTGTTTTAACTTCACCAAATGGAATACAACCAAGAGTTGTAGATACATTCTCTAAAGTTTGTGACTTTGGAAGTTGTGGAGAATAGTGTATAAATGAAAAAGGGCTATCTATTCTAGATAGCTCTTTTTATATTTTATATGTTATTCCATAGCAGTATTCAAAAATATCATCTTTTATAGTTGTTTTATTTTTTTTTGAATATCTACTTGTATGAAGATTATTTTCAATATTAGATTTAGACCATTGTTTAGAGCTACTATTAAAAAAAAGTTTAGAGGTAGTTCTATCAGAAGATGAAGAAGGTTTATATTCTAGCACTATATTTGAAAAATCATCAATATCAAGTTTATAAAAGTATTCATTATCTTTTAAAACATTATCAATTATATATTTAGATAATCGATAATTAGGTACATCAAAGTTAAAGTGAGATAGTTTATGCAAATTATCTGATAGAGGGTATTTTTCGACTATGAAAACATTTAAAGAATCATCAATAGAATACAATCTCATATCCTTAATATTTTTTGTAGTATTAAGGACTTTCAAAATAGATTTTTTTTTCCAAGAGCCATTGTGTTTGAGAAAATGATTTAGTCTACCCCTAGTATCAAGTGCACAGATATGTATATTACTAGAATTATCTATAGTTGCACAATAAGAATGTATATTGTTAGATAATTTTTCTGTTTGCCCATTTATACTTTTAATATATAAAACATTTTTATCTGTATATATATAAAATGGCTTAATATTTTTCATAATAACCTCCTAAGATTTAATATTTTTAGAAAAGTTTTTTAAAGCTTTAATAATAACAAAAATATGTAATATACATGTAAAAAATGACATAAAAGTTGTTGTATAGATATATGCATAAATATTTAAATTAGGTAATGGAGTAAGTAAATATACACCAAATAGCTGAATACACATACTAAAAATAGTAATTAAACTTGAAATTACCTCTTTTCTTATAGAATGAAGTATGCCTGATAGTGTTTGATTTAAAGACATGAACAGAGGAATTAAGCACATTGATTTTAAGTAAGAACCTGCAAGTTCATGATCATATACTAAAAGGCATAATTTTTCACCAAACATATAAAAAAATACTGATGAAAATATTCCTACACCTAGTGTTAGGAGCATAGCAAAATTAATTTTTTTCTTTACACTTTTATATCTACCAAGCGACATCTCTTGAGATATACTAGGTATCAAGTTTACAATTAATGCAGAACCTAAGGTAAATGGTAAGTATATAAAAGGCATAACCATCCCACTTATAACTCCATACATGCTTAATGCTTGACTATAGCTAATACCTGATAAGACTAGCCTAGAAGGAACAATCATAGAGCTTAAAGAATGAAGTAATATATTTGACATACGATTGCAAGTTATAGGTATAGACATTTTAATCGTTTCTATAGAAGCATTATAGAAATCCTTTATTTTTATAACATAGGTATTATATAAATTTGAGTTTTTATATAAGCAAAGTGCTATAAATAATATATTTATGGCCTCTCCAATAGAAAGACCTAATAGTGCAATATAACAATTAAAAGATTTGTTATTTATAAATAAAATAATTAAAGCCACAAAAAATATCCTACTTAATTGCTCTAGAACTTGCCCTATAGCAGGAACTACGACTTCTTTTAAACCATAGTAGTATCCTCTTAATATATTTGATATTGTTATAAGGACTATAGCTGGACAGATAGATAAAATTAATAAACTTAAATTATCATCTTTTAATAGTTTTGATGACAAAAAACTTGCATTAAAAGCTATTATAAGAGAAATCATAAGTGATATAAAAAATGCTACATAAAGTGTAGATATAAACAATACATTGCTATTATGTTTATCATTAAGAGCTTTTTTATTAGCAACTAAACAACTTAAAGTAGTTGGGATACCTGTAGTAGTTAAAGCTAGGCAAATCATTAAGAAGTTAAATAATATATGGTATATTCCAAGACCAACTTCACCAATTGACCTTGATAAAAATATTTTGTACAAAAAACCAATTACCCTAACTACTAAGTTAGAAATAAATAATACAGCCGTAGAAAAAACAAGATTGGGTATTCTCAATAAATCACCCCCTTATGTTTAAATATATTCATAAGGAGGTGAAAAAATAATTATATATTTACAAATTCAGGTTTCATATTTGTAAATTTACATACATGATTAAAGCCTACTTCTTTTAGATATGAGTAAATATAATCAAATTGATATGCTATTTGAGATGGATGGTGAGAATCAGAGCCTGTAGTTATTATTTCACCACCTAAATCTTTATACATATTTATTATACTTCTTGAAGGTGTTAAGTCAGGAAGATTATATCTATAACAAGATGTATTTATCTCAATTCCTTTTCCATCTTGTATAACTTGTTTTAATATAGCTTCTATTATATCTGAAAATAAGCTATCATTTAAAATATTTTTATAGTCTCCATATCTTTTAACTAAATCTAGATGTCCTAACACAGAATAGTCTTTGTAGTTTTTAACAATATTATATAGTTCTTTAAAATAAGCTTCATAAGCTTGATGTTGAGTTTTATCTTTAAAAAACTCGCCAAAATATAAGTCAATTCTATCTATAGCATGTAAAGAACATATTATAAAGTCAAAAGGATATTTATTAGCATCATTACTGCACTTAGTTATTATTTGTTTTTGAAGACCAAGTTCTATACCTTTTTTTATAGATATTTGATTAGCATATTTAGATTTATAAAAATCTAATTTTTCAAAGTATTTATCATAATCAATACCCCAATCAAAATCATTTGCAAGGTCATAATCAACATGATCTGTAAAGCATATTTCTTTAAGACCCAAGTCTATTGATTTTTTAATCATATCTTCCATATCGGTCTTACTATCATTTGAGAAACTTGAGTGCATATGGTAATCATAAAACATAAAAACTTCCCCTTTTTGATAAAATTTTGGTATTATATACATAATAAATCTTATCAAATATAGTAATGACCATCAAGTGATAATATTAAAGAAACAAGTGGGGATAGTATGGAAAAATATAACTTAGATTTAATCAAAGATAGTCCTAAATATTTACAAATATATAATCATGTAAAGAGACTTATATGTGAAAATAAAATAAAGGAATATGAAAAGCTACCGCCAATAAGAATGTTAGCAAAATTAATAGGGGTTAATAATACAACAATAGTAAAGGCATATGAATTATTAGAAAAAGAAGGATATGTCAATAAAAGTATGGGAAGTGGAACTTTTGCTACATCTATAAATCAAGAAAGTTCAAGTACTGTACAAAGAAAAGAAGGTATAATAAGTTTTGATACAGGAAATCCATCTACAGAAATATTTCCAATAGATGATTTTAAAGAAGCTATAAATATGGCTTTGACTAATGAAGGAAGTACTATATTCGAATATGATGAAGGTTTAGGATATGAACCATTAAGAGAAAAAATAGCACAATATCTACATAGCAAAGATATAAATACAACTAAAGACAACCTACAAATAATATCAGGGGCCCAGCAAGGTATAGACATTGTCTGCAAAGGACTTATAAATTATTCAGACGTAGTATATGTTGAAGAGCCAACTTATAATGGAGCTATAGAAGTATTTAAAAGTAGGGGAGCGAAGATAATATCAATACCTATGTTAGATGATGGAATAGACATAGGGGTATTAAAACTTAAGCTTGAAAAGATAAAGCCTAAAATAATATATACTATGCCAAATTTTCAAAATCCAACAGGTATATCATATTCTACATATAAAAAGAAAAAGCTAATAGAACTAGCTGAAAAATATGATTTTTATATAGTAGAAGATGATTTTATAAGTGATTTTAAATTTAATTCTCTTGATAATAAACCATTAAAGAGTTATGATGATAAAAACAGGGTTATATACATAAAGAGTTTTTCTAAAATATTTATGCCGGGGCTTAGAATAGGTATTGTTGAAATTCCAAGTGAATTACTAAAAAAGGTACTTTGGGCTAAGTATTCATCTGATATATCAACTCCAGGTTTGATTCAAAAATCAATGTATTACTATATGGAAAACTTTAGTTGGGATGAATATCTTAAGTGCGTGGAAAATCAATATACACAAAAATATAATGTGGCAAAAGAGTTGATATATAATAAATTAAGCGATAGACTAAAGATAAGAAATGGAAGTGGAGGTATTAACTTTTTTATAGAACTACCAAGAGGATATTTATCACATGACTTAACAGAATTTTTATTAGGTAAAGGAGTATCTGTTCTTCCAGGAACTTGCTTTTTTGATAATATAATAGATGATAGGTTTTTTAGGATAAATATAGCTAGGGCAAGTATACAAGATATAGAAAAGGGAATATCTATAATAAGTGATAACTTAGACGAATTTCTTTATAAATATAAAGATAATATAACAATAAAAAATAATAGGTTTTTTTATTAAGACAACAAAATAGAAAGGAGAATACTTAAAATAAATTTATTTTAAGTAGAATGAAATAATGTTTGATCAAAAGAAACTAGACAGAATAAATGAATTAGCTAAAAAGAATAAAGCTGAAGGATTAACAAAAGAAGAAACTATAGAAAGAGAAGGATTAAGAAAAGAATATCTAGAACACTTTAGAGCACACTTTAGATCTAGATTAGATAATATAAAGGTAGTATCAAAAGAAGAATACGATGAACATATGAAAAATAACCAAAATAGTCAAAACTAAATATAATATAAATTTAATAATTACTTAAGGAGGGGCAATATGAATTTAAAGTATGAAGCTAAAAATGCATGGGATATTGAAAGAAGTAAAAATAATATAGAAGATATAATGTCTTATTCTAAAGATTACATGCAATTTTTAGACAAAGGAAAAACAGAAAGAACCTCTGCTAGAGAAATAGTAAATATGGCAAAAGAAAATGGATACATATCACTAGAGGAAGCTATACAAAAAGGAAAGGTAAATCCAGGAGACAAAATATATGCAGTGAATAAAGATAAATCAGTAGCTATGTTTGTTATGGGTAAAAGATCTTTAGAAGAAGGTATGAAGGTAGTTGGTGGCCATATAGATGCTCCAAGGATTGACTTAAAACCAAACCCTTTATATCAAGAAGCTAATCTAGGATTTTTTAAAACTCATTACTATGGAGGAATAAAAAAATATCAATGGACAGCAACACCACTTTCAATATATGGAGTAGTTATCCTAAATGATGGTAAAAAAGTTGATATATGTATAGGTGATGATGAAGAAGATCCAGTATTTTGTATAACTGACTTACTAGTACATCTTTCAGGAGATCAAATGCAAAAGAAACTTTCTGAAGGTATAACAGGAGAAGGACTTAACCTACTAGTTGGTCATATGCCACTTGAGGGCGAAGAAAAAGAAGCTGTAGCACAAAATGTATTAAAGATATTAAATGAAAAATACAATATGGTAGAAGAAGACTTCCTAAGTGCTGAAATAGAAATAGTACCTTCTGGTCGTGCTCGTCACTTAGGATTTGATAAATCTATGGTATTAGCTTATGGGCATGATGATAGAGTTTGTTCATATGGTGCTGTCAAAGCCTTAATAGAAACTACTGAACCTGAATACTGTGCAGTAGCATTATGTGTAGATAAGGAAGAAGTAGGGTCTCAAGGAAATACTGGTATGCATTCTAAATTCTTTGAAAATACAGTAGCAGAGCTTATAGCTTTAGAAGGAAATTACTGTAACTTAAGAGTAAGAAGAGCTATGGCAAATACTAAGGTATTATCGGCTGACGTATCTGCAGGATATGATCCTAATTTCCCAGAGGTGTATGATAAGAGAAACTCTGCATACATGGGGCATGGTATAGTTTTAAGCAAGTATACAGGTGTAAGAGGAAAAAGCGGATGCAATGATGCTAATGCAGAGTTTATGGCAGAAGTAAGAAGAATATTCAACCAAGGCGAAGTTGTATGGCAAACTGCTGAACTTGGAAAAGTAGACCAAGGTGGTGGTGGAACTATTGCCTATATATTAGCAAACTATGGTGCTGAGGTTATAGATTGTGGAGTAGGTGTGTTAAATATGCATGCTCCATATGAAATAGTTTCTAAAGTTGATATATATGAGATGTATAAAGGATATAAAGCATTCTTTAATATAAACCTTTAAGTAATATTAGAAGTAATTGACTATTAAAAAAGATAGACCTTTTATTTGGGTCTATCTTTTTATGTTGAAATATTTATATAGTCCTATTAAAAATTTATTTTCTAATGGTGTAAAAACTTTTTTTCTGGAATAAATAAAGTAGAACTTTCTTTTAAATTCTATATTTTTTACCCTATAAATGTTCAGTTTCTTAGACTCTAATTCATCAATACAAGATATATATGATACAAAAGAAACTCCAAGACCGGATTGTACAAGTTTTTTTACAGACTCATTAGATTCAAGATGAGCAATTACATCTAGTTTATCTGTATCGAAATCATTAGATTTTAACTTATTTATAATTAAATCCTTAGTTCCAGAACCTTCTTTTCTCATAATAAGCTTAAGTGAATATAATAAATCAACATCTATAAATCCATTTGAATTAGGAAGGGCAAGGTCTAAAGGAGTTATAAGAACTAACTCATCATCCATTAAATCTATGTACTCAATTTGTGGATTATTAGATTTTGAACCAACAAGCCCGAAACTTATCCTTTCATTTAAGATTTCTGAAATTGCAGATTTAGAGTCATAGTGACTAATATTAAACTTAACATCTTTAAATTGTTTAGAAAAATTATTTAAAAAATTAGGAATAATATAAGATTCAGGTATAGAACTGCAAGCTATATCTATAATACCCTCTATTTTTTCGGAATACTCCTTTATATCATAAACTGCTTTTTTACAATTATTTAATATTAATATGGCATGATTGTAAAGTATTTCTCCTGACTTTGTTAAAGTTAAATTCTTATTATTTCTATTTATAAGAACAGTACCGAGTTCTTTTTCGAGGTTATTAATATGAGAGCTAACTGTTGGTTGAGTTAAAAATAATTCCTTTGCAGCTTTAGAAAAACTTTCATACTTACAAACTGCAACAAACACTTCCAATTGCTTAAAATCCAAGACAAAACCTCCTTATATTGTTTATAAGTATTATAGCATAGTATAAAAATGACCTGTTACAAAATCATTACAAAATACATAAAAGTATTATTATTATTATATAAATAGTATATAATCATATAAATGATAGACTAGAATAATTATGTGTAAAATAAAATCGGAAAAAATAAGTGTCAATCAACAAAAGGAGGACTAATTTATGAAGCTACGGAAATTATTATATAGCATCATTGTCATTAGTGCATTTGTAACGGGATGTAGTAAGAGCGAAAATATTAATACAAATGGAAGCCTACCTAATGAAGAAATGAAACATAAGATGATGACAAAGGTTCAAAATAATGTTAATGAGATAATGAATAAAGACTACGAATATGTTATAAAAAATATGGGGGAACCATACTGTACAACTTATTATATAGACTCAGATAATCCAAGAGAAATAAGGGATAAAAGGCTTATATATCCAAAGTATACTGAGGAAAATAAGTTAGACAAGAGTGCTTTATATATAAACTTAAGAAATGATCATGTTGTAGAAGTACAAACCTATGAGATATCTAAAGAAGATTCAGATGAAAAATATATTAATGATGGCGCTGATATAATTGTAGATAGATATAATGATGCATTACCTATATCACTAAGCAGTGTAGAAAAAATAGATATTAATAGTTTTATAGGAAGGGATACAGAATCAATATGTGAATATTTTGGTGATAAATACCCAAGTATAGAAGCATACAGTAGGTTAGGTAATAGAAATGTAGATTTATATGAAGTTGAAAGTAGCAAAAAGATTAAATTATTAGCAGTTTTTAGCAAAGAAAATAAGATAGAGAAGATAGAAACTATTAATCAAGAAAAACTTGTTAATATATTAAAGCAATATTTAGATAATAAATAAGTTTTTTTTGGTTAAATTAATCCTAAATACTAAGTATTTAGGAGGCAGCAAAAATGAATAACAATAAAAATAGATTAAAAGATAGACCTAAGACTAAATCTGAAATGAGAAATATATTCTCAGAGCATGGATCTGAACTAGGAATAAAGGATGGTCTTCATATAGGAGCAAAAGATAGTGGAAGCAATAGGACTAAGACATCAAAACTTTATAATAAAGTAAAGAAAAAGGATTAAGCTTAAAGGAGCGATTAATTTGTAATTAGTCGCTCTTTTAAATTTAGACAAGGAAGGTAAATCAATGATAAGTGAAATATTAATAACAGGTATAGCAATTGGTATTACATATAAATTTTTTAAAAGAGAAGCAACTACATTAGAAAAAATAGAATATAATATAGAAGATGAAAAAATTCCTAAAGAATTTGATAATTACAAAATATTGCAAATTAGTGATTTACACAATAAAACGTTTGGAAAAGGTAATATAAAACTTATAGAAGAGATAGACAAAATAAATCCAGATATAATAGTAATTACTGGAGATTTAGTAGATGGAGAAAAAGATAATTTTAAAGTGGCTCTAGATTTAATTGATTATATATCTTGTAAATATAAAGTAGTCCATGTAGTTGGAAATCACGAGCAGAAATCTCTTAATAAGAAATATAAAAAAGAGTACAAAGAATATTTTAGATTGCTTAAAGATAAGGATATAATAGATCTAGATAATGATAAGATAAAAGTTAATAAAGGAAGTAGTTATATAAATTTATATGGTGTAGTAGTGCCACTAGAATATTATCCATATTTTTTTAGTAACTATAGAAATAAAAATAAAGCTTTAGATGAAAATTTTATGAATGAAAGTCTAGGTAAAATAGATAAAAAGAATTACAACATATTACTTGCTCATAACCCATTCTTCTTTGAAAATTATTCTAATTGGGGAGCAGACTTGGTACTTTCAGGACATGTTCATGGAGGAATAATAAGGATACCTAAAATAGGAGGAGTACTTTCTCCAAATAGAGAATTTTTCCCAAAATACGATTTAGGTGAATATAATCTTAATGGATCTAAGATGATTTTAAGTAAAGGATTAGGCGGTTCTAAGGTTGTAATAAGAATAAATTGTAAACCTGAAATAGTACAAATAAATTTAAAGTCAAAAAAATAGTGCTTAAAAATTAAAAAGTTCTAACTGCTATAGTTAGAACTTAAATGGTGCCGAATGTGGGACTTGAACCCACACGATAATACTATCAACAGATTTTGAGTCTGTCGTGTCTGCCATTCCACCAATTCGGCAAATATTATTATATAGATATTGTAACAATTTAATGAAACGTTTGCAACATATTTATGGTTAATATACTTTTAATATTATGGTAATATAAATAGTATAAGAGTGGTATATAATAACTATTATACTAGAGAGACAAAAACTAGGAGTGATAAATTTGAATAAGAGATTGATTATAATAGATGGGAACTCTATAATAAATAGAGCATTTTATGCATTACCAGAAATGACTAATAAAGAAGGGCTAAGAACAAATGCTATATATGGATTTACAACAATGTTATTTAAGATAATAGATACATATAAGCCTACTCATATGAGTGTTGCATTTGATAGAAAGGCTCCTACATTTAGGCATTTAGAGTTTGAAGAATATAAAGCTGGAAGAAAGAAAATGCCAGATGAATTAAGAGAACAATTTGAACCATTAAAAGATTTACTGGACAAATTCAATATAAATAGATTAGAAATAGATGGTTACGAAGCTGATGATATAATAGGAACAGTATCAAGGCTAGGAGAAGAAAATGGATATAAGGTATACATAGTTACAGGAGATAAAGATGCTATACAGTTGGCATCAGACAAGACTACAACTTTAATAACTAAAAAAGGTGTAGGAGAAGTTGAAGAGTATAATTTTGATTCTGTAATGGAAAAATATGAAATGACTCCAACTCAATTTATAGACTTAAAAGGTCTTATGGGAGATAAATCGGATAATATACCAGGTGTACCAGGTATAGGTGAAAAAACAGGAATAAAACTTATTAAAGAATATTCTAGTATAGAAAATATAATAGAAAATATAGAAAATCTAAAAGGCAGCGTGAAAAAGAAGCTAGAAGAAAATAAAGAACTTGCCATAATGAGTAAGAGGTTAGCTACTATAATAAGAGATGTGCCTATAGAGATAAATCTAGATGATTTAGAATATGGAGATTACGATAAAGATAAGGTAATAGAATCATTTAGGAATTTAGGTTTTACAAGTTTATTATCTAGACTATCTAACATAGATGGAGGAAGTGAAACAGAGGAAGTTGAATCTAATTTAAATATAAAAAAATTAGAAAATATAGACACATTTATAAATGATATTAAAAAAGAAGGAAATCTATACATAGACACTGTAAGTAGACAAGGAAACATATTAGAAAAAAATATTATACATATTTTTATAAGTGTAGATGGAACTAATATATACTATATAAATGAAGATGAAATAAATAAGCTAGAAGAAGTACTTATAAGTAAGGAAGTAAAGAAATTTGGATATAATTTAAAAGAAGATTATATAGCTTTAAGACCTTATAATATAAAATTAGAGAATATGCATTTTGATATAACAATAGCAGAGTATTTAATAGATTCAGCATCATCTACATCTTATGAATGTAGTGCAATAGCTATGAAATATCTTACTAAAAAAGTTAAGTCAAAAGAAGAGTTACTAGGTAAAGGTGTAAAAGCAAAAAAATATGAAGATTTAGAATTAGAAGAATTGTGTGATTATATAGGAAAAGTTATAAATACAGTATATGAAGTATATCCTATAATGGAAAAAAGCATAAAAGAAAGTGAAATGGATGGATTGCTTTATCATGTTGAAATGCCTTTAGTAGAAGTTTTAGGTGATATGGAATATCAAGGAATAAAAGTTGATAAGGAAAAATTACATGAATTAGGTATAGAATTTAAAACTATAATTAAAAAATTAGAACAAGAAATATATGATATAGCTGGAGAAGAATTTAATATAAATTCACCAAAACAATTAGGAGTTATATTATTTGAAAAACTAGAATTACCTATAATCAAAAAAACTAAAACAGGATATTCAACAAATGCAGAAGTACTAGAAAAGCTAAGAGATAAAAGTCCAATAATAGATAAAATAACAGAGTATAGACAAATTGTTAAGTTAAATTCAACTTATGTTGAAGGATTATTAGCTATAATAAATCCATTAGATGGTAGGATACATTCATCATTTAACCAAACTATAACTACAACAGGAAGAATTTCATCAACAGAACCAAATCTTCAAAATATACCTGTTAAACTTGAAATGGGAAGAAACATAAGAAAGGTATTTATATCTGATGAAAATTCTAAATTAGTTGATGCGGATTATTCTCAAGTAGAATTAAGAGTATTAGCGCACATGAGTCAAGATGAAACTATGATAGAAGCATTTAAACATAATGAAGATATACATACAAAAACTGCATCACAAGTATTTAATGTTAATATGGATGAAGTTACAAGTAAGCAAAGAAGTGATGCTAAAGCTGTAAACTTTGGTATAGTTTATGGAAAAAGTGATTTTGGATTATCAGAAGATTTACATATACCTGTAAAGCAAGCTAAAGAATATATAGAAAATTACTTTAATAAATATAGTAAAATAAAAGATTTTATGGATAAAGTAGTAGAAAATGCAACAGAAAATGGATATATAACTACTATACTAAATAGAAGAAGATATATTCCAGAACTTAAATCAAGTAACTTTATGCTAAGAAATGCAGGTAAAAGAGCTGCAATGAATGCTCCTATACAAGGTAGTGCAGCTGATATAATAAAAATAGCTATGGTAAATGTGTATAAGAAGTTAGAAGAAAGACAATTAAAGTCAAAATTAATACTTCAAGTACACGATGAACTTATAGTAGAAGCTTATGATGAGGAAGTAGAAGAAGTTAAAAAAATAGTTAAAGATGAAATGGAAAACGCAGTTAGTATGGATGTGCATTTAGATGTAGATTTAAATGTAGGTAATTCTTGGTATGAAACAAAGTAGGTGAGTATATGCTAATATTAGGACTTACAGGGAATATAGGCTGTGGAAAAAGTAGCCTATCAAATATATTTAAGAGTAAAAATATAGAAGTAATAGATGCAGATATAATTTCAAGGAATATATTTGAAGATAATTTACTTCTTGAAGAAGTATTTGATAAATTTGGAATGGATATAAAAAGAGAGGATGGAACTCTAGATAGAAAGGCACTAGGCAATATAGTTTTCAACAATGAAGAAAAACTTATAGAATTAAATAATTTAACTCATCCTAAAATTTATGAGAAGATAATTAGTAAAGTTAAAGAATATAGATTAAAACATAAAGATATTATTTTAATCGATGGAGCATTATTAATTGAAGGTGGATATTTAGATGTAGTAGATAAATTATTAGTTGTAACATGTAATCAAGATAGGCAGATAGAGAGAATACAAAAAAGGGATAATTGTACAAAGGATGAAGCTTTAAGTCGAATAATGTCTCAAATGAGCCAAGAAGAAAAGGTTAAATATGCAGACTATACAATAGATAACTCTTATTCATTTGAAGAATTAGAGATAAAAGCTAACCGACTCATTGAATATATAAAGGAGAATTGGTGTGAATAATAAAAAGATACTTATAATATTATCTATCTCATTGATTATATTAACTGGTTTTTTAATAGAAACTAAAACAATACATAAAATTTTATATCCTAAAAAGTATTCAGATTATGTAGAAAGATACTCAAAAGAATTTAATATAGAAGAAAATCTAGTCTATAGTATTATGAAGGCTGAAAGTAAATTTAAAAAGGATGCCATATCTAATAAGGGAGCGAAAGGATTAATGCAAATAAGTGATATAACTAGAGATTGGGCTATAGAAGAGCTTAACCTAGAAAATAATATAGACATATTTGATCCTGAAACTAACATAAAAATAGGATGTTGGTATTTAAATAAGTTATATAAAGAATTTGGAAATTTGGATTTAGTTGTAGCAGCATACAATGGTGGTTCAGGTAACGTCAATAAATGGCTTGGAAATAATGAGTATAGCAAGGATGGTAAAATGCTTCACAATATACCATTTACAGAAACATCAAATTATGTAGATAAAGTCAAAAAAAATTATAAAAACTATAATAGTATATATTGCAAGGAAGGAAAAACTAATGAAAAAAACTAAGGTTTTATCTATAATCCTAGTTATAGCAATGATTGTAGTAGGATGTAGTTCTAAAATTGAAACTGAAGATAAGAAAGAAAGTAGTAAGGGTGATATAAATTCAGACTATATAAATTTAACTATGGTAAAGCCTGAGACTATAAATCCTATATTAAACAAAGACAAGTCTGTTGGGTATGTAATGAATCTAATATATGATAGCTTATTTACAATAGATGAAAATTACAACGTAGTACCACAGCTAGTAAAAGAGTATTCAATTGAAAATGGCGGTAAGGAAATAAATGTAAAACTAAAAGATGCAAAGTGGCATGATAAAAGTCCGGTTACATCTAGTGATGTTAAATTTACAGTAGACTTTATTAAAAAAAGCGAAGAAAATCCTTATACTGAATTAGTGAAAAATATAAAATCAATATATGTAATAAATGATAAAGAATTTAATATAAATTTAAATGAGAATTATTCATTTTCTATAGAAACACTTATATTCCCTATATTATCTAAAAATAATTTATCTTCTTTATCTAAAAAAGACATAACTAATAATAAGAATAATTTAATAGGAAATGGACCTTACAAAATAGAAAAATATGAAGAAAGAGATGGAATGTTCTTAACTAAAAATGAAGATTATTATAAAGAGATACCAAGTACAGCCAAGGATATAAGGGTAGGTGTAGTGCCAGATCAAGAGGCACAAGTTGCTATGGTTATGGCATTAGATAGTGATATAGCCAAGGTATCCTTAAATGATTTAAGTAAATTTCACGAAACTGAATTTAATATTACTAAATATGAAGGAAGAGATTATGAAAATATAATCTTTAATTACGATAATCCAATATTATTAGACTCTAACTTAAGAAAAGCCATAGCATATTCAATAGATAAGAAAAGAATATTAGAAGAAGCTTATATGGGAGATGCTAATATTGTTAATTTCCCACTTAATACAAGCTCAAAATACTATAATAAAGATATAAAATCTATTAATTACAATAAAGAAAAAGCTAAAGAATATTTAAGTAAAGTTAAATTTGATGGTGATAAGAGTAACTCAAAAGATCAAAAAGAAAACAAAGGTAATACAAAAGGTTCTTCAAAGATAAATCTAAAAATAGTTGTAAATAAAAATAATATAGATAGAGTGAAATCTGCACATATTATTTCAGAAAATTTAAAAGCTATAGGGATAAAATCTGAAGTTGATGAACTAGAGGGGGAAGAACTTGAAAAAGCTATTTCTGGAAAAAAATATGATTTAGCATTAGTTGGATGGGAATTATCTTTTATACCTGACGCAACCCCTATAATAAAAAGCTTAGATTATAAAGATGAAAAACTTAATGACTATATGGCTTCTTTAACAAGAGCAACTAATGAAAGTCAAGTTAAAGACATATATGACTCTATACAAAAATATGTAAATAACAATATTCTTATGATAAGTTTAGTTATAAGAAATGATTATATGGTTACAAATAGTAGAATAGAAGGTAAAATTCAACCAAATGATTTTGATGTTTATGAGGGTATAACAAATTTAACTATAAAAAATAAGTAAATTAATAAAAAAATAATTGACTTAAAAAAGCAAAAGGCATATCCTTTATAATATAAAGGATATGCGGAAATGGCGGAATAGGCAGACGCACTATCTTGAGGGGGTAGCGAGCTTATGCTCGTGCGGGTTCAAGTCCCGCTTTCCGCACCATTAAAAAGTAGGCATTATGTCTACTTTTTTTATATGTAAGTATTTATATTTAAATTAAATATTATTAAATTTTTTGAGAAAAATATAGACACAAGTTATAAAAAGTATGATAGAATACCCTTATAGGGTATATAAGGAGGTAATTATTATGAGAAAAAAATTACTTATAGATGGAATGAGCTGTGGACATTGTGTTAATCATTTAAAAACAGCATTAAGTGAAGATATACAAGGTGTAAATGTAATAGAAGTTAACCTAGAAGGGAAATATGCTATAGTAGAAATGGATGATTCAGTAAGTAAAGATGAATTAAAATCTGTTATAGAAGATACAGGTTATGAATTAGTTGGAATTGAATAATAAAAAATATGCACAACTGTAAGTTAACAGTTGTGCATATTTTTTTATATATAATTTAAACAAATAATATTTTGCGCAAGGGACAAAGTCGTTGGGACATGACCGAAGCGAAATTTTTATATAAAAATTTTAAAATAAAAAAAGACTTCTATTGGGGGAAATAATAGAAGTCTAAATGGGGGAGATTGAGTATGTTTGATTTTACATTAATATTATGTCCTTACATGAATAATATATACATAAATAATATAAAAAATCATTCATATAATTATAAATCCAATAGCAAAATTCACAATTAAAAAAATTTTTGAATATAATATAAATAATTAAGGGGGGAGTGTCGTGGATGAAAGAGGATATAGAGATGATTTAAGAAAAGTTATACTTGAAATGACCCAAAAAGATTTAGAAGGTAATGCATCTCAGAGAGGTATAAAAAAATACTTTGAAGGAAATATAGATAAAATAATAAATGAAAACATAAAAAAAGCATCAAGTGGCATGTCTTGTAATAATGTATATTTAAATATATTGAAAAGTGGATCTAATGAGAAAAATATATCCTTAATTGTAAAATCTATAAAATCACAAGATCTATTTAAATCTAAAAAAGAATTAATAAAATTTGCTAGATACTTAGGCATAAATGCCACAACAAAAAATTCTTACAATAGCATATTAAGAAGGATAGCTAACCATATTTATTCAAATAGAAATGAATACTCCAAAAGATATTTTTCATACCAAAAAGGGGGTAGAGAATATATTTTGGAGCCGGAGAGGATAAAAGAAGATTTAATTGAAAGTTATAAATCAAAAGCTAGAAATGATATGAAGTCTATAGCAAAACTGCTAGAAATAAGTGTTGATGATGAAGATAATGCGGAGGATATAAGAAGAAAGGTTATAAATTATATTATGAAAGAAAAACTAAATAAAAGATAAATATAAAGTTGAAGACGTCTTTAAGACGTCTTTAATTTTATAAAAAAGCATATAATATAAAATAAAACTATGATAGGAGTTGATATATATAAAAATCAGAAAGATAATAAGTCTTGCATGTGTATTTATATGTATATCTATAAGTGTAGTTATAGAAAGGATTTATTTTCCACCTAAAAAAGAATTAAAAGTAGTTAGTTATAATATACATAGTGGACTAGATAAAAATATGTTTCCTACATTATTTGATATTATAGATTTTTTGCGAGTATGTAACGCAGATATTATTTGTCTTCAAGAAGTAAATGAATCTGCTAAGTCTGGATTTCAAGTAAGTAGTTTCAAAGAAGAGTTAAAAATGTATTCTCATTTCGGCGCAAATGTAACTAAATTTGGCTCTAATTATGGGTTGGTTACATACTCTAAATATCCTATAAAATATGAAAATCATATATATTTAAGTAGTAAAAGAGAACAAAGAGGGATTCTTCATACAATAATAAATATAAAAGGAAGTAAGTTAAATATTATAAATGTACACCTTGGACTTGGGAATGAAGAAAGAGAGAGGCAAATAAATGAACTTATAGAATTTATAAATACATTAAATAATGAGCCATATATAGTTGTTGGTGATTTTAATCAAGGCAATATATGCATTGATAAAAATATTTTAAGAGATGCGGCTATAGAATTAGAAAAGTCAAATATATTAACTTTTGCAACGGGGCTTGATAGAATAGATTATATATTTGTATCCAATGATATTGAAATATTAGACTATGATGTGTTGATAAAGAGTATGTCAGATCATTATCCTATAATAGCTAAGATAAGGATATAAATTAATACAAAATAGTTATTTTTTATATTAAAGCCAAAAATTAATCATAATCTGTACAACCCTAAAATATATATTAGTAATAATAGTTTTAGGGGGGACAAACTAATGAATAAAAGAAAAACTATATATAGAGGTTTTAATAAAAGACGAAAGAAAAAAACTTTAAGATTAATTTTAATTATGATTCCTGTTATATCAATAGGAACATTTGGAGTTATAAAATTAAAAAATAGTGATATTGTAAAAAGTATAGATGAAAAGATTTCATTTTTTAAAAGTATAAATATTAAAGAGGACAAGTTTAAAGGATTTGAAGACTTTGGAATAAAAGAAGTTTCTGAAGAAAATAATAAAGAAGAAGTTGAAAAAAAAGTTGAAAAAGAAGAAGATGAAAACGTAGAAGGAGATGTTAAAGTTGCTATAGCAGATTCTTGGAGTTTATATACTATTCAAGTAGCATCAATAGATAATGAAAATGAGATGAATAAGATAGAGATTAAACTGAATGAAAGTAATTTACCTTTTTCTGTTATAGAAGTTGACGGCATAAAGAAAGTACAGACGTATTCATCATTTAGCAAAGATTCATTAAGAAATAATATAGATAGTGTTAAAAAAGTTTTTGATGATGCATTTATATCAGAACTTAAAGTACCAGTATTATCTATGAAGTATACAAGTAAGTACTCATATTTAGGTGAATTATCAAAATTTTTAAATGAATTGGTATCTAATTTTAAGTTAGAATCAGAATTTTGGGATAAAAATAATGAAAATATTGATGTAAAAGAATATAAAAAAATATTAACAGATAGAAAAAACATAGTGGATAATATGAAAAAAGAGGCAGATAAAATTGATTATAAACCAGCTGATTTATTTAAAGAGAATTTAATTAAGTATGTTGATGGTTTAGATGAAAAAATAAACATCTCTATGGAATCTATAGACAAGGGAGAGTATAGTATGGTAAAAAGCTTGTATTTATCATCGATGCAAGGATATTATAAATTTATAACATCAATAAGTAAAGCTTAAAAGGACTGTTTTATTAACAGTCCTTTTCTTTGTTGATAAAGTTTTAACAATAGTTAAGTTTTAATATGATATATAGTATACTTATACTAAGGGATAGGAATGTTTAAACATATAAGTAAGGGGGTAAAGGAATGAAACTCTTAACTTTCAAAGGAGGTATACATCCTCCATATAAAAAAGAGTACTCAGAGAAAAAGGCTATTGAAATAGCTAAGTCACCAAAGGTAGTTTATATACCACTTCAACAGCATATTGGTGCGCCCGCTAAAGAGATAGTTAAGGTTGGAGATTTAGTAAAAGTTGGGCAAAAAATAGGTGAGCAACAAGGATTTGTTTCTTGTAACGTACATTCTTCTGTATCTGGTAAAGTAATAGCTATAAAAGAACATGAATTAGCTGGTGGAAGAGGTACATGTATTGTTATAGAAAACGATTTTAAGGAAGAAATACACGAAAGCGTAAAACCAAAGGGAAGTTTAGAAGATTTAAGTAAAGAAGAAATTGTATCAATAATAAAGGAGGCTGGAATAGTTGGTATGGGAGGAGCTACTTTTCCAACTCATGTAAAGCTATCACCACCACCAGATAAGAAAATTGATACTGTTATATTAAATGGAGCTGAGTGTGAGCCATATCTAACAGCAGATCATAGGCTAATGCTTGAAAATCCAGAAGATGTAGTTTTTGGGTTAAAAGTACTTATGAAATCTTTAAATGTATCAAAGGGATATATAGGAATTGAGGTAAATAAACCTGATGCAATTTCTGCAATAGAAAAAGAAGCTCAAAAATATGATGATATTAAAGTTGTAGGTTTAGAAGTTAAGTATCCACAAGGTGCAGAAAAACAACTTATATATGCATGTACTAAAAGGGAAGTTCCATCTGGGGGGCTACCTATGGATGCAGGTGCAGTAGTAAATAACGTAGGAACAGCAGCGCAAATTGCCAAAACTATAAAAACAGGAATGCCATTAATAGAAAGAATTACTACTGTTACAGGTAGCTGTATAAGTGAGCCAAAAAATTTAGTTACAAAAGTTGGAACATTGGTATCAGAAATAATAGACCAATGTGGAGGCTTTAAAGAAGATAAGATAGTTGGCAAAGTAATAATGGGGGGGCCAATGATGGGACTAGCACAGTATACAATAGACATACCTACAAATAAGGGAACATCAGGTATATTATGTTTAGACGATGAAGAGTCTAAAACACCAAAGCCACAAAACTGTCTAAGATGTGGTAAATGTTTAACAGTATGTCCAGCATTTTTACAACCGTTATATATAAGTGCTTATTCTTTAAAAAATGATTTTGAAAGTGCAGAAAATTATAGAGCTTTAGATTGTATAGAGTGTGGATCTTGTTCATTTGTTTGTCCAGCAAGAAGACCGCTACTTCAATCAGTGAGAAATGCAAAAAGAGAAATTATTTCAAATAGAAGAAAAGAATCAGCTAAAAAATAATTGGGGCTAGGGGGAATTTAAATGAATAATAAATTGATTGTATCGTCTTCTCCGCATGTGAGAAGTAACCAAGATACGTCTTACATAATGAAACAAGTTATAATAGCTTTACTACCTGCTATGGCATCAGCAGTGTTTTTTTACAGGTTAAGTGCATTAAATGTTATTTTCTTCTGTACAGTGGGAGCAGTGGGATGTGAATTTTTATATCAAAAATTAACTAAACAAGATATTACTATAGGAGATTTTTCAGCAGTAGTTACAGGAATATTATTAGCATTTAATGTACCAGCATCTCTTCCATGGTGGATGTGTATATTAGGTTCAGCATTTGCTATAATAGTGGTTAAAATGGTTTTTGGTGGAATTGGAAATAACTTTTTAAACCCCGCATTAGGTGCAAGGGCGTTTTTACTAGCATCATTTCCAGTAGCTATGACAGCTTGGACGATACCTGGAGTTAACTGGGTAAGTTCTGGAAACATAGATGCATATACAACAGCAACTCCATTAAGTTTTCTAAAAAGTGGAGCAATAGGCATATCAGAATTAACATCAAATGGAATTAGCCTAACAGATATGGTAATAGGTAATATAGGAGGTTGTATAGGGGAAACATCAGCTATATTCATAATACTAGGTGGGCTTTATCTAATCTATAAGGGAATAATAAACTACATAATCCCAGTATTTTACATAGGAACAGTTTTTATATTAGCATTTATACTAGGAGGATTTGACATAAACTTTGCTATATATCAATTAGCGGCAGGTGGACTTATGCTAGGTGCATTTTTTATGCTTACAGATTATACAACGTCACCTATGTCCAAGACAGGTCAAATTGTTTATGCTATTTTAGCAGGAGTTATAACTATAGTTATAAGAATGTATGGTGGTTATCCAGAAGGAGTTTCATATTCTATATTATTAGCCAATGTAGCTACTCCACTTATAGACAAATACATGAAAGGTAGAGTATTTGGGGAGGTGGCTAAATAATGAAAAATATATTAAGGCTAGGAGCTATATTATTTACAATATGTGCAGTAGCGGCTTTAGCACTTGGATTTATAAATCAAATAACAGCACCAATTATTGAGGATAGAAATATACAAGCAAATAATGAATTAAGACAATTAGTACTTGAAGATGCAACTGAGTTTAAGCAATTAGATGAAAAGGTATTAGAAAATATCGATGGATTAGAAGAGGGGATAATATCAGAAGTATATGAAGGACTTAATGGAAACGATGTTGTTGGATATACTATAAAAACTTTGCCTAGTGGATATGGTGGAGTTATGGAGGTTATAGTAGGTATATCAAAGGATGGAAAAATAACAGGGGTAAATATTGGTAATATGGCTGAAACACCAGGACTTGGAACTAAAGCAAATGAACCTAATTTTAAAGGGCAATTTAATGAAAAAGAAGCTAAAGAACTTAGTGTAGTAAAAGGGAGTGCAACAAGTGATAATCAAATAGCTGCGATTTCAGGAGCTACAATAACATCTGAAGCCGTAACTAGGGGAGTTAATGCAGCAATAAAAGTATTTAATGAAAGCTTGAATAAATAGGGGGAAGAATATGAGATTAGCTAAAATATTCAAAAATGGTTTAATAGATGAAAACCCAGCCTTTGTCCAAGTAATAGGTATGTGTCCAACATTAGCTGTTACAACATCAGCTATAAACGGGTTAGGTATGGGATTATCTACAACAGCTGTTTTGATTTGTTCAAATATAGTTGTTTCATTAATTAGAAAGATAGTACCAGATAAAATAAGAATACCAGCATTTATAGTAGTAATAGCAACATTTGTTACAATAGTTGGTATGCTTTTAAAGGCATATGTACCTTCGCTTGATAAAGCATTAGGGCTTTTTATACCTTTAATAGTTGTTAACTGTTTAATATTGGCACGTGCAGAAAGTTTTGCATCTAAAAATAGTCCTGTTGAATCAGCTATAGATGGATTAGGTATGGGACTTGGGTTTAGTATAGCATTAACAGTTTTAGGAACTATAAGAGAAATACTTGGAAATGGAAGTATATTTGGAATGAGTATATTTGGAGCTTCATTTGAACCTATATTATTATTTATACTTCCTCCTGGAGCCTTTTTAACATTAGGTTTTCTTTTAGCAGGATTTAATAAAATAAGAAGTAAAAAAGCGTAAGGGGTGGATTAAATGAATTTAGTACTTATATTTTTAAGTGTAGTTCTTGTTAATAACGTTATAACAAGTCAGTTTTTAGGTATATGTCCATTCTTAGGAGTTTCCAAGAAAGTTGATACTGCATTAGGTATGGGAGCAGCAGTTACATTTGTTTTAACACTAGCATCAATAATAACATACTTTATACAAGAACTATTGGTTATAACTAACAATGAGTTTTTACAAACTATAGCGTTTATACTAGTCATAGCATCTATAGTTCAGTTTGTTGAAATGGTAATACAAAAAATGAGTCCAGCCTTATATCAAGCGCTAGGTGTATTTTTACCATTAATAACAACTAATTGTGCAGTTTTAGGTATAGCTTTAGTGAATGTAAATGAGGGGTATAACTTAATTGAAACTATAGTCAATGGATTTGGTGCAGGCATAGGATTTACATTAGCTATAGTATTATTTGCGGGAATAAGAGAGAGATTAGAACTAGCAGATATACCAGAAAGTTTTAAAGGGTTCCCTATAACACTTATATCAGCAAGTTTAATGTCTATTGCTTTTTTAGGATTTGCTGGATTAATAAAGTTATAAAATAGGGGGGATAATATGTCTATACTTAATTCGGTTTTTGTTTTAGGAGGTATGGGGCTTATATTTGGAGCGATACTTGCATACGCTTCTAAAAAGTTTTATGTTGAGGTAGATGAAAGAGTTGAAAAAATATTAAGTATACTTCCAGGAGCTAATTGTGGAGGATGTGGATTTCCAGGATGTGGGGGATTAGCAAATGCAATAGTAGACGGTAGTGCCCCTGTAAATGGATGTCCTGTTGGAGGTTCTGATTGTACTTTAAAAATAGGAGAAATAATGGGAATATCATCCCAAGAAGGTGAGAAAGAAGTAGCAAAGGTTATATGTAAAGGAAGATGTGATGTAGCAAAAGATAAATATACATATGAAGGTATTTATGACTGCAGATCAGCTGCTACATTAAACTCTGGAGCTAAATTGTGTAAATATGGATGTTTAGGTCTTGGAACATGTAAAGACTATTGTAAATTTGGTGCTATATCTATAATAGATGGATTAGCAGTAATAGATGAAGAAAAATGTGTAATGTGTGGAAAATGTATTGAAGTTTGTCCAAAGGGCATAATATCTAAAAAGCCAGCAAAACAAGAAATTGTAGTTGAATGTAACAGTAAAGATTTTGGAAAAGAAGTCAAGGAAAAATGTAGTGTTGGGTGCATAGGATGTGGAATTTGTGCTAAGGCATGTAAATTTGATGCAATAGAATTTGAAAATAAAATTGCTAAAGTAAATTATGATAAATGTGTAGGGTGTATGGTATGTGTTGAAAAATGCCCAACCAAAGTTATAAAAGGTAGCTTAGAAAATAGAAAAAAAGTTATGATAGAAGAAAGCCTATGTATAGGTTGTACTATTTGTAAAAAGCAATGCAAGTTTGATGCCATAGAAGGGGAATTAAAAGGAAAACATAAAGTTGATAAGGAAAAATGTGTTGGATGTCATTTATGCCTAGAAAAATGTCCTAAAAAGGCTATTAAAACTACATAATATGGATAAGATAAAGGTATGGTTTTTTCCATACCTTTATTTTTTTATGAAATTATAATAAATTTATAAATAAATAAAATCGACTCATTGAAATATAACAATTATGTTACAAAAATCGTTCGACATTTGTGTTGAATTTTTTACAATATAATGATAGACTAAATAAGTACAATTCTAAGTACCAAATGAGGTGATAAAATGAATATAATCTTAGCGTCAGCATCTCCTAGAAGGAAAGAAATTCTAGAAAATATCAACGTAAAATTTGATATAGTTAAAAGTGATATAGATGAGGTTATATTAGAGGATGAGTTACCACCTCAAGTGGTAATGAGACTTGCATTTGAGAAAAGTATGGATGTAGCAAAATCAAATCAGGAATCTTTGGTTATAGGAGCAGATACAATTGTTGTATTTAATAACAAAGTATTAGGGAAACCAAAGGACAAAGAAGATGCTAGAAATACTATTAGGTTATTATCTGGAAATACTCATGAAGTAATAACAGGTATTAGTTTAATTAATTTAAGTGCAAATAAAAAGATAATCGATTATGTAGTTAGTAGAGTTAAATTTAAGGATTTATCAGAATATGATATAAATGATTATATTAATACTGGTGAGTCATTAGATAAAGCTGGAGCATATGGAATTCAAGGGTATGGATCATTACTAATTGAGGAGATACAAGGTGATTACTTCAATATAGTTGGATTACCTATATCAAAGTTAAGTGATTTAGTCAAAAAGAACTTTGATATAAACTTTTTTTATGGAGGATGATATAACTGAAGGATTCTTTTGATGTTAAAATGACTTTGAAGGATATGACATTAGAAGAAAGACCTAGAGAAAAGATGCTTGTTAAAGGAGAAAAATGCTTATCTAATTCAGAGTTGTTAGCAATTATTATCCGAACAGGCACTAAATCAAAAAATGCTATTGAATTAGCTAATTATATCATAAATAAAGACACTCAAGGTATAAGATACCTAAAGGATATGACCATAGAAGAGTTATGTGAAATAGATGGAGTAGGACTATCTAAAGCAACGCAAATAAAGGCAGCGTTAGAACTAGGATCTAGAATAGCTAGTTTTAAGCCTAGCCGATATAAGGTAAAAAACCCTTGGGATATATACAAGTATTATATGGATATTTTAAGATATGAAAAGCAAGAGGTTTTTAAGGTGGTTCTTTTAAATACGAAAAATGAAATAATATCAGATGTAGAAGTATCAAAAGGTACTTTAAATTCTTCTTTAGTACATCCAAGAGATGTATTTAGAGAGGCTATAAAACGAAGTACAAATAAGATAATTCTAATGCACAATCATCCATCTGGTTCTGTTGAGCCATCAAATGAAGATAAAAACATTACATCAAGACTTATTAAGTGCGGAGAGCTAATAGGAATAGAAGTAATAGATCATATAATCATAGGTGACGGATTATATTTTAGTTTTAAAGAGAGTATGATAATCTAATTGGATATAGTAAGGAAGGAGAATTAAGTATGTCTAAGGAAAAAAAAGAAAAAAAAGAGAAAAAAGGGTTAATGTCAATGTTTGGATTTAAAAAGATGACAAAGGATATGGGTATAGATTTAGGTACAGCAAATACTTTAGTTTATATAAAAGGTCAAGGTATAGTAGTAAGAGAACCATCTGTTGTTGCTATAAGAGATGATAGCAAGGAAGTTTTAGCAGTTGGAGAAGAAGCTAAAAAGATGATAGGTAGAACACCAGGTAATATAGTAGCTATAAGACCTATGAAAGATGGGGTTATAGCTGATTTTGATGTTACATCAGCAATGCTTAGCTACTTTATACAAAAAGCAGCAGCTAAAAAGGGTGTGGTAAGTCCTAGAATAGCAATATGTGTACCTTATGGCGTTACAGAAGTAGAAAAAAGAGCTATAGAAGAAGCTGCAAGACAAGCAGGAGCAAGAGATGCATACTTAATAGAAGAACCAATGGCAGCTGCTATAGGAGCTGGTCTTAGAGTTGAAGAACCAGAAGGAAATATGGTTGTAGATATCGGTGGAGGTACTACTGAAATAGCTGTTATATCTTTAGGAGGTATAGTTACTGCCAAGTCAATAAGAATTGGTGGGGATGAGTTTGATGAGTCTATAGTAGCATATGTTAAAAAAGAATATAACTTAGCTATAGGTGAAAGAACAGCTGAAGATGTTAAAATAAGTATAGGATCAACATTTAAAGGTGATCAAGAAACTAATATGCAAATAAGAGGTAGAGACTTAATATCAGGTCTTCCTAAAACAATAGAAATAGGATCAGCAGAAGTTAGAGATGCATTAAAAGAGCCTATAAACTCAATAGTAGATGCGATAAAATCAACTTTAGAAAAAACACCACCAGAATTAGCATCAGACATAATGGAAAATGGAATAATGTTAACTGGAGGGGGAGCATTACTTAGAGGTCTTGATAAGTTAGTTAAACAAGAAACAGGCATGCCTGTTACAATAGCAGAAAGCCCACTAGATTGTGTTGCTTTAGGTACTGGTAAATCAGTAGAAGACCAAGAAATATTTGAAAAAGTATTAATGATGAATGCAAGAAAGTAATTAAAAGTTGGTGATATCTTTGAGATTTGATAAAAATAAAAAAGGGAAGAAAAAGATCAACGTTAAAGTGATAGCAACAGGAACTGTTGCTATCACTTTAATTGGAATTATAGGAATATCAATAGGCAAATTTTCAGGTAGAAATCCAATAGGTCCAGGACCTATTTTAGATGCTGTGTCTGTTGTAGAAGAAACTTTTAATAAGGGTTTTAAATTCCTGGGTGATGGTCTTGGTGATCTAATTAATTATAAGAAAAATGCTAATAAAATAGATAAGCTAGAAAAAGAAAAGAATGAGTTAAAATTAGAAATAGCGAAATTGAATAAAAAACTAGATGAAGTAGAATCACTAGAAAGTTTAAAAAAATCATTAAACTTTATAGACGAGAAGTATGAAGCTAAGTCTATAGCAGCTAGTGTTGTCTCAAAAAATGATGGTAACTGGTATGAAAGTTTTGTACTAAGTGCTGGTAGTGCAGACGGAGTTAAAAAAGATAGTTTAGTAGTAAATGGTAGTGGTCTAGTTGGTATAGTATATGAAGTTTCTAAAAACTATAGCAAAGCAGTATCATTACTTGATAGTAAATCATCAGTAAGTTTTAGACTATTAAAAGACTCTAAATTTAAAGGAGTATTAACTCAAAACTCTACTTTAGACAATAAGGAAAACTACAAAAATAAAGGTTATCTATATGGATATATGTTTGATAGTAATTATGATGTAATTCCAGGTGATGTAATTGTAACGTCAGGACTTGGGTTATATCCAGAAGGTATACCTATAGGTGAAGTTGATAAAGTTATAGATGATAAGAATAAATCTATGAAATCTGTAGTTGTTAAACCTTATGCTGATTTTAAAAATATAGATGATGTTAGAATCATTGAACCTAGAAATATAAGATAAAGGAGACTATAGATATGAAAAGAGTTTTACTTTGTCTTTTAGGTATTTTGTTAGTTATAGTAGAAGGTAGTATTACCAACTACATAAATATATTTAGCGTAAGCTTTAATATAGTAATAATATATATGACGATTATATCTTTGTATTTGGATGAATTAGAAGCGGGTATAATAGGTGCTATAGTAGGTGTAACTAAAGATATAGCTGTAGGTGGAATATTTGGAGTTAATGGTTTAATACTATTTTTAACTTCTTATACAATAAGCCATTTAAAAGATAAAATATATAAGGAAAGTAGTATAACTATATTTGCGTTAGTTTTTTTAACTACTTTAGTTAATTCTATTGTAAATATAGCAACTACGATCTTGGTCTATAACAGCTATGGAATAATTAAGTTACTAATTACGGGAATTTTAATAATGCCTACTTTAAATAGTCTGTTAAGTATTATTTTATACAAAATATCTAAAAAATCTATATTAAAACTAAAAGAAGATTAGTTGGTGATTTAATGGAAAAAAACAAAAAGATAGATAGATTATTGATAATAAAAAGAATCATCATATGTGTATTTATAGTTATTTCCTTTAAAATTTTATATATGACTATTTTTAGATATGACCATTATAAAGAATTAGCTGAAAATAAGACATATAAGGAATTGCCTATAAAAGCCCCGAGGGGAGAAATAAGAGATAGATATGGACGTTTAATTGCAGGAAATAAAAATTTATTTACTGTACAAGTATCTGCAGATGGTATAAATAAAAAAGGAGCAGATAATAAATCTATGGCTAATGAAATATCATTAGACATAATCAAACTTTTAGAGTCTAATAAAGAAGAATATATAGATGAATTCCCTATATACTTTAAAAATGGTAAATTCTACTACACATTTGATGATAAAATAGATAAATATAAAGAAGAAGAAGGTATACCAAAAGAGTTAAATGCTAAAGAAAGTTTTTATTTTATTGTAGATAAGCTAATTAGCGAAGGTGTACTTACGAAAGAAGATAGAAATTTAGACCCTAGTAAGCTACAAAAAAAGCTTAATGAAAATGGAGAATATCCTCCTATACTTGTAAGTAAATGGATGTTTACTGAAGAGAAGAACAAAAAAGACTGGTTAGAAAGTTATAAAATAAAAAATCCTGATATTAGTGCTAAAAATGCATTTAGAGATATTAGAAATGACTATAAGATAGACCCTAAGCTAAGTAATACGGATGCTAGAAAAATACTTATAGTTAGGGATCTTATAAAATCTCAAGGCTATTCTAGATATAATCCAGTTACCATTGCAAAAGATATAAATCAAAATACAATATCTCAAATTGAGGAAAAAGGAATGGAACTTCCAGGGGTATCTGTGGCAGTAGAGCCAGTTAGATATTATCCAGAATCAAATTTAGCTTCTCATATAATAGGTCATATGGGTAAAATGCCATATAATCAAGAAGAGAAATATCTAAATCCTGAAAAAGAAGGTAAAAAGTACTCAAAGGGAGATACAGTAGGTATAACTGGTGTTGAAAAGAGTTATGAAGAGAAGCTTAAAGGTGTTGATGGGCACAAAAAAGTTCAGGTAGATGCATTAGGTAGAGTAACAAAAGAATTAGATGTACAAGAACCACAATCTGGAGATACTGTATATCTAAGTATAGATAAAGATTTACAAGAAGTTGCTCAAGATGTACTAAAGAGAACTATAGATGTAGCTAGAACAGCAGGAACATTTAAAAGTCCTTTTGGAAATAAAAGTTTTTCACAAGCTGCACCACGTGCAAATTCAGGAGCTGTAGTAGCTATAGATGTTAAAACTGGGGATGTGCTAGCCATGGCTAGTTATCCAGACTACGATCCTAATAAATTTGTAAATGGTATATCTTATGAAGATTATGAAAAATTACAACCTAAAAATAAAAATGATGTACTAGCACCTAACGCTCAAGTAAATTTAGCTACTCAAGGGGTATTCCAACCGGGTTCTACATTTAAGATGGTTACGGGTATGGCAGCTATAGATAATGGTATGAATCCAAATTATACAATAAATGATCCTGGTGTTATAATGCTTGGAAATAGACCTTTTGCCGATTATGTATGGCATAAGTCAAGAAGTAATCATGGAGCAACAAATTTATACAAAGCAATACAAGAATCATGTAATATCTATTTCTACACAATAGGTAGTGGTGAAAATAGAGTAGGTGGAAAAGATCCTAATGTAAAAATAGGACCAAATGATACCCTTAAATATGCTAAATTATTTGGATTAGATGATTATACAGGTCTTAATGACGAGATAGATGAAAAAAAGGGTAGTGTACCAAGTATAGAAACTAAATTAAAATCAGCTAAGGCTTTACTTAGATCATATCTAGAAAAAGAAATGAAAAATAAGTTTACTGATATAACTAAGGAAAAAAATGAAGCTGAATATGAAAAAAGAATAGATGAAATTGTTAGCTGGGCAGATGAGCCAACTACAGTCACTAGAGGTGAAGCTATTGAAAGGCTTGCTAAATTAAATGTAAAAGAAAAAGATATAGAGCCTTTAGCTGATGAAATAGTATTTAATCACCTAAAATTTGCTAAATGGAGTATAGCAGATACATTTAACTTATCTATAGGACAAGGTGAGAACCAATACACTCCAGCTCAAATGGCAAGGTATACTGCAGCAATAGCAAATGGTGGAGATTTAGTTGATTTATCAGTTATAAATAGAGTTGTGCCTAGTGATTACAAATCTGTTGATATTGACGAAAATAAAAAAGAAAAGATACCATTTAAGAATAGTGAAAATCTAAAGCATATAACTGAAGGTATGAAAAGAGTTACGACTTCAAGTTCTGTTAAGAGTTTATTTAAGAACTTCCCTGTTAGTGTAGCGGCAAAAACAGGAACCGCTGAGAAAAGTGGTAAGATACCTACAGAAAATGAAGTTGATTATTTAAAAAGTCATATGGGATCTTATGGAGTGGCTTTAGATCAAGCGCTAAGTCTTGCGGAAACTCTTAAAGAGGGAAGAGAGCAAGAGTTGTCAGAGGAAAGAGAAAAAGAGTTAAAAGAAGAACTAAAATCTAAAGATATAACTGAAGAAAGAAAGAAAGAAATAGAAGAAGAGTTAAAAGAAGGTGTAAGCGTTAAATTAGAAAAAAATAATGATAAAATAGACGCTGCATATTTAAGGAAAGCTATAAAACAATTAAACCCTAATATAACAGACAAAGAAATAGATAGATATAAATCAGACTATGATTCCTTTGCATGGAGTGTAGGGTTTGCACCAGCAGATGATCCAGAGATAGCAGTTGTATGTATGATACCTCAAGGTGATTCAAGTACTTATGCAATGTTACCTGTAAGAGAGTTAATAGGAGCATATCTTGGATTGACAGATGATTATTTAGCTGCTAATAAAGGTACTGCTAAGAAAGAAGAAAGTAGTAAAAAGTCGAATAATGATGATATAAATTTTGCTTCTCAAATGAAAAAATAAGAGGAAAAAAATATTTTTTGAAGAATATATAAAAATGATACATCACTCTGGAGGTTGTTATGTCTTTTAAAGAGTTTAATACCAGAGAACTTGTAGAGTTCAAGGGTAGCAAAAGAGGGATAATTGTAAATATAAAGAAAGAAGCCTCTTTTGAAGAAATAAAACAAAGTATAATAAACAGGCTAGAGTCATCAGTAGGATTTTTTAATGGAGCTAAAATATGTGAGATTAATTGTGATTGTTTAAGTGATATACAAATTTTAGAGATAAAAGAACATATATCATCAAGATTTGATGTTGAATTTATTGATGATGAGTATAAAAAAGAAAAGTATGAATTTAAAACAAAATATGTCAATAATCTAAGATCTGGTGAAAACATAGAGTTTGATGGAGATGTAGTAGTTATGAATGATATGAAATCAGGATCACAAGTAAGCTCAAAGTCAAATGTAGTAGTTATGGGAAATGTAGATCCAGGTGCAAGAATAGTAGCTAATGGAAATGTTATAATAATGGGAAGTGTTAAGGGGTTTGTCCATGCAGGTTCAGATGGAAATGAAAGTGCTTATGTAGTAGCTAACCACCTAGATGCTAGAATATTACAAATAGCAAATAATATAGCTGAAGCTCCAGAAGATGAGTTTTTTGAAGGAAAAACAATTAATCCAGAAATAGCTTTTGTAAGCGATGGAACTATAGTCATAGAAAACTATTCAAATAAAGTTTAAAAATAAGTATTAATCCATAGGGGGTAGTAACATGAGTGAAGTTATTGTCATAACGTCTGGTAAAGGCGGAGTAGGAAAGACTACTACCGCAGCAAACTTAGGAACTGCTCTAAGTTTGGAAAATAAAAAAGTAGTTATAGTAGATGCAGATATTGGTCTTAGAAATTTAGATGTAGTAATGGGACTTGAAAATAGAATTGTTTATGATATTGTAGACGTTGTAGAGGGAACATGTAGATTAAAACAAGCTTTAATCAAAGATAAAAGATTTGAAAATTTATATTTACTTCCTGCAGCTCAAACAAGAGATAAAAATGCTGTATCTGTTGAGCAAATGCACGATTTATGCCAAAAACTTAGAGAAACATTTGATTATGTATTAATAGACTGTCCTGCCGGTATAGAACAAGGTTTTAAAAATGCCATAGCAGGAGCAGATAGGGCAATAGTAGTAACTAATCCAGAAGTTTCTGCAGTAAGAGATGCAGATAGAATAATAGGATTATTAGAAGCCAATGAAATAAAAACAATAGAATTAGTGATAAACAGAATAAGACACGATATGGTAAGACGTGGAGACATGATGGACAAGCAGGACATAATAGAAATATTGGCTATAAAGCTATTAGGATTAGTTCCAGATGACGAAAGTATAATTGTATCTACGAATAAAGGTGAACCTGCGATACTTGATTCTAAATCATTAGCAGGGCAAGCTTACAAAAATATAGCACAAAGAATATTAGGTAATGATGTACCTATATTAGAGGTAGAAGCAGAAAGCGGATTTTTCAGCAAAATAAAGAAGATGTTTGGTATGGCTAAGTAGCAAAGGGGGGAGTATATTCATGTTAGACTTATTTAAAGTTTTTTCAAATGAATCTAAAACTAGTAAATCAGTAGCAAAAGAAAGATTAAAGTTAGTTTTAGTGCATGATAGAGCGGATTGTTCTCCAAAGCTTTTAGAGCTTATAAAGACAGATATACTTAAGGTAATAGCAAATTATGCTGAAATAGAAGAAGATGGTCTTGAAATTAAAATGTCTAAAACTAGAGGAGAAGATGATGATATGCCAGTATCTGCATTAATCGCTAATATACCTCTAAAGAATTTAAAAGATAGAAATATATAATAGATTAAATGGGGGATTGTTAAGTCCCCCATATTTTAATATACTAAATATAAGACAATAGACATGAGGAAGTTGGTGAAAATATGATTGAATACAAGTCAACCATTAAGTTAATTAAACAATTAGACTGGAAGTTAATAGTTACAGTTTTAGCGATATTTGGATTTGGACTAGTCGTATTAAGTAGTGCAACTCATGCCCATATGACGGGAAATTATGGACAGATATACAAACAAGGATTAGCTTTTGGCCTAGGTATGATTATGATCATTGGAATATTACTAATAGATTATAATTTCTTGGGAAAATACTATAAGGCTTTATATATAGTTAGTTTAATTTTATTAGCTATAGTATTGATACCAGTAATTGGTGCGTCAAGAGGAGGAGCTAGATCTTGGTTAAATTTAGGTCCTTTAGATTTTCAAACTTCAGAATTAGTTAAGTTTACATTTATATTAAGCTATGCAAAGATAGTAGAATCAAAAAAAGGTAAGCTTAATAATTTAAAGGAAATAATACCTGTTGTAATGTATGCAGTTCCTTTTATAGGGTTATTATTTGCTCAACCAGATTTAGGAACGGCTATAGTTTTTAGCTGTATAATAGGTGCTATGTTATTTACAGCAGGGCTTGATATGAAACTAATAAAAAGAGTTATAATAGGTGTTTTAGTGGCAGCACCACTTATGTATATGGTAATGGCACCGCATCAAAAAGAAAGAATAGATGCTTTCTTACATCCTGATGACCCAACTAAAAAAGGTAATTATCAGGTTATGCAGTCTATGATAGCAATAGGATCAGGAGGAGTTACAGGGAAAGGTCTTTATAATGGGACACAAAGCCAAGAAGATTTCTTACCTGTTCAGGAAAGTGACTTCATATTTGCAGTTATAGGAGAAGAACTAGGAGCTATAGGTATGATATCTGTTGTAATTTTATATGCAATATTCTTGATAAGAATGCTTATTATAGCAAAAGAAGCCAAAGATTTTTATGGAACCCTAATTGTAGTTGGGGTTATGGGTATGTTTGCATACCAGATAATACAAAATATAGGTATGACAGTAGCATTAATACCAGTTACAGGGGTAACATTACCGTTTATAAGTTATGGAGGAAGTTCTCTTTTAACATCTCTAGCAAACTTAGGATTGGTACTAAATGTATGTATGAGAAGAAAGAAAATTAACTTTTAGATAAAGTCAAAATATAAATGGGAGGGAATATGAATATAGCATTAATAGCACATGATGAAATGAAAAATACAATGGTAGGATTTTGTATAGGATATGAAGAAATTCTTAAAAAGTATAAAGTGTATGCAACTGGAACAACTGGAAAGATAATAATGGATGCTACAGATATTAATATAACTAGATTAGCTTCAGGGCCTTTAGGAGGAGATCAGCAAATAGGATCATTAGTGGTTTCTCAAGATATAGATCTAGTGATCTTTCTAAGGGATCCTCTTACATCTCAAGCTCATGAGCCGGATATACAGGCATTAATTAGACTATGCGATGTATATCATGTACCAGTGGCCACAAATTTAGCATCAGCAGAAATTTTCATAAAGGCTTTAGATAGGGGAGAGCTTTCTTGGAGAGAAGTTAGAAAAACTAAAAGCCAAAGAGTATAAAAATAAGCACCTAATATTAGGTGCTTATTTTTATACTCTTTTAATATGAAGTAAGCTATGAATTTAGTAATTTATTGTAAGTAACTAAAAAAGTACCTCATATATGAGGTACTTTGATATATTATTATTTAACTAATTTAGCAAATTCTTTACCGTAGTTAACACATTCTTGACAAGTTTCTTCTGAAGGGAAGAATTTCTTTTTCATAGTAGGAACTGGCATTTTGAAAGCCATAGATTTTAATAAGTTTTCAGCCATAGTTATACCTTCTCCACTCCATCCATAAGAACCGAATACACCAGCTATTTTTCCTTGGTTAGCCATAGGGTCTATAGTAGAGAATAAATCCCACATAGGCTTAACCATAGTTCTATTTATAGTTGGAGAACCTAATAATATTACTTTAGACATAACCACTGCATCGTGCATTTCTTGTAAATTAAGTTCTTCTAAATCGTAAAGTTTAACTTCAGCACCTTCCTCAACTAATCCTTTTTCTATGTTTTTAGCCATTTCTAAGGTATTAGTGTAAGCTGATAAGTAGAATATTGCAACTTGATTTTGGTTTGTAGTATTAACAACTTCAGTTGACCAATCTAAATATCTCTTAACTGCTGCCATTGGATCCTTAGTAAGCATAGGACCATGAGAAGTTAATATTGTATCAAAGTCTATTTTAAGTTCAACAACTTTATTTATAGCACTTAAAACATGTTTAGCGAATGGTTTAACTATGCAATCATAGTAGTGCTTAGCTGATTTTAAGTAATCTTCACTTTCTACAGCATTAGGATCTACACTTGCAAAATGACATCCAAAAGCATCGCAAGTGAATAAAGTTTTATCTTCTTCAACATAAGTAAACATTGTATCAGCCCAATGTAAGAATGGAGCTGTTATGAACTTAAGATTTCTCTTACCTATATTTAAAGTTTCTCCATCTTTTATAACGTGACACTTAAAAGGTCTATTTACTTGTTCAGCTAAGTAAGTTTTAGCAACAGCTGTACAGAAAACTTCTACATCAGGGTTTATATCTAATATATATTTTAAACAACCAGCATGATCTGGTTCTGTATGATGTATAACTACATAATCTATATCTTTTATATCAGTAACTTCTGATACATTCTTTAAAAATTCATCCTTAAAGTTTGGCTTTACAGTATCAAATAATACAGTTTTTTCATCTTTTATAACATAACAGTTATAAGTAGTACCAAATTCTGTTTCCATTATAATATCAAATACTTTTAAATCTTTATCTACAACACCTGTAAAGTAAATATCTTTTTTAACTTCAAATACATTACTCATTACAAATCCTCCTAAAAACATTATATAAACATTATACCCATATAAATTACATTAAAACAATTTAATTTTAAATTAAATGTAAAAAATAAATTAATTAGGTATTTTGACTAGTTATTTAATTGATAACTACTATTATTGTAACAAAAAATAATTTTTATAAAAGGTATAAATTAGATTTTTTTATTAATTATAGAATATAGGCACAATATTTTAATATACTAATTTTAAAACTTAAAACTATATAAAATAATCAATAATATTTTGATAGATAATGTTATATCGTGTATAATAATACTTATGCTTATAAACAATAAACTTATTTGGAGGTTTTAACATAAATGAATAAAGTAGACTTAAAAAGAATTTTAAAAAAAGTTGAAAAGCCTGCTAGATATCTTGGAAATGAAATAAATTCAATTCATAAAGATACAACTAATGAAAATTTAGTAAGATATGCACATTGTTTTCCAGACTTATATGAAGTAGGAATGAGTCATTTAGGAAGTCATATATTATATGATGTTATAAATAAAGATGAAGAAGTATTCTGTGAAAGAGTATATGCGCCAGCTGTTGATATGGAAGCGATGATGAGAGAAAAAAATATACCATTATTTGCGTTAGAATCGAGAGAACCTATAACAAACTTTGATTTTGTTACATTTACGCTTCAATATGAACTTTCTTACACTAATATATTAAATATGTTAGATTTAGCTAATATACCACTATTAAGAGAAGAAAGAAAGCTAGATGATCCATTTATATTAGTAGGTGGCCCATGTGCTTACAATCCAGAACCTTTAGCTGACTTTGTTGATATAGTAATATTAGGTGAGGGTGAAGAAGTAAATCCAGAAGTTATAAATGCTTATAAAGAATGGAAAAAAAATAAGACAACTAGAGAAGATTTTCTACAAAAGATATCTAAAATAGAAGGTGTTTATATACCAAGCTTCTATGATGTTTCATATAATGAAGACGGAACTGTTAAAGAAGTAGTACCAAATAAAGAAGGTGTACCTCAAAAACCAAGAAAAAGAATAATAAAAAATATGGAAGAAGTTCCATATCCAGAAAAATTAATAGTTCCTTTTATAGAAACTGTTCATAACAGAATAGTACTTGAACTGTTTAGAGGGTGTACAAGAGGATGTAGATTCTGCCAAGCAGGAATGATATATAGACCAATAAGAGAAAAAAGTGTAGCTAGGCTAAAAGAATTACTAGAAAAACTAGTTAAAAATACAGGATATGATGAAATATCATTATCATCTTTAAGTACTAGTGATTATAGTGAATTAGCTGAACTTACTGATTATTTAGTTGATGAATATACTCCTAAAAATATAGGAATATCTCTACCATCATTAAGACTTGATAACTTCTCTATGGAAATAGCAGAAAAAATACAACAAGTAAGAAAATCAGGACTTACATTTGCACCAGAAGCAGGAACTCAAAGATTAAGAGATGTTATAAACAAAGGTGTAAGTGAACAAGATTTAGAAAATGCAACTAGAAAAGCATTTGAAATGGGATGGAATAGTGTTAAGTTATACTTCATGATAGGTCTTCCAACAGAAACTTATGATGATTTAGATGGAATAGCAAAACTTGCTTATGATGTTATAGATACTTATAGAGATGTAAATGGAGGAAAATTAAGAAGAGCATTTGGTGTTACAGTAAGTACATCTACATTTGTTCCTAAGCCATTTACACCATTCCAATGGCATGGACAAGATACAACTGAAACAGTTATAGAAAAGCAAAGACATTTAGTTAAAAAATTAAAAAATGGAAATATAAAATATAACTACCATGACTCGAAAACTAGTTTAATGGAAGCTGTTGTAGCTAGAGGAGATAGAAAAATAGGTAAAGTTATATACGATGCTTTCAAAATGGGTGCTAAATTTGATGGTTGGTCAGAGCACTTTAATTTAGATACTTGGAAAGAAGCCATGGCTAAAAATAATTTAGAAATAGCATTTTATGCTAATAGAGAAAGAGAATATGAAGAAGTATTCCCTTGGGATCATATAGATGTTGGAGTTTCTAAGAAATTCTTAATTAGAGAAAATGAAAAAGCTAAACAAGACACAGTTACAGTAGATTGTAGACATAAATGTAATGGTTGTGGAATAAATGCACACGATATCGGAAGGGGGCTTTGTTAATGGAAAATAAAATAATAAGAACTAAATTTAACAAAGAAGGAGATATGATATATATATCACATCTTGATTTACAAAAACTTTTACAAAGAGCCTTTAGAAGAGCTGAAATAGATTTAGCACATTCTCAAGGATATAATCCCCATCCAAAAATAAGTTATGGAAATGCTTTAGCTCTAGGTACAGAAAGTCAAGGAGAGTATGTAGACGTTGAAATAGAAGGTGATATAACTGTAGACGATTATTTATCTAGAATGAATGAGCAATTACCAGAAGGCATAAAATTTATACAAGCTGAGGAAATAACTAAACAAACTCCATCATTAGCATCTACTATAGAATATGGAGAATATGTATTTACCATAGAAACAGAAAAAATATTAACTAAAGAGTTCGTAAAAAATCAAATATTAGATTTTATGGCTCAAGAAGAGATAATGATAACTAAGAGAAATAAAAAAGGTAAGTTAGTAGAGTCTAATATAAGACCTATGATAAAGTTATTTGATTTATTAGATGCACAAGATAATAAAATAATTTTAGAAGCGACAATATCAACAGGATCTAAAGCTAACTTAAATACTTCTATATTTATACCAAAAATATTAGAAATGTTAGAATTAGAAATGGACCCATTAGATGTAGATATATTAAGAAGAGACTTATATGTAGTAAGAGATGGACAATTAGTAAGTCCTATGTAATAAAAGGTGGATTTATCCACCTTTTTTAGTAGTTAAAAAGATTATTGATTTATTAGGAGTGAAGTATGAAGGATATAATAATAGAATCTCTTATATCATCTGAGAAAGTGGCTATACTTGAAGATAATAAATTAAGTGATATATATATAGAAGACAATAAAAAGAATAAAAAAGTCTCTAATATATATAGAGGTATAGTAAAAAAAGTATTACCAGGAATAGAAGCATGCTTTGTAGATATAGGCTTTGATAGACTTGCATATCTTCAATTAAAAAAAGAAGACAATATAAAAACAGGGCAAGAAATAATGGTTCAGGTAAATAAAGAAGAGGTAGGAAATAAAGGAGCCAAATTAAATCTTGAAATAAGTTTATCTGGAAGATATATAGTTTATATACCGTCAAATGATAGAATAACTATGTCTAACAAAATAACGGATGAAAAAGAAAGATTTAGATTAAAAAAGTTAGCTAAATCAATTATTAAAGACAATATAGGAATAATTATAAGAACAGAAGCAGTAGGATGTAGTTTAGAAGATTTAAAAGAGGATATAGAAAATTTAAAAAGTCAGTATGAGGTAATTTTAAAAGAGTTTAAATTAGGAATAGGACCTAAATTACTTTATAAATCATTGGATTTTGCAAGTAAATACATCAAGGATTATATAAGTGAAGATGTAGGTAAAATAGTTACAAATGATGAAAAAAAATATAACGAATTAAAAGAACTATTAAAATCTATAGATAAAAAATATGTAGACAAAATTATATTAGAAAAAAATAAAGATGTATTTGATATATATAATGTAAATTCTCAAATACAAAAGTGTTTAAATAAAAAGGTATGGTTAAATAGTGGTGGATACTTAATAATAGAAGAAACTGAAGCTTTAACAGTTATAGATGTAAACACAGGAAAAAATACAGGTAATATAAAATTAAGAGACACAATATACAAAACTAATTTAGAAGCAGCTATAGAAATAGCTAGACAAATAAAAATTAGAGATATATCTGGAATAATTATAGTTGATTTTATAGATATGGAAAAGGAAAGTCAAAAAAGAGAACTTATAAAGGTACTAGAGGCAGAATTAAACAAAGATAAAAGAAAATCTCAAGTGTTAGGTATGACAAGGTTAGGTCTAGTTGAGATAGCAAGAAGAAGAGATAAAGACTCTATTTATAACTACTATTTAGATGATTGCAATTTATGTAATGGTGATTCAACTATAATATCTACGAAAGCTATAATAGATAATATAGAAAAAGAAACTATGAGAATTAAAGAACATACATCATATAAGAATATAACAATTGAAATAAATAATAAAATATATGAGGATATAAGTAAAAATTTTAAGGATACAATTGCAAGTATAAGTGAAAAATATAGTATGAATCTAGAGTTGAAAGGTTTGCCTGAAATTAATATAGAAAAAATGAATATAATTTATAATAGTTAGTTGACAAATGTATAATAAAGTAGTAATATTAATAAATGTAATGCCGCACAGAACAGGTTGAAAACTTCTTATGAAGTACCTGTATGGCGAGTTTTGAGACCGAGGAGGTGTATTTAATGTACGCTATAGTTAAAACAGGTGGAAAGCAATATAAAGTTGCTGAAGGTGATGTATTATTCGTTGAAAAGTTAGAAGCTAACGAAGGTGATGTGGTTACTTTAAACGAAGTATTAGCTTGCACTAAAGACGGAGAGTTAGTAGTTGGAGCTCCAGTTGTTGAAGGTGCTTCTGTTCAAGCAAAAGTTGTTGAGCAAGGTAAAGCTAAGAAAGTTGTAGTTTACAAGTACAAAGCTAAGAAAGACTACAGAAGAAAGCAAGGACATCGTCAACCATACACTAAGATAGTTGTTGAAAAAATAAACGCTTAATTAGTGAATAGTAATGATTAAAGTTAAATATTATTACAATGATGATTTCTTAATTAAAGGCTTTTGTCTAAAAGGTCATGCTGATTTCGCTGAAATAGGCTATGATATAGTATGTTCTGCAGTAACATCTAATGCAATTGCAGTCATAAATTCTTTAGACAAGCTTGTTAAAGTTGAATTTGAAAAAGTAGTAGGTCAAGAAGGTCATATAGAATGTATCGTTAAAGATAAGTATCTAGGTGATTCTCAACTATTATTAAATCATTTTCAATTAGCTATTGAAGGAATTAAAAGGGAATATCCCAAAAATATAAAAATCTTAAAAAAGTAGGGGGTGACTCCAAATGTTAAACATGAACTTACAGTTACTTGCATCTAAGAAAGGGGTAGGATCTTCTAAGAACGGTAGAGATTCTATATCTAAGAGATTAGGTGTTAAGAGATTTGACGGACAAGTAGTTACTGCTGGTAGTATAATAGTAAGACAAAGAGGAACTAAGATACATCCAGGAACTAACGTAGGTAAAGGTGGAGATGACACTTTATTTGCATTAGTTGACGGTGCTGTTAAATTCGAAAGAAAAGATAAGAAGAGAAAGAAAGTAAGTGTATACCCAGTATCTATAGCTGAGTAATACTTAAAAAAGGAGTGTTAATGCACTCCTTTTTCTTGTAAATAGATATTTTACTGATTAAAGTCAGTTAAATCGGGAAAAATAATCAAAAAGACTTTAATTAAATTAATTTAAGGTCGATCAAGTAGGTGATTAATTTGTTTATAGATAGAGCAAGAATTTTTATTAAAGCCGGGAACGGTGGTAACGGATCGGTATCTTTTAGAAGAGAAAAATATGTTCCAGCTGGTGGACCAGATGGAGGAGACGGTGGACGCGGTGCAAGTGTTATATTTGAAGTTGACTTAGGTCTTAGAACATTAATGGATTTCAAATATCAAAGAAAATATGCTGCTGAAAACGGTGGAGACGGAAGTAAAAAAAGAAAAGCAGGTAAAAATGGAGAGGACTTAATCCTTAAAGTTCCTGCAGGTACTGTAGTTAGAGATGAAGCTACAGGACTTATATTAGCAGATTTAAAAGAAGAGGGAGATAGAGCTGTAATAGCTAAAGGCGGTAGAGGTGGAAAAGGAAACCAACACTTTGGTAACTCAGTAAGACAAGCTCCGGCTTTTGCTAAATCTGGTACAGATGGAGAAGAAAGATGGGTAACTCTTGAGCTTAAAATGATAGCTGATGTTGGGTTACTGGGATTCCCTAATGTAGGAAAATCTACTTTCTTATCAGTAGTTACTAAGGCTAAGCCAAAAATAGCAAACTATCACTTTACAACATTAACACCAAACTTAGGTGTTGTTCAAACTAAATTTGGTGATAGTTTTGTGTTAGCAGATATACCAGGTCTTATAGAAGGAGCTGCTGAAGGGGTTGGTCTTGGACATGACTTCCTAAGACATGTTGAAAGAACTAAAGTATTAATACATATAGTTGATATATCAGGACTAGAAGGTAGAGATGCATTAGAAGATTTTGATAAGATAAATGATGAACTTAAGTTATACAATGAAAAGTTATCAACTAGACCACAAATTGTTGTTGCTAATAAAATAGATATACTTGAAGATGAAAGTGTATTTGAAGAATTTAAAAACAACTTAGAAGGCAGAGGATATAAAGTATTTAAAATGTCTGCTGCTACTAGAGAAGGTATAGATGATGTAATAGCATATGTTTCTGAAATACTAAGAGATGTTGAAGAAATAGAGTTATTCACAGAAGAAGAAATGTATAAGCCAGAACTTGATAATACAGAAGAAGAAGGTTTAAACATAGAAATAGAAGATGGAGTATATGTTGTTACTGGTAAGGCACTAAGAAGAATAATGTACTCTGTTAACTTTGATGATATGGAATCTATCCAATATTTCCAAAAGGCTATGGAAGGCGAAGGTGTTTTTGATAGACTAAGAGAGATGGGAATAGAAGATGGAGATACTGTTAGAATATACGAATTAGAATTTGAATTCTACAATTAAAAATTAAGAGGTGACAAAATGTTAAAAGGTAAGCAAAGAGCATACTTAAGATCAATAGCTAACACTTTAAAGCCTGTTACTCAAATAGGTAAAGATGGTGTTACAGAGAGTTTCTTAGAACAATTAGATGATATGTTAAGAGTTAGAGAAATAGTTAAAGTAACTATACTTGATAATGCAGGATTAGATGCTAAAGAAACTGCTAATGCTGTATGTGAAGCTTTAAGAGCGGAATTTGTACAAGCTATAGGATATAAATTTACGATATATAGAAAAAATCAAGAAGAACCAAAGATATTCTTCCCAGGTCAAGAACCAGCTAAACCAAAGGTTAAGCCTGAAAATATGACTAAAAAAGGAAAGCCAACTAAAAAGGCATTTAGAAAATAAGTTAGTAAAATAACCATCTATTTTAGATGGTTATTTTTTATAAAAAAGATTTTATATTATAATGAAGTATATAGATTTTTACAAAAAATAATGTTAATATAATAACTAAGAATGGTATAAAAATTAAGATAAAATACTAACTTAATTATAAAATATAAAATTACTGCAATTTAGGAGGCAAAAATGAGAGTTATAATAATTGGAGCAGTTGCAGCTGGAATGAGTGCTGCTGCAAAACTTAAAAGAATTAAACCAGATTATGAAGTTGTGGTATATGAAAAAGGAGAAGTTGTATCATTTGGAGCTTGCGGATTGCCATATTTTGTTGGAGGATTTTTTGATGATCCTAACAATATGATAGCAAGAAGTCCAGAAAAGTTTAGAGAAACTGGAATAGACTTAAATATACATCATGAAGTAGTAAAAGTCGATGCAATAAATAAAAAGGTTATAGTTAAAAACTTAGAAACAGGTGTAGAATTTGAAGATTCTTACGACAAGTTAATGGTAGCAACAGGTGCATATAGTGTAATACCACCTATAAAGAATGTACAGTTAGAAAACGTATCTACATTAAAGAGCATGGCAGATGGAATAAAAGTAAAAGAATTATTAAATAAAGAAGAAAATAAAGATATAGTTATAATAGGAGCTGGATTTATAGGTCTAGAAGCTGTTGAAGCTGCTAAAAAATTAGGTAAAAATGTAACGGTAATTCAATCTACAAGTAGAATACTTGAGAATGTATTTGATAAAGAAATGACTGATGTTTTAGAAGAGGAAATAAGAAAACATAATGTTGATTTAAGATTAGAAGAGCTTGCAGCAGAATTTGTTGGACAAACTAAAGTAGAAAAAGTTATAACTAATAAAGGTGAAATAAAAGCTGATGTAGTTATAATAGCTACTGGAGTTAGACCAGCTACTGACTTTATAAAAGATACAGGTATAGATATGTTACCGAATGGAGCAATAATAGTTGATGAATATGGACAAACTTCTATAGAAGATATATATGCAGCTGGAGATTGTGCGACTATAAAAAATATAGTAAGCGGACAAGATTCTTATGTCCCATTAGCAACAGGAGCTAATAAGCTAGGAAGAATAGTTGGAGAAAATTTAGCAGGAGCTAATAATAAGTTCCAAGGTTCTTTAGGATCAAGTTGTATTAAAGTTATGGATATGGAAGCAGGTTCTACAGGAATTACAGAAGTGCAAGCACAAAAACTTGGATTAGACTTTAAAGTTAAGTTTATATCTGATTTTAACCAAACTAATTACTACCCAGGTAGAAATAAGATATATGTTAAGTTAGTATATGATGCAAAAACAAAGGTTATATTAGGTGGACAAGTTGTTGGATTTAAAGATGCAGTTCAAAGAACTAATGTAATAGCAACGGCAGTATTTGCTAAATTAACAACTAATCAATTAGGTATGTTAGATTTATGTTATGCACCTCCATTTGCTAGGACTTGGGATGTATTAAACGTAGCAGGAAACGTGGCTAAATAGCAATTGAAAATCAATATATAGTTTAAATAGGTTATTGAGCATGCCTATTATGCTTAATAACCTATTTTTAATGTAATACTTATACAATATAATATGTTTTAAAAATTTAAAAAGATATTTGATAATTAATCTTTAAAGTTTAAATTAAAGCTTAGCCTATCTTCTCCTATAATGGTATTTTCAAAAACACTAGTAGCATTATTTAAATATATATATGGGTCTTCAAGAGAAGGGCTAAAATGAGTTAAAATGAGTTTATCTACATTTCCTAGCCTAGCAAGGTTTGCAGCTTCTCTAAAGGTCATATGATGATTTTTAACAGCCTTTGAAATATCCATATCATCACCATACATACCCTCACATACAAATAAATTACTATCCTTTATAAATTCTGGTATAGATACTAAAGGTCTAGTATCTGTAATAAAACTAACTTTAATTCCTTTTCTATTATCTCCTAGCACCATAGAAGGAGTATATTCTATTTCGTTATATACAATATTTTTTCCAGATTGAAGTTTTTGCCAAAGTATAATAGGAACATTATTACTAATTGCCTTTTCTTTATTAAATTTAGGTCTTCTCTTAAAATATAAACTATATCCGAGACATTCTCTAGAATGGTCAAGTTCTATAGTTGAGATTTCAATATCTTTTAATATATCATGGTCTAAAGAAAAAGTATTTTTAGGATTTTCTATAATATTTAATTTATAAGGTATATGTTCAATCAAAATCATAACAGCATTTATATATTCTTTTATACCAACTGGGCCAACTATAGTTAGGTCATCAGTACGGCCACTATTACCAATAGTAGATAAAAGGCCAGGTAATCCATTAAAGTGATCTCCGTGTAAATGTGTTATAAGAATTAGATCTAGGCTTTTAAATCCGCAATTTTTCATTTTCATAGATATTTGAGTACCTTCACCGCAATCTATTAATATTTTACTACCATTAAAATTTATAAAAAGGGAAGATAAATATCTATTAGTGGTAGGGACATTCCCTCCGCATCCAAGTAAAATTAAATCTATCATTATAAACTCCTCATAAAATAGTTTTTATATAATTAATTACCCAGGAAATAGTATTTGCTGTAGAAAAAAGAAATATTTATAGATAAAAATATATATTAATTTAAATAAAGTATAAAGTTTAGGATTTATAGCAAAAAATGGATTATAAATTTATAATCCATTTTATCTAAGGCTATCTTGTCTATATAGTTGAATAAGATTATATATACCTATTCCTAGGCTTATAGCACCTATTAATATTCTTTTAACCTCGCTCAAAGCAAATCCTCCTAAAACTACATATCGTATTCATCAACGTTTAGTAATTTGTTTAGTACACGTTTAATAATATCATAACTAAAGCCTTTATAAGCTAAATGTTGATAAATTTTTTGATAAATTTTATGTTTATCGTCGTTTTTTATCCTATCATATCTTTTTTTAGCTAAATACATAGCATTTTCAAATTCTTTATTTTGATCTAAACTAGATATAGCTTGCTCTATAGAATCTTTATCTATACCTTTGTTATATAGATTTTGTCTAATTTTATTTTTACCATATTTATTTAAATTAACATTTGTATTGACTATTTTTTGAACTAAAATTTCATCATTTATAAAATTATTTTTTTGTAAAAACTCTATAACTAAATCGATAGTATCTTCTTCAAAGTCACTTGAAAGTTTTTCTCTTATTTTACTTTCTGATTGATCTGCTTTAGATAAAATGTTTAGAGCTTTTGTTTTAGCCTTTATATACATCTCTTCTTTGAGTATGGACTTTAAGTCACTTTCATCTATAGCCATACCTTTTTTTAGACTAAATGTATATACTAATTCAGTAAATATAGCCATGAAAAATTCATCATTTACATAAATATTTACTCTATCAGTATTCCTCTTTTGTGCCTCTATTTTAGTAATTATAGCCATATTTAAACTCCTTTATAATTATATAAATATAAGTATACACTAAAATATGATTTATAATCTTTAATATTATAAAAAAAATGATAAAATAATAGTATAAATATATAAAGGAGAGTAAAAATGATTACTAGTAATCTAGTTGAGAAAGCAGAGGAGATAAATAGGACAAAATTAGGAAAGTTCAATAAAACATATAAAGGTACAAAAGTTGGAATTATGGGGGGAACTTTTGATCCAATTCATTCTGCACATTTAGCAACTGCTGAATTTATTAGGGATAAATATAAACTAGATAAAATAATATTTATACCATCGGGCAATCCACCACATAAAAAAAATACCATTGTAAACAAGTATGATAGATATGAAATGGTAAAATTAGCAACTATGAGCAATGAAAATTTCATAGTATCAGATATGGAAATTATAAGAGACAAAAGAACTTATACTATAGATACACTTAGGGATATGAAAAAAAAATATGATTCAATAGATATATATTTTATAACAGGGGCAGATGCAATTTGTGATATAGAAACTTGGAAAAGTGTAGAAGAGAATTTTAGATTAGCAACATTTATAGCAGCCACAAGGCCGGGCATAAGCAAAGCTAGTACTAAAGAAAAAATAAATGACTTAAGAAAAAAATATAGTGCAAATATTATAGAGGTATATGTACCATCTTTAGATATATCGTCTACTTATATAAGAGAAAAATTAAAAAATAATGGATCTATAAGATATTTAGTACCAGAGGAAGTTAGAGAATATATAGAATATAAGAAACTATATAATAATGGAGATTAAAAATGAATTATAATGATATAAAAGATAAAGTAAGAAATATGTTACCAGAAAAAAGATATAGACATTCTGAAAATGTAGCCAATTGTGCAGCAAAAATTAGCGAAATTTACGGATATGATAAGGATATGGCTTATTTAGCAGGAATTGTTCATGATTGTGCAAAATACTTAAGTGATGAGGATGTTAAATTTTATGTTAAAAAATATGATATAAAACTAGATAAATTAGAAAAAAATAGTTTAGCATTGTCTCATAGTATAATAGGGTCATATATATGTAAATATGAATATAATATAGAAAATGAAGATGTTATAAGAGCTGTAAGATTTCATACTACAGGAAGAGAAAACATGTCACTTCTTGAAAAAATAATATATATGGCGGATTTGATAGAAGAAGATAGAAATTTTGATGGTGTAGAAAAATTAAGAGAACTTGTATACAACAAAAAACTAGACGAAGCATTACTATTATCGTTTAATAATACTATAAAATTTGTTATAGATAATAATCAAATGATACATGAAAAAACTATAAAAGCAAGAAACTATATGCTAGAGAATAGAAGCAATAAATAGTAATATATTTAAATCACAATTTATGATATAATATAAAAATATGTTTAATTTTAGAAAGGTAGGAAATAATATGACAGTAGAACAAATCACTAAGATTGCATATGATGCAATAGATGATAAGTTAGGTCAAGATATATCTATAATAAATATCGGAGCTGTTTCAAGCTTATGTGAATATTTCATAGTTGCAACAGCAGGATCTCAAAGACAAGTAAAAGCAATAGCTGATAATGTAGAAGATGAACTTACAAAGATTGGGATAGAGCCAAGAGGAAAAGAAGGATACGAATCTCAAACTTGGATACTTTTAGATTATGGCGATATAATGGTTCATATATTTAATGAAGAAGATAGATCATTCTATAATCTAGAAAAATTATGGAAAGATGCTCCGTATGTTGATGTTGACACATTAGCATAAAGGTGATAATATAAACTATTATAACTAAAAATAATTAAATAGACTAGAGTAGTAAAAGAATGTGTTTTTTCAGAGAGCTAGTGGTAGGTGAGAACTAGTAAAATATACCTTTGAACTTGCTAGAAGTATCTATTTAGCCGTAGTTGGCATAAAAACTATCTAAGAGAGTCTATTTATAGACTAATTAGGGTGGTACCGCGAAAATATATCCTCGTCCCTAAACATTATGTTTAGAGACGAGGATTTTTTAATATAAGGAAATTATAAAATTTCCTATCCTTCGAAATATTTTGAGCGACGGATGAGGCTAAAGTGTATACGAATCCATATCGTTGACAAAATGAACGAAGTGAATTTTTTTAATATTACAAAAATAATAGGAGGATGCACATGAGTGTTTATAAACCAAATGAAGTTGAAGCCAAATGGCAAAAAACTTGGGAAGAAAACAACCAATACAAAACAGATACAAATGATACAACAAAACCAAAATACTATGCATTAGAAATGTTCCCATATCCATCAGGAAAATTACATATGGGTCATGTTAGAAACTACTCTATAGGTGATGTAGTAGCTAGATTTAAAAAAATGCAAGGATACAATGTACTTCATCCAATGGGATGGGATTCATTTGGACTTCCAGCGGAAAATGCAGCTATAAAGCATGGAATACATCCAGATAAATGGACTATGGAAAACATAGAAGATATGAGAAAACAATTTAAGACATTAGGTCTTAGCTTTGACTGGGATAGAGAAGTAGCAACTTCTACACCAGAGTACTATAAGTTTACACAAGAGATATTCTTAAAGTTCTTAGAACATGGATTAGCATATAAGAAAAAATCTTTCGTTAACTGGTGTCCATCTTGTGAAACAGTTCTTGCTAATGAACAAGTTGTTCAAGGTGCGTGTGAAAGATGTGATTCTATTGTTATAAAGAAAGATTTAGAACAATGGTATTTCAAGACTACTCATTTTGCAGAAGAATTACTTCAAGATTTAGATACTTTAGATGGATGGCCTGAAAAGGTTAAAACAATGCAAAAGAACTGGATAGGAAAAAGTACTGGAGCTGAAATAACTTTTGATATAGATGGAAGTGATAAGACTATAACAGTATTTACAACTAGACCAGATACAGTTTATGGGGTTTCTTATATGGTTTTAGCTCCTGAACATGAATTAGTAAAAGAATTAGTAGCAGGAACAGAATACGAAGAAGCTGTAGATGCTTTTGTGTCTAAAATGCATACTATGACTGAAATAGAAAGAACTTCAAGTGATGTAGAAAAAGAAGGGTTATTTATAGGTAAGCACGTTATAAACCCTGTAAATGGAGAAAAAGTTCAATTATGGATAGCTAACTATGTTCTTGCAGATTATGGAACAGGTGCAGTTATGGCAGTACCAGCTCATGATGAAAGAGATGGAGAATTTGCAGCTAAATATGAATTGCCAGTAGTTGAAGTTATAAACGAAGAAAATGTAATGGTAAACTCTGGTGAATTCAATGGAATGGAAGCTTCAAAAGCTTTTGAAGCTATAATTGAAAAAATAGAAGAAATGGGAAGAGGTAAGAAAACAGTTAACTATAGATTAAGAGACTGGTTACTTTCAAGACAAAGATATTGGGGATGTCCAATACCTGTAGTATACTGTGATGAATGTGGTATAGTGCCTGAAAAGAAAGAAAATTTACCAATATTATTACCTACAGACGTTGAATTTACAGGCAAAGGTGAATCGCCACTTACAACTTCAAAAACATTTATGGATGCTACTTGTCCTTGTTGTGGAAAGCCAGCTAGAAGAGAAGTTGATACAATGGATACTTTCGTTGATTCTTCTTGGTATTATTTAAGATACATAGATCCTAAAAATACTGAAGAGCCATTTAATAAAGAAGCAGTTAACAATTGGATGCCAGTTGACCAATATATAGGTGGAGTAGAACATGCAATTCTTCATCTTCTTTACTCAAGATTCTTTGTTAAAGCATTTAATGAAATGGGAATGTTAGATTTTAAAGAACCATTTAAGAACTTATTAACTCAAGGTATGGTTTTAAAAGATGGCGCTAAGATGAGTAAATCTAAAGGAAATGTTGTAGCACCATCAGAGATAATAAAAGAATACGGAGTAGATACTGCTAGATTATTCGTATTATTTGCTGCACCACCAGAAAGAGATTTAGAGTGGTCAGATCAAGGTGTTGAAGGATGTTTCAGATTCTTAAACAGAGTATATAGATTAATAGATGAATTAGCAGATGTAGCTAAGAATAATGTTTCTCTAGGTGAATTAACTAAAGAAGATAAGGCTATGAGATACACAATAAATGCAACTTTAAAGAAAGTTACAGAAGATCTTAATGAAAAGTTTGGATTTAATACTGCTATATCAGCATTAATGGAATTAGTAAATGAAATGTACAAGTACAAAGAATTAGAAACTAGAAATGATGCTGTTATAAAAGAAGGTGTAGATACAATAGTTACTATACTTTCACCATTTGCTCCTCATATTGGAGAAGAATTATGGGCAATGATAGGTAAAGAAGGAAGTATATTTGATATATCTTGGCCAGAATATGATGAAACTGCATTAGTTAAAGATGAAGTTGAAATAGTAGTTCAAGTTAATGGAAAAGTTAGAGGAAAATTAAGTGTTGCTACTAATATATCTAGAGAAGATATGGAAAAAGTAGCAATGGAAGATGAAAAAATAAAAGCTTTAGTGGAAGGTAAAACTGTAGTTAAGGTTATAGCTGTTCCTAAGAAGTTAGTTAATATAGTTGTTAAATAGTTTTTAAGAGGTAGCTTGTCTACCTCTTTTTTACGCTTAAGGAAATTATGATACTTTAAAAACTGTGAGTAAATATTTCAGTTAAGTAATATCAATAAGTTTGCAGAGAGTAAAAAGATATTTTGAGCAACGGACGAAGTCGTTGGCCACATGAAGTGTTTCGCTAATATAAAAGAAATTAGCTTATATAATAAAATACTAAATAAATTAAAAATATTTAAAAAAATTTTAAAGTAAAATAGTATCAAAAATATAATAAAATATAATGTATACAAGTTAAAGAAATAAGGTCTAACAAAGGTATACTCTTAATTAATAAAGGAGAAAATAGTAATTGTATCACTTTTTTAGAAAAATTAAAAAATTATGAAATAGCGATTTCCTGTTGCATTTTGTAAAAAAAGAGTATAGAATAATAATTGTTAAAGGGTGATTACAAAAATTACTAACAAGAGGGAGACTTATACGATGACAAAAGTTACTTTACAAGATGTACAACAAGCTAGAGAAACTATAAAAGATATAGTTAAAAAAACAGATTTATTAGAAAGTGCTAAGCTAAGTGCTAAGACTGGGGCAAATGTTTTCTATAAGTGCGAAAACTTACAAAAAACAGGATCTTTTAAATTAAGAGGAGCTTGTAACAAGATAGCTAACTTAACTGATGAAGAGAAGGCAAACGGTGTTATAGCTTCAAGTGCAGGAAACCATGCACAAGGAGTTGCTTTAGGGGCAAAGATGACTGGAATAAAAGCAACAATAGTTATGCCAGCAACAGCACCACTTGCAAAGGTAACAGCGACTAAAGGATATGGAGCAGAAGTTGTTTTAAACGGAATAGTATATGATGATGCATATGCAAAAGCTGTTGAAATACAAAAAGAAACTGGAGCAACATTCTTACATCCATTTAATGATAAATATGTAATAGCAGGACAAGGAACAATAGCTCTTGAAATATTTGAGCAATTAGACAATAAAGTAGACACTATATTATGTCCAATAGGTGGAGGGGGAATAATAGCTGGTATAGCAGTAGCTGCTAAAGCTTTAAACCCAAATGTAAAAATTATAGGAGTTCAAACTTCTAACGTACCTTCAATGAAGGAATCTATGAAAAATGGTGAAGTAACTACAGCTTTCAATGCTACTACAATAGCTGATGGTATAGCAGTTAAAACACCAGGAGATTTAACATTTGAAATAATAAAAGAATTAGTTGATGATGTTATAGTTGTAACTGAAGAAGAAATAGCACAAGGAATGTTATTCTTAATGGAAAACCAAAAAGTTGTAGCAGAAGGTGCAGGAGCAGTAAGTACAGCAGCAATGGTAAGTGGAAAGTATGTTCCAGCTAAAGATGAAAACGTTGTTTGTGTAATATCTGGTGGTAACGTAGATGTTAACACTTTATATAGAGTTATAGGAACAGCATTAGCTACAGAAGGAAGAAGATACTCATTCAACACTGTAATACAAGATAAGCCAGGCGGACTTGCTGAATTAACTAAGATAATAAGTGAAAAAAATGGAAATATATTAGCAGCTAATATATCTAGATTAGCAATGGGAAGTACTCTAGGTAAACAATCTGCTGAGCTAGTTGTAGAAACTATATCAGAAGATCACATAAAAGAAATAAAAGATGCAGTAACAAGTGCAGGATTTGATATAGTAGAAATGTAATTTAAAAAATATACTAAAGGCAGGTGTTTACAAATAAAAATATAGTATATTTGTAACCCTGCTTAAAAAAATATGTGTACAAATATAAATATAGTAGTATAATAGTATCGAAAGACTAATACTAAATACATATAGTTAATGTATAAGGAGGAAGTTAAAATGAAACACGAAGTAATACATACTAATAATGCTCCTAAAGCTATAGGACCATACTCTCAAGCTGTTAAAGCTGGAAACATGTTATTTGTATCTGGACAAGTTCCTTTTGTACCAGAAACTATGGAAATAGTTGAAGGAGATGTTAAGGCTCAAGCAGCTCAATCATTAACAAACATAAAAGCTATATTAACAGAAGCTGGATATGATTTTGCAGATGTTGTTAAGACTACAGTATTTATAAAAGACATGAACGAATTTGCTCAAATAAATGAAGTTTATGCTGAATTCTTCGGTGAAAGCAAGCCTGCTAGAGCTTGTGTAGAAGTTGCAAGATTACCAAAAGATGTTAAGGTTGAAATAGAAGTAATAGCTGTAAAATAATATTTTACCGAAATTTACAAAAATGACCAGACTAAATCTGGTCATTTTGTAATTTATAGGAAAGTTTGTTAAAAAAATATTTAATTCTAAAATAAAACTATGTTGGCAAAAAAAGTTTTTTTACTTTCCTTCTTGACAAAATATGACGAATTTAAATAAAATATTATCAATGGATTAAATTTTAAATTGGATTTTATAAGAAATTAGTTTATATACATTTATTTCAGGATATATATATGTATATAAGATAGTTTTGGATAAATAATAATATTAAGCTATTTAAAATTAATACTAATATGCAATACAATTAAAATCAAAAAATTTTAATTAAGACTTTTAGGAGAAAGAGGTAATACAATGGCTAAGGATTATAGTGTATTTGATGTCGTAGGACCAAACATGATAGGACCATCTAGTTCTCATACAGCAGGAGCAGCTAGACTAGGGAAAACTGCTTCAAAGATAGCAGGAAAACGTATAAAGGAAGTTAAATTCTTGTTACATGGTTCTTTTGCAGAAACATACAAAGGACATGGAACTGATAAAGCATTAGTAGGTGGAATATTAGGATTTGAGACTGATGATGCTAGAATAAAAGATTCTTTTAAATTAGCAGAAGAAGCTGGTATCAAGTTTGAATTCATTAAAACTAATTTAGGAGAAAACGTACATCCTAACACTGTTAAAATGGAAATGCTTTTAGAAGATGGATCTAAGTCAACTGTAATGGGTGCTTCTATAGGTGGAGGTAACATAAAACTTACAGAAATGGATGGATTAGCTCTTGATTTTAATGGTTCAAAGGCTGCAGTAGTACTAGAAATAAAAGATATTCCAGGTGCAGTATCGTTTGTAACAGGATTACTTGCTCATAACAATAAAAATATAGCAACAATATCAACAAATAAGCCAGCTAAATCTGAATTTACATTTGTTACTATAGAAACAGATGAAAAATTAGAACAAGATTTAGTTGATCAATTAAGAAAGTTTGAAGTAATAGCTAAGGTTGTAGTTTTAGACAAATTCTAATGAGTAAGGAGAGACAAAAAAATGAAATATAACTTTACAAGTGGAGCTGAATTATTACAAAAATGTAAAGAATTAAACATGCCTATACATCAATTATGTTTAGAAAGAGAAGCTGAGATGTCAGGTTTATCTAAAGAAGAAATAAGAGAAAAAATGATGTATAGCTTAAATATAATGAAAGCAGCTACTGAAAGAGCTGTTGAAGAAGATATAAAATCTATGGGTGGACTTATAGGTGGAGAAGCTAAGAAATTAACTAAGTATAGAAATTCATCGAGAAGTGCATGTGGAGAGTTAATGAATAAAGCTATGGTTGCTGCAATGGGTACTATGGAAATTAATGCTTCTATGGGTCTAATAGTTGCTGCACCTACAGCAGGTTCTTGTGGTATACTTCCAGGAGCTGTTGTTACAATAGGTAAAGAATATGGATTTACTGATGAAGAGATGGTAAATGCATTATTTACAGCTTCAGCAATAGGAGCTATAATAACTAGAAATGCTACAGTTGCTGGTGCAGAAGGTGGATGTCAAGCTGAAACTGGTGCTGCTGCTGCTATGGCTGCTGCTGGTGTAGTTGAAATGATGGGTGGAGAACCTGAACAAGCTATTCATGCTGCATCTCACTGTTTACAAAATGTTATGGGACTTATATGTGACCCAATAGCAGGACTTGTTGAAGCACCTTGCCAAGGAAGAAATGCTATAGGTGTTGCTAATGCTTTAATATCTGCTGAATTAGTTTTAGCTGGAATATTAAACATAGTACCATTTGATGAAACTGTTGAAGCAATGTACAAAGTAGGTAAAACACTTCCAATGGAGTTAAGAGAAACTGCATTAGGTGGAGTTGCTGCTACTTGCACAGGATGTTCTTTAACTAAGAAAATATTTGGATAATATATAAGAGCTGTATCTCATAGAGAACAGCTCTTTTTATATAAGTAAAAATAAAGAAGCTACTTAAAATCTAAAAAGTAACTTCTTTGAAAAACTTAATTTATTAAAATAATTAATAATTTATACCAGCTGGTTTTATATTATTTTTATCCATAGAGCTACAAGGTGTAACTCCATAAACCATATTGCAATGAGGACATTTGTCTACATGAGTAGTCATCGTAAATACTTTATCACAATTAACACATTCTATATCATGAGTAGTTCTTAGAGGAAAATCTCCTTTACCTTTACTTCTAACTAAATCTACTACATTTCTACCGTTATTTTTATCCATATTTGAACATCCACAGCTCATAATAAACCTCCAATAATTTAAAATATTAAAAAATACATTATAACCCAAAAGTTAGAACTTGTCCGTAACAAATGTTACATAAAATAAAAGAGCAGCAATAAATTGCTACTCTTATCTTCTTCTTTTATATTTTTTGTTTTTATTTGAATATATACTTGTATAACGTCTATTTTTATTTGATTTTCTTTTGATAGTTATAAACAACACAAAAGCAATAATTCCAATTAATAAAACAAATTTTATTATTATCATTACGACTTTGTTTTCTGTTATAAAGCTAAAAACGCTGTTGACATCGTCTGTAGCTACAAGGTTTATAGTAGTTTCTAGTTTATTTTTATTATAAACTTCTAACTTACCAACTTTGTCACCTTTTTTTATAGGTAAACTAATATCGTCTAATTTAACTTTTGTAGTATATATTCCGTCTTTAGTACCTTTAGGAAGAACTACTTTATAACTATATTCAGGTTCATAAATTAATTCTCCTTGCTTACTAAAAAGTACTTTTTGATGTTTTATATAGTCAGATTTATTGATGACAGTAGTATTGGAGAAGTTATCAAAACCATAATCTAGTAGCGTTCTAGAATCTAGATATAAGTCATTTCCAACAGTTTTAAAAACAGCAGCTATAAGTCTCATATCGTTTTTTACAGCACTACTTAAAAGACATCTACCAGCATCATCTGTATAACCAGTCTTAATACCATCAACTATATCATATTTAATATCTATTTTTTCACCCTTGTAGTCTATTTTCTCATTAGATGTTAAAAATTTATTAGTATTTATAAAGTACCTTTCATGAGGATAAACCTCATTTGGTTCAAATTTTATAGATTTAGTGTTAACGATATCTCTAAAAACATCATTACTCATAGCTTGTCTAGCCATTAAAGCCATATCATAAGCTGTAGTCCAGTGTTTTTCATCTGGCAGACCGTGTGGATTGTTAAAATGAGTACCTTCAGCTCCGATAGCTTTAGCTTCCTTATTCATAAGATCTACGAATTTATCGATAGAACCACTAACATAGTTTGCTAAAACATAGGCAACATCATTAGAAGAATGTATTAAAAGAGCTTGTAATAACTGCTTAACTGTAAAAGACTCTCCATTTTTTAGGTACATACTAGAGCCATCTATAGGTGGCAAATCTTTTATTGTTACCATTGCACTTAAATCAGAAACGTGCTTTATAACTACATAAGCCGTCCAAGCTTTAGTAGTTGATGCAGGATATATTCTGGCATGTCCATTTTTATTATATAAAACTTTCCCAGTTTCATAGTCCATTAATACTGCGTATTCTGCTTTAAGATCAGGCTTTTTATCATGAGCAAAAGCCTCATTAGTAGCTCCAAAAATTTGTGAGAATATAAACGTTAAGGATACCAAAATTGATAAAAATTTCTTCATTTACTAACCTCCAAAACAAAACTTATATTTTAGTATAACATAATTTTGTCAATAATTGAAATGAAGGAGTGATTTTATTTGAATAAACAGAAAAAGGTTGTATTAATAGTATTTATAACTGTATTTTCTATATCTACAACTATAATTAATAGAGGGTTAAAAGCTAGAGACAATGTATATGTAGTTAGTAAAAGTGACAAAGAAGAAACTAAAAATATCAAGAATGATGAACAAATGGACAAAGATAAAATATTGGAAAAAACGGCAAATAAAAATGATATAGATAAAAATAAATCAAAAGAAATAAGGATATTTGTAAGTGGAGAGGTTAAAAATCCTGGGGTAGTCACAATTGAAAATAGTAAAAGGTTAATAGATGCTATAGACTTACTAGGAGGATTTACAGAAGAGGCAGATTTAAATAAGATAAATTTAGCGATGACTATAGAAGATGAAATGCATTATATAATACCTAAGATAGGTGAGGAAATAAATAATAATAATGAAAATGCCACGCAAAATAATATTAAATCTCAAGAGGGAAATTCAAAAATTAATATAAATATAGCTAACGTAAGTGATTTGGATAAACTGCCTGGGGTCGGAGAGGCTACGGCTAACAAAATACTAAATTATAGGGAAGAAAAAGGCCAGTTTAAGAGTATCGAGGAAATAAAGAATGTAAATGGAATTGGAGATAAAAAATATGAAGATATTAAGGAGATGATTACTATAGAGTAAAATAACCATTAAATAAAACAATATTTAATATAAACTTGTAAATATAAAAGTAAAAATATGATATTATAATTATTATAAGATATAACAAGGAGAGATATATATGGAGATGTTAAAAAAACTTACAGATATGACTACTTCAGGGGGCTGAGCAGCTAAGATTGGACCAGAGGTTCTGGCATCGGTATTAAGTAAACTACCTAAGAATGAAAATACAGATAATTTATTAGTTGGACTGGAAACATCTGATGATGCAGCTGTATATAAATTAAATAATGATAGTGCTCTAATTCAGACACTAGATTTTTTCACTCCAATGATAGATGACCCATATATATTTGGTCAAATAGCAGCAGCAAACTCTTTATCAGATGTCTATGCTATGGGGGGAAAGCCAATTGTAGCTATGAATATAGTTTGTTTTCCATCATGTCATGATATGAATGTTCTAGCAGAAATATTAAAGGGTGGATTTGATAAGGTTAAGGAAAGTGGCGCACTTTTAGTTGGAGGACATACTGTAGATGATAAAGAACCCAAATATGGACTTTCAGTATCTGGTATAGTTCATCCAGATAAAGTATTGTCTAATGCAACATCTAAAGTAGGTGATAAGTTAATTATAACTAAACCTATAGGTGTAGGTATATTAAATACAGCTATGAAAGAAGGATTAGTAGATAAAGAAGTTTCAGACAAAGTAATAGAAACTATGATACATTTAAATAAGTATGCAGCAATGAGTTTTGATAATATAGAAGTTAGTTCAGTTACAGATATAACAGGATTTGGACTTTTAGGACATGCTCTAGAAATGGCAAAGGCATCAAATGTAAGCATTGAAATAGATTGTAAGGAAGTTCCTATATTAGAGGGAGCTGTCGATATGGCAAGAATGGGTATAATACCTGCAGGTATGTATAGAAATAAAGAATACATAGGAAAAGATGTCAGCATAAATAATGTAGAAACTGAAATAGAAGATATACTGTATGATCCTCAAACATCAGGAGGACTACTAATTTCTGTAAGAGAAGAATTAGCAGATATACTAATAAAAGATATGAAGAAAAATGGATCTATAGAGGCTAAAGTAATTGGTGAAGTTAAAGAAAAATCTGGTAAATACATAACTGTTATATAGATAAAATTAATATGGAAATCATACCGTATATGATTTCCATATTTTATATATGAAAAAATTTTGAACAAAATACGCTAAAATAAATTAATAAAATAGCTAAACAAATAAAATTTTTATTTTGAGAATATTATGTACTACATAGAAGGTGGGTTAGCTATAAAATAGAATAATATAAAATATTATTAAATAATTAGAAATTTAGAGCAAAGGTTGTGATTTATTTGAACAAAAGAGAATTATTTTCTAAGCTACCTTCAGTTGATGAAGTTTTAAACCAAGAAGATATAAATAATACATTAGAAGAGTATCCTAGAAACTTAGTTATAGAGTGCATAAGGAAGGTTATAGATAGAAAAAGAAAAGAAATAATAGATATTAAGGATGACAAAAATAATATAAATTTAGATTTAAATAATATAATTAAAAATATAAAAAATGAGATTAATATAAGCTATGCATTATCTTTAAAAAAGGTTATAAATGCTACAGGGACAGTGTTACATACTAATTTAGGAAGATCGTTACTTAGTGAAAGTATAAAAGAAGAACTTTGGAATTCCGCGTCTAGATATTCTAATTTAGAATACAATATTGAAAAAGGTCAAAGAGGTTCAAGATATGATCATTTAGCAGATACAATAAAAAGACTTACAAATGCTGAAGATGTATTAGTGGTAAATAATAATGCAGCAGCTGTACTGCTTGTATTAAGCACATTAGCTAAAGATGGTGAAGTTATAGTATCAAGAGGTGAGTTAGTAGAAGTTGGTGGCTCTTTTAGAATACCAAGTATAATGGAATTAAGTGGTGCAAAACTTTTAGAAGTTGGTGCTACCAACAAAACACATTTAAAAGATTATGAAGAAGCAATTAGTGAAGATACTAAAGCTATTATGAAGGTTCATACTAGTAATTATAGAATACTTGGATTTACAGAAAGTGTAGATATAGATGAGTTATCTATACTTAGTAAAAAGCATAATATACCTGTGATAGAAGATTTGGGTAGTGGAGTATTTATTGATTTATCAAAATATGGACTGTCTTATGAGCCTACTGTTTTAGATTCTCTACGAAAAGGTGCTGATATAGTTACTTTTAGTGGAGATAAAATGTTAGGTGGACCACAAGCTGGTATAATAGTTGGAAAAAAAGAGTACATAGATAAAATGAAAAAAAATCAATTAACAAGAGCTTTAAGAGTAGATAAATTAACTATATGCGCTCTAGAAGCTACACTTAGAACTTATTTAGATGAAGAAAAAGCAATAAAAGAAATACCAACTCTTAGAATGTTAACCTATAAAATAGATGAATTAGAAGAAAAAGCTAATAATTTATTAAATAAAATAAAAGAGTTAAAAATAGATGCAAAAGTGTGTGTAGAAGATGGTCTATCTCAAGTTGGGGGAGGATCTATGCCTTTAGAGACTATAAAAAGTAAAGTAGTCGCTATAACTCCAAATAATATGAATGTATCAACATTAGAAAGAAGACTACGATTAAGTAATTCTCATATAATAGCAAGAGTGTATGAAAATAAATACATATTAGATGTAAGAACTATATTTGAAGATGAATATGATTTAATAATAAATGAACTTAAAAATATATTTAAATAGTATATAAGAGGGGAGATTAACATGAAAAATATAGTAATAGGTACAGCAGGTCATATAGACCATGGAAAAACTACCCTTATAAAAGCACTTACAGGAAGAGAAACAGATACTTTAGCAGAAGAAAAAAAGAGAGGGATATCAATAAACTTAGGATTTACATATTTTGATTTGCCCAGTAAAAAAAGAGCAGGTATAGTTGACGTTCCAGGGCATGAAAAATTTATAAAAAACATGCTTGCAGGAGCATCTGGTCTAGATATGGTTTTATTCGTAATTGGAGCTGACGAAGGTGTAATGCCTCAAACTGTTGAGCATTTAGATATATTAAAATTTTTAAATGTAAAAAATGGAATAATAGTTTTAACAAAATGTGATACAGTAGATGAAGAATTTATAGAATTAGTAAAAGAAGATGTAGTAGAAAAGGTAAAAGGAACTTTCCTTGAAGATGCAGATATAATAGAAGTTGATTCTATATCTAAAAGAGGTATAGATAAGCTTATAAATAAAATTGATGAGATAAGTAAAGATATAGAAGATAATGATATAAATTCACCTGCAAGGCTTAATATAGATAGAGTATTCTCTGTAAAGGGATTTGGAACTGTAATAACAGGAACACTAACAGAAGGAAAAATAAGTGTTGAAGATGATTTAATGTTATATCCTTCGAATATAGAAACAAAGATAAGAAGTATTCAAGTTCATGGCGAAAATGTAAACATTGCTTATGCAGGACAAAGAACAGCAATAAATATATCTAATGTCAAAGTTGAAGATTTAAAAAGAGGAGATGTTTTAGGTGCAAAAAATTCCTTAGAAGAATCCATGATGTTAGATGTTAAAATATCTATTGTAAATCATTCAAACAAAAGCTTAAAACATTGGGATAGATTAAGGCTTTACCACGGTACAAAAGAAATATTGTGCAGAGCAGTACCATTAGATAAAGAAATAATAAACTCATCAGAAGATGGATATGTACAATTAAGATTAGAAGAAAGTATAGTAGGTAAAAAGGGAGATAAGTTTGTTATTAGAAGTTATTCACCTATGGAAACTATAGGGGGAGGAACTATAATAGATACAAATCCTAAAAAGCACAAAAAATTTGATACGAAAGTTATAAATTCATTAAAGATAAAAGAAAAAGGCGATCTAAAAGATATATTAGAAGAGTATCTTAAAAAGAATACTGAAATCTATCCAAGTAAAAAAGATATAATGGCCTATATTGGAGAAAATGAAGAAAATGTAAATAAAGCTTTACAAGAACTTATAAATATGGATAAAGCTATTTGTATAAATAATATGTATATGCATATTAATAAATATGAAACTTTAAAATCCAAAAGTGTAGACTTACTTACTAAGTATCATAAATCTTATAGACTTAGAAATGGTATGGTAAAAGAAGAGTTTAGATCTAAAGTTGAAAGTAAGTTTAAGACTAAGGAGATGGACTTATTAATAGATAAGTTAAATAAAGAAAAAGTAGTAAAAGTAAATAATAATTTAATATCTTTATATGAATTTGAAGTAAGGTTAAACTCAAAGCAACTAGAAATAAAAAATGCTATAAAAAATCAGTTAAATTCTAGCGTAAATAAATCAGAAAACATATTAACAATAGATAATATATGTAACAAAAATAAATTTTATGAAGAAGTATTAGAATTCATGATAGGGCAAGAAGTAGAACAATTAGATGAAAAGTATGTTATGGATAAAGAATTATATGAAACACTAAAAAATAATTTGATTAATTATTTAAAAGAAAATAAAGAAATAACTTTAGGTGAATATAGGGATTTACTTAATTCTAGTAGAAAAAACTGTGTGATATTATTAGAAAACTTTGATAGAAATAAAATAACTAAGAGAAAAGAAAATAGCAGAGTACTATTTTAGATAAGGGTGACAAAATGGTAAATTTAAATAATGACTGGGACGAACTATTAAAAGAAGAATTTAAAAAAGACTACTATTTAAAATTAAGAGAGTTTTTAAAAAAGGAATATAGTGAAAGAATAATATACCCAAATATGCATAATATATTTGAAGCTTTAAAGCATACATCATATAAAGATACAAAAGTGCTTATACTAGGACAAGATCCTTATCATGGTGAAAATCAAGCACATGGGTTGGCTTTTTCAGTGCAACCAGGAGAAAAAACGCCACCATCTTTATTAAATATATATAAAGAGTTAAATAGTGAATTAGGATGTTTTATACCAAACAATGGATATTTAATTCCATGGGCAGATCAAGGTGTATTACTATTAAATACAGCTTTAACGGTTAGAGCTCATGAACCTAATTCTCATAAAGGGAAGGGTTGGGAAATCTTTACTGATGAAATAATAAAAATTTTAAATAATAGAAAAGACCCTGTAATATTTATATTATGGGGAGCAAATGCAAGAAGTAAAAAGACACTTATAACTTCTAATAATCATTATATATTAGAAGCTCCTCATCCAAGTCCATTATCTGCAAGAAGAGGATTCTTTGGATGTAATCATTTCTTAGAAACTAATAAAATATTAAAATCAATAGGTAAAAGCTCAATAGAATGGCAAATACCTAATATATAAAAATAACTACACCTGTATAGGTGTAGTTATTTTGTTAATAAAGAATATATGATTATATATAAAGTCAATAAATATTTGTCAAAATATAATTAAATATATAATATTAACTTTAATCATGCAACTTATTGTGAAAAAATTCATAATATATTTAATAAGAGAGGAGGTTGTATATGAGTATATATATATTAGATTCAGAAAGAATAAAGTCAATGATAGATAATAATGAATTTGATCTTATTATAGATATTAGAAATGAAGAATATTACCTAAATGGTCATTTGCCAAAGGCTATAAATATACCAATGAATGAGATAAATGATAAGATAGATTTCTTAGCAGATTACAAGGATAAGAAAATATTATTATATTGTGGAATAGGAAGTCAAAGTAAAGCTGCATGTAAGGTATTAAGTATAAATGGATTTAATAAATTATATAGTTTATTTGGAGGGATAAAAGACTATAAATATGAACTTGAAAAATAACGAAAATATTAAGAAGAAATGATATAATAAGATGTGCTATAAGTATTGAGAAAACTTATCAAGCGCATTTTATTTTTGTCAAGTTTATACTATATATCAAAAAGGTTAAAATTAAAATTATAAATATCAATTAAAAAATGTAAAATCAATATTATCTAATTAGATAATAGAATAGAAAATTCATAGTTTATAATTGAAACAAACTATAAATGTAATTTTCTATTAAAATATATTGTATAAATATTGTTAATAACATATATTTATGATATAATTACAAATTATTAAGGTGTTAAAAATACTTTTATACAAATATGATATTTTTATTAAATGATTAATATGGGGATGGATGAGTGCCGGTGTGCTCTCTAGTCTTCAAAACTAGTATGAGGGGTTAAGAGCCTCTTAGGTGGGTTCGACTCCCACGCATTCCCGCCAATTTGTGAGAACTCTTATGAGTTCTTTTTTTATTATAGGATTTTATAATATTACATTAAATGACTATTAAATAGATAGATATGAAAAAATTATAAATAAAAATAATTTTATATTTTATTAAATTATTTTTATTTATATCTTTTAAAATTCATACAATTAAATTATAATTATCATTATATTTAATTTTAACATAATAAAAAAGTACAATCATTTATTGTATAAAATAAATAACAAGATTAAATAATGAAATTAATAATAAGTTAAAAAGTAGATTTATAAATTTTATGTGAATCTCATTATATAATTTAGTAGAATATATTTCTTTAAAATAATAATAAATAATTTCAGGAGAAATAAGATATGGAAAAAAACTTTACAACTAGAACAGGTCTAATAATAGGACAAGAAGGTATAGAGAAACTAAAAAATTCAAATGTAATAGTATTTGGAGTTGGAGGAGTAGGCAGTTTTGCAGCAGAGGCTATAGCAAGAGCAGGAGTAGGAAATCTAACTATAGTAGACTTCGATGATGTAGATGTAACTAATATAAATAGACAACTTCCAGCACTACATTCAACAGTGGGTAGAGATAAAGTTGATGTTATGAAAGAAAGGATACTTGATATAAATCCAGATATAAATATAAAAGCTATAAAAAGTTTATATAATGAAGAAACAAGTGAAGAGTTGTTAAATGAAAAATATGATTATGTAGTAGATGCAATAGATATGGTTAGCTCTAAAATACATTTAATAGAAACTTGCAAAAAGAAGGGGCTTGAAATAATAAGTTCTATGGGAATGGGTAATAAACTAGATCCAACTAAAATAGTAGTTACAGATGTCCACAAGACAACTATGTGTCCACTAGCTAAGGTAATGAGAAAAGAGTTAAGAGATAGAAAAATAAAAAAACTAAAAGTAGTATTTTCAACTGAAAAACCAAGAGAGCTTAAAGAAAAAATAATGAATGGCAAAAAGGTTACACCAGGAAGTATTTCATTTGTACCATCTGTTGGAGGTCTAGTAATAGCATCTGTTGTTATAAATGATTTAATAAATAAATAATATAAAAAAAGAAGAATGCTTTGTGTTCTTCTTTTTTTATTTATTAAAAAAGTTATGTTTATATGTGGTTACAAATAAGTAACTAATTGTTATAAGAAATTATAGCTGATATAGTATATTTATCAAAACAAAAAAAGGAGACAATACAATGGCTAGAATAATAAGTACAGAAGAATTCGTCAATGAGGTAGAATTATCAAAAGAAACAACAGTGGTAGACTTTTTTGCAACTTGGTGTGGACCGTGTAAAATGTTATCACCAATATTTGAAGGATTAGAAGAAGATATGAAAGAAGATGCAAAATTTTTAAAGGTTGATATAGATAAAAGTTTAGAATTAGCTAGACAATTTGAGATACATACTGTGCCAACAGTTATAGTTTTTAAAGATAGAAAAGAAGTAGATAGATTAGTAGGATTTATACCAAAACAAAAGCTAGAAGAAACTGTTAAATCGCACATATAAATATAAGAAGGTGAGTAATGTGAGATATGATATAGCAATAGTAGGTAGTGGACCAGCAGGTATGGCTGCTGCATTAAATGCTAAAATAAGAAATAAAAATATAATTGTATTTGGAAATAGAAATGGAAGTGATAAACTTATAAAAGCTCCATCTATAGACAATTATTTAGGTATTTATGATGTTAGTGGAAAAGAATTAAGAGATAGATTTAAAGCCCACATAGAAGAAATGGGAATAGAAATAACAGAGGAAAGAATTAATAATGTATATGACATGGGTGGTTATTTTGTTTTAGCAGTTGGAGACAAAATGTATGAGTCAGCAACTGTTATAATTGCTACAGGTGTACAATATGGACAAAAGATAAAAGGTGAAGAAGAATATCTAGGAAAAGGTGTAGGATATTGCGCAACTTGTGATGCTGGATTATATAGAGATAAAATAGTTGCAGTGGTAGGGTATAATCATGAAGGAGAAGAAGATGCAAACTTCTTGAGTGAAATAGCTTCAAAAGTATATTATATACCAATGTATAAATTAACTAATGCACTAGATTCATCTATAGAAATAATTAATGATAGACCTTTAGAAGTAAAAGGAGAAAAGACAGTTAATAAGCTAGTTCTAAAAAATACAGAATTATGTGTAGATGGAATATTTATTATAAAAGATAGTGTATCACCAGGTTATATGGTACCAGGATTAGAAGTTGAAGGACCTCATATAAAAGTAGATAGAGAAATGAAGACTAATATAGAAGGATTATATGCAGCTGGAGATTGTGCAGGTAAGCCATATCAATATCTAAAGTCAGCAGGAGAAGGGCAAATGGCGGTATCAAGTGCAATATCTCACTTAGATAAATTGAGAATAAATCAAATGAGTTTGCAGAAATAATAAAAAACCTATGGTAAAATTTATTCATTTATCCATAGGTTTTTTTATTATTTAAAAACTTATAATTTGTTAAAAAATTTAAAGAGATAATACTTAAAATAAATTCAAGCAAAAATTAAAAGATTAAAATTGGACAAAATAGAAATAATATTATAACTTAATATATACGAAGGGTTAATAAGGAGGACGAAAAATGTACAATATAAGTGATATGGTATATGATTGCCCTGTTGAAGCGCTAGCTAGTATATTAGGTAAAAAATGGGTTGGAGGAATCATATGGGCTATACAAGATAATAAAGTAAGATTTGGTGATTTGCAAAGGAAGATGAATAAATGCAGCAAAAAAATGCTAATCCAACAATTAGATCTACTAATAGAAAATAATATTATTATAAATGATAAAAAATCAATAAAAAATACTGTAGAATCTACGTATTATCTCAGTGAGTCAGGATTAGCACTTTTAAATGTAATGGCACAAATGATAGAGTGGAGCAATCAACATATAACTTGTGAAGAATAAAATTATATAGTTACTAAAAAGTTATTAATACATATAAACATAATGTATTGTTATATTATTTATGTGTATTATATTCGTAGTTATTTTTAGTGTAGATAATGTCTCCATCACTATAAAAAACAATATCACCTAAAATGTCAGTTCTGTAAACTAGGGTATTTTTATTAGAAAGATTTTCTAATATATTTCTGTGAGGATGTCCATACTGGTTTTTATAGCCACAGGATATAACAGCTATATCTGGATTAATTTCATCTAAGAACAAATCACTAGTTGAAGAGCTGCTACCGTGATGACCTACCTTTAAAAAATCTATATCACTAATATCAAATGAATTTACAATATCAATTTCATTTGGTTCTTCAGCATCACCAGTAAATAAAAATGATTTGTCTAGATAAGATAGCTTAAATACTATAGAGTTTAAATTGCTATCTTTTTGTATAAAGGAAGGGCTTAAGACTGATAAAATTATATTATTGTCTATATGCAAAGTATCATTTTTATATAGGTAATTTATAGATAGATTTTTTTTAGAACATGCTGATATTAAGTTTGAGTAGGATGTTGAATCATGTTTATATTCAGGCATATAAATAGATTTAACTTCGAAATTATTAATTATGTTATCAAGACCTCCGATATGGTCTGAATCATGGTGCGTAACTATTAAATAGTCTACAACATCTACATTTTGTTTTTTTAGATATCTTTTGACTATGCTATCGCTATCTTCATTTCCGCCGTCAACTAAGATATTTTTATTATGTGGTGTTTGAATTAGAATGCTATCGCCTTGTCCAACATCGATAATATGAATTTTTAAATGAGAAACTTTGTCACAACCAAATAAAAATGATATTATAATAAGTATTATAGAGAGAATTATATTTCTCAAGTGATAAACCACCTCACTTAAATGTTTATTAAAATATAATATGGGTAATATAAGTTAATATTGATTATTATGTTAAGATTCTAAACAAAAAATTAAAGAAAAATTCAACTTTAGAAATTTTTAAAGAAATTTAAAGTTATACATAGATAAAAGTATGAAAATTAAAATTATACAGAAGATAGTAAACAGGAGGAAGTTATGTTTTTTAAAGAAATAGATATAAATGCAAAAAAGGAATTAGATCCATATTTTGATTTGGTAGATTATGAAGCGTGTGAATATTGTTTTGCTACATTATATATGTGGCAACATGTTTATAAAACAAGTTATTATACACAAGAAGATTTTGCAGTATTAGTTGGTGAATACGAAGGAGATAGTTTCTCTATATTACCATTAACTAAAAAAGAAAATTTAAACAAAGTTATAGACTTTGTTATAGAATATTTTGAAAAGGAAAATAAGAAAATTTATTTAAGGGGTGTAACAAAAGAAGTAATAGAAGCACTTCAAGAAGATTTCAAAGATAGATTTGAATATATAGAGGAAAGAGATTTATTTGACTATGTATATGAAGGAGAAAGCTTAAGGACTTTAGGAGGAAGAAAAAATCAAAAGAAGAGAAATCATATAAATTACTTCTTAAAGGAATATGAAGGAAGATTTGAATATAAGCTTTTAGATAAAGAAAACTTTGGGGAGTGTTTAAATTTACTAAAAGAGTGGAGTATGAATAAGGAAGAACAAAATGAATTTGATGAAGGTATGGATGAGGAGTTAATAGGAATAAAAAAAATATTTGATAGTTATGACATACTAAAAGATAGAGTAAAAATAGCTGGTATATATGTAGATGGAAAGTTAGAGGCATTTACAATAGGAGAACTTTTAAATAAAAACATGGCACTAGTTCATATAGAAAAAGCAAATCCAGATATAAGAGGATTATATCCTTATATAAATCAACAATTTATAGTAAATGAATTTCCAGATGTAGAATTTGTAAATAGAGAAGAAGATATGGGGATAGAAGGTCTTAGAAAAGCTAAATTATCATATCACCCATGTAGATTTGTTGAAAAGTATACTGTTAGGGAGAAATAATATGAATATAAGATATGCCAAAGACAATGATATAGATAGTATAAAAGATATATGGAATTATTGTTTTAATGATGAAGAATGTTTCGTAGATTACTACTTTAATTATAAATATAAAAATTATAATACAGTTGTCATAGAAGAAGATGGAAATATAGTTTCTTCTCTTCAATTAAACCAGTATAAATTAATATTAAATAACAAGATATATGATACATCATATGTTGTAGGAGTATCAACATTCCCAGAAGCAAGAGGAATGGGATATATGAAAAATATCATGGAATTTTCTCTTAATGAGATGTATAATAAAGGTCAATTTGTATCTATATTAATGCCTATTGATTATAGATTATATAGAAAATATGGATATGAACAATGCTATGATCAAATAGAATATAACTTAGATGTAGAAGAATTAAAGAGTTTTAAAATAAAAGGAAAGATGATAAAAGCAAAAGATTCTAACATTAAAGATTTAATAAATATAAGCAATTCTTTCCTTAAGGATATAAATGGAAATATAGAAAGAGATCAAGCATATTATGAAAACTTATTTAAAGAAGTAAAAAGTGAAAATGGTCATATATATATTCATGAAGATGAAAAAGCAAAAGGATATATAATATATTTTTTAAATGGAGATAATATGTTTGTAAGAGAAATATATTATAAAAATATAGATTCTCTAAAAACTATGCTTAAGTTTATATATAATCATAATACACAATGTAAAAAAGTGACCATATCAGCTCCTATTAATGATAAGATAAGATTTATACTAGATAATCCTAAAACGTCAGATATAAAAATTAAGCCTTTTATGATGGGAAGAATAATAAATTTAAAAGGATATTTAGAAAGTTTAAATATAGAAAGTGATTTAAGCTTAAATACTAATATAGAGATTGAAGATAAATTTATAAAAGAAAATAATGGAATATTTAATATAAAATTAGAAAATAAAAGGATTTATGTTGAAAAAATAGAATCTGAAGCTGATGTTAAATTTGATATAAACACAATGACTCAGCTAGGATTTTCTTATATAGATATAGAAGATGCTTTAATTATAAACAATAATAAAGCTAGTGATAATGTTATAAAGCTGTTTAAAACTATGTTTAATAAGAAATATAATTATATAAATGAATATGTATAAAAGATGCCAAATGGCATCTTTTTTATTGTATGAAATACCTTAAATACACTTTCAATTATAAATGATATATAGTTTATAAATTATAAAATTTGAATATAATCAAGATAAAAACTAGCAGGAGGAAATATGAGAAGACCACTTCTTATAGTATTTATATTAGTATTAATAGTGTCATATTTTATAACTAATATTTTTTACGAAGATGTTTATGAGGATAAATCTAATATAAATTTAATAGGTATAGTTAAAGATAAAAAAACAAAAAAGAAATACGATGAATACATAATAGATAAATTCTTAGTAAGGGATTATACTAAGAGAAAAAATATTATGGTAGGATTAAAAGTAAATGTAAGTGGAAAATTTAATTCTCTAAATAGTATGAAGTTTGATGATTTTGATTATGGTAAGTACTTGAAAAGTAATGGATATGAAGGTGTAATAAATTTAAATGATTATAAAGTTATAGGCGAAAGTAAGATTTATAAATATTTAGGAAGATTAAAAGTACATATAAGAAGTACAACTAGATATTTATATAAAGTTAATTCTGATTTTATAAATTCTTTGATATTAGGTGAAAAATATGAAATGACTAGTGAGCAAAAAGAAGTTTTTTCAAGAACAGGAACAAGTCATATAATTGCTATATCAGGACTTCATACGGGGATTTTATGTATTTTTATAGCAATTTTAATAGGCAGAATTAATAAGTATTATAAGTTAATAATACTTATATCTCTACTAACACTTTACTCTATGATGATTGATAAATCACCATCTATAATTAGAGCTATATTTTTTACTGTTATATTATACTTATCCATATTTACTGATAGGAAGAGAGATGGTATAAGTACATTATCATTAATAGGCATATTTTTAGTAATAAATAACCCATATGTTATATATAATATAAGTTTCCAATTGTCTTTTCTTTCTACATTGTCTATAATATACTTTTACGGATATATAAATAAAAGCATCAATATGAGTTTAGTTTCAATAACTATAGCATCAAATATATTAACATTACCGATTATATATTATAATTTTAAGGGAATACCAATAAGCTCAATAATTAGTAATATTATAATAGTTCCTTTTATAGGTATTATTATGTATATGAGTATTGTAAGTGTAATTTTATTTAATGTAAACATGGGTATTTCTAAGCTTATAGCGTATTTTAATAATATTATAATAGATAATATATACAATATATTAAATAAAATAAGTGAGTTGGATTTTTTATATTTAGAGATTGTAAATCCAAATTTAATATATGTAATAATTTACTATGTTGTAGTTTTTTCATATATGATAGATAAAGAAATGAAAGTTATGAAGGAGCAGGCAAATGAATTACAAGGATATTATAGGCAATATTAAAAATAGAAACTTTGAAAATGTATATCTTTTTTATGGAAAAGAATATTATTTAATAGAAAATGCAATAAAAGTATTTAAAGAAAGTTTAAGCGAAGGAATGCTTGATTTTAATTTAGATATAATAGATGGAAGAGAAACTACTATAGATCAGATTATAAGTTCTATAGAGACACTCCCTTTTATGGATGATAAAAAAATAGTAATAGTAAAGGATTTTGAACTATTAAAAGGCAAAAAGAAGAACTTTAGCGATAGTGATGAAAAGTATTTTATAGAACACATAGATAATATACCTGATACAACTGTTTTAGTTTTTATAGTTTATGGAGATATAGATAAAAGAAAGTCATTAGTTAAAAAGATAGATAAAAAAGGCATAGTATTTAATTGTGATAAATTATCTGATATGGATTTATTTAAATGGGTCAGAAAAAAGTTTGAACTTAATAATGTAATAGTAGAGAACTCTGAGATAATGTATTTTATAGAACAAGAAGGATATAGAGATAAAAGTAGCGAAAAAACATTATCGGATTTAGAAAATGAAATAAATAAAATAAGTTCATTTGTAGGAAAAGGAAATGTTGTAAGTAGGGAAGTAATAGATAAACTTTCTCAAAAGAAGGTAGAAAATGATATATTTAAGTTAATAGATTATATAGGCGAAAAAAATTCATCTAATGCCATGAAAATATTAAACGATATGATAAATGAAGGTGAATCTGTTTTAGGGATATTTTCTATGATAGCAAGACAGTTTAAGGTGGTAGTACAATCAAGAAAATTACAAAGTGATGGGTACACATCAAAAGTAATAGCTGAAAAATTGAAAATTCACCCATTTGTAGCTACGAAGGCTATAAAACAAGGTAGAAACTTTTCAGATGAAATAATAATAGATATGTTAAATTATATATTAGAATGTGATTACAAGATAAAAAATGGATTAATTAGGGATACATTAGCAGTAGAGATGCTTGTTAGTAAATATTGTAAAAGAGAATTTAATAATGTAATATAAATGAGCTCTAAATAGAGTTCATTTTTTATTTATATATATTTTTTAGTGTATGTGTTGGTAAAATTATAGAAGGGAATTTTGTACTTTGAGCAAAACAAAAACCCTTGAAGTAAATCAAGGGTTTAAATCTATACTTAAACGGTTAATTAAGCGTTCATTCCGTTTAACTTTTGAGCTAACTTAGCAACTTTTCTAGCTGCAGCGTTCTTGTGTATAGTTCCTTTTGAAGCTACTTGTTGTATCTTCTTTTGAGCGAATTGGAATCTTTGAGTAGCTTCCTCTCTGTTTCCTGCAGTAACAGCTTCTTCGAATCTTCTTATTGCAGTTTTAACTTGAGATTTTCTAGCTCTATTTAAAGCAGTTTTCTTTTCGATAACTTTTATTCTCTTCTTAGCTGATTTTATGTTTGCCACCGTGGTTCACCCCCTCGTTTACTTTATTATCTTATTCATCGTCAACATATTAGATTTTAACAGAAATAAATCTAAAAATCAAGGATAATTATTTATAAGTTTATAATATCTTTTTGTTTTGACTTTTTAGATTATAACCTATATAAAAATAATTTACAACATCCAAATTAAATATTCAGAGATTTATAAATTTAAACTTTTTAAATATGATTTGGTTTTAAAATGCTAAAAACTGTCAACAATTATAAGTATCATTTAAATTACACCTGGAGGTTTAGTATGATTAATATAAGAACAGATTTAGCGCTAGAAGCAAGTGAAGTAGTTCAGGAAAGCCAAGAACCAAAAGAAATACCTGGAGTTAAATTAGATAAAAAAGAATTAGACAATGCAACAGTAACAATAGTTGAGATTATAAATGAACAAGGCGCAGAAATAATGAATAAAGGAATAGGAAAATATGTAACATTAGAAAGCAATTTAATGAAGTTTGATGATGATGAATCAAGAGAAGAGGTTATAACATACTTAAAAGATGAACTTGTAGATATATTAGGGACTGACAAAACTAAAAAAACATTAGTTATAGGGTTAGGAAATTGGAATATAACATCAGATGCTTTAGGTCCTAAATCAGTCTCTAAGACGTTAGTAACAAGACATATATTTAAAAATTACAATAAAGATTACGATGATGATTTTACAGAAGTATCAGCTCTGAGCCCTGGAGTAATGGGACTTACTGGTATAGAAACAAGTGAAACTGTAAAGTCATTAGTGGATAGAATAAAACCAGATAGAGTTATAGCAATAGATGCATTAGCATCTAGAAAAATGGAAAGAGTAAATCAAACTATTCAAATATCAACAGCAGGAATATCTCCTGGAGGGGGAGTTGGAAATAAAAGAAAAGCTTTAAATAAAGAATATCTAGGCGTAGATGTTATAGCGATTGGAGTTCCAACAGTAGTAGATGCAGCTACATTAACTAGTGATGTACTAGATTTAGCAATAGATAATCTTATAAATCAATCAGAGGGCGCAGATAACTTCTATAATATGTTAAAAACGCTTAAAGAAGAAGAAAAGTATCATCTTATTAAAGAATCATTAGAACCATATGATAAAAATCTTATAGTTACACCAAAAGATATAGACGAAACAATAGAAAATCTATCTATAATAATAAGCGAGGGCTTAAATAGGTCTCTTCATCCAGGGAGGATAACCAAGTAAGGAGGAGAAAATATGTTTAATAAACGCATTAAGACATCTATTGTGTCATGTGTGTTAATTTGTATTTTACCAACGGTCTCATATGCCATAAGTAAAGATGATTTCCTAAAATTTTTAGTTAATTCATCGTATCCAGAGGCTAAAGAAGAAGTAAAAGAAGATGAAAAAAAAGAAAGCACTAGTAAAGATGAAGAATATATAGAATTCTTTATAGGAGAAGAAAATATACCTACTATAAAGGAAGAAAATAATAGTGATGAAGAAGAAAGTAAGGAAGCTTCAAATGAAATAGCATCAAATTACACTAACAATATAAGGATAACAAGAGAAAAACCAACAATGATGATATATCATTCTCATGCATCTGAAAGTTATTCAGATTCTCCAGAAAATAATTATAGATGCCAAGATAATAATAAGTCGATAGTATCTGTTGGAAGTCTTTTAACAGAAGAATTAAATAAAAAAGGATGGGGTATAGTTCATAGTACAAAGTATCATGATTTTCCAGATTATAACTCATCTTATTCAAATAGTCTAAAAACTATAAATAGCATAATGAGTGAACAAAATAGCATAGATATAGCCATTGACTTACATAGAGATGCTAGAACATTAGATACACAGGCAAAAAAAGATAAAGAAACTAATAGAATGGTTGCTAATTATAATGGTGAAGAAGTAGCTAAGTTTTTATTTGTAGTTGGACAAAGAAACCCAAATGTAAAAGAAGTAAGAGCACTAGCTAATGATATTACAAATTTTGCAAAGAAAAAGTACCCAGATTTAGTTTTACCAGTAATAGAAAAACCATATGGTAAGTTTAACCAGTATGTAGCTGATAATCATATTCTTATAGAAGTAGGAAGTAATGGGACAACCTTAGAACAGGCTCAAAATAGTGTAAAATATATAGCTAATGTACTAGACGAATATTTTAAAGAAAAGAAGTAGACTTGAAGTATGAGTAGAGTTGAAAGAAATATACAAAAAAAAATAAAGAAAAGAAAAAGAAAATTCATAAGCAAAGTACTATTTATACTGCTTATGACTGCAAATTTATTTATATGTATATTTACAATAAATCAAAGTGCCAAAAGTATGTTAGGTGAGGATACATATAATATAGAAGAAAATATTAAAGATTTACAAAAATTTATAGAAAATAAGTTAGAGATACTTTCAGATAAGACTAAAAAACTAATCTCTCAACTTAATATATAGTAAAAAATAAGACTTATAGGCACTTAAGTCTTATTTTTTGTCCTTATTATTTACATAAATGCGGATATATTATAAAATAAAAGTTATGATAAATAAGAATAAAATTTTTAAGTATTAAAAAGGAGGAATAAAGGTGGACAGTAAACAAAGTAGAACTAGAAACTTTAGTATAATAGCACATATAGACCACGGTAAGTCTACCTTAGCAGATAGATTAATACAAAAAACTGGACTTGTTAGTGAAAGAGAAATGAAAGATCAATTACTAGATAATATGGATCTTGAAAGAGAAAGAGGAATCACTATAAAGTTACAAAATATTAGGTTAGTTTATAAGGCTAAGGATGGAAATGAATATTATTTAAATCTTATAGATACTCCAGGTCATGTTGACTTTAACTATGAGGTATCAAGAAGTTTAGCAGCTTGTGAAGGTGCATTATTAGTAGTGGATGCAGCACAAGGTGTTGAAGCTCAAACATTAGCTAATGTTTATTTAGCGTTAGATCAAGATTTAGAAATACTACCAGTTATAAATAAGATAGACCTTCCAAGTGCTAGACCAGATGAAATAAAGACAGAAATAGAAGATATAATAGGACTTGATGCAAGTGATGCACCTTTAATATCAGCTAAAAGTGGTTTAAATATAGAAGATGTATTAGAAGCCATAGTAGAAAAAGTACCAGCACCACAAGGTGATAAAGATGCTCCTTTAAAAGCTTTAATATTTGACTCATATTACGATGCATATAAAGGTGTTGTAGCGTATGTTAGAGTTTATGAAGGAACTGTTAAAAAAGGTATGACTATAAAAATGATGAATACTAACAAAAAGTTTGAGGTAACTGAAGTTGGTGTTATGGCTCCTGGTCAAAGAGAACTTGATGAGTTAGCTGCAGGAGATGTTGGATACATAGCTGCAAGTATAAAGGATATAAGAAGTTGTCAAGTTGGTGATACAATAACAGATGCAAATAATCCAACTGATGAACCTATGCCAGGATACAAAAAAGCTACTCCAATGGTTTACTGTGGTATATATCCAGGTGAAGGTGAAAAGTACGAAAATGTAAGAGATGCATTAGAAAAAATGCAAATAAATGATGCAGCGCTGGAATTTGAGGCTGAAACTTCAGCTGCATTAGGATTTGGATTTAGATGTGGGTTCTTAGGTCTACTTCATATGGAAATAATCCAAGAAAGACTAGAAAGAGAATATGACTTAAACTTAGTAACAACAGCACCATCTGTTATATACAGAGTTACTAAAAATGATGGGGAAGTTGTAATGATACAAAATCCAACAAACTTACCAGAACCATCAGAAATAAATATGATAGAAGAGCCAATCGTTAAAGGTGATATAATAGTTCCTAAAGATTATGTTGGTACTGTTATGGAGCTTTGTCAAGAAAGACGTGGAACAATGATAAATATGGAATACATAGATGAAAAGAGAGTTATGCTCCACTATGATTTACCACTAAATGAAGTTGTTTACGATTTCTTTGATGCATTAAAGTCTAGAACAAGAGGATATGGATCTTTAGATTATGAAATTAAGGGATACACTCCTTCTAAACTTGTTAAGCTTGATATATTAATAAATAAAGAGCAAGTAGATGCACTTAGCTTTATAGTACATGAATCTCGTGCTTATCCAAGAGGTAAAGCTATGTGTGAAAAATTAAAAAATGAAATACCAAGACATCAGTTTGCAGTTCCTATACAAGCAGCTGTTGGAAATAAAGTTGTTGCTAGAGAAACTATAAGTGCACTTAGAAAAGACGTTTTAGCTAAGTGTTACGGAGGAGATATATCTCGTAAGAAGAAACTTCTTGAAAAGCAAAAAGAAGGTAAGAAACGTATGAGACAAATCGGATCTGTAGAAGTTCCTCAAAAGGCATTTATGTCAGTATTAAAATTAGATGAATAATAGCTAAAGCCAAAGGATTTTTCCTTTGGCTTTTTTATTATAAGTTATATTAACTAAAATCGTGTGTAAAACCTGTCCTCATATCTAAATTCTAATAATAGATAAAAACTTGGGAATACTAAAAAATGCAAAGTATACAAAACGATGATAAATATAAACAGCACAAGGAGGACATATATGAGTGATAAGCTTAATAGTACCATAGGACTATCAGCAGCTCTTTCAACAGTTGTTGGTATGGTTATAGGGTCTGGAGTATTTTTTAAGCCTCAAGCAATATACACGGCAACCAATGGTGCACCAGGTCTTGGTATAATAGCATGGATATTAGGTGGTATTATAACTATTACAGCAGGATTAACTGCAGCTGAAGTATCAGCAGCTATACCTAAAACTGGTGGAATGATGACTTATCTCAGTGAAATATATGGAGAAAAAATAGGATTCTTGACAGGATGGATGCAAACGGTATTATATTTTCCAGGTACTATTGCAGCGCTTGCAGTTATATTTTCGCAACAGGTATCAGAACTTATGGGTTATGGTCCACAAAATATGGTAGTAGTTTTACCAGTATCTTTAGGAATAATAATATTTATAGCGTTGCTAAACACAGTAGGATCATCTTTTGGTGGATTTATACAAACTGTAGCTACTATCTGTAAGTTATTACCTTTAATACTTATAATAATATTTGGGTTTATAAAAGGAAATGGAAACCCAATATTAACACCATTAGTAGGAGCTAAAACTACTGTCATAGGATCTTTAGGACAAGTATTGATAGCTACATTATTTGCCTATGATGGTTGGATAAATGTTGGAGCTATAGCCGGTGAAATGAAAAGTCCAGAAAAAAATTTACCATTAGCTATAGTTGGAGGTTTATCAATAGTTATGGCTGTATATATACTAATAAACTTAGCATATTTATGGGTAGCACCAGCATCAGAACTAGCCAATTCAGTAGCTCCAGCTGCACTTGTTGCACAAAAAATATTTGGAGATACAGGTGGGAAATTAATATCTATAGGTATACTAATATCAGTATTTGGTGCTCTAAATGGATATTTACTTACAGCACCTAGAATACCATATGTACTTTCCAAAGAGGGATTATTACCAGGATCAAAAGTGTTTTCAAAATTAAATAAAGGCGGTTCTCCATACAATTCCATCTGGTTAATAGCAGGTCTTGGATGTATATATGCTTTATCTGGACAATTTAACTTGTTAAGTGATTTAACTATATTTATAATATGGGTATTTTATATATTTACTTTTTATGGAGTAGTTAAGCTTAGAAAAGAAAAGCCAGATATGATAAGACCTTACAAGGTTCCATTATACCCTCTTATTCCTATTGTTGCTATACTAGGTGGACTTTTTGTTATAATAAATCAGTTAATAACAATGACCTTAGTTTCATTAGGAGGAATAATAGTTACACTTATTGGTTTACTAGTATATTCTTATAAAATTAAATTAAGATAAGTAAAAGGCATCTTTAAAGTTAGATGCCTTTTATATATTTCAAATCAATGAAGCGTTTTTAAATAGATAATAACCATTAATACATAGATATTGTTATAATATAGTAAAATATGATTAATAATGTAATTAATATATGAACAGGAGAAAAGTAAATGTTAGGATTATATATACACATTCCATTTTGTGTGAGTAAATGCAACTACTGTGACTTTAATTCATACAAATTAGATGTAAACTTAAAGAAAAGATACATAAATGATTTAAAAAAAGAAATGGAATTTTATAAGAAAGATATAGAAAAAGAAGATTATGAAAAAGAAATATGTAGTATATTTTTAGGGGGAGGAACTCCAAGTATACTAACATCTAATGAAATTGAAGAAATATTTAATAATATTTATAAAAACTTCAATATAAAAGATAATGCTGAAGTCACTATGGAATGTAATCCAGGAACCTTAACAAGAGAAAAATTAGAGGTTATAAAAAAGTGTGGAGTAAATAGACTAAGCATAGGTCTTCAAGCAGTACAAAATAATAAATTAAAAGAAATAGGAAGAATTCATACATATGAAGAGTTTGAAAAAAATTATAAAGAAGCTTTAGATGTTGGTTTTGATAATATAAATGTAGATTTAATGTATGCACTTCCAAATCATAACATTGATGAATGGAAAGAGAGTTTAGAAAAAATTGTTTCATTAAATCCATCACACATATCAGCTTATTCACTTATATTAGAAGAAGGCACAAAATTATATTATATGTATGAAAACAATGAATTTGAACTTATAGATGAAGACACAGATATAAATATGTATAATCACACAATAAACTACCTAAAACAAAATGGCTACAATCAATATGAAATATCAAATTACTCAAAACCAGGTTTAGAGTGTAGACACAATATACTATATTGGAAGTGTTATCATTATATAGGGTTAGGTGCAGGGGCATCTGGATACCTAGGAAATAGTAGATATAATAATGTAGAAAATCTAGATGAGTATCATAATATGATAGATAAAAATGAAAAACCTATAAGTAATTTAGAAAATTTAAGTATAGAAGATAAGATACAAGAAAAAATATTTATGGGACTTAGAATGAATGAAGGGATATATTTTGAAGACTTTAAAAAAGAATTTAATATAGAATTTAAAAATAAATATAATAAGCAAATTAAGGATTTAAAAAATAAAGACTTAATAAAAGAAAGTAAAGTAGGTATTAAGCTTACTCAAAAGGGACGAGAAATATCAAATTCTGTATTTGTTGAATTTATAAATTAATTAGAAAGTGTTGACAAGAATAAAATAAAATGATATATAATATATATAATCTTTTTAGCACTCGAAAGTAGTGAGTGCTAACAGCGAGGAGTGAAGGTGATGGAATTAAATGAAAGAAAATTAAAGATCCTCAAAGCTATAGTTAAAGATTATATAGAAACAGCTGAAGCTGTAGGCTCACGAACGATATCAAAAAAACATGACTTAGGTGTAAGTGCTGCCACTATAAGGAATGAAATGGCTGACCTTGAAGAATTAGGATATTTAATCCAGCCACATACCTCGGCAGGTAGAGTTCCATCTGAGAAAGGATACAAGCTTTATGTAGATTCTCTTATGAGTCAAAGTGAACTTAGTGATGAAGAGAAAATTTTAATAGAAAGTTGTATAAATAAAAATGTTAATGATATAAGAGATTTAATTCATGAGACTTCTAAGCTATTATCAGAAATTACTAATTATACAACTGTAGCTGTTACTAAAAATTTAGTCAATCAAAGTGTTATAAAACACATACAGTTAGTTAGTATGAGTGATAACAACATTTTACTAATAGTTGTTACAGATAAAGGTGATATAAAAAATGTAAATTTAGCTACTAACACTCATTTAGATCAATCAAAATTAAACATAATTTCTGATAATCTAACTAGAAAATTATCAGGAAAAAGTATAGTTGATTTAGATGAAAAACTTATAGCATTTATAAAATATGAAATAAGTGAACATGCAGTGTTAATAGATGAATTAATAGATGCACTAAATTTTGATACCAATGATGATACATCAATTTCACTAAGTGGAGCAACTAATATATTTAATTATCCTGAATTTAATGACGTACTTAAGGCCAAGTCATTTTTACATATGCTAGAACATAAGGAAATGATATCTAGTATGGCCAAGTCAAAAGGCATACAGAAGGATAATGTTAATATAATCATTGGTAGTGATAATGATTTTGAGTTAGCGCAAGATTGTAGTATAGTTACAGCAACTTATAATATAAGTAGAGATCTAGTAGGGCGTATAAGCTTTATAGGACCTACAAGAATGGACTATGCTAAGATTTATACAATTGTTAATTATATGAGTTTGATTTTTAACAAAAAATAGATTAAGGGGTGTAACATATTGCAAGAAAATAATTTAGAAAATGAAAATGTAAAAGAAGAATTAGAAACTTCAAGTGAGATTGAAGAAACAACTGAAGAAGTTGTAGAAGACAATGTTACAGATATAAATGACAAATTAGAAGAAAACAAGTTAAGAGACGAATTAGAGGCTCTTAATGATAAGCATCAAAGACTTCAAGCAGAATATGCAAACTATAGAAGAAGAACAAATGAAGAAAAAGAAACTATAGGATTATTTGCAAATGAAAAAATACTAAACGATATAATACCTGTTATCGATAGTATGGAAAGAGCTTTAGAAGCTTGTGATGACAAAGAAGGAAGTATGTATCAAGGAATAGACCTAGTATATAAGCAACTTCAAGGAATACTTACAAAGTATGGAGTTGAAGCAATAGAAGCTGAGAATGCAGACTTTGATCCAAATTTACACTTAGCAGTAATGCAAGAAAGTGTTGATGGAGTTGAAGCAAATAAGGTCGTAATGGTACTTCAAAAAGGATATAAACTAGGAAATAAAGTATTAAGACCAAGTATGGTTAAAGTATCTTGCTAGTTTAGTATAAATATAGCAGTAAAGTTTAAGAATTTAGCTTAAAATATATCTTATTATCTAGTACAACTAGAAATCAGATATTTGAATATATAAAAAAATAACTAAATTCTATATAGAATAAAAATCATAAAAAATTATTTAGGAGGAATTTGGTCATGGGAAAAATAATAGGAATTGACTTAGGAACAACAAACTCTTGTGTAGCAGTATTAGAAGGTGGAGAACCACAAATAATAACTAATGCAGAAGGTATGAGAACTACTCCATCAGTAGTAGCATTTACTAAGGACGGAGACAGAATAGTAGGGGAACCTGCAAAAAGACAAGCTGTTACAAATGCAGATAGAACTATAATATCAATAAAAACTCACATGGGAACAGATTACAAAGTTAATATAGATGGTAAAGATTATACACCACAAGAAATATCAGCTATAATCTTACAAAAATTAAAAGCAGATGCAGAAAGCTACTTAGGGCAACCTGTAACTGAAGCTGTTATAACAGTTCCAGCATACTTCACAGATGCTCAAAGACAAGCAACAAAAGATGCAGGTAGAATAGCAGGACTTGATGTTAAGAGAATAATAAATGAGCCAACTGCTGCTGCACTTGCTTATGGTATGGATAAGTTAGACCAAGACAAAAAGATATTAGTATTTGACTTAGGTGGAGGAACATTTGACGTTTCAGTTCTTGAAATAGGAGATGGAACTTTCGAAGTTTTAGCTACTGCTGGTAATAACAGATTAGGTGGAGATGACTTTGACCAAGTATTAATAGACTATTTAGCTGAAGAATTCAAAAAAGCTGAAGGTGTAGATTTAAGAAACGATAACATGGCTCTTCAAAGATTAAAAGAAGCTGCTGAAAAGGCTAAAAAAGAGTTATCATCAACAATGACAACTAACGTAAACTTACCTTTCATAACAGCTACTGCTGAAGGTCCAAAACACTTAACTATGGATATATCAAGAGCTAAGTTTGATGAGTTAACTGCTCATTTAGTTGAAAAAACTATGGAACCAACAAGAAGAGCATTACAAGATGCAGGTCTTTCAACTTCTGATATAGATGATGTATTATTAGTTGGTGGTTCTACAAGAATACCAGCTGTTCAAGAAGCTGTTAAGAAATTCATAGGAAAAGAGCCACACAAAGGATTAAACCCAGATGAATGTGTTGCTGCAGGTGCTGCTATACAAGCAGGTGTATTATCTGGAGACGTTAATGATTTATTACTTCTAGATGTTACTCCATTATCATTAGGTATAGAAACTATGGGTAACGTAATGACTAAAATAATAGAAAGAAATACTACAATACCAACTAAGAAGTCACAAGTATTCTCAACTGCTGCTGATAACCAAACTGCTGTTGATATACACGTTCTTCAAGGTGAAAGAAGTATGTCATATGATAACACTACTTTAGGTAGATTCCAATTAACTGATATACCACCAGCTCCAAGAGGAATACCTCAAATAGAAGTTACTTTCGATATAGATGCTAACGGTATAGTTCACGTTACTGCTAAAGACTTAGGAACTGGAAAAGAGCAAAAAGTTACTATAACTTCTGGAACTAATTTAAGTGAAGAAGAAATAGAAAAGAAAGTTAAAGAAGCTGAAATGAATGCTGAAGCTGATAAGCAAAAGAAAGATAAAATAGAAGCATTAAACCAAGCTGATTCAACTATATACCAAACAGAAAAAACTTTAAATGAATTAGGTGACAAAGTAAGTGCTGAAGATAAGAGCGCTATAGAAGCTGCAATAGCTGAACTTAAGGCAGTTAAAGATAAAGAAGAGTCAACAGGTGAAGAAATAAGAAAAGCTATGGATGAAGTTATGAACAAATTCCATAAAGTTTCTGAAATGATGTATCAACAAGCACAAGCTGAGGCTCAAGCTCAAGGTGGCGAAGCTGGTCAAGGTGCTCAAGACGATAACGTTGTAGATGCTGACTTCACAGAAGTAAATGACGAAAAATAGGTTACGAAAATATATAGTTTAATATATAATAGAAAAGAGTATCTTTTCATAAGTATATAGTCATAGACTAATACTTAAAAATAATAATAGCTTGTAGTATGATATTCTACAAGCTATTGTTTTGTAATAATAAAGGTGGTGACAAATAATGAGTGCTAAGAGAGATTATTATGAGGTGCTTGGTGTAGACAAAAGTGCCGATGCTCAGGCCCTTAAAAAAGCATATAGAAAACTTGCTATGAAGTATCATCCAGATAGAAATCCTGGTGATAAAGAAGCAGAAGAAAAGTTCAAGGAAATAAATGAAGCATACGAAGTATTATCAGATGATAACAAAAGACAAATGTATGATCAATTCGGACATGATGGTGTAAATGGTCAAGGAGGATTTGGTGGCCAAGGAGGATTTGGTGGCCAAGGATTCGGTGGATTTGAAGATATATTTGGTGACATGTTTGGTGATATATTCGGAGGAGGATTTGGTGGCGGTAGAGCCAGAAGGAGAGGTCCAGAACGTGGAGCGGATATAAAGCAAAGTGTTAGTATAAGTTTTGAAGAAGCTGCATTTGGAAAAAAAGTATCTGTAAAGATAAATAGAAGTGAAGAGTGCGAAGAGTGCCATGGAAGTGGAGCTAAGCCAGGGACATCTAAGAAAACTTGTCCAACATGTAATGGTACTGGAGAAGTTAGAACTGTTCAAAGAACTCCATTTGGTAATATAGCATCAAGTAGACCTTGTAGTGCTTGTAATGGAGAGGGTGAAGTTATAGAATCACCATGTCCAAAGTGTCACGGTAAGGGATATAATAGAAAAGTTAAGACTATAGAAGTTGATATACCAGCAGGTATAGATGATGGACAAATGATAAAATTATCAGGTCAAGGTGAAGTTGGATCTAAAGGTGGACCAAGAGGAGATTTATATATAATAGTTAATGTTAAACCTCATCCATTATTCACAAGAGAAGGAACTGACATATACTTTGATATGCCAATAACATTTGTTCAAGCTGCATTAGGAGATGAAATAGAAGTTCCAACACTAGATGGAAAAGTTAAGTATACAATACCAGAAGGAACTCAAACTGGAACTGTATTTAGATTAAGAGAAAAAGGTATACCAAGACTTAGAGGTAACTCAAGAGGTGACCAATATGTTAAGGTTATAGTTGATACTCCTAAGAAGTTAAATGAAAAGCAAAAAGAAATACTAAGAGAATTTGCTAAAGAATGTGGAGAAGATGTTCACGAAAAGAAAAAGACTTTTGGTCAAAAGATAGAAGATATGTTTAAAAGAAAATAATTTATAAACAAGTAAATATAACAAAAAATAAAAGGGACATAGTTTAAGCTATGTCTCTTTTTTATTAAAAATGTACACATTTCATAATATAATTTAAAAAATTATAGAATAAAATTTACTCATTTTTTAATCTTTATAAATATATTCTCTTGTTAAGCTTATTTCATTATTAACACCTTTACTCATTAAGATTTGATGTAAGTCTATAACTCCATTATTAAAACAAGAAGCACAAGAAGAAAGGTATAAGTCCCACATTCTTACAAATTCTTCATCAAACATATCTTCAACAACATCTCTTTGCTTATCAAAGTTTTTATACCATTCAATTAAAGTTTTAGTATAATGTCTTCTTAAACTTTCAATATCTAATGTATAAAAATTATATTTAGGTAGTAAGTTTATAATTTCACGTAGTGAAGGAATAACTCCACCTGGGAATATGTATTTTCTAATCCAAGCATCACCAGGAGATTCAACTAAACCACTTATATAATGTAATAAGAATAATCCTTTAGGTTTTAATACACTATTTACATTCTTAAAGTATAAATCATAGTGTTCACGGCCAACATGTTCTAACATACCAACGCTTACAATTTTATCAAACATCATACCAGATGTTTCAAGATTTCTATAATCCATAAGCTTTACTTGTAAATAGTCTTGAAGTCCTTCCTCTATTATTCTTTCATTAAATCTTTTATATTGTTCCTCACTTAATGTAATACCAGTTCCTTTAATTTTATATTTTTTAGCAGCTTCTATAAGAAGATATCCCCAACCACATCCTATATCTAGTAAAGTTTCACCTTCTGATAGATCTAATTTTTTTAAAATATGATGTATTTTGTTCATTTGAGCTTGGTATAAAGTATCATTATCATTTTTGAAGTAAGCGCAAGAATAACTTAAAGTATCGTCTAGCCAAAGGCCATAGAAATCATTCCCTATATCATAGTGAGAACAAACCTCTAATTTTTGATTTTTTTCATTTCCTGCTTTATGGAATAGTTTTGATAATTTTGCAAAGTTAGTATGAAAATGTTCTTTTTGACAACTAAATAAAGAATCTAAGACTAGCAATAAATCACCATCAATATCAATATCTTTTTTCATGTACGCTTCTCCTAAGGCCAGCGATGTACTATTTAATAAATCTTTTTTACTAATTGGTTTATTAAAGTAAACCTTAAATTTAGGATCACCTTGTCCAATTAAAAATTGTTCTCCATCCCAAAGTTTTACCTCAAATGTACTTGAGTCAAGTTTTGAAAGAAATTCTTTTAAAAATATTTTGTCTATGCTGTTCATAATAATTTGTCACCTCAGTAAAACCATACCCATAAATTAACAAATGAAAACATAAAATTATAAAAAATAGGAATATATTTAAATACATTCCTATTTTTTATAATTTTATATAGATATTATTGCTAATGTTTGAAGCTGGGTAAATATACCCTGAGAAAGGTCTGAGATAGTTTTTTTATCCATATTCATATCCTTTAAAGCCAGGAATGTTATGAATGCATTTAATAAAACTTTCTCATAAATATAGAAGTATGTATATTTATCATTTAAATATTCTTTACTTCTTATAGAGTCATTTATAAGGTTAAGTTCATCAACTGTAGCATGAGTTACTGCCATAACAGTAGTTGAATCTATATTCGCATCTTTTACAGATTTAAATTTTTGAAGTGAGAAAGTATTTAAATCTATTAAAATTTTATGTATTTCTTTAGAACTTCTATCTTTTAATTCATCTTTAGTTTGTTTTAATAAAAGATTAGAGCGGTTTGTTATATCATCCATCTTTTCTTTATAAAATCCAAGTAGTGAATTTAATTTTTTATTGTCTTCTATTTCTTTATTATCATCTTTAAGTTGCAAATTTTTATACACGTCTGATACTTTTTGTATATCTTTAAATAACTTTAATGTCTCAAACCTTTCCATAATAAACCCCCTTAAGTTGTTATTATATATACTATATAGTATAAATCATTAGAAATATATAATAAAGAAAATGTTTTTCAGATTAAATTTTCAATTGAAAAGGAAGGTATTTTTAGAAAAAAATAAACAATTTAAATTTTAGTAAAAAAATTAATAATATAAGATAGAATTAAATTAAAGTAGCATTTATAATATAATTAAGTTAAAAAATTACCATGTTATGATTAGATTTACTAAGGAGGAGAAGCATGTATTTTGTAGGAGTAGATATTGGAGGAACAGGAATACAAGCAGGGATAGTTAATGAAAACGGTGAAATACTTTTTAGAAAAGAGTGTAAGACTAATTCTTCAAATGGATTTGAAAATGTTATGAATGATATAGAACATTTAGTAAGGGGATTACTAAAAGAAAATAATTTAGACATGAGAGATATAAAGTCTATAGGATTTGGTGTACCAGGTTTTATAAACAAACAAGGTATGGCGACTGCTGTAAACTTAGGCTGGGAAGATGTTAATTTTATAGAGTCTTTAAAAAATAGATTTAATGAAGTAGATGTGTATGCTGAAAACGATGCAACAGTTGCAGCATTGGCAGAAGCTAAATCAGGAAGTATGAAAGGAAAAAATTGTGCTGTCATGTATACACTAGGAACTGGTGTAGGTGGTGGAATAATAATAAATGGTAAAGCATTTTCAGGTGCACATGGTATGGGATCTGAACTAGGGCATGTTATAATAGGTGAAAATTACTTTGACTGTAATTGTGGAAATAACGGGTGCTTAGAAACTTTCTGCTCGGCAACAGCCATAATAAAGTATGCACAAAGGTTAATAAAAGAAGGAAGAGCAAGTATAATATTGGATATGGTAAATGGTAATTTAGAAGATATAAATGCTAAGATAGTATTTGATGCTTATAGAGAAAATGATGAAGTAGCAGTAGAAACTATAAATAGATTTAAACTTTACTTATCTAAGGCAATAGCTAATATAGTAAACACATTAGACCCAGATATAATATCATTAGGTGGAGGAGTGTCAAGGGCTAGTGATATTATACTTTCTGGATTAAAAGAATTAGTAAGAGAGCAGCTTGTATTCAAAAACAATGAATTTGCAGATATAGTATGTGCAAATTTAGGAGCCGATGCAGGTATAATAGGAGCAGCATTTTTAAGTTAAAAATAAATACAACTATCTAAAAATAAATCTTAAGAAAAAACATTCTTAAGATTTATTTTTATGTAAATTTTTAAAGTCAACACTTAGGACATAGTATTTCTTTTAATTTTTATTTAAAGTTAACATTACAATTAGGGATTAAATAAAGTGATTATACTTTTATTATAAAAATTAGATATTAACTAGAATATGATAAATCGTAATCTCTATTTTTAGTATTAAGCAAGAATATACAAATTATGACAAAAAGGTATTATATAATAAAAATATCATAAAGCATAAGATTACTAAGGGAGTGATTGTATTGAGTAAAAAACTTATTTTAATATGTGATGACCAAGAAACAATACATGAAACAATAGGTCAGTATCTAAAATCTGAGGGAATGGATTATATATCAGCATATGATGGATTAGATGGGGTAGAAAAAGCTAATAGGTATAATCCAGATTTAATACTATTAGATTTAATGATGCCTAAAATGTTTGGAACTGATGTATGTAAAGAAATAAGGAAAAACAGTAATGTACCTATAATAATGCTTACAGCAAAGGGGGAAACTGTAGATAGAATAATAGGTCTTGAAATAGGTGCAGATGATTATATTACAAAGCCATTTTCACCAAGAGAAGTAGTTACAAGAATAAAAACAGTGTTAAGAAGAAGTGGAAATAATGATATTTCAAAACATAAAAATGTAATAGTACAAGGAAATTTGAAGATTGATATAGAAAGTCATGAAGTTTATATAGATGGTAATTTAGTAAGTATAACACCAAAAGAAATGAAAACATTTTATATGTTGGCTTCTAATTCAGGAAAGACTTTAACTAGAGAATATATATTATCAGAAGTATGGGGATATGATTACTTTGGAGATACAAGAGTTGTAGATACTCAAATAAAAAGACTTAGAAAAAAAATTAGTCAATTTGAAGTTGATTGGGAAATAAAATCTATTTATGGTGTTGGATATAAGTTTGAGGTAATTTAATGAGTAAGTGTCTATTTAAGAAAATATATAAGACTATTGGACTATCAAGTATAGTATTTGCCTTTATTTCAATATTATTTTGTAGTGTTATAGTCAAGCAGTATTTTATAAAAATAGAAATGGAAGAAATTGAACAAAAGATAGATGAAACTATATATAGATATCATGGTGAAAATCATCAATTAGCTGAGCGATTAAAAATAGCACTAGGAAGTGGAATTATAATAAATGGATATGACTCTCTTGGTAAACAGGCATTTAGATATTATACTATAGATGAGTCAAAGCATAATATTGACTACGAAAAAGTTAATGAAACAATAGGTACCCAAATAAAACATATATTAGATGGAGAATCAATAAGAGGTATAACTAAAGTTGATGGAATAGATGGGAATTCAATTTTTGTAGCCAAACCTATAATTCAGGATGAAAAAGTATTTGGGGCTGTATTTGCTATAAAACCGCAAAGTGAGCTAAATAAAACCTTACTAAGTTTTTATACCATATTGATAGTTAGCTTAATATTACTTTTAATATCCACAGCTGTTCCTGTATATTTAGTAACAAAAAAAACATTAAAGCCTTTGAAAGATATAACAGATGCTACTATTAATATGTCTAAAGGAGATTTTTCAAAAAGAATAGATGAAAATGAAAGTAAAGATGATGAATTTGGAGAGCTAATAAAGGCATTTAACTATTTATCATATAAATTAGAACAAAATGATAAAGATATAAAATTGCTAGAAAAAATGCGAAGAGATTATGTAGCTAATATATCTCATGAATTAAAAACTCCGATAACATCTATTAGAGCGGTGGCAGAATCATTAAATGATGACATGATAGACTGGGTAGATAGAAAACGATATTATAGCATGATACTTAGAGAGTCAATAAGACTACAAGCCTTAATAAAAGATATGTTAGAATTATCAAGGCTTCAAAATCCTAATGAAGTAATTGAAAAACAATCACTTTGCATGGGATGTATAATAAAAGAAGTGAGGGAAAAATTTGAAGTAATAGCTGAAGATTTAGATATAAATTTTATAACTCCATCTGAAGAAGTTAAATATAATAAGGTATTTACAAATTATAACCGAGTAATACAGGTACTTGTAATACTATTAGATAATGCTTTTAAGTTTACAGATGAAGAAGGAACTGTTTCTGTAGAAATAGAAGAAGAAGATGAGTTTATTAAGGTAATAGTGTCAGATACAGGTTCTGGAATAGAAGATGAAGATTTATTATTTGTATTTGATAGATTTTATAAAGCAGATAAATCTAGAAAATCAGAAGGAACAGGAATTGGACTATCCATAGCAGCTGAGATAATGACTAGATTAGATGAAAAAATATATGTAGAGTCTGAACCAGGAGTTGGTTCTAGGTTTATATTTACACTACATTACAAGTAAAATAATAGTACTTTTATGGACAACTATAATGTTTTTAATATTCAAGGATGTGAATGTAATAAATTTGGCCATGATTTTTGTGGTGATACTACAATGGATTCTAGTTGTGATTGCAATTGTAACTAAAAAGGAGCTTATGCTCCTTTTTTATTACAAAAAAACTAAAAATTAAATGTTTACTAGAAATGACAGAAATTTGACACAAAAAAGACACAATTATATTTTAAAATTAAGAGGAAGAATCAATCAAAAGAGATGTTTAGGAGGAAGTTATGCAAAGTCAAATATACAAAAACTCTAAAGAAACATGGCTAGAAACTTGGGAACCAAAAACTAAGACTTTGACAGCTTTTATATGGTTAATGGGAATGCTATTTTTAGAAAATCCGATTATTGTAGGAATTATACTAATTAGTTTATTTGCAATATGTATATTATCTAATAAAAATATAAAACAAATATTTAATAGTTTAAAGATAGTTCTATCTTTTGTTATATTTTCAATGATTACATTAATATTTAGTAATGGACTAAATATTAGAGAGGAAGCTATTAATTTTGCTATGATTTTAGGGTTAAGAGTGTTAGCATCAACGATAATTATACTGATGCTAGTATCAACACAATCGTTCCAAACATACCTAAATAGCATGAACTCATTAAATTTACCACCAGTATTTATGACAACTTTGTTTTTAACAACAAGATATACAACACTTTTAATGAATGAATTTAAACATATAAAAAATGCACTTAAATCAAGGTTATTTAAATCAAAGGGAAACAAAAATACTATAAATACTTATGCAAACGTATGTGGTGGAATGATAGTCAAAGGAATAGACAGATCAGAAGCTGTGTATAAGGCAATGAAGTCAAGAGGATTTTGTGGGACTATGCCAGCAAATAATCCTAAACCTATAACAAAAAATGATTTAATAAAACTTTTATCATCAATTATTTTAATAATAATTATTGTTATGATAGATAGTAGTGTTTAAAACTACAGTAAAAAATATATAAGTGACCATAAATTATTAAAGATAATTTTGCTATATAAAATGGGGGATATTATGAATGCAATAGAGATTAACTCATTATCTTATAGATATCAAGATGGGACAAATGCACTTAATAACGTAAGTATAGATATAAAAAAAGGAAGTAAAGTTGCAATATTAGGTGCAAATGGAAGTGGTAAAAGCACATTATTACAACATTTAAATGGGCTTATAATGCCACAAGATGGAGAAATAAAGATATTAGGTAGAGTTATAAATAATTCAAATATAGATGAAATAAGAAGGTGGGTAGGGTTATTATTTGATAATCCAGACAATCAGTTATTTTCAACAACGGTATATAATGATATAGCTTTTGGGCCAACAAACTTAAGACTTTCGAAAGGTGAGGTTAAAAGAAGAGTTGATGAGGCAATAAGATTAGTAGATATAGAAAATTTAAGGCATAAATCTCCATGTAATTTAAGCTTAGGGCAGAAAAAGCGTGCAGCAATAGCAGGGTTACTTGCTATGGATCCTAAAATACTACTTATGGACGAGCCATTTTCGGGACTTGACCCAATATCACTAAATCAGTTCTTAAAAATACTAAAAAGTTTATCAGATGATGGATGTACTCAGTTAATAAGCACACATGATGTAGATATTGCATATTGGTGGGCTGATTATATAGTTATAATTCAAAAGGGTAATATAATAGCTAAAGGTAGCACAAAGCTATTAGAGGACAAAAAACTCATGGAAGAGTCAGGTTTAGTAAGACCTACTATTGCAGAAATTTTCGCCGATACTGGTATGTATCCAAAAACTGCAAAAGAAGGGAATAGAATTCTTATAAAAGAGGGGGGAATATAATGCATATTTCAGAAGGTGTATTAAATACACCTACAGTAGTTGTAACTACTATAGCTGCAGTAGGACTAATTGCATATTCTGCTAAGGGAGTAAAAAGTGAAGAAATACCTAAAATAGCACTTATGACAGGAGTATTTTTCACAGGTTCATTGATACATATACCTATAGGTCCTGCATCAATACACTTACTATTATCAGGAATTATAGGTATGATTTTAGGAAGACGGACGCCAATATCAATTTCATTAGCACTCATACTTCAATTATTTTTATTTCAATTTGGAGGACTTACAAGTTTTGGTGCAAATGTGTTAAATACATCTTTGCCAGCAATGCTTATGTTTTGGCTAGTAAGACCGCTTATAAGTGAAAAAAAAACAAGTCAATTTATATGTGGTGTATTAGCAGGTTCTATAGCAGTTGTAGGAACGGTACTAGGTGTAGGAATTAGTCTAGTTGAAAGTAATACTCAGTTTGGTATAGGCGCTTTTTCAACTATACATATGTTAGTTTATGGTCATATACCAATTATGATAATAGAAGGAATATTTACAGGATTTGTAGTTCAATTTATTGTAAGTGTAAGACCACAAATACTTGCAGTATTGCAAACTGATAAGGAAGAGGTAAAACCTCTAACTATAAATAACAATATATAATAAGGGGAGAAAAAATGAGAAGATCAAAGAAATTATTATTAGTACTTACAATGGCAGCAACATTTACACTAAGCACGATAGGTGTATTTGCACATGGTTTACACCATGAAAATGAGGGAACGGTATTTTCAGTTAAATATGACGATGGAACACCAACTAAAAATGCTGTAGTATTAGTATATGATGAAGCTGGGAATCAAATACATGAAGGAAAAACTGATGAAAATGGTTCATTTGAATATGGGGAAATAGATGGAGCAGCTAAATTACTTGTTAATGATGGAAATGGTCACCAAGCTGAATATGAGATGGAAACACCTGTAGTAGTAGCTGAAAAAACAGAAAAAGATAATAAAGAAGAAACACCAGCAGAAAAAGAAAAAACTGAAGAAGTTAAAGAAGACGTAGCAGAAGAAAAAGTTAAAGAAACTCAAGACAATTCAAAGATAATGACAGTTGTTATAGTATTGGTTGCATTAGGAGCGATAGCTGGAGTATTCTACGCTCGTAATAAGAAAGTTAATAAATAGTATATATAAAAAGATGAATCCAAAATTTTAGGGTTCATTTTTTTATATATAATTAATATTGATTAAATGAAATTATGTGTATAAATGTTATATATTAAACTATTTATTCATATTTCGACAAAAAAATAAAAAAACAAATGTTATAATTTATGGGATAATACAGTAAATACGGGGAGCAAATAATGAAAAGACTTAGAAAAAGTATAAGACTATTTTTAATCTCAATGTTAATCATGGGCTCTACAGGATGTAGTAATATAAATAAAACTCATAGTGAAGTAAAAAATCAGTCTGCAAGCTCACATTATCCGATAACTATAACTACATATAATCATTTAAAAGAACCAATAGAAATGACATTTCATAAGGAGCCAGAAAGGGTAGTTTCGATATATCAAAACTCTATAGAGACACTTTTAGCATTAGGATTAGAAGATAAGATTGTTTTAGGGGCAGGGCTTGACCATAGTATAAAAGATGAATATAAAGATAAGTTCAAGAAAATTAAATACATAAATGATTATGTACCAGATATAGAAGATATACTAAATGAAAATCCAGATTTTATATTATCTTGGTATTCAATATTTGATGAAGATAGAATTGGTAACGTAAACTATTGGAACGAAAAAGGTATAAATACATATATATCTTTAAACAGTGGTATAACTAAAAAAAGAACTGTTGAAAATGAAATAACAGATATAATAAATCTAGGCAAAATATTCAATGTTGAAGAAAAAGCAGAAAAAATAGTTAAAGAAATAAACAATGAAATAGAGAACACTTTAAAGGATATAAATCATACTAAAGAAGAAACAACTTTAATAATAGAATACATGGGTGAAGATATATATACTTATGGAAAAGAAACCCTAGGAGGTGACATGGTAACTAAGTTAGGAGGAAAATTATTGGAGTCTGAAAATAACACTATAACAGAAGAAGAGTTAGTAGAGTTAAATCCAGATTCAATTTTTGTTGTTTATATGGACAGAATGGATACTAATGTAGCATCACAAGAAGCTAATAAGATACTTAAATCTCATAAATTAAAAGAATTAGATGCTGTGAGAAATAATAGAGTAAACACAATAGCTTTAGGGGAAATGTATTGTAGTGGTATAAGAACGATAGATGGAATAAAAACCTTTGCAAAAGGTTTATATCCAAAATAAATTAAAAATTAGTAGAAAAAATTTGAACAAATATTAAAGTTATATAAAATATCCTAAAAATGACACAATAATGACATAATTTTTCGGAAATTTCGACAATAAAATAAAATAAATGTGTGATATAATATCGATAGTTAAACGACGAAATTTGGAGGAATAATATGAAAAAATTAAAAAAGAATATAGCTATAATATTAAGTTCTATAATGATATTAGGGTTAACAGGATGTAGTGGAACAAAAACTGAAAAAGCTGAAAGTGATGTACAATCATCAAGTAAAACAAATTCACATTATCCAGTTACTATAACAACTCATAATTATAAAAAAGAACCAATAGAAATAACTTTTGATAAAGAGCCAGAAAATGTTGTTGCTGTATATCAAAACTCAATAGAGACTATGTTAGCATTAGGATTAGAAGATAAAATAAAGTTAGCCGCAGGACTTGACCATGATGTTAAAGATGAATATAAAGAAGCTTTCTCTAAAGTAAATTATTCAGAACAATTTACACCAGATAAAGAAACTGTATTAATGGAACAACCAGATTTTATACTATCTTGGTACTCTATATTTGATGATAAGAGATTAGGTGATGTAGATTATTGGAATAAAAATAATATAAATACATACATGTCGTTAAATAGTGGAGCGGCTGAAGATAGAACTGTTGAAAATGAGATTACAGATATATTAAACCTAGGAAAAATATTTAATGTAGAAGATAAAGCAAAGAAAATAGCCGATGAAATAAATACTAAGATAGATGAAGTTTCTAAAAAGGTTAAAGGTAAAAAAGAGCAAACAACTTTAATAATAGAGTATATGGACGGCAAAATACATACTTATGGAGCAAAAAGTTTAGGTGGAGATATGGTAACTAGATTAGGTGGTAAGATATTAAACCCTGAAGGTGGAAGTATTGGAGAAGAAGATTTAATAAAATTAAATCCAGATTCAATATTTGTTGTTTATATGGATAGAGGTAATAAAGAGGTAGAACAAGAAGAGGTAAATAAAATACTTAAAAATCCTGCCCTTTCAAGTTTAAATGCAGTTAAAAATCATAGAGTAAATGCTATGCCTTTAGGAGATATGTATTGTAGTGGTATAAGAACAATAGATGGAATAAATGCATTTGCAAAAGGATTATATCCAGACTTAAATAAGTAGGAGTAGTTTATGGAGAACAAAATAAGTCTATCATCAAGTAAAAAAAATATTTTTAAAGAGACACCTATGTATATAGGTGTTTCTGTTGTACTATTAATATTATTATTTTTGTCAATAGGATTTGCTGTAACCATCGGTTCGGTAGATATAAGCATCAAAGAAGTTTACAGCATTATAATAAATAAAATATTTAATTTAAATCAAAATAAATCACTATCAAATGGTGCAATTCATGATGTAGTATGGCTTATAAGATTGCCAAGGATAGTTCTTGCTATTGCAGTTGGGATAGGTCTATCTGTAGTTGGAATAGTTATGCAAGCTATAGTGAAAAATCCATTAGCAGATCCATATATACTAGGAGTATCATCGGGAGCATCATTAGGCGCAACGCTAGCTATAATGTTAGGAGTTGGAAGTGTATTTGGCGGAAATTATATTGGAATAGCTGGGTTTATAGGAGCATTTCTTGTATCTATATTAGTCTTGATTATATCCAATATAGGAGGAAGAGCAAACTCTGTAAAATTATTATTAGCAGGTATGGCACTTAGTTCTGTATGTAGTGCATTTTCTAGTTTTATAGTTTATATTTCGGATGATGCACAAGGTGTACAAAAGATAACTTTTTGGCTTATGGGAAGTCTAGCTGGTGCAAAATGGGAACAAATAGTATTTATACTTCCTTCTATATTATTGGGGGCAATATTTTTTGCTACTCAATCTAGAATTTTAAACTTAATGTTACTTGGAGATGAAGTTGCAGTTACATTAGGAACTGACCTTCATAAATATAGACATTTATATCTCATTATAACATCTTTTATGATAGGATTATTAGTCTATTCATCTGGTATGATAGGATTTGTAGGTCTTATTGTACCTCATATAGTTAGAATGATATTTGGGACAGATCATAAAAAGTTAATTCCAGTAGCTTCTATATTAGGTGCAATATTTTTGATATGGGCAGATGTATTATCCAGAAGTATAATAAAAGGAACGGAAATACCTATAGGAATTCTTATATCTATTATAGGCTCACCTTGTTTTGTTTGGATGATGATTAGAAAGACTTACGGTTTTGGAGGTAAAAGTTAATGCATATAAAAACAGAAGGTGTAAAACTAAGTATAGGTAACAATAACATATTAAAAGGAATAGATATAAATATTGAAAATAAAGAATTTGTTGGGATAATAGGTCCAAATGGGAGTGGAAAATCTACTCTCTTAAAATGTATTTACAGAAATCTAAAGCCATCTAGTGGAGTTATTATGTTAGGTGATGAAGATCTATCTACTATACCTATTAAGGAGAGCGCTAAGAAATTAGCTGTATTATCTCAACATAATTATTATGATTTTGATTTTAATGTGTATGATATTGTTCTTATGGGAAGATCACCTCATAAAAAGATAATGGAGAGAGATTCTAAAGAGGACTTTGAGATAGTTGATGCTGCTTTAGAAAAAGTAGGTATGACAGATTTTAAGGAAAGAAGTTTTAATACTTTGTCAGGAGGAGAACAACAGAGGGTAATATTAGCAAGAGCACTTGCTCAACAAACAGATTGTTTAGTATTAGATGAACCTACAAATCATTTAGATATCAAGCATCAATTACAATTAATGAGTATTGTAAAAGGATTAAATATAGAAGTGATAGCTGCAATACATGATTTAAATATTGCATTAATGTATTGTGATAAAATATATGTTTTAAAGGATGGAGAAATTATAGCATATGGGACTCCTAGCGAGGTTATGACTAAAGAACTTATAAAAGATGTCTACGAGGTTGATGCTATAATCAATAAAGATGAAAATGGTAAACTAATAAGTATTTCTTATAAGACATACAAAGAGACAAATAAATAATATTTAAGAAAAATAGTGGTTTTAATATGATTTAAAACTGCTATTTTTATATTTTAGATATATTATTTAACTGTGTCATAATATTCTAAATATTCATTATTTATAGTTTGTTTAAACTTTAATAAGAACTTAGTAGAATTAAATTATAAGCCTTGTATTAAATATAAAAAATAAATATATTTTACAGGTTTCATTTTAAATAGAAGAAAAAATTGAAAAAAATAATAAAAAATAAGGCGAATAACTTGAAATAACTAGGTTTTATAAATTAATTTACATTGATATCTATAAACTTATTTTAGTATTAAATATTAGTATAAATTAACATATAAAGTAACACTAATATAAGACTTTAAAGCATATAATATAGTCAATTTTTTATCAAATATTTTATTATTAGATAACTTTATACATGAAGATTTTTTATAAATTATTAAGAGTAAATGACTATCAACCAATAATAGTAAAAGCTAAATAAATAAAAGTTATAGTTTAATTTGATTATAAATTTGGTATCTAAATTTATTGTTTATTAATTGATTTTATATATGAATATGAGAATAAAAAATAAAGCTAATATTGTAACTATTTTTTACTAATTATCAGTAAAAATAATAGTTAGTAAGTATGATTAAAATAGCTATTTAGGCAAAAATTTATGCTTAAATAGCTATTTTTTTAAAAAAATTTTTAAAAATTTTTTAGTAAAATCTAATGTTTAAGAAACGTTGGAACTTCAATAGATTAAGACTGTTACAATTTGTAACTAATTTGTTACCCTTTTTTAATTTTTACCTAAAATGGTGTTTACAAATCCTAAAAAGTGTATTAAGATTAATAACAAGTTAAGAAAAGTTACAAAAAGGTAACAAACAAAAGAATATGAATTAAAAAATATGAGATAGTTAATAATATATAATTTTACTTATTAGGAGGTTTTTATGAGTTTGAAAAAGAGAATGAATAAATCAACAATATTGGCATTAGGATTAGTAATAGGTGGGATGTACGCATCAGCGGGGAATATATATGCAGATAATAAAGTAGAAGTAAATTCAGATAAAAAACAAGAAATGAAAACAGAAAACAATGAGATAGTAGTTGCAGATATATTAAATATAAGAAAAGGACCATCTGAAGATGAAGAAAAAATAGGAGCTTTAAAAGAAGGTTCTGTTGTAGAAGTATTAGAAACTAAAGATGGATGGGATAAGATAAAACTTTCTGATGAAAAAGAAGGTTGGGTAAGTGGTGAATTTACAGTTAAAGAAAAAGCTAAGGTAAATGTAGATGAATTAAATTTAAGAAAAGGACCATCTATAGATGAAGAAAAATTAGAAACATTAAAGAGTAATACTGTTGTTGAAGTGTTAAAAACAGTAGAGATTAAAGATGAAAAACAAGATACAAAAGAAGTATGGCACCAAGTTAAGTTAGTAGAAGATGAAGCTAAAAAATCAGAAAAAGAAGCTTCAAATGATGATAAAAAAGAAGAAAAAACTGGTTGGGTTTCTGCTGAATATGTATTAACAGAATCTCAAGAAAGAAAGCAAAAAGAAGAAGAGGCTAAAAGACAGCAAGAGTTAGCTCAAATGCAACAATTAGAAAGAGTAGAAAAAGTAAATAATGTAGTATCAAATGCTACATCAAATAATCAAAAGACTTCAGAAAGTAAATCAAATGTAGTTGAGAAAAAAGAGCCAGTTAAGGAAGAGAAAGCTACATCAAACACTAAAGGGCGTAAACTTACTGTAAATGCAAGTGCTTATTCAGGGCATAGCATAACAGCTACAGGAACTACTCCTAAGTGGGGAACAATAGCAGTAGATCCATCTGTTATACCTTATGGAACTAAAGTTTATATACCTATGTTTGACAAAGTATTCGTTGCAGAAGACTGTGGTGGAGCTATAAAAGGTAATAAGATAGATATATTCATGGGTAGTGAGCAACAATGTACAAACTTTGGTAGACAAAATATAGAAATACAAATACTGGGATAAATATAAATTGAAAAAGCCAAGATTAAATTAATTTAATCTTGGCTTTTATATATATAAAACTTTATTAAGTAATTATATAGACCAAAATATGATAAATCTATTATAGAATGAAAAATAAGGAGGTATCATATGGATTATCCAATATTTTTAAGTTCTAACGCATTTTAATATTTAGTAGATACATTTAATATAATACCTATAAGTACTCAGATAATTATTTAGTAACATGTGTAGGTATTCTTAAATAATAGAAATATAATAGATGATTAAACTTAAACAAAAGTCTTCTTTTAAAATATTAATAAAGAAGACTTTTATTTTTATTTAGAAAGGTTATATTAGTTATTTATTTTATAAATTAATGCAAAAATGCATATTCTACTAATTATATTTTAGATAAAAGTAGTTTATAAATTAAAAATATAGTAATATAAAGATGACAATATTTTTTTACATATAAAGATTTTAATTTTATAAATCTCTATTGATATTTATTTTAATTTAAATATAGAAACATAGGGGGAGTAAATATGAGTTTGACGTTAGCCATTTGTGATGATGATGTATTAAATATAGAAGTATTAGAAAAGCATATAGATAAAATCTTGAAAGATGAGAGTATAGAATATAATTTGTTTAAATACTTTTGTAAAGAAGAATTATTAAATGACTATCCTGAAAATTTAGATATATTATTTTTAGATATTAAAATTAAAGGAATAAGTAGCATTGATATTGCCAGAAAAATAAGGGAAATTGATACGAATGTAGAGGTAATGTTTACTACGCCAGCAGACTATATTTTTGAAGCAAGGGCTTTTAGATGTTTAGCTAAGCCTTTGAAGTATGAGGAAATAAGACTTCAACTTAGAAAATCTATAAAAGAATATTTAGAAAAACATAGCATAATATCTATACAGTCTAGGAAAAAAACTTTAGTATTGCCAATTAGAGATATACTTTATGCTGAGGTTAGGAGAAAAGAAGTTACAATATATACTGAAGAAAAAACTTATACTATCGAGACTAGTATGAAAAGATTAGAAGGAAAGGTTTTAGATTATAATTTTTACAGATGTCATCATAGTTATTTGGTAAATTTAAAGAAAATCCAAGAGCTAAGAGAAAAATCTATAATTATAAGAGGATTTGAAATACCAATAAGTAGGTCTAAGAATAAAGAACTTAAGATAAGATTAGATAACTTATCAGGAGCTTGTTCATGCTAAAAAGCATTTAGTGATCATGTCTATAGGTGAATCTATTATGAATATATAAATCTAAATTATATTTTAAAATTGCTATTTACATAAAATTATTTAACATGAAAAGGAAATAAATTGATTTTGACATTGATTAGGATTATCATATATTTGGTGAGATTTATATGTAAATAACATTGAGATGATAAAAATTTTGAATTAAACAAATAATTATGTGCATAGAGTTAGGGAAATAAGTTTTTAATAATACATATAAGGTAGATCAATAATAGTAAAAAATGCTAATAAATATTAAAGTGTGGGAGAGTATTTTATGAATCTAGCAATTTTGTTTATAATTTATATGGGGTGTTTTATAATGTGTTTATATATGAGCAATAAATATCAATGAATTGGGACCGATATATAGTAAAGTATCATAGTAGTTAAAATGAAATAGATAAAATTAGGTTAGTAGTAAGTTCTAAAAATTAAATAAATTAAGTTAAATACCACTTCAGAGTAATTTTTTTGAAGTGGTATTTTAATTTTGACATATAAAAGTATTAAAAAATATAGTATAATAATTAAAAATAAGAAATCTAATGTAAAAAGTTTTAAGGAATTAGAAGGGATAGTAACAACATAAGCATGAGTATATTTAATGTTAAATCAATGTTAAAGCGAATGAAGGGGATATTGTTAATAACATTAATAAGTATAATATTTATAACAAAAGTAGAAATGAATCTTTATGAAGAATCTAAAAGAAGTATATCAGAGTTTAATAGACAGATTTCGAATAAAGTATATCTAGATATATACAATGGAATGGAGAAATTAGATTATATAAATAAATATGTAAACGAAGCTATGAACAAATACAAAAACAAATATAGTGAAGACATATTTTTAAAAAATATAAATAAAATTAGTAGTGGAAGTTTATTTAAGTACATAGGTATAGTAGATATGGACGGATATATAAATATAGGAAATAATGAAAATGTATATGTGGGAGATAGAGAATATTTTAAAAAGGCTATATCTGGGAGTAACTATGTAAGTAAAATTATAGAAAATAGATTGGAATATGAACTAGATACAGTATACTCAAGACCATTAATTATAAATGGAAATATAAAGGGAGCAATTGTAGGGGTTGAACCTAAGGAGATATTAGATAAAAATTTAGTAAATAATGCATTTTCAGATAATGTAAAGGTATACATTGTCACTTCTAATGGGAGTATAGTGCTAGGGCCTAAAGAAAATTTAGGCATGTATAGAGATATAATATTAAATGTAATCAATGAAAAAAGAAATGATGGCATAGATAGTTTTGATAAATATGGAGAAAAGAATGTAATTGCTTATAATAAGGTAAAAAACAGTAATAATTGGTATGTTATATCTATAGCTCCTATAGCAAAGGTATTTACGGGAACACATAGTACGATAAAGTTATCTTTATTTACAATTATATTGGCATTACTCTTATACATAATTATTGGTACTTATGAAGATATAAAAAATAAAAAAGAATTAGAAGAAGCTAGTTATGTAGACTCTTTAACTAATCTTAGAAATTTATTAAAATTTAAATTAGATACAAAAAAGATAATATTAAATAGAGGTAAGAATGATGTTTATGCAGTAGTGACATTTGATATAAAGAATTTCAAAGCTATAAATGAATTATTTGGCTATGATAAGGGAGATAAGGTATTAAAGATGATAGCTGATAATATAAGAAGTATAGAGTTTGAAAATATTAGTGGAAGAATTGGGGGGGATATATTCGCCCTATTATTCAAAATAGAAGACGATGAAGATTTTGAAAAAAAAATCGAGTATATAAATAAGCATGTTACAAAGCAACGTCACATTAACAAAAAATTAGAATTAAATATCCATATAGGTGTATTTAAGATGAAAAAGGAATGTATTGAAATTGATAAGGCTTTAGACAATGCAAATAAGTCTAGGATAGAATCAAAAAATGTAGGAGATAAATTATACTATTTATATAATGATGAACTAGAGTACAAGATACAACAAAAGTTGATAGTAGAAAGAGACTTGAAAAGAGCTTTAAAAAATGAAGAATTTGAAATACTATATCAACCTAAGGTAGATATTAATAGTGAAAAGATAGTATCTGCAGAAGCTTTAATAAGGTGGAAACATAAAGATGTAGGATATATATCACCAAGTATATTTATACCAATAGCTGAGAAGAATGGAGATATAAATCTTATAGGAAGATGGGTTATAAAAGAAGTCTGTAAAGAAATAAAAAAGTGCAAAGTAAATAAAGAAAATATGGTTCCTATTGCTATAAATTTATCTAGAGTAGAACTTTATCAAAATAATCTAATGGATTATATAAAAAACACCATTAAGAGATATGATATTTCACCAGAATACTTAGAATTTGAGATAACGGAAACTGCAGCCTTAAATGACTTTGATTATATTAATAATAGAATAAGAGATATAAAAAGTCTAGGCATCAAGGTTTCTATGGATGATTTTGGAACAGGTTCTTCAAATTTAAGTAATTTAAAAAGGCTTGATATAGATGTTTTAAAGATAGATATGACTTTATCAATTGATATAGAGAAAGATGAAAAGACTAAGAGTTTATTAAAGGCTATTATTAATTTAGCTAAGGAGTATAACTTTGATGTGGTTTGTGAAGGAATAGAAAGTAGAGAGCAAGTAGATATACTTAGGAAGTTTAGATGTGATATGATACAAGGGTATGTTTATTATAGGCCATTAGATATATGTAAATTAAAAAAGGTTTTAAAAGAAAATAAATAGATATTTATATAAGAGAGAATCAATATACTGATACTCTCTTATTTTTTATGATAAAGATAATGTGGCCTTTTAGCTAAACACTTAATGTTGCCAATTTAAACCAAAAAGAATATATAATATTATTTAGATAGCTATTGAATAACAAAGGAGGTAAGTATGAAGCACGAGTGGAGAAAAAAAGAAAAGGAATATTACATACCAAAGCAAAAACCAAAGTTAGTAGAGATACCAGAGTTTAAATTTTTTACTATAAATGGGCGAGGTAATCCAAATAGTGAGGAATTTAGTGAAGCTATAGGAGTACTATATTCATTATCTTATGCAGTTAGAATGATGCATAAAAGTGATAATATACCAGAAGGATATTTCGAATATACAGTATATCCCCTAGAAGGATTATGGGATTTAACAGAAAAAGGAAAAGAATTAGAATATTTAGATAAAAATGAGCTAATATATACATTGATGATTAGACAACCTAGATTTGTAAATGATGAAGTATTTAATAGAGCTATGAAAATAGTAAAAAGAAAAAAGGCACATAAACTATTGGATAAGGTGAAATTTGAAAGTATTAAAGATAGTTTATCTGTGCAAATGTTACATATTGGGCCTTATGATGATGAGCCTATAACTTTTAAGATCATGCAAAAGTTTTGTGATGAAAATAATTTAAGATTAAGGACCAAAGTTCATAGAGAAATATATTTATCAGATTTTAGAAAGACCAATCCTGAAAAGTTAAAAACAGTACTTAGATACAAAGTAGAGAGAATATAAAATATGTATTTAAAAATAAAAAATAATTTAATAATATAAAATATAGGCATTTAGTTTAAAACTAGATGCTTTTTGATTGCAATTAAATTAGAAATTTAAGTTTTAAAAAATTTTAAAATAAAATGAACCATTTATTCTAACAAAACATCTAATTAGTGTAAAGCAAAGAAATAGCGCTATAATTTGCAAGGAAAGGTAGGAAGTCTATTGAATAAAAATACATTTATAGAGAAAGTTCTTGAAGCTGAACATACTTTATATCATGTTTCTAAGTCGATATTGATTTATGATCAAGATTGTGAGGATGCAGTTCAAGGAGCAATTTTAAAAGCTTATGATAAATTGAATACATTAAAAGAAGAGAAGTATTTTAAAACTTGGTTAATTAGAATACTTATAAATGAATGCTATAGTTTAAAACGTAGAGCAAGTAAAGTAGTGCCTTATGAAGAATGCATTGAAGTTTACAATGATGATAAAAAAGACTATAGTGAACTATATTTGGCTATTTGTAAATTACCGCCACGTATTCGTATTACAATAGTTCTTTACTATATAGAGGGGTATTGCGTGGATGAAATTAAAGAAATTTTAAAAATACCTTCAGGAACTGTAAAAAGTAGATTGTCAAAAGGAAGAAAACTATTAAAAATAAAGTTAAAAAATATGGAGGTAATTTATGAATAAAAAAAATTTAAATAATGTTTTTTTAGATACACCACAAAGCTTTAAAAATATGGTAAGAGATACTTTAGATAACTTACCAGAAATAAAGGGGAATAGTGAAATGGAAGATAGAAAAGCGAATAAGAAAGTATCGGCTAAAAAAAGAATTATAGCTGCTTTAGTAGCAACTATGGCATTAGGAACAACTGTATTTGCAGCAGGAAAAATATTTTCTATAGTTGGAGACTCTAGCAATATACCAATTTATACTGATATGCCAACAAATAAAGAAGTAAAAGAAGATTTTGGTTTTGAACCAAAGTTAGTAGATAAATTTAGTAATGGCTATGTATTTGAAAATGGATATACTACAAATTATGAAGGTCTTGATGAGGAAAGAAATTCACTTGAGGAATCAAAAACAATGGATTTTGTCTATAAAAATGGTGAGAATAAAATAAATCTTTCAATGCAAGAAGAACTATTAGGTGAAAAATCCAATGGGGAAACAGTGGTTGATACTTATAAAGGTATAGAGATATATTATAATGCATATAAAAATAAGCTTGTACCAGGTGACTATGAAATGACAGAACAAGATAAAAAAGATGAGGTATCTGGTAAATATGTATTTAGCTATGGATCTAAAGAAATAGAGGTAAGTGAGGTTAAATATTTAAATTGGAAGCAAAATGGTATCTACTATAATTTCCTAGTTATAGATGGTAATTTATCACAAGAGGAATTAGTTAAAATGGCACATGAAGTTATAGATACTAAGTAAAGTTTAAGTTATAATTAGATATGATAATTTATACCTACAATATAATTATATTGTAGGTATATTACGTTTAATATAAGACTAGGGGGGAATTAAATGCGCAAAAAAATAATTAATACTTTATTTATTATCGGATTTATTTTTTATACATTGTTTATTTTGTGGAATATTTTGTTTAAATATGTATCTCCATTAGAAATATTCAGTAATGATAGATTTTTTTCACAGACGCTTAATATAATTCCATTTAATGATGTGTTTAAGGGAAATTTTAACAAAATGGATATATATGGGAATGTAATTTTATTTATACCATTTGGAATATACATAAATATGATAATAAAGGATGCAAAGTTATCTAAAAGTATATGCATAATAGCTGTAATAAGCTTTATATTTGAAGTCATTCAATATATATTAGGTATAGGTGCTAGTGATATAACTGATATTATAACAAATACAATTGGTGGAATTATTGGAATTGGTATTTATATCATCATTAAAAGTATATTTAAATCTGATAATAAAGTAAAAAGTTTTATAACTATTTGTAGTACCATAGTTATGTTGATTGTCTCTATTATATTAATAGGGATATTTATATACAATTAGATTCTAGTAAAAAATATAATAAGTAAAGTTAAGTGTTTAAATATAATATTTAAAGATATAGGTTGTATAGTCTGCCATGACTAAAATGCTTATATCTTTTTTATTGACTATATTTATTAAGCTAATAAAATCTTATTCAATTAAAGAGTAAGTTTAAAAGCTAAAGAAAATTATTGAAGTAATCGCTTAGTATTATATATAATATATATTAAGAAAAATAGTTAGAATTATAATGATTAATTTGGGTATAAATTATTATAAAGAAGTAAGAATATTAAATAGTTTACAGATTCTTAATAAAAAATAGGGATATTCATATCAAATTTTAAATAAATAGGAGAAGTTAAAATGAGACCAACATATGAACAAGAAGTTAAAGCATTAGAAGAACATTTAAAAGGCTTATCTAAGGAAAAATTAGAAGAATTAGTTTACTTAGTTGACGAAAATACAGATGATAGAATGTGTATAGGTGGAGTTAATTTTTTTAAGGTTGATATTATAAGGATAGTGGAAGCACTTGAAACTAATACAGAATTGTAGGATAGTGTAAAAATGGGAGTGATTTAAAACTTCCTTTTTTATTTGTTTTATAGAAATTATAAAAATTATGAAAAAGGACTATATCTAAGTAGTTATAGCCCTATATAAAATTTAATTAACCACTTAAATTAAATTTTAATAATATACAATTATACTTCTAAATTCGTTTTATTGCTGATTAGTACAACCATTATTCAGCGATAATTATATTATGTTCTTGAGCCCTGAATTTTTCTACCAATTCTATATCAATGTTAGAATCAGTAATGATACAATCTATACTTTCAAGAGGGCAGACTGTTATAAGTGACACTTCATTAAATTTAGTACTATCAGATAAAACTACAACTTCTTTTGAACAGTCTTTCATTTTATTATGTATAACAACTTCATCCATTCTTTGGTCTGTTATACCATTTTCTAAGGAAACACCACATGTTGTTAAAAACATCATATCCAGATTTATTTTATCTAGTATAAGGGTAGCAAAATCTGAAATAAATGAATTTTCATCAGGTGTAAGTACTCCTCCTGTTGCAATTACAGTGAATCCTTTTTTATCAACTAGCTCATAAGCATTCATCAAAGAATTAGTAACTATTGTAAGGTTATTAAATTTTTTCTTTAGAACCTTAGCAAGTTCATAAGAGGTAGTCCCGGAATCTAGTCCAATTGATTGACCTTCTTTGACTAATTCAGCGGCTTTAAGAGCTATAGATTGTTTCATATCAGAATTTTGTGATTGACGAACTCTAAATGATATATATACATCATCATTATTATCATCATGTTTTACATCAGATTTAGGAATAGCTCCTCCGTGAACTCTATCTAAGTATCCTGCCTCATCAAGATATTTAAGATCTTTTCTTATCGTTTCAGAAGAGGCATTTAATTCTTTTTTTAAATCAGATGTTTTTACTATACCATCAAATTTTAGCTTATCTAAAATTATGGCATATCTTTCTTCAGCTATTATAAATACCACCTCCAGAATAAATTTAAAAATATTAACATCAAAAAATGCTGATTTAATTGGATAAAAACAATTTTAGCTTGTATATTGTTGGTATTAATTATAAATTATATATTAAAAATTTATAAAAATCCACTTATTATAGGAAAAAGTAATAAAAAATGGATAAAAAGCTATAAAATACAACATAAAAAGCTATAAAAAACAATTTAAAACAAAAAAAAACAATAAAAAACTTGTATTTACAAAAAAAAACAATTATAATTATAACCGTAACAAGAAAAGGGTAAATATATTTAGTCTTGAAAACGATTTTATAAAATTAATCATGGAGGTTTAAGATGAACGAAAAAGAATTACAAACAAAAACAAAGTATGCTTGTAATAGGTGGTTTACATTTGCAATTCTTGTACTAGGTGCAGGAACTATATTTAAGCTTAGTTCACTTAAAGATGCATTTTATATACCTATGCAACAATATATGGGATTAAATCATACTCAAATAGGTATGGCTTTATCTACATATGGGATGGTACAAACTGTTGGATTAATATTCTCAATTTATTTATCAGATAGGTTTTCTAAGAAATATATGATATCTTTCTCATTGATAGGAGTAGGGCTTGTAGGTATTTATTTATCAACATTTCCTCCGTATGCAGGATTTTTAGCAGCATTTGCTGTACTTGCTATATTCGGCGAAGTTATTTACTGGCCAGTACTTTTAAAAGCAGTTAGGCTTATAGCTACTGAAAAAGAGCAAGGTAGAATATTTGGTTTTTTAGAAGCAGGACGTGGTATAGTTGATACAATAGTAGCATTTTCAGCTTTAGCTATATTCTCAGCAATGGGTGAAAGTGCACAAGGTCTTAAGGCTGGTATACTGTTTTTCTCAGCTGTTGTTATAGTAGTTGGGATAATATCGTTTTTTACGGTTCCACATGATGAAATAAAAGAAGTAAATGAATCAGGAGAAAAAATCGGTAAAAATGCAGCTGCATTCCAAGGTATGATTAATGCTATAAAGATGAAAGAAATATGGGTTGTTGCATTTACAATATTCTCTGTATATTGTGTATATTGTGGTCTTACATACTTTATACCATTTTTAAGTGATGTATATGCTATGCCAGCAACATTAGTAGGAGCATATGGTATAATAAATCAATATGGGCTAAAGATGGTAGGAGGGCCAGTGGGAGGATTCCTAGCAGATAAAGTTACTAAATCTACAGCTAAATATATAAGAGCAGCATTTGTTGTAGCAGCAATAGCTATGACAGTAATAATATTTTTACCTCATGAATCAATGAGTATATATACTGGTATGAGTTTAACGTTAGGGTTTGGAGCTATAATATTCACAATGAGAGCAGTATTTTTCGCTCCAATGGATGAAATAAAAGTACCAAAAGAAATAAGTGGTGCAGCAATGTCTATAGGGTCTCTTGTAGGATACTTTCCATCAACATTTGCATACACTCTTTACGGAAGTATGTTAGATAAAAGTCCAGGACTACCAGGCTATAAAATGGTATTTATAACAATGGTAGGATTCTCAATTTTAGGGTTTTTTATAAGTTCTTACTTAGTTAGAGTTATAAAACGCAAGCAGACCAAAGATTCAAGATAATTATAAGAAATATATTAAATAAAAATTAAAAAAGTTTTCTATAACCTGTGGATATATCTACAGGTTATAGAAGTAATTATATATAAGATCATATAACATATATTATTTAAAATAGGAGAAAAAATAATATGAAAAATATAAATATAAATGGTTTCAAGAGAAATGGAGAATGGTTTAAAGGAAATTTACATAGTCATACTACAGTTTCAGATGGAAAATTAACTCCACAGGAATCAGTGAATCTGTATAAAGAAAATGGATATGATTTTATGTGTTTAAGTGAGCATGATATATACACAGATTTTAGAGGGGAATTAAATAGTGAAGGATTTATAATATTACCTGGAATAGAATGCTCAAGTGTATTATATGATGATGAAAATCAAAGAAAAAAAATACATCATTTACATGGTTTATTAGGAACTACAGAAATGCAAGAAAAGGCTAAGGGTAAACTTTTCAAACATATGGAAATTTTAGAACCTCTAGTGTGGGAAGGTGCTAAAACAGCTCAAGATATAGCTAATCTTATGGAAGCTAAGGGGTGTATATCGACTTATAATCACCCACTATGGTCAAGAGTAGACCAAGAAGATTTTATAGATACAAAAGGAATCTTTGCTTTAGAAATATATAATCATGGTACAGTATTAGAAAGTAATACAGGATATGATACAACTCATTGGGATACTATGTTGAGAAAAGGAAATAAAGTATTTGCATTTGCATCAGATGATAATCATAATGAGGATTTCTTACCAGATTCATTTGGAGGATGGGTAATGGTCAAAGCTGAATCTTTAGAACATGATAATATAATAAATGCATTGATAAATGGAGATTACTATTCTTCATCAGGTCCTCAAATATATGATTTTGGTATAAAAAATGGAGTTGTATATGTAGAATGTTCTCCTGTAAATCATGTTAACTTTATGTCTGGGAATGCTATAAATGGTGGTTTTTCATATTGGGGAGAGCCTAAAGAAGATAGTATTACAAGAGCAGAGTTTGAGTTAAGAGGAAATGAAACATATATAAGAATAGAATGTGTTGATAAATATGGTAAAATAGCATGGAGCAATCCTATATTTATAGATGATATAAAGTCAAAATAAATGTATTGACATTGAGAGGGAGAAGTATGGAAAATTTGGAACTTTTTTTGAGACAGCTTGCAAGTATCTTATGGGGAAATTGGTTATTATTTACCCTTTTAGCAGTAGGTTTATTATATTCCTTTGCAACAGGATTTGTTCAATTTAAAAAATTTCCGTATATAATAAATCAGACGATAATAAATCCTATGAAACAAAATTTTAAAGAAGATAAATCAAGTTCTGAGGGGTCTATAACGTCATTTCAAGCAATGTGCACAGCTTTAGCAAGTTGCGTAGGTAGTGGAAATATTATAGGTGTTTCTACTGCACTTGCATCTGGGGGAATAGGTGCAATTTTTTGGATGTGGGTAGCTGCATTTTTAGGAATGGCAACTAAGTTTGGGGAAATTATTTTAGGTATTTTATATAGAGAAAAAAATAATAGAGGTGAATATATAGGCGGACCTATGTATTATATTTCTAAAGGATTAAATTTACCTATATTAGGAAGTATAACTGCTATACTTATGACTGTTCAAATAATAGGTGGTAATCTTATACAATCTAATACTATATCTAGTGTGATGGAGAATACATTTAGCGTATCTCCATTGATAACTGGTATATTATTAGTTACTATAGTTTTTACCATAGTTTATGGTGGACTTAAAAGATTAGCAACTGTTACTCAAAAAATTGTTCCTATAATGGCTATATTTTACATATTGTTTGGCTTATTTTTAATATTAGTTAATATAGATAAAGTTCCAGGTGTATTAGAGGATATAATTAAAAGTGCATTTACATTTGAAGCTGGTGTAGGTGGTATGGCAGGTCATACTATCAAAGAAGCTATGAGATTTGGTGTAGCCAGAGGATTATACTCAAACGAAGCAGGGGAAGGTTCTGCTCCAGTAATTCATTCGGCAGCAAATGTAAAACATCCTGTAGAACAAGCTATATTTGGTGTTACTGAAGTATTTATAGATACAATTGTAATATGTACCATAACAGGATTGATTTTAGGGTGTACAGGTGTATTAAATAGTGGTGAACATCCATCTATTTTAGTAATAAATGCGTTTAAAACAATACATCCATTAATGGGGTATATTGTATCTTTAAGTTTAATTTTATTCTCATTAACTTCTCTTATGAGTCAGTGGTATTTTGGATATGTAGGACTAAATTATGTACTGGGAGAAACTGTAGCAGTTAATTTCAAATATGTTTTTCCTATATTTAGTATTATTGGAGCATTAGTTAGCATGGATATAGTATGGCTGATACAAGATTGTGCCCTTGGACTTCTTATAATACCAAATCTTTTAGCATTGATTGTATTAGTTCCAAAAGTAAAAAAAGCCACTAATGAATATTTTGCTTAGTATTAACTTAGTAAATTAAATAATATAAGTAAACTTTAATTTTTATGGTAAAAACAGTATAAATTTAAAGAATGCTATACTAAATTAATAAGTAATAAAAAAGGATAGACTTATTTTGTCTATCCTTTTTTATTACTTTTGTTTCTGTAATAAATCCTTAATATCTCTAAGTAGCAAAACTTCTTCAGGTGTTTGGGCAACATTTTCTTCTTTAGTTACAGCTTCTTCTTTTTTTCTAGTAAACTTTAACTTGTTTATAGCTTTAACGAATATAAAAATACAAAACGCTACTATTAAAAAATCAACTGAAGTTTGTAAAAAATTACCTACATTCAAAGTAACTGCAGGAATAGATCCTATAGATTCTTTTAATACAATTTTATACTCTGAAAAGTTTATTCCACCAGTAGCCATTCCAACTACTGGCATTATAATATCATTAACTAAAGAAGTGACTATTTTAGAAAACGCACCTCCAATAACAACACCAACTGCTAAATCTACTATATTTCCTTTAACAGCAAACTCTTTAAACTCATTAAAAAATTTATTCATAATATGACTCCTTATCAAATAATTGTTTATACATATTACTATATAATAATAAAACTTACAAGGAGTGAAATAATTAAAATGAAAAATCTAAGTTTATTTATTATAGAATTTTAATTATATTTAAGTATATTTTAACTATGAATTATCTAAAATCAGGATTTTTAGAAAAATAGGTAAGATTAAAACTTATTGTAGAAAACTTTTTTACTAATTAATAATAAAAAATCATATACTCAATTAGGATATATAATAGAGGTGGTATTATATGAGAAATATATTAATTAGTAAAATTAAAATAACATTAAATATTATGATTTTAATAATTTCTTTATTATTAGTAGGGTGTTCTAAAGTTGATGAAAAATCTAGAGAAAAAACAAGCACTAAGTCAAATGTATCTGCAGAAGTTATGGAAGCATCTGAAAAAGAAGATAAAGAATCAGACAAAAAAACAAATAAAGATTTGAAAAGAACAGAAGAAATTAATGAACTAAAAGAAAAGACATTATTTATAGAGAAATCTTATGACACAACTAAAGAAGGTATAGATGAGTTAAAATCAAAATCTAAAAGCAGTAAAATATACACAAATATGCAAATAGAAGGAAATGTATTATTATTACTTGAAACTGACGGAGTCATAAAAAATATACGAGTACATGAGCTAGGTGAAGAATTTATGGATGTAGGAGTTGATATAGATGTATACTTAGAAAAATATAGTGAACTTAATTATATAGAACTTAAGGATGTGATATTAGATAAAAATAATTCAATAATAATAAGATTACATGAGCCAGAAACTATACCAAATTATTGCATAACCTGGACTGATGAATTAGGTAATAAAGGGTATTATGTAGTAGCTTATGGGTTTAATAAAGACGGAACAGAGATAGAAAGAGAAAAGGTAAAAATAAATGTAGATAATAGTAAAAATGAATATATAAAAACTACTGAAAACATGAAAAATAAACTATCAGAAGAAGAGGCTATTTATTTAGTTAAAGATAAATTAATAGAAAAAGGGTTGAATGCAAAAATTAAAGTAGACCATATAGAAGGTAATAAATATGTTATACAAGTTTATGAACTTGTTGAAATAGAGGGAGAGGATTCACATATAGCTACTCTAGGGTGGTATAATGTAGATATGTATACTGGGGAAATTACAGATTTATTTTAGATATATCATTTATACATTATTAAAAACATATTAAAAAAGGAGCGAATCTCTATTTGAGATAGCTCCTTTTTTAATTATATTTTAATGAAGAATTATTATTATCCAAATTTAACCTATCTTTAAAATAAGTCAATTTTGCTAAATGGCTCAAGAGATAATTTGCAGAAAGGCCTATAAATATACCTGTAATAATACCTATTGTAGACAATACTGGAAGATATAAAAATACTCCAAAATTATTTAAAATAAGAGATGCCGCGAGTAATTGACCTATATTATGAAATACAGCAGCACAAGAACTAACTCCTATCACAGAAACATACTTACCACCTAGTTTTTTAGTAATTATAGTGGCAATGAAACTAAATATACCACCAGTAGCACTGTATAACAGTGTGGACATATTACCACCAAAGATTGCAGCTAAAAATACTCTTAATATAAGTATAGTAAAGGAATCTTTATAATTATCTAATGTATAGACTGATATTATTATAACTAAGTTTGCAAGTCCAAGTTTAGCACCAGGGGTTACAAATGGGACTGGCATCATGCGTTCAATCAAAGATAATATTAATGCCATTGATACAAGTAATGACATGTAAATCATTTTAGAAGTTTTATTTAATTTCATAATTAGTGTGATAGTATCATATCATCAGATGAACTATCTTTTTCAGCTCCTTTAATTTCAATTATTAATTCATTTGGTAGACAAATAATACTTTCACCTACATTAGATATTTCACCTTGCTTGATGCAAAGTTTATCTTTACAATTTGCTTTTATAATTTTTATTTTATTATCTTTTACTAATACGTCATTAGTACCATGTTTAGATTTTATAGTAAGAGTGTTTTCACCTTTAAAAGAAGATAAGGGTACATTATCATAAAATTTATTATTAACTTTTATACTAGCGTAAGTCGAATTATAATTTTTAGAAAGGGATTTTGAGAAAATTATACTTGGTACAAAGGATAAAATAAGTAGTGATACAATAATAATAATATCAAGTTTTTTTAAACTTTTCATAAATGATTTCTCCTTTAGGTTATTCAAAGATATTAAATCTTTATATAATTGAATTTTAAAGGATATAAAATATAAATGGCAATATAAAAAAAATATATTTTATAAAAAAACTTTTAACATGTTCAATAAATTAGAGTGTATAATCCTTTATAAGCAGGATGTTCTTTAACTGAAGAAAAATTCTAAAATTTAAAGCACTAAAAACTGAGGAAAATGAAGGGAAAAAAGAAAAACATTAATATAAATTAAATTATTAATATATAAAACTATTTTTACAACTAAATAATTGCTTAAATATTGACTTTAAAATCAAATAATGATAAATCTATATATAAAAGAAGGTATTTATGTATCGTAAAAATAAAAAAGGGTAAATGTTTTAATTGTTGTGTATATAAAAATATATAAAACGTAGTTATAATTAGAAATTATAGGGATAGTAAATATTATTATATAAGGGGAAATTAAATATGAGCAGGAAAATGATTGTTAGCACAATAATAATTTTAACTATCATTTTAGTGGGGTGTCAAAAAGAAGAGCAAGGTGAACCAATAGCAAGAACGGAAATATTTATGGGTACACCAATAACAATTACATTACATAATGGGGGTAGTAAAGAGATACTAGATAAAGCATTTGATAAAGTCTCAGAAATAGAAAACCTAGTGAGTATAAACAAAGAAGGTACAGAACTAGATAAACTTAATAAAAATGCAGGTAAATCTCCAGTAAAATTAAGTGATACTAGCTATAAAATTATAAAAAAAGCAATAGAATATTCAAAGTTATCTGATGGTGGGTATGATGTTTCTATAGGTCCATTAGTTAAACTTTGGAGTATAGGTCTTGAAGGTGCAAAGGTCCCAACAAAAGAAGAAATTAATGAAGTTAAAAAACTTATTGATTATTCAAAAGTAAAGATAAATGATAAAACAAAAGAAGTATTTTTAAGTGATGAAGGTATGATGCTAGATTTAGGAAGTATAGCAAAAGGATATGCTGCAGATGAACTTACAAATTTACTAAGAGAAGAAGGCGTTAAAGAAGCAATAATAGATTTAGGTGGAAATATATATGCTCTAGGAAATAAAGAAGGAAATAAAGATTGGAAAATAGGTATCCAAAATCCGTTTAGTGATAGGGGAAGTGTAGTAGGGTCTATAGAAGTAGTTAATAAATCCATAGTAACAACAGGTGTTTATGAAAGATTCATAATAGAAAACGATATTAAATATCATCATATACTAAATCCTAAAACTGGATATCCATATAAAACTGAAATAGCAGGCGTATCAATAATAGCTGATTACTCAGTAGATGCAGATGCTTTATCTACATTAGTTTTTACAAAAGGACTAGAAGATGGATTTAATTTTGTAGAAGGCTTAGAAAATATAGACGCAATATTTATAACTAATGATAAAGAAGTATATATAACAGACGGGATTAAGGGAAAATTTAATATAATGGATGATGATTTTAAACTTTGTAATTAGAAAAGTATTTATTATAAAATTTTGTGAAAATTTTTAATACTGCCTCTTTTTTTTAGTTTGTTTACAATAAATTGCATAGGGTATAAAAAATTATACAAATCAACTTTAGGGGGAGGTCTTTTTATGAATTACCAATTACAGCAAGTTCAAGTAATAAAAGCACTTGAAGAAAGAGGATTAGATAATATATTTACTATTTCAAGGGAAACTTCTAAAAGTGTACTTTTCCAAGCTAAACAAACTTTAAAGAATGGTGATTGTATTATATCTTTAAGTTTAAATGGTGGTAACTTAGCTCCTATATATTATTGTATAGGTAAATTAAATAATCTTCATAAGAAGAATGACTTATTAAATCTTATTAATGTTTTTAATGAAGAAAATTTAGTACTTAATTTCTTCTTACATGATGATAATACAATAATGGCTAGAATCACTTACATATCAAATGAAAAAAACTTTAATGCTTATGATTATGTATCTCTAATTGAAGTAGGCTTTAAGTCTATAGAGGATAATTATTATGATAAAATAATGGATGTTTCAAAATAATAATATTATTAAAAGACTAATATAAAGTTTAAAACTAAATATTTTAATAAGCTAATGATTTTTTAAAATTATGTAGCTATAAAAATAGTAAAATATAACTCATATATTATATTGTTATTAACAATGTAGTATATGAGTTATATTTTTGAAATTTATATCAAAACAGTAGAATGCTTTGAAGTTAATTTGATGTATTTTAAAGGTAGAAAACCAATCACTAGAAATACTAGAGGCAAAATTATAAAAAAGAATCTTAATTTAAGAAACTTAGAAAACTTGTAATTTTGAGAAATAAATATCATTTATATAATAAAACATTATAATTATTTTGTGTATTTATATATAAATTTAAAAATTCTATAAAAATACTCGTAGCCAGTATCATCATCTAAATAGTTAAAAGCATATTTTAGCATATCATAATATGAACGACCAATACCATGGACCATTATTATAGTGTTATCAGTTTCTTTATTAGATTTTATAATAATATCTAATAGAACTTAAACTATTATGTAGTAATATTTATATATTTTCGATATGATAAATATTAAGTTTAACTTATTTAAATATATATATTTGTATAATCTGTAGTATTAAGTTCATAATACGGATAAAAAGAAAAAGGAGATTTGTAATTGATAGATATAAATACGCTTTATCTAGACTCAAAAAAATCTATAAAATCATACCGAGAATATAGAGAAATAAGTAAGATACTAAATGATAAAATATTTGACTACCTAGAAACAACTCAAAAAGGACTAAATGATATTAATATAATGGGATTACTTAAAAACAATAGAGTATATTTAAATAAGAATATAGAGTTTGACTACTGCCATGACTTTATATTATACGAAAAAACTCTAAATAATAAAAGTGGAGTAGATTTATTTCTAGAAAATCACAAACTAGAAGAAAAATCAGAAATAGAACTTATAGAATCAATGAAAAACTCAAAAACTTCTCTTTATAAAGTAATAGATATAGACAAAAAAGACTTTAAAATTAAAGTAGAAGATACAAAGACTAAAGAAACAATAAATATAACAGATATATCTCTTTCAAGAACCTTGGATAAAGGCTATTTGGTATTTACAAGAATAATAAGTTTAGGGGATGTAAATTTTACATCGGGAATGGTTATGTTATTTAATCTTGATCATATAGATTTTTTAGAAAGGGCAGCAAAAAAGGAAATGAAAAAATTAAATATAGAAAATGAAAGTGTTAAAAGATTTATAACATATTTTTATTTATCCAGGCAACATGGTCACAATATTACACTAGCATCTACAACATAATATTATAAAATTGATACTATATTAAAACATATTCTAAGAACTAAAGCATTTGTCAGTTTATGTTAAAAAAGTAATTTATATGTTATAATTTAGGTAAAGATATTTATAAAAGGGGGCTTTTAGTGAGGGTGAGAAATGTCTTTAATAATTCTATAGAGCAAAAAAGAATAAGTGTTGTAATAATACTTTTAATATCAATGACAATATTTAGCTTATACATAATGCGGTTAAATTTGCTTGTAAACAAGGGAGCATCATTTGAGCTTACCAGATCTTGTTTTATAAGATTTTTCAATGCTATTTTGGCAATACTAAGTATTTTAAGTTGTATTATATCTTATAATAGTAACAAAAAAAAGGAATTATTTATAGTTGCATTAATGTACACTATATTTTTTATAGATATATTTGTATCAAATCAAATATATATTAAAGGTGATAAAACATATACATATTTTGCAATAGGAACATCTTTTATAAGGCTTATAGTTATTAGTATAGCAGCTAGTAATCTAGAAAATTTAAAGAATATAATTGATGATAATAAGATAAAGGCTACATTAATAATTATGCTGATAACGTTTTTATCAATATGCTTAGAGTATAAATATAGTTTATATAATAATTTTCTAGGTATTAACTTTATAAAAAATTATAATATATCATTATTTATAATATATTTAATTATATCAGGAATATTTTTCACAAAAAGCATAGTTAAAAAAGATTACATATATGGATTAATAGGTTTTAGTGCTATCATGTTTTCTATAAAATCTATATATGATTATAATAGTTTGATAAAACATAATGAAGAAATTAACTTAACTGCAACATCGGTAATATATATGGGTTTTATTATATTTATAATAGGCCTATTTATAGAGCTTAGTCAAAATATAAAGATGAATAGAAGATTAGATGAACAAAGGGACTTATTTTTTAAAATAGTAGAAGAAAATAAATACAGTAGTATTGTTATATGTGATGAAGAGTACAATATAAAATATGCTAATAAAAGAGCTAGAAATAATAACCTAAAAGCATCAGATATTAAAGAATCAAAAGAGGATAATGATAAACATAACTTAAAGTTTATGTATTCAAACAAAGCAGTCTTTGATAAAGTTGAAAAAAAACTTAGAAAAGATGAAAATTATAGTGAAAGTATATACATAAAAGAAAATGATATGATAGTAGATATTTCTATACAGGAGTTAAAAAAAAATAATACTATATATAAATTGGTAAGATTAAAGGATGTATCTGAAAAGTTCAAGATGGAAAAAGCATTACTAGAATATGAAAATATAAGACAACAAGAACAAGTTAAAACAGAGTTTTTTGCAAATATAAGTCACGAGCTAAAGACACCATTAAATATAATATACTCGACTATGCAATTATTAACGGCTAGTACACAAAAAAGTGATTTCAAAAACATATACTTAAGGTATAAAGGTTGTTTAGATATAAATTGTAAAAGAATGCTTAGATTAATAGATAATATAGTAGATGTTACTAAGTTTGAAGTAGGATATAAGATTCCTAACTATGGAAACTACGATATAGTGAGGATTGTTGAGGGTATAACTACATCTGTTATAAATTATGCTAGAGTTAAAAATATCGAAGTTATATTTGATACAGATGTAGAAGAACTTGACATAAAATTAGACCCAGACATGATGGAAAGAGTGATGTTAAATCTACTATCAAATGCTATAAAATTTAGTAACAAAGGTGGTACTATCCTAGTAGACATATCAACTAATAAAAAATGGGTTAAAATAAAAGTAAAGGACGAAGGAATTGGTATACCTCCTCATATTAAATCAAGGGTATTTGATAGATTTGTTCAAGGTGATAAATCTTTAAGAAGAGAAAATGAAGGTAGTGGAATAGGATTAAGTATAGTGAAATCTATAATAGAACTGATGGGTGGGAAAATTCACTTAAAAAGTGAGGAAAATATAGGTTCAGAGTTTACTATTTTGCTACCTAATGAAGTATTAAAAGAATATAATCAAAATGAAGTTATACATAAAGATTATGATATAGATATACAAAGAATACAGTTAGAATTTTCAGATATATATGAGCTATATAATGAAAGTTCTTATATACTATAAAGCTCTTTTATTTATAATAATATATTTACAATTTAGCATAAATATTATTATAATATTTAAAATAAAGGAACTAGATAAATGAAAAAGATAGTATTTAGATGGATAGGATTTCTAACAATACCATCAATAGTTCTAGTAATTTATGTACTATCAACTAGAGTTGGAGTAAAATCTTATGAAATAGAATTTTTAATAATGCTAGGACTTTTTTTAGGTATAATTTTAGGTGGAGTTTATGAAGGCATTAGAATAATAAAATTAAAAAAATAAATTAAGAAGCTATATATAAACATTATATTTTATATGTAGCTTTTTAGTATGGTAAATAATAAGTTATATTAATTAACTATAATCTAAAAAACAAAAACTTACAGTTTATATGATATAATCACGTAGCATAGTATTAAAATGGGAAATTTTAATGTTTTTTAGGATATGAGAGAAGAAAATGAAAAGAATATGATAATTATATTTCTAATATCTATTATGGTATTTGGAGGTTATATAATAAGATTAGGGTTACTTATAGAGGGATAATCAAATTTTGAATTCACAAGGTCATAGTTTATAAGGTTTTTATACAATTTTAGCCACTTTAGTAGATATTTCAACTACAAACAAGTGGGTAGTATAAAGGTAAAGGATGAGGGTATAGGTATACCTATTGAGATTTAAGATAAGGTATTTGATAATTTGTCCAGGGTGATAAGTCATTAAAAAGAGAAAATGAAGGTAGTGGAGTAGGGTTAAGTATAACAAAATCTATTGTTGAGTTAATGGGAGATAATATAAACTTAAAAAGCAATGGGATAAGAGGAACAGAGTTTACTATTTTATTACCTAATGAAGTTTTAGAAGAGGAAAATAACAAAAAAATAGTAAGTAACGTTTATAAAGTTGATATACAAAAGATACAGTTAGAATTTTCAGATATATATGAACTTTACGATGCAGTATAAATATATTTAGTGAACTAATATTTAATTAAAATTAAAAAATAGATTGTAATTAAGTATGTAAAAGTTAATTACTACATTTAATAGTATTTAGCTTTTTAACTACAAAGCTAACCCTAATTTAATATTGTTCAAAAAAACCTATATATAAATACCTTTTGCGTATTTTAAATATAGGTTTTTTATTTTTTGAACTTATTTTAATTTTTCAACTAAGATTATGAGATTTGATTTTATGAAAAACTTTCAATGATTGTACAAATATGAAAAAACCAACAACTATTCCAAGAGATATTCCTAAAATTATCATAAAAGTTTCCATTCCCTTTTGTCTAAATATATTCATATTCATACTTATTGCTGCCAACATTGTATAATAAAAGCTACTACCTGGAAGTAGCGGAACAACTGAAGGAATTAAACAAATATTAGCAGGTGTTTTTAATACACGTGCCATAATCTCAGAATATATACATACCAATATAGCAGATAAAAAATTTGCTAGAAATAAACTACTGCTCATATTCAAAACGAACAAATACATTATCCATGAAATGAACGCACCAAATGATATTGATATTAACTTTGACTTATCTACATTAAAGTAAATAGCAAAGCCAACTGTACCAGAGACAGCTGTTATAATTTGTATTAAATTACTATCCATAATTAAATCCTCCGAGACTATATATGAAAAATACCAAATGCTACAAGAGATAAGCCAAATCCTAATGCAACAGATAATGCAATTAAGACAGACTCAATTATTCTATAAAGACCTGCTATAATATCTCTATAAAATATATCCTTAACACCATTTACTAGTGCTAATGTAGGAATAAATAACATTATATTTCCTATCATAATTTTATCTACATTTTGTCCTAGTCCAAATTTAACCAAAATTATTCCGAAACATCCTGTTATAAAACTTAAAATCATTGTATATATCAAATTATTAGAATTATCCAAATTACAGTATTTTTCCATAAAGAAAACAATTCCGCCTATTATTCCTGCTAATATACCATCTAAAAAGCTTCCCCCAAAAAATATAGCAAATGATAGAGAAGATAAAATATATCCAATACAGTTATAATATCCGCAATTGACTGAAGAAACAGCTTTTTTAGTCATATCTTCAATATCTTTTATATCTGGGGCATTTTTACATATATACCTTGATAATTCATTTAAAGACTCTAATTTTCCTAAATTATTTGATACCTTTTTTATTCTTACTGATTGAGTAAAATGATAGCCTTCTTTAGTTTTTATAGTTGCAATTATTAAGGTTGTTAAAGCATAAATTTCTACATTATCTATACTATAAGTCTTACAAATGCGTCTAATACTATCTTCAACTCTCCATATTTCAGCACCAGCACCTAACATTGATTTACCAATATCAAGAGCAACGCTTAATAAATATTCACTTTCTTTCTGATTCATAATCTATATCTCCATTAAACATATGTCTTAATTCTAATGATTTAGTATCAATAATATCTAAATATACAATTGTATTACTCAAATAATTAATTTGTGTAACTTCATCGAAAAACTTCAAAAGATTATAAATGCTATAAACTATATAATCTTTAAAAAACACAATGCATCGCTAAAAATTTCATGATGCAGCCATATGTATATAATAATATATAAATTTATGAAAATTAGATTTATAATTTAAATTAAAAATTCTAGTTTCTAAATTTAATATTTCTTTAGTAATAAAAAATTTTATTTTACTCATACTATACCTTCTCTTTTTATTAGATTTAACTTCAATAAGAAAAACATTTACTATGATTTTTAATTATTTGTTAATGAAGTTACTTAATCTTATGAGTTATATAAATAATAATTATATTTATGATATATATTGTAAAATTTTAGGTTTTTGTGTAAAAATTTCACGACATATAGTATAACACAAAGTAGGTTAAAAATATATTGTCTGAAAATGATTATTTATCTAACTTTTATCTTATACAAAAGTGAAAATTTATTTAGAATAATTAGAATTTAAGTACAATGATTATTTAAAGCTTTCTATAGAAAAAGTGCAAGAGTGCTTCGAAAAATGATAGAAAAAGAATTTATAAATTATAAATAAGAGATTTGGACAAGTACTTAAAAAATAGTAGTCAACCGTATCTCAAATGGATGAGGTTTTATCAATAATATAGAGCAGGGTTTTATTATATGTTATAATTTTAATAAATATTACTTATGTTTGTATGTTAGAGAGATATTAATTAAAAGGGGAAGATTATATTATGAATGAAAAATTTATAGTATTAAATAATGAAGTGAAAATACCTTCAGTTGGTTTTGGAACATATAAATTAGAAAACTATGAAGAAACAGCTAAAGTAGTAATAAATGCTTTAAATGCAGGATATAGGATGATAGATACTGCCTATTTTTATGGAAATGAAGTTGGAATAGGTAAGGGTATAAAAGAGAGTAAAATAAATAGAGAAGAAATATTTCTGGTAACTAAGCTTTGGAATGATGATCATGGATATGAGAAAACTATTGAAGCTTTCAATAAATCATTAAATAATTTACAAGTAGATTACATAGATTTATATCTAATTCATTGGCCGAACAAATTAAATAATGAAACTTGGAGAGCATTTGAATACTTATATGAAACAGGAAAGGTAAAAGCTATAGGGGTGTGTAATTTTAAAGTAAATCATTTAGAGGGAATAAAGAAAATTGCAAAAATAATGCCAATGGTAAATCAAGTAGAAATTCATCCTTTCAGTACTAAAAATGAAATATTAAATTACTGTAAAGATAATAATATTCAAGTTGTTGCATGGAGTCCTATAAGTAGAGGAAGAGTATTTTCTAGCAAATTAATGATAAATTTATCAGAAAAATATAAAAAAACAATAGCGCAAATAGTATTAAGATGGCATATGCAAAGAGGGATTATTCCCATACCAAAATCATCAAATGTAGATAGAATAAAAGAAAATATAGATATATTTGACTTTGAAATTTCAAATGAAGACATGGAAGCTATTAACTCATTAAATGAAGGTGATTATATATCTGTATCAAAGCCTCCAACTAATACTATATATAATGAAGTAGAATAATGAAAAAACCGTATCACAATAAGTGATACGGTTTTTTATATACTAGTAGATTATAAATTATTTAAATTCTTACAAGGTTATAATGTGTCAAAAAAGTAATAAAAGTGTAACTGTTTGAAAATATATATCATATTAATATATAAACACATAATTAAGGGAGGAATATAAGTGTATAGCAATAACTTTGACAATATAACTAGAAAATTTAATGTTACAGTATTATCAATACCGATTGTATATGACTTTTTTGGCGACTATGATCCAAATGGAATGATGTATATATTAAGTGAAGATAAAGAGAACGTGAAAGAGAGAGCTTTGAAAAATTTCAACAATAAAGATGAAAATGGAGATCCGCTTCCAATACCTACAGAAGAAGTTCAACCTCTTACAATAAGGGCAAATGTCGGAGATACAGTAAGAATAGAGTTTGAGCACAATGAAAATAGAAGGTTATCAATTCATATGCAAGGAATTAAGTATAGAAATATAAAATCTGATGGAGCTAATGTAGGTTACAATGAGGACTCTACAGTTGGTCCAGGTGAAAAGATAATATATGAATGGTATGCAGATAGAGAAGGGATATTTTACTTTAGTGATATGGGAGATACTAGATCTAGTGAAGATGCAACTAATATACATGGCCTATTTGGGGCCCTTATAGTACAAGCTAAAGGATCTACATGGACAGACCCTGTAGATGGATCTGAACTTCGAAGTGGTATATTTGCTGATATACACAATCCATTTAAGCCAAGTTTTAGAGAATATGCAGTATATTTTCATGATGAACTTGAAGCTGTAAATAGATTTGGAAATCAAATAATAGATCCTCATACTAATCAACCAATGAGCGTAACTGCTATCAGTTACAGATCAGAACCAATGGTAAATAGAGCTAATTTTATACCATTAAAAGATAGAGGTATTAAATGTTGTAATCCTTTCAAGCAAGATGATAGATGTAGCCGTACAGATATAGTAGAACCTAATCATATGCTAGTAGATGGAGAAGACGTTTCTATGAGTTCATGGACTTATGGAGACCCATCAACTTTTATACCAAGAGCATATAAAGGAGATCCTTCAAAATTTAGACTTATACATGGAGGTGTATTAGAAACACATGTATTCCATCTTCATACACATCAATGGAAGTTAGAACCAGATGATCCGAATTCGACTATAATAGATTCTATATCAATAAGCCCTCAAGAAAGTTATACTATAGATATATTACATGGAGCAGGAAGTTTACCTGGGTCTATAGGAGACCATATATGGCACTGTCATTTATATCCTCACTTTCATGAAGGAATGTGGTCTTTATGGAGAGTATTTGATAGATTAGAAACAGGCAAAGATGTAATACTTGAAAATGGAGAAATTATACGTCCACTATATCCAGATGGAACTTATATAAAAGCTCTAAATCCTTTACCTGATAGAGAAAAACCACCTAAAAAAGATTTAGAACACCCAGGATATCCAGGATTTATAAATGGAGAGTTTAAAGAAAGAGCAAAACAGCCACCTTTAGGAATAATTAATCAAGAAGGTCAAAATAAAATGTGCCCAACTGATATTGAAATAGCGAACCTTTCAAAGGATGTTACTAGAGGAGCTTTATACACTCAACCTTGTCCAGATACAAGTAAATGTTACTTTAAAGAGCCAGATGCTATTTTTGAACTATTTGCACTGCAAGCAAAATTGATATATAACAATGCAGGATGGCATGATCCATATGGAAGATTTTATGTTATGAAAGAGCAAATAGAAGAATATACAGGGCATAAGGTAACAGATGAAAACAAAGAAGAGTTAGCTAAGAGGTATGTAGCTGGAATAGAAAATGAAGAGATTAATGTAGAACCATTAGTTATAAGAGCGAATAAAGGTGATTGTATAGAAGTTAGACTTACTAATTTTTTACCAGAAACATTACCGAAAACAGAATTTCAACTAGAAACTTTAACTGACAATGTAAGTTTTCATATACATTTAGTTAAATTTGATGTTATAGCTTCAGATGGTGGTTCAAATGGATATAATAATATGGATTCTGTTTTTTATGGAGAGACCCTAGTAGAAAGATACTATGCTAATGAAGAATTAAATGCTTGCTTCTTCCACGATCATATGAATCCAAATTCACATCAACAACATGGGGTGTTTGGAAGTCTTATAATAGAACCTAAAGGATCAACATATCATGATCCTAAAACAGGTAATCCAATAAAATATGGAACGAAAGCAGTAATAAAAACACCTTCAGGTAGAACTTTCAGGGAATTTGGATTATTTGTTCATGACTTTTCCCTACTATTTGATAAAGATAAAAACCCATTAAATCCACCTCCATTTTCAGGATCACATGATGACCCAGGTGTTATGGGTATAAACTATAAATGCGAACCTTTAAGAGAAAGATTAAATGATAATGACCCAGCTTATGTATTTAGTTCTAAAGTACACGGTGATCCAGTGACACCATTACTTGAAACATATCCAGGAGATGAAATTGTAATAAGATTATTAGATGGAGCACAAGAAGAGCAACATGCATTCAATATAAATGGAATGAAGTGGAGAAAAGAAATAACAGATAAAAAATCACCATTAGTTCAATCTCAAACATTAGGAATATCAGAAGCATTTAATATAAAAATAACAGATGATTATAAAGCAGGAGATTATATTTACTACTTTGGAGGACAAGATGATTTCTGGTTAGGTTTATGGGGAATAATAAGAGTTTATAAAGATAAAACTGAAAAATTATTGCCTATAAGTAGTCATAATAACTGTATAAATGATATGGATACAATGAAAAAACAAAATATAATCACTAGAGAGTTTCATATAGCAGCCATCCAAAAAGATATACGATATAATAATTTTAAAGACCATGATCCAGATGGATTGTTATTTGTGCCGTATGAACACAAAGATGCTATAATTAATGGAAAGATGGAACCAGTTCCATTGATATTAAGAGCAAATAAAGGTGAATATATAAAAGTGACTTTAACTAATCTCTTTACTAAACCAATACCATATCATGATTTTCCAGGAGTACCAGTAGATAAAGAAATTAAGCCATCTATGAGGGTAGGAATTAGCCCACAATTTTTAAAATTTGATCCAATAAACAGTAGTGGTATAAATATAGGATATAACGATGTAGATCAAACTGTAGGACCTGGAGAAAGTATAGAATATTTATGGTATGCAGATGAAGAATATGGAACTTGCTTATTATCATCATTTACAGATATAAGAAATCATAGATATCATGGTTTATTTGGAGCAATAATAATAGAACCAGAAGGATCACAAATACGTAGTTCTAGCAATAATGGATATAAAGACAATTACAAAGAACAAGTAACAGTATCTGTAGATGGAAATGAACAATTTAGAGAGTTTGTAATGTTTATGCACAATGGAATAAGACTTTTGGATGCACATGGTAATTTAATAAAAACTAATCAAGTAAATGAAGACGGTGAAGTACCTGAACCAGTAGATTTTGAAGATAGAGGTGAAAAAGGATTTAATTATAGATCAGAAAGATTCTTTAATAGATTAGAATCTAAGCCTAATTATGATATATCAAAAATATTTAGCTCTAAAGTTCATGGAGATCCAGCTACACCAATATTTGAAGCTTCACCAGGAGAAAAAGTTATAATAAGGCTTCTAATGCCAGCCGATAAACCTAGAAATACTTGTTTTGTACTTCATGGCCATAAATGGAAAGCCCAACCAGAGGATCAATTTACAAGAAAAATATCAGCTCAAGGAGCTATGAGTATAGGAAATGTGTTTAATATAGAATTATTAAATGGAGCATCCATGATACCTGGGGACTATTTATATAGATCAGGGCTTATAAGATGGGATATAGAATCAGGTATGTGGGGTATATTTAGAATTAATAAGAATTGATATTTAAAGCCATACCATAATTAAAAGATAATCCTTATAAAATTAAATTAAAAAGCTATATAAACTTTAAAGTTTATATAGCTTTTTAGTTATAATTGAAATTGATTGCAAAAATTTAGATATTATATCATTATTGTGGTGCTTTAAAGAAATAATTTCATAGATAATAACATTAAGCTAATTCTAAAGCAATTTCCATCATTTTAGTAAAAGCGGTTTGTCTCTCCATAGCAGTAGTAGCAACACCTTCAAAAGGTAAATCAGATATTGTTAACATACATAACGCATTAACTCCTGCACGAGCAGCATTCATATATAAAGCAGCAGCCTCCATCTCAACAGCTAATACATTCATCTTACTCCATGATTTTAATGCATCTAAACCACCGTCGTTGTAGAAAATATCACTAGAGAATATGTTACCAACTACTGGAGTTATTCCCTTTTCTAAAGCTATATCATGAGCTTTTTTTACTAATTCAAAACTAGCTATTGGAGCAAATGTACCAGGTAAATTATATTGAGATCCGTAGTTTGAATCAGTGCAAGCTCCCATACCTATAACTATATCATGTATTTTTAAATTGCTATTTAAAGCACCGGCAGAACCTATTCTTATAAGATTTTTAACCCCATAAAAATGTATTAATTCATAAGAATATATTCCCATAGAAGGTCCACCCATACCAGTACCTTGGACTGATATTCTTTTACCTTTGTAATATCCTGTATATCCGTACATTCCCCTAACCGTATTATACTCAACTGCATTTTCTAAAAAGTTTTCAGCTATAAACTTAGCTCTTAATGGATCTCCAGGTAAAAGTATAGTTTCAGCGATATCTCCTAAATTTGCAGCGTTATGTGGTGTTAATCCCATGTCTAAATCCTCCTAAAATGTCATATATATTTTAAAAATTATTTTCTATTATCATATTCCTTTTGATTAACAGGAATAGTTATTTCTCCTTTTTTAACTTTCTCAGTTTGTTCTTTAACAAATGCTAAAATTTCTTTGTTAACATTTTTATCAGTAGTAGGAGCTATTCCAACTCCATCTTCATTAATTCCGAAAACACTTATTTCCCCACCTTTAAAATCTCCGTTAACTAAATCTTTAACTGTATTATATACTACCATATCAACCCTTTTAATAGCAGAAGTTATAACATTGTCAGGTGCTAAAGAGTTTTGATCTTTATCAACACCTATTGCCATTTTACCATTTTCTCTAGCAGCTTCTATGGCCCCCGAACCAGTATCGCCAGCTGCTGTAAATATTATATCTACATTATTTGAATGCATCTGATTAGCAATAGCTTTTCCTTTAGCAGCATCTGAATAAGTATCTGCATATTGTCTTAAAACTTTAGTACCCTTTCCTGCATCATCAACACCTGCTAAGAAACCATACTCAAACCTTTCTATTATTGGATTTTTAGTACCCCCTATAAATCCAACAGTATTAGTTTCAGTTTTCATACCAGCGATTAATCCTACTAAATAAGATGCTTCTTCAGCATTAAACATTATAGAGTTTACATTTTTTGGTTGATTTTCATAAGAATGGTCTATAATGGCGAATTTTTGATCTGGATAGTTTTCAGCAGCTTCTTTTATAGCCTCATCCATTTGAAAACCTATCCCAATTACTAAGTCAGAATCATTATCTACAGCTGTTTCAACATTTTGAGCATAATCAGACACTTGTTTAGATTGTATGACTTCAACATCAACCCCAAGTTCTTTTTCAGCTTTTTGTAGTCCTTCCCAAGCTGATTGATTAAAAGACTGGTCATTTATACCACCTAAGTCAGATATCATAGTTATCTTTAAAGTATCAGATTCTTTACTACCGCTACTTGAACTACATCCCACAAGAGCGAAAGACATTAATGATAAAACAACCCCTGCTGTCAGTATTTTCTTAAACCTCATATTTTACCTCCAATGTTCATTGATTGGTTTTATTTTAATATAAAACTTATATAAAATACAACAGTTTTTTATAAAAAATTACAAAATATGATATACTAATAAAAAATTATACAATAATTATGATGTATTAAATAAAAATATCAAATAAGTAAATCGTATTTTGAGTTAGAAATATTGAAAAATGTTCGTAATTAATATATAATTTTAAAAAATGAAAAAAAGGGAGTTTATTATGAAGCAGATACTTATAAAAAATGCATATTTGATAACAATGAATGAAGAAAGAGAAGTTTATGAAAATGGCAAACTGTTAATAGAAGGTAATAAAATAAAGGCAGTTGGAAATTTTGATGAAAGTATAGTAAGTTCTGAGGCAGAAGTGTATGATGCAAAAGGAAAAATACTTATGCCAGGATTAGTAAATACTCACGTTCATTTGTCTCAACAACTAGGAAGAGGAATAGCAGATGATGTAAATTTATTAACTTGGTTAAGAGAACGAGTATGGCCTTATGAAAGTAGTTTTGATTATGAAGATTCATTAATATCATCAACAGCTTGTTGTATAGAACTAATACGTTCAGGAGTAACAACTTTCTTAGAATCAGGTGGACAATATGTAGATGCAATGGTAGAAGCAGTAGATAAAACAGGAATAAGAGCATGTCTAGCAAAATCAGTAATGGATGAAGGGGAAGGATTACCTAAAGCCTTTGATAAAACTGCACAAGAAGAATTAGAAACACAAGAAGAGTTATATAATAAATATAATAATACATCTAATGAAAGGGTAAAAATATGGTTTGCTCTTAGAACAATATTTAATAACTCTGATGAATTAATACTTAAAACTAAACAATTAGCAGATAAATACAAAACAGGTATACATATGCACGTTGCTGAAATAGAAGATGAAGTAGAATTTGCAAAGCTTAGAGCAGGACTTACAACAGTAGAACATCTAAATAAATTAGGAGTACTAGATAAAAATCTGTTAGCTGTTCATACTGTGTGGTTAACAGAAAGAGAAATAGAGCTATTTAGATTCTATGATGTTAAGGTTTCACATAATCCAGCTGCAGCCATGAAAGTAGTATTAGGGTTTGCATCAGTACCTGAAATGTTAGAAAAGGGAATACCTGTATCAATAGGAACAGATGGGGCTCCATCAAATAATAGAATGGATATGATGAGAGATATGTACCTAACATCATTAATACACAAAGGCAGAACATTAAACCCAGAAGTTGTAAATGCAGAAACAGTACTAGAAATGGCTACTATAAACGGAGCAAAATGTGCATTACTAGAAAAGGAAATAGGAAGCCTTGAAATTGGTAAAAAAGCAGATATGATAATACTTAATCCAAATACTATACATTCACTTCCAATGCATAATCCAATAGGGAATATAGTATATTCTATGAGTAGTGAAAATATTGAATCAACAATATGTGATGGTAAATGGTTAATGAAAGAAAAAGAAATAGTAGTATTAGATGAGAAAGCGCTTTTAGAAAAAGTAAAGAATCAAGCAGAAAAAATAAGAAAAAAAGCTAATATAAACTTAACAACTAACTTTAAAGTAATAAAATAAATGTTATAAATTAATAAATTATGTAATTTTAAATAAATATAAAAATCCAACAGCTTTCACTGTTGGATTTTTATATTAGAATCTACTATTTACTAGTAGCCGTGTTCATTTTATACTTTGCAAATCTAAGCCATAATCTTAATTTTCTAAATACATTACCTTGAGATAATATAGTAAATAATCCACAAACTATTAAAACAAAATAATATACAAATATTCCATATAAGAACACAGAATAACCAATAATAGCTTTAGAGAATATACCACCAAATATTGTGAAGAATGCTATTTCATTAGCACCAACATTGCCTGGTGTAGGCATAGCAGAAACAGCCATATATAAAAATACTTGTAGTGATAGCATATAAAAATAAGAAGCACCACTTAATCTAAGAGCTTTATATATACAAAATGCTATGCTAAAGTAAATAGTAAGCTGAACAATTGTAAGTAGTGTAGATTTAAACAAAGCTTTTTTATCCTTTATAAAGGATTTAATAGAAAAATTATATTCATCTATAAAGCTATTCACTTTTGATCGTTTGTTACTTAAAAATTTTAAAAATTTAATTTTACTTAACAAATTAAAAATAAAATGAACAAACTTTTTAGTTTGAGTTGGTCTATAAACTACAAAAAATCCGAAGCATAAAGTAACTATATTAAGAGACATACCCATAGCAATAAAAGTAAGCACAGGTCTTAAAGTAGATTTAAGAATATCTACATTAAAAGCCATTAAAAAAATACAATATAAAGTTACCATAATTTGATATATAACAGTTTTATTAGAGACCACTGCGACAGCTTTGCTAGCTGATATATTAGATTTTGATAACTCATAAACTTGCATAGGTTGACTACCTGATGCCATAGGAGTAACTAAGTTATAATAAAGACCCAATATACCTACTTTATATCCTAAAAATTTAGTTTTAGCTCCATGTATAGAGTTTATTATAACCCTTAAAATATAACCTTCTAAAATTATATATGAAATCATTAATAAAAATCCAACAGCTATATACTTATAATCAATTACTTTTAAAATATCAGATAAAATATTTATATCTAGTGTACTAGCGACTAAATAAGTGGTTACTGTCATTAAAAGAATTAAAAAAATGTATTGTAAAAGATTTTTAGGCTTTTTACTTATTTTTTTCATAATACCACCCCTATCTTAAAATGCCTATTTTCCAACTATATTAATTGAGTTTGAAATAAAAAATAGTATCTATCAAATTAACAAAAAAATTATTAAACTTGTATATAAGTTATTTTTTATATCATATAGAAAATAACGTTCACTTTACAATAACTCTCTTTGAATTTAGTAAAGCTTATCGAATGTAAGTTATATTTATATTATACATATAAAAAAGGGAATTACAAATGTATATATCAACTAAACTTCTAATAGTTTCATAAAAAACAATATGCATATAGTTAAATTAAAATATTAAAAGAACAAATTATGGATAAATAGAATAAATCTTGTAAAAACTAATGTAAAAGTTTTTAGGAGGAATTATGCTAAAGAAACATAATTGTGTACAAGTTATAGAAAGTACTTATTTAAAAGAAACTAAAATTATAAAGGCGAGTACTCAAAAAGAGCTTCAAGAGAAGATAAATAGACAAGTAGAGTTATGGAATGATAAAGAAATTCATTTAAAGCAGATGAAATAAAATATACTGGGATATGATCAAACAATATTAAAGATATATCTATAATTATGATATATATGTAAGTAAGAATAAAATAATTTAAAAATGAAAAACTAAGACTAAAACAACATTTAGGAGGAATATCATGCAATTAAGAAGAGCAGCAGAGATAATGAACTCAAAGCAAAAAGAAAATATCGTAATATATTATCAAAATGAACCAGTAAATATAGTTAGTCTTAATAGCAATATAGGAACAGCATATGTTAAGTCAATAAATAATAATAGAGGTTTTGATATTTTAATAGAAGAACTAAGTGAGGAAAAACAACAATAGAGAAAATTAATAGATTACATAATAATCTATATGTTTAACATACAATTAAAAAAAGATGCTTAAAATTAATCATTTTAAGCATCTTTTTTTATCTAATCAAATATATCTAAAACTAGTTCTTTAGATAATTGTTGTAAAATCTTAACACCAGCAACACTATTACCCATAGAATCAAGTGAAGGTCCAAATACACCTATTCCCATTTTATTAGGGACAGTAGCAAGTATCCCACCGCCAACACCAGACTTAGCAGGGATTCCTATATGCACTGCGAAATCACCAGATTCATCATAAAGGCCGCAAGTAACCATTATAGATTTAACAATGGTACAAATATCTCTAGGTATAATCATTTCGCCAGTAAAAGGACTAACTCCTTTATTAGCTAAAACAGCCCCAATCCTTGCTAAGTCCATAGCAGTAACAGAAATAGAACATTGTCTGAAATAGCAGTCTAAAACATCTTCAACATTATCAATTAAACCATGACCCTTCATGTAATAAGCTAAAGACCTATTTATATCACCAGTTCTTTTTTCAGATAAATAAATATCTTCAATTACATGAATATTAGGATTGTTAGCTAACTTTCTAGTAAATTCTAATATTCTATTTATTTTTTCATTACTATTTTTACCCATTATAAGTGAATTAACAATAATAGCACCTGCATTTATAAATGGATTAGATGGATATGGCTTATTATTTATTTTCATATTAAGAATAGAATTAAAAGCAAATCCACTAGGTTCAACACCTATCTTACTAAAAACATATTGTGGTGAATTATCCATCATAGCAATTATAAGAGCTATGACCTTAGAAGTGCTTTCTATTGCAAAAGGTTTATTATAATCTCCGGCAAAATACTCCTTACAATTACAATCTCTTAAATCTACAATAGCTACACCAAGCTGGTTTTCATCAACTTCAGCAAGTGCTGGTATATAAGTAGCTACATGACCATTTTTTATGTATTTTTTGTTTTCATTAACTAGTTTGTTTAGTAAATCAAACATAAAAATCGCTTCCTTTTTTATAAAATTTGTTATTAGTAGTGTACTTACCCTAAAGCATAACAAAAAAACATATCTAAAAATTCAAAAAATATTATTTAAAGAAATTATTACCATTTTCAAAATCTATACAATAAAACTATTCATATAAATCATTACTTAATTTTATATATAAAGTTTAAAAATAAATAGAATAGGATTAGTAAAAAAACATATATACTCTATAAGAACTAAAAATAGAAGAAAGAAATAGGGGGGAGATCATGAAGGGTTTAATAAACAAATGGAACAAAATAAGTTTGGTAAAAAGAATATTAATAGGACTGATAATAGGAATAATACTTGCACTTACAGCTAAAGATATAGCAAGTCCAATAGTGATTTTTGGTTCTTTATTCGTAGGAGCCCTAAAAGCTGTAGCACCAATTCTTGTATTTTTTTTAGTAATGTCAGCAATATCTAGCCATGAAAAAGGTCAGCAAACAAATATGAAATCAATTTTAGTGCTTTATTTGCTAGGAACATTTTTGGCTGGGTTAACGGCAGTAGTGGTAAGTTTTATATTTCCAACAACATTAATATTAGTAGAAGGAGCCAAAGATATCATACCTCCTGGAGGTATAGTAGAAGTATTGAAATCGCTACTAATGAATGTGGTTGATAATCCAGTAAGTGCACTTTTAAATGCAAACTATATAGGTATATTATCATGGTCATTAATGCTAGGACTAGCTTTAAAAAATGCTTCAAGCTCAACAAAATTAGTGATATCAAATGCATCAGATGCTTTATCAACAGTTGTAAGATGGGTAATAAATTTTGCACCACTTGGTATAATGGGATTAGTATTTAATTCTATAGCAACGCAAGGGATAGAATCACTTCTTAGTTATGGGCATTTAATAGTAGTATTAATAGGATGTATGGCATTTATAGCGCTTGTAGTAAATCCTATAATAGCTTTTGTATATATGAGAGAAAACCCATATCCATTAGTATTTAAATGTTTGAAAAGTAGTGGAATAACAGCATTTTTCACAAGAAGTTCAGCAGCAAATATACCAGTAAACATGAAGTTATGTGAAGAATTAAATTTAAATAAAGACACATACTCAGTATCAATACCACTAGGAGCAACTATAAATATGGCAGGAGCTGCTATAACAATATCAATATTAACATTAGCTGCAGTAAATACTTTAGGAATAGAAGTAGATATTGGTATGGCGATATTACTTAGCTTAATGTCAGCAGTAAGTGCTTGTGGAGCGTCTGGAGTAGCAGGAGGGTCGCTACTTTTAATACCTCTAGCTTGTAGTTTATTTGGTATATCAAATGATATAGCAATGCAAGTAGTTGGAGTGGGATTTATAGTAGGGGTTATACAAGATTCTTGTGAAACAGCACTAAATTCTTCAACAGATGTGCTTTTTACGGCAGTGGCAGAATATGCTAAAAACAGAAAAGGTAAAAAAGAAGCATAAAAAGTAAAACTTAAATGATCGTAATTTACTCATATTTAAAGTGTATTTATACTAAATTATATAGAAAATAAAAAAGAGGATATTTATCCTCTTTTTTATTTAAATAAATTAAATTATATTTTAGATTACATAAACTAATTAGCAAAATGTATAGTAGGTTCATCGATATGTGTAAAATACTTTAAAGTTTCTGTATCATTTTTAAGTTTTATTTGTTATTTTTCTTTTAATATCTCTTCTATAGCAGACGCACATCTACCACATCCAGTAGCTGCACCAGTAGCTTTTTTAATGTCTTCTACTGTTTTAGCACCTTCTTCTATAGATTTTTTTATATCTAAATATTTAACTTGTTTACAAAAACATACTGTTTTATTTTCCATTTTAAATTCTCCTTTAAACTTTAATATATTATTATAATTGTAGATACCCAAGGAAAAGGTGTTCAATCATAAAAAATAAAATATTATATCTTAAAAAAATTTTATATTTATATAATTAGCATATTTTATTTTAATGTATGAAACTTCTAATAATACATCTAAATTATAATCTATACAAAAGAAAAATAAAGTATAAAAAAGGTTTTTAAGTAAACAGTTGTATAATACTTTTTAAATTGCTAAAAATAATCTTAATTTAAAATATAAAAAGAAGGATGATTATATATGAAAAAAATAAGCTGTAGTGTAACAAACTGTGCTCATAATTGTCAAGATACTTGTTATGCTAATCGTGTAAATATAGGTGGGCAAGGAGCAAAAAATACAGAAGAAACATGTTGTGGTTCTTTCTTAGACAAAAGACATTACTCAATATTAATAAATAATGCAAGTGAAGGTAAAAATTCAAGTAATGCTTGCGATTGTTTAATATGTGATGTAGCTACATGTACATATAACAATAACAAATTATGCAATGCAGATGCAATACAAGTAAGTGGAGAAAATGTAAACTTATATATAGAAACAAAATGTTCTACATTTAAGCAAAAATAAGGAGGAAAATATGAGTGAAAATATAATATGTCTATGCAAAGGCATAAGTGAGGAAACAATAGTTAAAGCTATAAAAGAAGGTGCAACAAGTGTAGAAGCTGTGAAAGAAAAAACTGAAGCAACATCTGGTCCATGTAGAGGAAGTAGATGTATTTCTAAAATTGAAGAATTAATAGAAAAACATAAATAAAAATAAAAAGCCTTAGGATTTTCTTGATTATCCTAAGGCTTTTTATCTATACAAAAACATATGTAGAGTATTTTTATGTTAAAAAATATAAATTAAAGGTAGTATAGATTTTATTTATATGCGCATATGAGCTTATAGTAGATTATTAAAAAATAAAGTATAATATATATGATTATTATTTAAGGATGTGTAAAAATGAATGTAGTAAAATATGATGAAGATAATCCAAGGTTGATAAATTCTATTGTATGTGCAATAGACATATTAGGATTTTCACAAATGATAGTGAATTCCTCTAAAAATGGATATGGGGATAATCTACTTAGAGAAATAAACTACCTTATAAATAAAAATAAACAATGTATAATACCTAACAAATATAGTAAAGGTAAAATAAAAATATTTACTGATAATATGGTAGTAGCTTATCCTATAAAAGGAGATGGAGAAAAAGAATTAGATGAAATACTAGAAAATGTAGCAGAGTATCAGTTTAACCTGTCTTTAGAAGGACTTTTCGTTCGTGGTGGTATAAGTATGGGTGACTTTTATATAAATGAAGATATAGTTTTTGGACCAGCGCTACTAGATGCACACAACACAGAAAGTAAGATTGCTTGTTACCCAAGAATTATATTAGATAACAATACCGTATCAAAATTACAAACTTATATAAACTATTATGACGTAGCTCCTCAGAAAAATAAAATACTTATAGATAATGATGGAAATTGGTTTTTAAATTACTTAAATACTATATTTAAATATTATACAGAGTGTAGCAATGAATATGAATTTGAGAGAGTTCAATATGAATTATTACTTAGACATAAAAAGAAGATAGAAGAACAATTATTTATACATAGAGAAAACATGAGAGTATGGGACAAGTATGTATGGACTGCAAACTATCATAATTATTTCTGTAGCATACATTTTCCTAAAGAAAAAGAATTAGAAATAGCTAGAAAAGACTTACTTTCATGGCCAAGACAAATATCTAATCAAGATACATAAGAAAAAAGCTGTCTAAAAGAAATTAAAATATTTTTAGGCAGCTTTTTATATACAAGGACCTTTATATTAATCATAAAACTATTAAAAACTGATATATATAAGCTTGAGCTAAGGGAGCTTTTATTTGTTAATTATTACAAAGATAATATTTATAATTGAATTTAATATAGAGATTTTGTTTAATATAAAATGAAAATAATTTTCTAAAATATAAATAATAAACTAGTAAAAATGATAAAAAAGGAAAAAAACTTGCAATAATAAAGATAATATGATAAAATTTGAACATAAAAACGATTGCGAAGAGGGGGAAACGATGTTTACACAAATAAAAGGAAAACTTATAGTATCGTGTCAAGCTTTAGAAAATGAACCACTACATAGTTCTTTTGTAATGGGAAAGATGGCAAAAGCAGCTAAAGAAGGTGGAGCAGTAGCTATAAGAGCACAAGGCGTTGAAGATATATTAGAAATAAAAAAAATAACTAATTTACCAATAATAGGAATTATAAAAAGGAATTATAGTGATTCAGAAATATATATAACACCTACAAAAAAAGAAGTAGAAGAACTTTCAAAGACAAAATGTGAAATGATAGCAATAGATGCTACTGATAGAGTTAGACCAAATGGCGAAACTTTGAAGGATTTAATAGATTATATACATAGCTTTGATGTTTTAGTAATGGCAGATATATCAACATACGAAGAAGCTTTAAATGCCCAAAATTTAGGGTGCGATTGCATATCGACAACATTATGTGGATATACTTCTTATTCAGAAAATCATGAAGGACCAAATTTAGAACTTATAAAAAAATTATCAAATGAATTAGATATACCGGTTATAGCAGAAGGAAGAATAAATACACCAAAGGATTTAAAGGATGTATATGAAAGTGGGGCATTTTCAGCAGTAGTAGGTTCAGCTATAACTAGACCACAACTTATAACAGAAAAGTTTGTAAATGCTATAAAGTAAAATCATATAAAGGGGAGACAAATATGTTTAAATACTTACAAAAAGTAGGAAAGTCATTTATGCTACCTATAGCAATACTACCAGCAGCAGGTTTACTTTTAGGAATAGGAGGAGCATTATCAAATCCAAATACTATAAATGCTTATCCATTTTTAAATATACCGTGGCTACAAGCAATATTTACTATAATGTCATCAGCAGGAGATGCTGTATTTGGAAATTTAGCATTAATATTAGGAGTAGGATTAGCAGTAGGGTTAGCTAAAAAAGATAAGGGAACAGCGGCATTAGCAGCATTGGTAGGATACGTTATAATGAATGCATCTATAAAAGCAATGCTTGGAATATTTACACCAGATGCACCAGCAATAGATACTGGAGTTATAGGTTCAATTGCAATAGCATCAGTTACAGTATGGCTACACAATAGATACAACAACATACAACTACCAGCAGTACTTGGATTCTTTGGTGGTTCAAGATTTGTTCCAATAGCAACAGCATTTGCATCAATATTTGTAGGAGCAATATTCTTTATAATATGGCCGACATTCCAAGGGTGGTTAGTAGTATTAGGTGAGAAAATAGCAGTACTTGGACCAGTAGGAACGTTTTTCTATGGATTTTTAATGAGACTTTGTGGAGCGGTAGGACTTCATCACATGATATACCCAATGTTTTGGATGACAGAGCTTGGAGGGGTAGCAACAGTAGCAGGAGAGCAAGTAGTAGGAGCTCAAAATATATTCTTTGCACAATTAGCAGACCCAAATCATGTAGGGTTATTTACAGAAGGAACAAGATTCTTTGCAGGTAGATTTGCAACGATGATGTTTGGATTACCAGCAGCATGTTTAGCAATGTATCACTGTGTGCCTAAAGAAAAAAGAAAGTTAGTAGGTGGATTATTCTTAGGAGCAGCTTTAACTTCATTTGTAACAGGTATAACTGAGCCAATAGAGTTTATGTTCTTATTTATATCGCCACTTTTATATGTTTTCCATGCAGTACTAGATGGTATATCTTTCTTTGTGGCAGACATATTAAACATATCAATAGGTAACACTTTCTCTGGTGGTATAATAGACTTCACATTATTTGGGGTATTACAAGGAAATGATAAAACAAATTGGATGTTAGTAATACCAATAGGATTATTATGGTTTGCAATATATTATGTGTCTTTTAGATTCTTCATAACAAAGTTTAACATACCAACGCCAGGAAGAGGAGACGATGAAGTTGAAGAAGTTAAAGTAACTGATAAAGATTCTTTAAAGGAAGAAGCGGTTATTATAATAGAAGCATTAGGTGGAGCAGAAAATATAGAAGAAGTTGATGCATGTATAACAAGACTTAGAGTATCGGTTAAAGATGTAAACAAAGTAGATAAAGCTACAATTAAAAAAGTAGGAGCAATAGATGTATTAGAAGTTGGTGGAGGAATACAAGCAGTATTTGGAGCCAAAGCAGTTTTATATAAAAATATAATAAATGATATATTAGGAACTAATGAATAATTTATATAGTTTCTAAATGCTTAAAAGGTGTATAATATTTTATACACCTTTTAATATTAAAAATAATTAAAGGAAGTTAAATGATTATTATAAAAAGGGCTGGTTAAATGAGTATAATAAATAAATTAGATGATAAAAATTTAAAATTTACTAAATCAGAAAGACAAATAATAGATTACATAAAAAGTGATATGGAAAATTTCTCGTATAAATCTATATCAGAAATAGCTAAAGATAATAATATTGGAGAAGCTACTATAACTAGATTTGCTAAGAAGATAGGTTTTAGTGGATTTCAAGACTTTAAGGTAACTTTAGCACAAGAAGTTACGAACATCCAAAATAAACACATAATAGATAGCAGTATAGATAATAAGGAACATGCAAGAGAAACTGCCAAAAAACTTTTACATAACAACATATATGTTTTAGAAAATACAGCACAAATAATAAACTATGAAGATGTTCATAAATGTTCAAAACTAATAAGAGAAGCAAATAAAGTGTATTTTGTAGGAGTTGGATACTCTGGAATAATAGCACAAGATATTAACTATAAATTTATGAGAATAGGTATAAACTGCAATTACTTTAGTGATAGCCATACTATATTAATGATGTCCTCTTTAATGAAAAAAGGAGATATAATAGTTTGTGTATCTCATACAGGGGAGACAGAAGATATAGTAAGTTCAGTAGAAATGGCAAAGAAAAATGAAGCTACTGTAATTTCTGTAACTAATGATAAAGATTCTAAGGTTAGGAGTTTATCAGATATATGTTTATCATATATTTCAAATGAAGGAGTATTTGAAAGTGGTTCAATGTATTCAAAACTCGCTCAGATGTTTGTACTGGATATTATATATACACAGGTGGTTAAAGATATGGGTGGTATAGCACATAACAATAAATTAAAGACCACAGAAGCTATAAAAGGTAAATATACAATATATAGGTAAATATGCTAATGTAAACTTGGGCAAGAATTTTCTTGCCCTTTTTAATATTATAAAATTATTAATAATAATTAAAAAGAAAACTAATTTTAATAATTAATTTTCTTTGAAAGTATAAAAGATTATTTTTAAAGATAATACTAAATATGATATAATAAAATTTACGTAAAAACAGGAATTCTAAAAGGATGGTGTAGTACATGAAATGGACTGAAATAACAATAAAAACTTCAACAGAAGCAGTTGAAGCTATAACTAATATATTATACGAACACAATGTAGGGGGAGTATCTATAGAAGACCCTAAAGACTTCAAATTCCAAAAGAAAAATGAATTCGATTGGGATTTCGTCGAAGAAGAAATATTTAATAGTGGATACGACGGAGTAATAATAAAAACATACATAACAGAAGAAAGAGATGTAAGTGAAGATATTAGGTCTATAAAAGAAAGAATAGATGGATTAAAAGAGTTCGGCATAGATGTAGGAGAAGCAATAGTTGAATTATCATACGTTGATGAAGAAGACTGGGCTAATGAATGGAAAAACTACTACAAGCCAACTAAAATAGGAGAAAAAATAGTAGTAAAACCAACTTGGGAAGAATATGAAGCTGATGATGAAGACCTTATAATAGAGCTAGATCCAGGTATGGCATTTGGGACAGGAACTCACGAAACTACAAGCATGTGTATAAGAGAATTAGAAAAATACGTTAAGCCTGAAAGTAAAGTATTTGATATCGGATGCGGAAGTGGAATACTTGCAATAGCTGCTGCAAAGCTTGGAGCTAAAGATGTATTAGCAGTTGACTTAGACGAAGTAGCAGTTAAAGTATCAAAAGAAAATATAGAACTTAACAACGTATCTGAAAGTGTAACTGCACTTCATGGTAATTTAATGGAAGTTGTAACTGACAAAGCAGATATAGTAGTTGCAAACATAATAGCAGATATAATAAAATTATTAGCTAAAGATATCAAAAACTTTATGAAAGATGATGCAGTATTTATATCTTCAGGAATAATACATGCAAAGGTTGATGAAGTTAAAGAAGCACTAGTTTCAAATGGATTAGAAATAGTATATGTAGAATCTTTAGGTGAGTGGAATGCTATAGTATCTAAAATAGCTAAGTAGGTGAAATTATGGATAGATTTTTTGTAGAAAAGAAAAACATAAACCTAGAAAATAACACTTGCATAATAGAAGGTGAAGACGTAAAACATATATCAAAAGTTTTAAGATGTAGAGTTGGAGAATGCCTAGAAATATGTGACAATGACAATAATGAGTATATAGCAGAGATTTCGGGTATATCTAAAGAAGAAGTAACTCTAGATATAGTAGAAACTATAGATATAAAAAGAGAATCAGACCTTAAAGTAAGGCTATACCAAGGGTTACCAAAAGGTCCTAAGATGGAAATGATACTTCAAAAGTTAACAGAAGTTGGAGTGGATGAAATAATCTTAGTACAAACTAAAAGAAGTGTAGCCAAAGTTGATGATAAAAAAGAAGACAAAAAAATAGAGCGTTGGGAAAGGATAATATACGAAGCTGCAAAGCAAAGTAAAAGAGGAAAAATACCAACACTTAGAGGCGTTTTAAGTTTCAAAGAAGCATTAGCTGATATGAAAAATAATGACTTTAATATAGTTCCTTATGAAAATGAAAGAACAAAGTCTATAAAACAAGCTATAAAAGGTATAGATATAAATAATATAGGAATATTTGTAGGTCCAGAAGGCGGATTTGCAGAAGAAGAAATTAAACAAATAGAAGATATAAATGGTCAATCAGTATCTCTTGGACCTAGAATACTAAGAACTGAAACGGCATCAGTAGTAGCATCTTCTATAGTTTTATATGAATTAAGTGACTTAGGAGGACGAGCATAAGTGAAAAAAGTAGCTTTTTACACATTAGGTTGTAAAGTAAATCAATACGAAACAGAAGCTATGCTTGAAATGTTTAAAAAAGATGGATATGTTCAAGTTGAAAGCGAAGACTATGCAGATGTTTATGTTATAAACACTTGTACAGTAACACATATGAGTGATAGAAAATCACGTCAATATATAAGAAGAATGAAAAAGAAAAATCCAGACGCAATAATAGCAGTTGTTGGATGTTATTCTCAAGTATCACCAGAAGAAATACTTGAAATAGAAGAAGTAAACTTAGTAATGGGTACTAACGAAAGAAGACAGATAGTTGAAGAAATTAAAAAATTAGATGCATCTCAAAAAGCTAGTACGGTAGATGATATAATGAAGGTAAGAGCATTTGAAGAAATAGAAATAAATCAGACAAACGGAAAAACTAGAGCATTTATGAAAATACAAGACGGATGCGATAGATTTTGTTCTTACTGTATAATACCTTACGCTAGAGGTGGTAAAGTAAGAAGTAGAGATTTAGAAAGTATAGTAAATGAAGCTAATAAATTGGCAGACAAAGGATATAAAGAAATAGTTCTAACAGGTATACATGTTGCATCTTATGGAAAAGATGTAAAAGATGCTAATATGAATTTATTAACAGTTATAAAAGCAATAGATAAAATAGAAAATATAGAAAGAATAAGATTAAGTTCAGTTGAACCAGTATTATTCACAGAAGAGTTCGTTGAAGAAGTTTCTAAAATGGAAAAAGTGTGTCCACACTATCACTTATCACTACAAAGTGGATGTGACGAAACACTAAAGAGAATGAATAGAAGATACACAACTAAAGAGTATAAAGAAATAGTTGATAGATTAAGAGCACATATACCTGATGTTGCAATAACAACAGACGTTATAGTAGGATTCCCAGGTGAAACTAATGAAGAATTTAGCATTACAAACAGATTCTTAGAAGAAATAGAGCTTTCACAAATGCACGTATTCAAATATTCACCAAGAAAAGGGACACCAGCTGCAGCTATGAAAAATCAAATAGACCCTCAAATGAAGCAATTAAGAAGTGATAAGCTTATAGCTTTAGGACACACGAACTTTAAAAAGTTTGCATCAAAATATGAAGGTAAAGAAGTAGAAGTACTATTTGAACACAGAATGAAAGATAATAAATTTGAAGGATTAACAACTAATTATATAAGAGTTATAGTTGATAGTGAAAAAGACATACAAGGACAAATACTGAAAGTTAAGATAACTAAGATTAATGACGAATTTGTAGAAGGAATTTTAGTTTAATCTGTAGAAAAATAAAATGACTTAAAAGAAATTATGGCTATTTATAAAACTGTCATAATTTCTTTTAGTACATTTAAGCAAATATATTATATATTAAAAAATACACGTAATGCACATTTAAAGGTTTGTGTAAGCTATTTCAAATAATAATAGATAAATTATATACAAATATATTAGTTAGCTTAAAAACTTAAAGAAATAGGTATGCTATTAAGCATATGAAAAGTTAAATAATAAACAAAAAGGAGAAATATTATGAGTTGTATATTTTGTAAAATAATAGATGGAGAAATACCATGCTCTAAAGTTTATGAAGATGATAAAGTGCTAGCATTTAACGACATAAATCCAGTAGCTCCTATACATATATTAGTTATACCAAAAGAACATTTTGATAGTTTAATAGATATATCAGAGGAACAAATGGACATAATGGCGCATATACATAAGGTGATAAATAAAATAGCTAAAGAACAAGGCTTTGAAAAAGATGGTTTCAGAGTTATAAACAACTGTGGCGTAAATGGTGGTCAAGAAGTAAAACATCTTCACTATCACATACTAGGTGGCAAAAAATTACCGATGTATGAGGCTATGAATAAGTAAGAAAAATTTAAAAAATTCTTCTTAAATAAAATACTTGAAAAAAAAATAAAAGTAGTTTATAATAAACAAAGTGTGAGGTTATAATACATATAAACATTATAATCTTTGTTATAGACACAGCAGAATTCGCACTATCGGAGGGAGGGAAAATGAAATGTCAGAAGTAAGAGTAAGAGAAAACGAAACATTAGACAGCGCGTTAAGAAGATTCAAGCGTTCATGTGCAATGTCTGGCATCATGTCTGAAGTTAGAAAAAGAGAGCACTATGATAAGCCAAGCGTTAGACGTAAGAAGAAGGCAGAAGCTGCTAGAAGAAAAAACGCTAAGAAATAGTTAAAAAAGAAATAAAGAGGTGAGGGTAATGTCCCTTAAACAAAAGTTACAAGAAGATCTAAAGTCTTCAATGAAAAATAAAGATACAGTAAGAAAATCTGTGGTAACTTTAATAAGAGCTTCTATAAAGCAATTCGAGGTTGACAATAGAGTCGAACTTGATGACGAAGGCATTATAGATATAATAGCTAAGCAGTTAAAACAGCGTAGAGATGGTTTAGCTGAGTTCAAAAAAGCTGGAAGAGAAGACTTAGTAAGTGAAGCAGAAGCTGAAATCGAAGTTTTAAAAGAGTACCTACCTCAACAGTTAAGCGAAGAAGAGCTAAACACAATTATAAAAGAAACTATATCTGAAGTAGGAGCTACTTCTATGAAAGATATGGGGAAAATTATGTCAGTTGTTAGACCTAAAGTTAAGGGAAGAGCTGATGGAAAACTAATAAACGAGTTAGTGAAAGCTAACTTACAATAGATAGAAAAACCTAGAGACTAGTCTCTAGGTTTTTTAATGCATTTATTTAATTTTTTCCAGTCATCACCAGAAAATATAGTTAATATAAAGTCGGCAATAATTTCACCTATATCCAATAGTATATCCATACAAAAGCCTCCCTTAAAATATTATATTAAAAAATAGATATAGAGTTTCTAAAAACAAGTTTAAATAAAAATTATACAATATTAACATAAAAAATAAAACTTACTTAAATTATATCCAATGAAAAACAATATATCCATATAAACGAAAAAATAAAAAATAATGAAATATATAATACCCTACTACAATCTTAGAAACTAAAAGGTGTATATTAAAAGAAGTATCTATAGAAGATGCTAAAGATATGTATGAATATTTAAAAGAAGAGAAATTAGCAATACTAGGATATTGTATACATTCTATATTACTAGAATAAAGGTATAATGATTGAAGTCGTTACAAGGTTAATTAAGTTTGGATTTGATGAATTAAAATTAGACAAAATAGGAGCACAATTTTTTGATGGGAATATAAAGTCAGGTAATGTAATGAAAAGATGTGGTATGAAATATTTAGGAAGTGAAGAAAGAGAAATAAAGCTACAAGGTAAAATAGGTAGGGGGAAAATTCATAAATGTGAAATAACTAAAGAAGATTACTATAAGGACTAGAACTATTTCTAGTCCTTATTTAAATTTATGATTTAATCTATAAAATTTAATATTTCATTATACAACTCTTTTGCATTTCTATAACCTTCCTCATACAATGCTGTAAGTTTATTAACGTCCTTCTCAACTTGGCTAACTTTAACAGGTTTTTTAGGTCTAATAACAAGGACATCTCCATTTTTAGATAATTTATCTACTAAATCAAGACTTTTATTATAATTAATATGTCTATTTTCAATAGCACTAACAAGATTAGGATAAGCTTTATATTTTCTCTTTACAATTGAAGTAAATTTTTGTTTATTCTTTTTGTATGTATAATCTCTAGTAAGCACTACTATATTTTTTTTATATCCTTGGTTTATAGCGTACTCAATAGGAATTGAATCAGAGACTCCTCCATCAACTAACTTATAATTGTCTACCTCAACTATATTTGCAAACACAGGTATAGAACAAGAGGCTTGAAGGTAAATAATATCTTTTCTTAAATCATTTAAAGCAAAATACTCTGGTTTTCCAGTTTCACAGTTAGTAGCAACAGCTATAAATTTAGTAGTAGCTTTATTAAAAGCATCGTAATCATAAACATTTAACTCATTAGGTATTTTGTTAAACATAAAATCCATACCAAATATAGAACCTGTTTTAATTAAATTACGAAAGCTTAAGTAACTTTTATCATTTACATAATCTACAGTAGCATGATAAGCTCTTTTATACTGTTTTGACAAATAAGAAGAAGCATGGCAACTTCCAGCAGAAACACCAACAACCATATCAACTTCTATGTTCTTTTCTATGAAAAAATCTAACACGCCAGCAGTATAAATTCCTCTCATACCGCCACCTTCTAATATTAATCCTATTTTATTCATAACTATCCTTTCTATATTTTAAATTTAGAAATAACATAAAATACTTCATTAACTTTGCAACTATTATAGTATAAGGAATTTATATTGTCTAGCTATTTAAATTTATATTAAATATAGTAATACTTATCTATTAGATATAATTTAAAATACTTGAAAAGTACATTTACTAAGTAAAAAACACTTTTTAGTAGATGATTATTAAGTATGAAACTCTGGGTATAATATAAATATTATAAAAGTTTAAGGGGGATAAAATGTTTAAAAATATAATTAAAAAGTATAAAGAAAATAAAAATAACAAAAATAAAGTAGTTTGTAGTTGTTTTGGAGTAACTAAAGCTGACATAGAAAAGGCAGTAAATGAAGGAATGACATCTATAAATGAAGTTAGGAAGAAAACAAAAGCTGGTATGGGATGTGGAAGATGTAACGCTTCTATTGAAAGAATTATATATAAATCTATAAAATCTAAAAATAAAAGTGGAGATAAATATAATTAAGTTAGGTATCTTCTGTTGATTGTATTTATACTATATTAAAAATGGAATAAATTATAAATTAAAATATAAAATTTAAATACTTTTAATATAATATGGTAAAATAGTCATAGCAATAACAACTGGAGGATAATATGAAAAAACTAACAGCATTAATAACAATATTTATATCTATTTTTGTTTTAACAGGTTGTGTAAATACAGACATAACATTAGATATAGACAAAAAGGGAAATATAAGTGCATCGGCACAAATACTAAGCAGTGATTACCTAATGAAAGGTATAGATGAAACTAAATTAAAAGAATCATACTCTAATGTAGAAAAAATAACAGGGCCAGGAAAAACAGGTTATAAAATAACAGAAAACTTAGGAAATATCAAAGATATAAAAATTGATAACAACAAGGATTTAAGTAAATACGCTGATTTAATAAAAATAAATCAAGAAGATAAATTTTTATATAACATATATGATGTTAATATAAGAATAAAAGACTATATGCAAAAAAATATGAGTAGTGAAGAAGTAGGTATTCTAAGTTTACTTGGTTCTGGTTTCGATTTAAACTTCCACTTAAATACACCTTTAAAACTGATAGAATCAAATGCAACATCTAACTCAGAAGAAAATGGTATACATACATATAATTGGGATTTTAACTTAGGAAATGTAGATAATATACATGCTAAAGTTAAAATACCTAACATAAAAAATATAGCTATGTTAGTATTTGCTATTATAGTTTTAATAGGTATTATTGTATTTATAATAAAAAAAGAAAAAAGAAAAAAGAATAATATATAAATAAAGGCCAGTTCTAGTTAGAATTGGCTTTTATTTATACTAAGAAATTATAAGTTACCTATTTTGTTGATAATACATAATTAAAAACTATAGAATTTAAGAAGTAGATATACTGCTTACGAAATTAGATAAGCAAATTTTTTATATTAAAAGTACCAAAATAAACTTGTCATAAAAAAGAGAACTTGTACATACTTATAAATAAGAAAACAATGAAAAGAGGGGGATAACTTTGATTATATCCGTGAAAGAAGTTATAAATTTTTTTATAAGTGTCCTCATACCTCTAGTAGTAGGATATGCTAGTAGTATGATATCTCAAATAATAGCAGGAACAAATACAGCAGCAAATTATGCAAGTTTAATAAAACCAAATTTTGCACCACCTAGCTTTATATTTCCAATAGTATGGACAATTCTATATATATTAATGGGAATATCAGCTTATTTAATATTAAAAAAAGGTTATGAATCTACTAAAGTAAAAGACGCAATGTTTTATTATTGGTTACAACTTGGACTTAACTTTCTATGGAGTATATTATTCTTTGGATTTGATTTAAGATTAACAGCATTAATAGTGCTTGTAATAATATTATTAATTGTAATAGTTATGGCATATAAATTCTTTAAGATAAATAAAAAAGCAACCTATATAAATATACCTTATATTTTATGGCTTATGTATGCTTTATATTTAAATTATTTTATATGGGTAATAAATAAATAAATAGAACAAGCAACAATATATAACATAATACATATACTTAATTAATCATAATTAAAAACCTTATAATATAAAACATTAATAAAAGCTAATGTTTTATATTAAGGGATACTATAAAGTGAAAAATAAAATACAATTTTATTAGACTTTAAGGAGAGGATTTGATTGAAAAGTAATATATGTAGTAGAAATGTAGAATTAAGAGATGGTATAAAAGATTATATTAATTCAAAGTTTGATAAGTTAAAAAGCTCTTTAGAAAATGGATGTATTAAAGTTATTATAGAAAAAGATAAAGATATGTATAATGTTGAGATTTTGATGAGTGAGGATAATGTAAATATTGGAAAAGTAGAATGCATAAATGAAGACTTATACTCTGCATTAGACACTGCTTTTGAAAAGGTATATAGCAAACTAATAAGATATAAATCAAAATTGAAAATTAGTACAGACCCATTAATAATAAAAGACTCAGAAGAATCTAAAGAAGATGATGAAATAATAATAAAAAGAAGAAAAAAATTCAATCTAAAACCTATGAGCATAGAAGAGGCAGTACTTCAAATGGAACTTTTAGGACATAATTTTTTTATATTTAGAAATCAAGATAATTATGAAATAAATGTTGTATATAAAAGGAAAAATGGTGGGTATGGATTAATAGAGCATGAATAAAGATAGATAGCTTATAAAAAATACTGAGATTTTTCTCAGTATTTTTTATGTTTTATTCTCTAAAAGAAGTAACTCATATACTAGAGAATTAAGAGTATTTATACTTATATATAAACTTTTATTAAAATTATTATGCTTATAATCATATTTAAATGTATAACTTTCAATTATATTATCATACTGATAAGTTTTTATATAATTTTTATCATAATATAAATCATTATAAGAATTACTTAATTTATTTTTCAAAAATTCATCAATTATTCTTCGATAAAAATCTTTATCTTGAATAGGAAGAATTTTTAAATCAAAATTTGGTCGCTGATAGATATAAAATATTTTATTATCTTTTTTAGAAATTCTTATTTTATAAATTTTATTTTTAGTCTTAAAAAAATATTGATAAAACCTAAGTGCATCATTATTGTCAAAAAATATATCTAAACCTTCATCTATTATAGATTTTTCACAAAGAGAATCATCAAATATAGCATTTATAGTTTTTATACAAAAAAAATGTAAATATTCATCAGAAGTAGTATCTAAAGTATCATCTTTTGTTTTTTCGCATATATTTAATATGCGTGAATCACTTGATAAATTATAAGAATTTCTTAAGTTGATTTTAGATTTAGTTTTAATTAATGGATATAAAGATTGCATAGATGATATTAAATTAAAATAACTATTACTAAGAGATGCAAGTAAATTTTTTGCATAATTACTTATTGAATATTTTTTTAAATATTTTAGATCGGAAAGTATATTAAAGCTAAGTATAAGTATAGAATTTAAATCAACCTCATTTAAGGTTAATGAATTGGTTGTTCTGATAAGTTCATTATCTAGGGAGTTATGATATATATTTTTATAAAGCTGAGATAGTAGCTTCATATTCCTGCTATTTTCCTCTTTTATAGAAGTTAATGTATCAATCGAATAAGAATAATCTATAAGATAGCTTAAATATATATCTAGGTAAATGCAATTTTGTATGATTTTTATAAAAATATTTTTCATTTAATCACCTCTTTTTTAATAACATAAATATATAGATATTTTATTCAAATAGAGATTATAAGTTTACACGCTGATTTTATTTAAATAAAAAATAATAATGTTAGTTTGAGTTATTAGGTTTAAACTCTATAAAAGAAAAATAATTAAAAAAATTAAGGAGGAATAGTATGGTAGATATTTCAGAAGAATTGTTAGTAAATAAACCAACAGTTACTATAATTTCAAATACTTTCGTAAGTATAGAAAATTATATATCTATAATCACCTATGAATCAGATTTGATAAAGATAAAAACTAGGGAAAAAACAATAAAAATATGTGGAAGTGATCTTTCACTTAAATACATACAAGAAGAAGAAATAGGTGTAAAAGGAGTTATATACACAGTAGAATATATAGATTAGGGGGAAGTACGTATGATAAGCTATATAAGGGGATATTATGTTATAACTGTAGAAGGAGTAGAGATAGAAAAATTTATAAACCTTTTAATAAGAAGTAATGTAAAAGTTTATAATGTAAAAAGAATAAGTAAGACCAAAATAGAATTTTGTGTAAATAGAGAAGATTTAAAAGATCTAAAAAGAGCTTATAGGGGAAATAATTTTGATGTAAAGGTAAAGCAAAAAACTGGTGTACCTTTTATACTAAAGAGGATCTATAAATTAAAGGGAATGTGGATTTGTGCTATAATATCGTTGTTTTTACTTATGATGACATCTCAATTTGTAACAGATATATACATAAAGGTTCCAGAAGGGATAAATAAAGATGATGTACGAAAAGAGCTATATAATGCAGGACTAAAGCCTGGAGTTTATAAAAAGAATATTGATAGAAAAGAAATTAGAGATCACATGATGTTAGAATTTGATGATATAGCATATATATCTATAAATGTTAAAGGTACAAATATATTTGTAACTGTAACAAAAAAAGCAGAAACTCTAAAATCTACTAAAGATTCAAATTATTGTAATATAATTGCTAGTAAAAATGGTATAATAGAAAAGGTAATACCAAGAAGTGGGAAATCTAATGTAAACCCTGGAGATATAGTAAAAAAGGGAGATGTGTTAGTGAGTGGCGCAAACACAAAGTCTCTTCCTGAAATATGGGCAACAACTTTTTATGAAGTTAAAAAAACTGATAGTTATGAAGATACTATAAAAGAAAAAACAGGAAATAAAAAAAGAGTATATACCATAAGTTTCTATGATAAAAAATATACATTAAGGAGAAATATAAAGTATAAGGATTATCTTATAGAAAATAAAACACATAAATTATCTATAGGAGATTATACTTTCCCTATAAAAATTGAAGTAAGTACTTTTTATGAAGCCAAGAACAAAAAGATAAGCAAAGATAAAGAGAAATTGAAAAAAGAAATTTCAGAAAGGGCTCAAAAAGAAATAGAATATATTATACCTCCATCAGCTAGGATTATAAAAGTAGACCATGATTATAAAGTAAACAAAAACAATATGCTAGAATATGTATTAACAGTACAAACTTCTGAAAATATTGCACATACTTATGCACTTAGTAAGTCAGAAGCAGAGGAGTATATAAAAGAAAGTGAAAAAAATGAATCAGAGGAAGAAGTTCCTAAAAATCCTGATAAAAGACCGATTAACGATATAAGAAATGAATTTGAAGACAAAGATAAAGAAAAAGAAGAAGATGATAAAAACAAAGAAAAAAATAAAGATTCAAATACAAACTAAGGAGGACATAAATTGATAGTACAAAAGAAATTTATAGTATCAGAAGAGAAGTTTGAAAGAGAATTATTTGGTAACTTTGATGAAAACATTAAATTGATAGAGGATGCTCTAAATATAGACGTAATATTAAGAGAAGGCAATATAGTTTTAATGGGTGAAGAAAAATATGTAGAAAAAGCCTTAAGACTAATGGATGAATTACATTCAACAGTACAAAATGGAAAACATTTAGACAAGCAAAGTATATCTTATTCTTTATCTCTTTTATTTGAAGGTAGTGAAGAAAAGATAAAAGATCTAGAAGAAACTATAGTATTAACTAAAAAGGGTAATCCTGTTAGGCCAAAAACTCTTGGTCAAAAAACATATATAGATTTAATAAAGAAAAATGATATAACTTTTGGAATAGGGCCGGCTGGAACTGGTAAAACATATCTAGCAGTAGCAATGGCTGTTAAAGCTTTTAAAAAGGATGAAGTAAGTAGAATAATACTTACAAGACCAGCAGTAGAAGCAGGAGAAAGTTTAGGATTTTTACCAGGGGATTTAAAAGATAAAGTAGACCCGTATTTAAGACCATTATATGATGCATTATTTGATATGTTAGGTCCTGAAAAGTTTAGTAAATATTTAGAAAGAGGAACTATAGAAGTAGCACCTTTAGCATTTATGAGAGGTAGAACATTAGATAATGCCTTTATAATACTAGATGAAGCTCAAAATACTACTCCAGAACAAATGAAGATGTTTTTGACGAGACTAGGATATGGCTCTAAAGCAGTAGTAAATGGTGACTTAACTCAAACAGACTTACCTAGAAAAAGCAAAAGTGGGCTACTTCATGCTATAAAAGTACTAGATAAAGTAGAAGGAATAGGAAGTATAAGATTAACGGACAAAGACGTAGTAAGACATGAATTAGTTCAAAGAATAATAAGAGCTTATGATAGATTTGACAATAGGGAATTAGATAAGAAAGAAAGCAAAAAAGATAAAAAAAAGTAAAAGAAAATTAAAGAAAATAACTAAGGAAGAAGTGAATAAAATGGAATTAATAATGGATAATAGACAAGATAAAATGGATATAAGTGAAGAATTAATAGAGAAAATAAAAGATATCATATTAGAGTGTTTGGACTATGAAGGATATGACGATGACTATGAAGTTAGTTTATCTTTTGTAGATAACAAAGAAATACATGAGTTAAACAAGCAATTTAGAGGAATAGATAGACCGACAGATGTGTTATCTTTTCCAATGATAAGTGAAGATGATTTTGATATAGAATTAGAAGAAAAATCATTAGGCGATATAGTAGTCTCTTTAGAAAGAGCTTTTGAACAAAGTATAGAATACAATCATAGCTTTGAAAGAGAAGTATGCTTTTTAGTATGTCATAGTATGTTCCATCTTTTAGGATATGACCATGATACTGATGAAAATACAAAAGAAATGAGACAAAAGGAAGAGCATATACTAAACAAGTTAAGTATAACAAGGGAGTAAGTTTATGAAGGGTGCAAAAAAACGTCAGGGGATAGTTAAGGCATTTAATGTAGCTATAGAAGGTATATTATATACATTTAAGTCGGAAAGAAATATGAAAATACATTATTGTGTTGCTGTAATAGTGCTTGTAGCTAGTATGTTCTTTAAGCCTTCTAGAATGGAGATGATAGCTTTGATTATGGCTATAAGTTTAGTTGTAATATCAGAAATGTTTAATACAGCTATAGAAAAAGCTATAGACATGGTTACAGAAGAACATCATCCATTAGCGAAGATATCAAAAGACGTAGCAGCTGGAGGAGTATTAATAGCTACTTTAAATTCAGTTGTAGTAGGCTATTTGGTATTTTATGATAAATTAACAAAGCCAGCTGAAAACTTGATAAACTCCATCAGGAGATCGGAACTTCATATAACTTTAATATGTATAGTAGTAGTTTTAATAGCAGTTGTAGTAGTAAAAACTTTAACAAATACAGGAACACCACTAAAGGGTGGGATGCCAAGTGGACATTCAGCACTAGCATTTGCAATGGCTACAATAATAACTATGATGACAGGTGGACTTATACAATCAACATTATCATACTTAATGGCGTTTTTAGTTGCACAAAGTAGAATTGAAGGAAAGATACATACATTTTGGGAAACGGTAGCAGGATCAATATTAGGAGTTTTAGTAGGGTTAGCAGTATATCAAATAGGATGGTTTTATTAAATATATAAAGAGTCTTCTTTTAATCTTTTTAGGAGGGCTCTTTTTTATTTTAATTACCTATATATTATGAGTAAGTTATATATATTAATTATATTAATGAATATATTTAATTAAAAAATAGAAACTAGGCAAATACAGAAATATATTGTAAATAATACAAAATATATATTAAACTATTCAAACTAAGGGAATTTTATTAAAAAAATAAGTCTTAAAGTATTAATTTTGTGTTATAATGTAAGGTACTAAATAAATATATTAAATATAAAATACGGAAATAAGAATATTTATTATATATATTTTATAATATAGACTTATAAGATATATCAGGAGGCATATATTATGAATAATAAAGAATTATTAAAAATAGCAGAAGAAGCGAGAAAACATTCTTATTCTCCATATTCAAAGTTTAGAGTTGGAGCAGCTCTTTTAACTAAAGATGGAAAAGTATTTACAGGATGTAATGTAGAGTGTGCATCTTTTGGAGCTACTAACTGTGCTGAGAGAACAGCAATATTTAAAGCTATATCAGAAGGATATAGAGATATAGAAGCAATAGCAGTAGCTAGTGACAACTCAGAAAAAAATGAATCAACATACCCATGTGCAATATGCAGACAGGTTATAATAGAATTTGGATTAGATATAAGAATAATAACAGGCTACTCTGAAGGAACTATAGAGGAAACAACTATAAAAGAGTTAGTTCCACACTATTTCTCAGGAATAGACTTTGTAAATAATCATAAATAAAACGAAATAAAAGACAGGAGACATATATATGTTTAAATCAGGATTTGTTAGCATAGTAGGAAGACCAAATGTTGGTAAATCTACTTTAATGAATAATGTAGTTGGAGAAAAAATAGCTATAATGAGTGATAAACCTCAAACTACAAGAAACACAATACAAGCAGTATATACAGATGAAGAAGCTCAAATAGTTTTCTTAGATACGCCAGGTATACATAAACCTAAAAATAAATTAGGAGAATTTATGGTTAAATCAGCGACTGATGCATTTAAAAATGTTGATTTAGTACTATTTGTTGTTGATGATTCTAAAAAGATAGGACCTGGAGACAGAAAAATAATAGAAGAATTAAGAAATGTAAATAGACCAGTTGTGTTAGTATTAAACAAAATAGATCAATTACAAGAAGATGAACTATTTGAGTTAATGGAAATGTATCACAAAGAAAATGTATTTAAAGGAATAGTGCCAATATCAGCACTTAAGGGAAGAAATATAAAAGAACTTATAAAGGTCATAAAAACTTACTTAGAAGAAGGGCCAAAGTATTTCCCAGATTATATGATAACTGACCAACCAGAAAGAGTACTAGTAGCTGAGCTTATAAGAGAAAAAGTATTACACTATGTTCATGATGAAGTACCTCATGGAGTTGCAGTTGAAATAGAAAAAATGAAATCAAGAAAAGATAAAGAAATTGTTGATATATCAGCCGTTATCTATTGTGAAAGAGAATCTCATAAGGGTATAATAATAGGTAAGAATGGAAGAAAATTAAAAGGTATAGGTAAATCAGCAAGAGAAGATATGGAACTATTATTAGGTTCTAAGGCAAATCTTCAATTGTGGGTAAAGGTGAAAGAAAACTGGAGAAACTTACAAAATTATGTGAGTAATTTTGGATATACTGATAAATAATAAAGGTGGATTATATGGATAGGAAACAGGATGCTTCCCAGGATTTGTTGGGCGAAGTCAAGAGTTTAATTGAAAATAATAAAATATTAGAATTAAGAGAATTATTAGAAGAATATCATACAATTGATATCTTTGATATTATGGAACATTTAGAGGAAGATATGAAAATAAAGTTATTTGAAGTACTTCCCCTTGATGTAGCAGCATCTATATTAGAAGAAAGTGATGCTCAGTTTTTCAGTAGTACTTTATCTAAGATAGATATTGATCATAGAAAAAATATCTTAGAACTAATGTCTTTAGATGATATGGCAGATATTTTAAGTCAGCTTGAAGAAGGCGAGATAGAAAATATAATGGAACTTCTAAGTAAAGAAGATGCAGATGATATAAAAGAACTTTTAATATATGAAGAAGAGTCTACAGGTGGCATAATGACCACTGGATACATAGAAGTAAATAAAGACATGACTGCTAAAGAAGCAATTGAACATATGAGAAATCATGCTGAGGAAGCAGAGACAATATATTATATATATGTAGTTGATAATGCGGAAAAGTTAGTGGGAGTACTATCTCTAAGAGAGTTAATAACAGCTAGGGATTCTAGCATTATAGAAGATTTAATGAGTGAAAACATAATATCTGTATATGTAGATGAAGATAGAGAAGAAGCTGTAAGATTGGTATCTAAATACAATCTAATAGCGATACCAGTAATAGATAGGCAAAAAAGACTTAAAGGGATAATAACAGTAGATGATATAATAGATGTTATGGAAGAAGAAGCTAGTGAAGATATGTATAAATTCGCAGGTACTTCTGAACAAGAAAGAGACTTTGTTGAAAAAGTCAATCCAACATCAAGAGAGCAAATAATATCATCAGTTAGAGCGAGAATTCCATGGCTTATAATAACTTTACTTGGTGGATTATTATCTATGGTGATATTTTCTAATTTAGATTTTATAATGAACCCGACTTATGCATCTTTAGTATTTTTTATACCTGTTGTTATAGGTATGGGAGGAAATATTGGAACGCAGTCATCGGCACTTGCTGTTATGGCTCTTTCAAATAAAGATTTAGAATTTAAAAATGTTATAAGAGAAGGTATGGTAGGTCTTATAACAGGAATAATATGTAGTATACTAATAGGTATAGTAATATTTATATTTATGAGAGACATAGATATAGTGTTAGTAGTATCCTTATCTCTATTTATAAACATGATAGTTGGAGCTATGATAGGAGCATTTATGCCATTTTTATTCAAAAAAATGGATGTTGACCCATCAATAATATCAGCGCCTATAATAGCGACACTTCTTGATATAGTAGGAATTGCTATATATTTAATGATAACAACTTTGCTTTTGGCAAAAATTGTTTAATAACTTAATGTATGATTTACCCTCTTCTTACTTAAAATATAAATATAACTGTAAGAAGGGGGTTTTTTAAAAATGAACAATTTATGTTGGGAAATTTTTAAAAAGACTGGCAATATAGAAGCCTATTTATATTTAAAAGATTACAAAACACTAAATGAAGAAGTAGAAACTATGAGGGAGATAGAAACAGACTATGATAGTATTGAACACCCAGGGGATAGTACTTAAGGCAATAAGGTATGAAGAAAACGATGTTATATTAACTCTATTTACAAGAAAGCTTGGAAAAGTATCAGCATTAGCAAAAGGAGCTAAAAGAAACAAAAGTGCTCTACTTTCATCTTCTCAGCTTTTTGCTTATTGTAATTATACATTAAGAAAACAAGGAAGTATGTATAGGGTAAGCCAAAGTGATATTATAAAAAGTTTTTATGATATATCCTACGATATAGATGCATTTTCTTATGCTACCTATATAACTAAGTTAGTAGAAAATTCAACCCTAGAAAATCAAACTAACAATAGGTTATTTGTATTACTTGCACAAACTTTATATCTATATACTCAAGCTGATGTAGACAAGAAATTTGTAACACACGCATTTGAATTAAAATTTTTAGATTATATAGGTCTTAGGCCAATAATAAACAGGTGCTCAGTATGTGGTACTAGAGATTTAAAATCACCAGTATTTAATGTATACGAAGGTGGAGTGTTGTGTAGTAGTTGTAGTGAAAATGTACAAGACAACATAGTTATAGATGTAACAACGTTAAAATTAATGGAATATATATTATCAAACGATATATTAAAATGCTCAAAAGCTAAAGTATCTAAATATATCATATACGAACTAGAAAAAATACTAAAACAATACTTAGCAGTACATGTAGATAATATAAATCAAAAATCTTTATATATGCTAAGAGATATGAAAAAATCTTCAAAAGAAGATTTAAACAAGTAAGTTTAAAATAATTATAAGGGAGTGGATAATGGTGAATGAAAATATTACAATAGAAAAACTAGATGCTGTTATACAAAGAGTACCAGGTGCTACGTATGAACAAGCTAAAAGTGCATTAACAAAAACTAATGGAGAGGTTATCGAAGCTGTAATATCTCTAGAAGGACAAATAGGCTTTAGTGGTAAAAGTAAAAAGGTTAAAAAGAATGTAGAACAGGTATTTACAAAAGATAGTGAAGATATGAAAGAACTAAAAAATAAAGTAAAAGGCTTACTTCAAAAAAGTAGTGTCATAAGAGTTATAGTGGAGAAAAATGGTAAAAATATAATGAATATACCTCTTACGGTAGGAGTAGTAGGTTTAGCACTTGGTCCATTAGTAACATTAGTTGGACTTTCAGCTGCAGTTATAGGAAAATACAATATAATGATTCAAAATGAACAAGATGGTTCAATAGTTGATTTAGGTGAATTAAATGAAGAAAAATTAAGTATGTTAAAGCAGATGCTAAGTAATACTGCTAAAGACATAAAAGATACTGTAGTGGAAAATAAAAAAGATGATAAAGATATAACAGATGAACTTATAAATGAATATGACAATTCAAATTTAGATGATAATAAATAGAGATAAAATTATGATTTTTCAATAAGATTGACAAAAATTCAAGTATTTGTTATTCTAAAAGTTGAAATACACTAAAGGCCTTTCGTTAACACGAAAGGCTTTGTTAAGCATATAGGAATTTATATTTTAAAACTTAAACTAAAAATTATAGTTTTAACAATATACATAAAATTAAAAATTTATAGGAGGTATTCATATGAATTTCCAAAATATGATACTTACATTGCAAAATTATTGGGCAAAGCAAGGTTGTATCATGATGCAACCTTATGATGTTGAAAAAGGTGCAGGTACAATGAACCCTAATACTCTTTTAAGATCATTAGGACCAGAGCCTTGGAAAGTTTGCTATGTAGAGCCATCAAGAAGACCTGCAGATGGTAGATATGGGGAAAATCCAAATAGACTTTATCAACATCATCAATTCCAGGTTATATTAAAGCCATCACCAGATAATATACAAGAATTATACTTAAATAGTTTAAAAGAAATAGGTATAGATCCAAATGAACACGATATAAGATTTGTTGAAGATAACTGGGAATCAACTACAGTTGGAGCTTGGGGACTTGGATGGGAAGTTTGGTTAGACGGTATGGAAATAACTCAGTTTACTTACTTCCAACAAGTTGGTGGTATAGAATGTGAACTTGAAACTGGAGAAATAACATATGGACTAGAAAGACTTGCTATGTATATACAAGAAGTAGATAGTGTTTATGACTTAATGTGGAATGACGAGTTAACTTACGGAGATGTGTTTAGACAAGCTGAATATGAAAACTCTGTATATGCATTTGAAGAGTGTGATGCGGATATGTTATTTAATTTATTTGATACATATGAGAAAGAGGCTACTAGACTTATAGAAAGAGGACTTGTAATACCAGCATACGATTATGTGTTAAAATGTTCTCATACATTTAATACTTTAGATGCTAGAGGAGCTGTTGGAGTAAGTCAAAGAGCATCATTTATAGGAAGAGTTAGAACAATGGCTAGAAATGTTTCTTCAGCTTATGTTAAGCAAAGAGAAGAAATGGGATACCCACTTATAAAGGAGGGAAAATAATATGAATAACTATCTTTTATTTGAAGTTGGAGTTGAAGAATTACCATCAAGATTTGTAAGTTCTACATTAGATCAAATTAAAGGTAACTTAACAAAATTATTTAACGAAAATAGAATAAAATTTGATGATATAAAAGCTTATGGAACACCTAGAAGATTAGCGTTTATAGTTGAAGGTATAAGTGATAAGCAAACTGATTTAGAAGAAGAAGTAAAAGGTCCGTCTAAAAAAATAGCAATAGATGCTGATGGAAACTTTACAAAGCCAGCACTTGGATTTATGAAAAGTAAAGGTTTAAAAGAAGAAGACGTAATATTTAAAACTGTTGGAAAAGACGAGTATATATTTGGAACAATAAGACAAGCAGGTTGTGAAACTAGTGAAGTCTTAAAAACTATATTACCACAAGCAGTTAAGATGGTAGTATTCCCTAAGGCTATGCGTTGGGGTGGAAAGAACATGAGATTTGCTAGACCTATAAGATGGATGGTTACATTATTAAATGATAAGGTACTAGAAATAGACTTAGAAGGAATAATATCTTCAAATGTAACTAAAGGACACAGATTCTTAGGACAAAGTGAATTTGAAGTTAACTCTTTAGAAGATTATCTAACTAAATTAGAAGAAAACTTCGTAATACTAGATCAAGATAAGAGAAAAGCCATTATAAAGGAACAATGTATAAATGTTGCTAACACTTTAGGTGGAGAAATCGAATTTGACGAAGATCTACTAGAAGAAGTAACTCATTTAGTTGAATATCCAACAGCTTTTTATGGAGAATTTGACAAAGAATACGCTAAACTTCCTAAAGAAGTTGTAACAACTCCAATGCAGCAACATCAAAGATATTTCCCAGTATTAAAGGATGGTAAATTATTACCAAACTTTATAGCTGTAAGAAATGGTAATGACTATAAAATAGAGAATGTTAAAAAAGGTAACGAAAAAGTTTTAGAAGCAAGACTTGCAGATGCACTATTCTTCTACAAAGAAGACACTAAAAAAGACTTAGAAAGTTATATAGAAAAATTAAAGAGCGTTGTATTCCAAGCTAAACTTGGTACAGTTTATGACAAATCTTTAAGAATAGAAAAACTAAGTGTTCAGATACTTGATTTATTAGGATTAAGTCAAGATGAAACTGACACTAAAAGAGCAGCTAAATTATGTAAGGCTGACTTAGTAACAGGAATGGTATTTGAATTTACTGAACTTCAAGGGATAATGGGAAGAGAGTATGCAAAAGTTGGTGGAGAAAATGAGGCTGTTAGCGAAGCGATATTTGAACATTATTTACCAAGATTTGCAGGAGATATACTTCCACAAACTAATGCTGGTATAGCTTTATCTATAGCTGATAAATTAGATTCTATAGCAGGATTTTTTGCAATAGGAATACATCCAACGGGTTCTCAAGATCCATATGCACTTAGACGTCAAGCATTAGGTGTTATAAACATACTAATGGACAGAAAGCTAGATATAAGTCTAAAATCGTTAATTGATATATCTTTAGAAAATTACACTAATTTAGAGTTTGACAAAGAAACTGTAGCTAAAGAAATGATGGAATTCTTCAATGAAAGAATCAAGAACTTATTTAGAGAACTAGGAATAAGATATGATGTTATAGATGCAGTATTAAGTGCAAATATAGACAATGTAAGTGATATGTATATAAGAGCAGAAGAACTTAATAATTGGTTACAAAAAGATGAGTTAGTTGAAATGCTAACAGCATTTAATAGAGTTTCTACATTAGCTCAAAAAGCTACTTCTAGCGAAGTGAAGGAAGAGTTATTAGTAGAAGATGCTGAAAAAGCTTTATATAATGAATTTAAAAATGTTAAAGAAAGCGTAAAATCTTTATTAAGTGAGAAGAAATACAGTGAATCATTAGATGCATTTGCATCACTAAGACCATCAATAGATAATATGTTTGATTCTGTCATGGTAATGGATAAGGATGAAACTATAAAGAATAATAGACTAGGACTTTTAAAACAAATATACGATACAATGTTAAGTATATGTGATTTATCAAAAATAGTTTATAAATAATATATCGGGGGCTAAGAGGATACTTTTAGTCCCTATATTATTTTGAAATAACATTTTCCTAAAAAGATTCAAAATAATTTATTTGGAAAAAATACAAATAATAAATATTAAAATAATTAAAAAAATATCAATAATATATATTAAAACTATTTAATATATACAATGTTATATTATAATAGATTTAATATAAACAATTTAGCTACATTATTTAGTATATAGCCCATTAATATATACCAAATAATAAATAGTATACAATAAATATATATGAAGTATGCGAAATATATAACAAAAAGATTTGCAATTACATATATATGGGTATATAATATACTATATAAAGAATAAATTAATATAAAGTATAGCACATAAGGAAGAGGGTGACTATTATTCAACTTAATGATAGACAATTAAAGATAATTGATATAGTAAAAGAGAATGAGCCTATAACAAGTGAAACCATTGCTGCTCATTTAAATGTAACTCGTGCTACACTAAGATCTGACTTAGCCATATTAACTATGACAGGAATATTAGATGCAAGACCGAAAGTTGGATATTTTTACTCTGGAGTTAGCGAATTTAATTTAATAGGCAACAACATAAAAGAAAAAAAAGTAAGAGACATCATGAGTCTACCTGTATTAGTAAAAAAAGATATGAGTATATATGAAGTTATAGTCAATATGTTCTTATCAGATGTAGGAAGTATATTCATAATAGATAATGACGACATACTATGTGGAGTGGTTTCTAGAAAAGATTTACTAAAAGCTACTATAGGTGCTAGTGATATAAATCATATGCCAATAGGTATGATAATGACTAGAATGCCCAACATAGTTACTATAAACCAAGATGAGGATATAGTATTGGCAGCTAAAAAGATAATAGAACACGAAGTTGATTCTATTCCTGTTGTTGAACGTGATGAAAATAACAAAAACAACTTAAGGGTAGTAGGAAGGATATCTAAGACTAATATAACAAAGTTTTTCCTAGAATTAGCTGACAATTAAGGAGGAATAAATGAAAAATTTAATTATATATGTTATATCAGATTCAGTAGGTGAGACTGCACAACAAGTAACGAAAGCTGCTATTTCTCAATTTAAAATTAATGAAGAGTGTGAAATAAGAAGATTCCCATATGTTATGGATGAAAATTTTTTACTAGAAATTCTAGAAGGTGGAAAAAGTGAGGATGCTATAATAGTATATACGTTAGTAGACGAAAACCTTTTAAATGTTACTAAAAAATTCTGTGAAAAAGAAAATTTAAGTAATATAGATCTAATGACACCAATTTTAAAAGAAATAGCAAATAAAACTCAAATGAAGCCTAAAAGAGAACCTGGTATAATCAGAAAGTTAGATGAAAGCTATTTCAAAAGAGTAGAAGCTATAGAGTTTGCAGTAAAGTATGATGATGGTAAAGACCCAAGAGGTATACTTAAATCAGATATAGTTTTAGTAGGGATATCTAGAACTTCTAAAACACCACTTAGTATGTATCTAGCAAACAAAAACATAAAGGTAGCAAATGTACCTTTAGTTCCAGAAATACCTATACCTAAAGAGGTATTTGAAATAGATACTAAAAAAATAATAGGACTTACTAACACTCCAGAAAAGCTAAATCAAATAAGAGCTGAAAGACTTAAAGCATTAGGCCTATCAAGTAATGCAAACTATGCTAACTTAGATAGAATACTACAAGAATTAGACTACTCAGAACAAGTCATGAAAAAAATAGGATGTCCAGTAATAGATGTTTCAAGTAAAGCGATAGAAGAAACAGCTGGAATAATTCTTGATATTATCAAAGAAAATGGATTAAACATATACAAAGATAGTGATAGATAGTTAAATCTAAAGAAAAAACCTTAAGAACATCTTAGTTAGTTTAATATAAAACATTATATTAAACTAACTAAGATGCATAAAGGCTAATTATATTAAACTAACCAAAATACAAAATGATGGGGGTTAAATAATGGAAGCTAAATATGTTTATAGTTTTGAAGAAGGTAACAAAGACATGAAATATGTTTTAGGTGGTAAAGGTGCTAACTTAGCAGAAATGACAAATATAGGTCTACCAGTGCCACAAGGTTTTACAATAAGTACAGATGCTTGTAATGATTATTACAAAAATAATGAGACTATAAGTGATAATATAATAAATGAAATAGAAAAAAAGCTTAAAGAATTACAAGAAAAGCAAGGAAAAACACTAGGAGGAGAAATCAATCCACTATTATTATCAGTTCGTTCTGGTGCAGTATTTTCAATGCCAGGAATGATGGATACAATACTTAATCTAGGCTTAAATGATACAAGTGTAGTGGCTTTAGCAAACTCTACTCAAAATGAAAGATTTGCATATGATAGTTATAGAAGATTTATACAAATGTTTTCTGATGTAGCTATGGGTATACCAAAATATAAATTCGAAAATGCTCTAGATAAAATAAAAGAAGCTAAAGGATATACTTTAGACACAGAACTTAACGTAGAAGATCTAAAAGAATTAGTAAAAAAATACAAAGAAATATATACAAAAGAAATAAAGAAGCAATTCCCACAAGACCCAAAAGAACAATTAATGTTAGCCATAAAGGCAGTATTTAAATCATGGAATAATCCACGTGCAATAGTTTATCGTAAATTAAACGATATCCCAAGTGATTTAGGAACAGCAGTAAATATACAATCAATGGTATTTGGAAACATGGGAGAAACTAGTGGAACTGGAGTAGCCTTTACTAGAAATCCTTCAACTGGTGAAAATAAATTATTTGGAGAATTTTTAATGAATGCACAAGGTGAAGATGTTGTTGCAGGTATAAGAACACCAAAGGATATATCTTCATTAAAAGAAGTGATGCCAAAGGCTTATGATGAATTTATGAAAATTACTTCTATACTTGAAAATCACTACAAGGATATGCAAGATATAGAGTTTACTATAGAAAATGAAAAATTATATATATTACAAACTAGAAATGGAAAAAGAACAGCCAGTGCATCTATAAATATAGCTGTAGACCTAGTAGAAGAAGGTATAATAAATGAAAAAGAAGCTATAATGAGAATTGAGCCTAAACAATTAGATCAATTACTTCATCCTAGATTTGAAAGCAAATCTTTAAATGAAGCAACAGTTATAGCAAAAGGACTTCCAGCATCACCTGGTGCTGCTTGTGGAAAAGTATACTTTAATGCAGAAGATGTAGTAAATGCTAAAAATAAGGGAGAAGAAGCAATACTTGTAAGACTTGAAACTTCACCTGAAGATATAGAAGGTATGGTATGTGCAGAAGGTATACTTACAGCAAGAGGAGGAATGACATCTCATGCAGCAGTTGTAGCTCGTGGAATGGGTAAATGTTGTGTAGCAGGATGTTCAGACATAAAGGTTGATGAGTATAACAAAGAAATAAGAACTGAAGATGCAGTTATAAAAGAAGGAGAATATATATCTTTAGATGGTTCTAGTGGATGTGTATATATAGGTAAGGTAGAAAAAACAGAAGTATCTTTAACTGGAAATTTCGAAAAATTAATGAATTGGGCAAATAAATATAAATCTTTAGTGGTAAGAACTAATGCAGATAATCCAAGAGATGCTAAGGCTGCCATAAAGTTTGGAGCAGAAGGTATAGGATTATGTAGAACTGAGCATATGTTCTTTGACGAAGACAGAATACCAGCAGTAAGAGAGATGATACTTTCTAAAACATTAGAACAAAGACTAGAAGCACTTGAAAAATTACTTCCAATGCAACAAAAAGACTTTGTAGATATATTTAGAGTAATGGATGGTAAATCTGTAAATATAAGATTATTAGATCCACCACTACATGAATTCTTACCACATGATGATGAAACTATAAAAAGCCTTTCAGAGTCAATGAAAGTTTCAGTTAGTGAAATAAAAAGAAGAATAGTAGATCTAGATGAATTTAACCCAATGCTTGGTCATAGAGGTTGTAGACTTGCTATAACTTTCCCTGAGATATATATAATGCAAGCTAAAGCAATAATTAATGGTGCAATAGAAGCTACTAAAGAAGGTATAAAAGTAATGCCTGAAATAATGATACCTTTAGTTGGAGAGGCTAAAGAATTAAAAGTTATAAAAGAAGATATAAAAGAAACCATAGATAATATATTAGAAAAAGAACATATGAAAATAGATTATACAATAGGTACAATGATAGAAGTACCAAGAGCTTGTTTAACAGCAGATGAAATAGCTAAAGAAGCTGACTTTTTCAGCTTTGGTACTAATGATTTAACGCAAATGACATTTGGGTATTCAAGAGATGATGCAGGTAAATTCCTAGGAGAATATGTAAATAGAGAGTTACTAGAAAAAGACCCATTTGAAGTATTAGATCAAAGAGGAGTAGGAAAGCTTATAGAATTAGGAGCTACACTAGGTAAAAGTGTTAAGCCAGATATAAAGCTTGGAATATGTGGAGAACATGGTGGAGAGCCTTCATCAATAGAGTTTTGTTATAAAGCTGGGTTAAATTATGTATCTTGTTCACCATATAGAGTACCAATAGCTAGACTTTCAGCAGCACAAGCAGTAATAAAAAATGAAAATAAATAAATCTAATAAATAGTTAAAAAATACAGGTTTGTAATACAATTACAAACCTGTATTTTTTATTATAGTTATTAACAATATAGATGAAAACTATTTAAATTTATTAGAGAGAAAATACAAATACGAACAAAATAATACATTTTTCATATAATATATTTAGACGAGTTATTAAGGTGATATAAAATGATAATTAAATTTATAAAAATATTAAAAAAAGAAACTATAGAAGTATTTTTAACACTAGGACTTGCTTGTAAATATTTAATAATATTAGGAGTAATGTGTATTATTATAATTTGTATATCTATATTTAACCCACATTTAGATGGGGCAGGCAATATGGTTACAATAAGAAATAGCTTTTCATCTATTGTAGGGTATATACTAGAAAGAAAGACTAAGATATGTAATTCGGATAAAAAACTACTAAAAACTAAAGTAGTTTTAGTAGGAACTATTGCGATAATATGTTTAAGCGTAATTATAGGATCTTATATATTTGGCATAGATGCAAATAACCCATCTCTAATGTTACTAAAAAATTTACTATTTTCATGCATAGGTTTCTTAACTGGTGCAAGTAAAGAGTTTTATGGAGAATATAAAAAATAATACAATTTAAGGATATTAATAAAGGTATGCTTTTGACATATATCACAAGTAAAATAAATCTATCATACAATATACTAATGTACTTATAAAAAAGAAACAAGTAAGGAGATGATTGTATGATTAAATGTCCGAGATGTTCAAAAGAAGTATCATCAAGACCGGGAAGTATATGCCCTAGATGTGGACTTAAAGTATCTGAAGTAAATGAGAAAATAAGATGCCCTGAACCAAATTGTAGAGCGTTAGTATCTAAAAAGTTTGAGTATTGTCCAAAATGTGGATGTAAGTTAAAAAATTTTACTTTAACAGAATTTATAAAAATGGCAAGATGTAAAATAGATGATAAACTAAATGAAAAAGAATAAAGGTTGCATTTAGAGCAACCTTTATTTGGAAAGAATTGAAGTTTGTATAAATTGGTTTCTTTAAGATAGGAATTAATACATGAAAAGAAAACATTTATTAATATATAAATATGTAAATTACTATATATTAGTTACACTTAAGTAATTAATTTTCTATTTCAATATCCCATCCAAAGTAACCATTATCTTTTTTAGAATATTTAAGTATAGCATCAAATTTAGTACCATTTTTACTTGTTAGCGATTTAACTTTGGCTTGACCATTTTTTAATATACCTTTAACCATTGTTTTGTTAGGTTTTTTCTTATAAAATTCTAAAAATTTATCATTTTTCCATATACCAAATTTACATTCTTTGTAGTTGTTGCATATATATCCTTTAGAAATCTCAACAACATCGCCACCACATACAGGGCATTTTCCAAGAGATTCATTTGAAGGAGAATCATTCTTAGCCCTACTTTTATTAGAAGAATTAGTATTAGGTATATTTTTAGTAAATTTTTTAGTTTTAGGATTATAAACATAATTTTCTGTACTTATGCTTTTAGGGCTATCATGTTTTATTAGTTCAACATTTTTATATATAAAGTTAAATATATTGGTCAAATATTCTTTTCTAGTGAAAGTTCCTTTTTGGATATCGCTTAGACTTTTTTCTAATTTACCAGTATAATCAACATCAAATAATTCTTTTACTGGGAAGATTTCAACTAGATTTTTACCTAAATCAGTTACAGAATAAGACTTACCTTTTTTATTAACATATCCTACTTGTGATATCTTTTTTAATACATCAGCACGAGTAGCAGATGTACCTATTGAATAACCTGATAAAACTGTAGTATCATCATCAGGTACATTTTTACCACAGTTTTTCATAGCTTTAAGTAGAGTATCTTCTGTATAAGGCTTAGGTGGTGTAGTTTGCTTAGTTATAGGTTTAATATCTATAACATCCACTATTTCATCCTTATTTACCATAGGGAGTAAATCGTCTTTTTCTTCTTTATTGTATACCTCTAAGTATCCCTTAGTTTTAAGTACCTTACCCTTAGTCAAGAATATATTTTTATCTACATCAGTTTTAATTTCAGTGTTTTCATATTCTGCAGGAGGCATAAAATTTGCTATAAATCTATCTTTGATGGCATTATACACTATAAGTTCATCAGGTGTTAGATTAGTAGGTATTATATAAGTAGGTATGATGGCACTATGGCTATCTACCTTAGAAGAATCGAAAACTCTTTTAGTTTTAGTAAATTTGACCTTATCACTATAAGGAACTGTTGCCTTTAATTTATCTAAAGCTTGTGAAACTTTAGTTGCTAAACTTTCTTCTAAATAAATAGAATCGGTTCTAGGGTAGGTAATATAACCACCCTTACCTTTCCCTTCATAAAGAGATTGACACACGCTTAAAACTTTATCTGAAGTGAAATTAGCATGTTTAGAAGTTATATATCCTTGCAATGAAGTTAAACTGAAAAGTTTAGGTGCATATTCTTTAGACATTGTAACTTTTTTATCAAGTATTTTACCTTGATTAGAAGTTATACTATTAATAATTTTATTAACATCTTCTATAGTATCAAATTTACTTTCTTTTCCTTTTATATACTTACCTTTATATTTACCATTTTGGCATTTAAAATTTCCTTCTATTTCATAGTAGGTTTTTGGTATGAAATTTTTAATTTCCATATCTCTATCATAAACTAATTTGACTGTAGGTAGTATTACACGACCTATATTTAGTAGTTTACCGTTACCATATTTTAATGTGGCAACTGATGTAAAATTTATACCTATTAGCCAGTCAGTTATAAGTCTAGTGTAACCTGCTGATTGTAAATTTCTCATTTCATTATCATCTTTTAAATTATTAAGACCCCTAGTTATATCTTCTGGTGTCCATTCATTTACTAAAATTCTTTTTACAGGTTTTTTGTTCTTAGATAATAAAAATATTAAAAAAGAAATTAGTTCTCCTTCTCTATCATTATCTGTTGCATTTATAACATATTCAATATCATCTCTATGTAACAGTTTTTTTACTGTATTAAATTGCTTTTTCTTAGAACTATCTACTTTGAACTTAAACTTTTCTGGTGGAATAAATGGAAAATTAGCCATTTTCCAAGAACCAGAGTATTTATCTTTATCATAGTCTTTGACATCATATAGGCTCACTAAATGCCCAACAGCATAAGTAACTATATATCCATTACCTTCAAAATAACCATCAAGACGAGTTTTAGCTCCTAAAAAAGATGCGATAGTTTTAGCCACAGATGGCTTTTCTGCTAGTATAAGTTTCATGTAAAACTCCTTTCAAGGTGCTTAAATACTACATTTGTAACTTAAATATATTATCATAAAAAAATAAAAGACTGCAAGGCAGTCTTTTATAAATAATAGTTAAAATTATTATTATGATTAGTAAGTCCCTTTATATATGAGTTAAAATAATAGTTGCTATCTTCATTATCTATTATCTCAACAAAAGAGATATGGTTGTAGTCACTTACCTCTAAATCACATAGCTTATTTAAGGTAACACAAGATATAGTTAAAGATGAATCTGGACTTATATAAATACTTTGTGTATCATATAGTGCTGTAAATATTTCATAGCATTTTGATTTATCAGTAACTAATAAATAATCAATAAGACCTTTAAGTTCTGGGTATTTATAATAAATATGATTTAAAGTATTATCTTGATTTAAATTATTTAATTCTTCTCTATATCCACAAAGTATTATATATAAGTTATTTTCATATAATGATTTTAGATTAATTATTAAATCCTTTAAAAATATATTTAAGTTAAATGGTAAATATAGATAAAGTTTATTATTTATGTCTATATTTATGTTATAATCTTCTAATAGATTAATCAAAATACTAGTTGTAGTTGGAGTATAATTTAAAAATTTAATATCATTATACATAATATAGAGATTACCGTTTATACTCTTATTGTAAATAACCTCAAGTTTTTTTTTCATCCAAGGGGCATGTAATAAATTCATATTTGTTCCTCCTAGAATTAGTATTTTAAATTTAATGTATTTTAATACAATATTAAAATAACCCTTAATTAAATTATAAAAGGAGACATTAAAATGTATACATTAAAAATAAAGAAATTACATGATGATGCAATAATACCAAATTTCGCTCACAAGGGAGATGCTGGTATGGATTTATATTCTATAGAAGAAGTGGTTATTCCTGCTTCAGAATCTAAACTTATAAAAACAGGAATAAGTATAGCACTTCCTAAAAATACAGAGGCTCAAGTTAGACCAAGAAGTGGATTAGCACTTAAACATTCTGTAACAGTATTAAACGCACCAGGAACTATAGATGAAGGGTATAGAGGTGAGATAGGTGTAATACTTATAAACCATGGTAAAGAAGATTTCATAGTAAATAAAAACATGAAGATAGCTCAAATGGTAGTTAAACCTATATATGATATAAATATATTAGAAGTTAGTGATTTAGATGACACTGAAAGAGGAAATGGTGGATTTGGATCAACTGGATATTAGGCTATATTTATTTAAAGGAACCTTATTTTAAGGTTCTTTTTTTATGCAAAGTTGTTATAAGTTAAAAATCATATATAAGATTTTAACGTTAAGAAAATTTTATAAGAAGAAAAATATATATAAATTGTAAATATATAACAGTTATCGAAAAATATAGACAAAAACTTACAAATTTGAAATAATATTAGCATGGGAAAAATATTAAAATATAAAATAAAAAAGTATTATAAAAAAAATTAAAGATAGGGTATAAACGCCAATTAAGGAGAGGAGTTGAGTATACTATAGCCTCTAAGCTGTAGTAATAAAACATGAATAAACAAAGTATAAAAATGGGATTGGTAGCAACATCAATATTACTTCCAATGTCAGTTACAGTAGCAAATGCTGATACTATACAACAAGCAAACATAGAATATAAAATAATAACAGGAAATTCAGTAAACTTTAGAAAAGGACCAAGCACTAGTTATGATTCAATTGGTAAGTTTTATAAAGGAGATAAAGTAGAGTACATAGGAAAAAGTGGAGAATGGATAAATGTTAAGTATAATGGAAAAGTAGGATATGTACATGGAAATTACGTTTCAAACTCTTCTGAAGGAAATACATCAGATAATACTATAAAATACAATAAGATAGTAAGTGCAAGTTCCCTAAATGTTAGAAAGGGTCCAGGTACTAGTTACTCAAAGATAGACTCAATACCTAATGGCACAAAAGTAGGAGTAATATCTGAGTCAAATGGGTGGGCAAAGATAAGCTATAATGGACAAATAGGATATGTATCAAGTCAATATTTAAAGAGTAGTGAAGATTCAACTTCACCAAGTGAAGAAAAAGTAAAATATAATAAAAAAGTAAATGCAAGTTCACTAAACATTAGAAAAGGACCAAGCACAAGTCATTCAAAAATAGGTTCAATACCGTATGGTGCTGAGGTAGGGGTAATATCAGAATCAAATGGATGGGCAAAGATAAAATATAATGGACAAATAGGATATGTATCAAGCAAGTACTTAACAGCAGATATGTCTAATGGTGGTGGAACAACATCTCAAAGCGCCGATAAGGTAATAAATTTAGCTCAAACATTATTAGGAAAGCCATATGTATGGGGAGCAGAAGGACCTAGTAGTTTTGATTGTTCAGGATTTACTCAATATGTATTTAAAAAGTCTGCTGGAATAAATATACCAAGAGTATCAAAAGATCAATCAAAATTTGGACAATATGTAAATAAAAATAACCTTCAAAAAGGAGATTTAATATTTTTTGATACAAGCGGTTCAAATGATGGAAATGTAAGTCATGTTGGGATATATATGGGTAATAATAAAATGATACATGCATCATCGAGTAAAGGAAAAGTAGTTATATCTGAATTAAGTAATTATTATAATAATGCATATGTAAATGCAAGAAGAGTATTATAGATAACATAAAGATTTTCTCATTATATAAAAAATAGATGTATTATTAATAAGACATCTATTTTTTATGCAATAATTTTATATTAGGCATAAAATCATTGCTTGTTTATGAATATATACAGATAAATAAATTTGAAAATAAAAAAATCTAACTAGACTTAGTATAAAAAATCTAATATTTTAAGTAGAAAAGATTTTTGATGAATAAATAATCTAATATATTGAAAATAATATATAGTGTAAATTAAATTTATAGATTAACAAGGAGTGTTTCTATGGGTGTAGTAACAGATTTTTATAAATTCAAATACAGAAAAGATCACTACTATTTAGATGTATTTATAAATAAAGGAGCAATACCAAATATTGAATCAGCCTTAAATGAAATTCTAAGTGATAAATATATACCTAAAGACTCTCAATGTGCATATATGAAATTAAAAGAATTATTTCAAGAGGCAAGAAAAAGTACAAGCCATGTTTATGCTGAAATAAAAATACACAAATGTTATTTGAGATATATAAATAATTTATATCTATATTTTTTTGATAGAAAAGAGTATAGAGCTTTAAAGGAGTTAAGTGATTATTTTCATTTATATATAGTAGAGGATATAGAAAATATAGCAAATTTTATAACACTAAGCGAAGACGTAAAGATAAGGATACTTTCAAATATATAAAATAATTAAATTCAAAAAAGGAAATATTTATAAATATCTTGCATATAATACATTAAATATGAAACATTTAAAATTAATCCTTCATATTTAATGTATTATAAAAAGAAGGAGGGAAGTTAATTTGGATAATAGATTAGAATTAGTAATGTTTGAATATGAAAAAGAAATAGAATATGATTATACACCAGATAATAAAAGTGAATAAATTAAAAAAGATTTTTCAAGTTTAAATAAGTAAAGAATAAAATAAAATTTATCTTGCTAAATTAATCAATATAATTTATATAAATAAAAAAAATGGAGGTAAAATATGGAAATAAATATAGACTTAATGATATTTGAATATGAAAAGGAAATGGAATATGATTATATACCTGAACATGAAAATGAATAATAATTAAAGCATAAGTAATATTATATATCAAAAGGAGAAATAAAGTGAATATAGATAATGAATCCGATTAAAAGGAGCTATCTCAAACAAAATAGAGTTTAGCTCCTTTTTATTATAAGTTAAATTATAAAATTCTAAATATAAAAATTTTATACATAAAAAATGTCTAAAGTAAATCAAAAGATCACCTTAGACATTAAAAAAACAAAATTATAAATTAAAATGTATGTTTACTTTCTTCAGGGTCATAAACATTCATTAAAGTTTCTAAAAATCTTTTATAAATAGTAGTTTCTCTTTGACCTAAAAATCCTAAAACTTCTATTATATCAACATCATAAGTTATGTTTATAAGTTGATAATAGGTAGCTATTGAGTTTTGTTCAGCGTCCATATCCTCATATAATTAAACCTCTTGTCTTAAAGTGAGAATAAATTTAACAATATATTGTAGTTGTAAAAAGGTGCTATTAATAGATATATAAACTATACTTTAGGCAAAAATACAGGCTAAAATAAATAAGTAGATTACTTGAATTATTAGCTTAATATATGATAAAATAATTTGCATGTTTTATTAAAAATAGTCTAAAATTGAAACTTAATGAAAATGAATTATAGATATAACCAAAATATAAATAAGAGGTGATAGTATGAGTAACTTAGCAGGAAAAGGCTGTGAAATAATAGTACCTTTTGACGAAAGACAACCATTAAAAGATATAGAAAGAAGTATAATAAAAAGATATAGAAAACATTTATGGTCAAAATTTATAAAAGCTATAAGAGATTATAATCTAGTAGAAGAAGGAGACAAAATAGCTGTTGCAATATCTGGAGGAAAAGATAGCTTACTTATGGCTAAGATGTTTCAAGAGTTAAAAAGACATGGACAAGTAAACTTTGAATTAGAGTTTATAGCTATGGATCCAGGATATCATGAAGATATAAGAAAGCTGCTTATAGATAACTGTGAATACCTAGATATACCAATACACTTATTTGACTCAAGAATATTTGAAATAGCAGATGAAATAGCTAAGGATTATCCATGTTACATGTGCGCAAGAATGAGAAGAGGAGCATTATACTCTAAAGCTGAAGAATTAGGGTGTAATAAGTTAGCACTTGGACATCATTATGATGACGTTATAGAAACAACAATGCTTAATCTATTATGTTCGGCTAACTTTAAAACAATGTTGCCTAAACTACATTCAACAAACTTTGATGGTATACAAATAATAAGACCACTTTATTATATAAGAGAAGAACATATAGTAAGATTTATACAAAATAGTGGTATATGGCCACTAAATTGTGCATGTATGGTAGCGGCTAAAAAGACTGGTAACAAGAGATATGAAATAAAAGATTTAATTAAAAATCTTGGAGAAAACTTTAAGGATGTGGAAAAATCAATATTTAAGGCAGCGGAAAATGTAAATATAGATTCTGTACTTGGATGGCAAAAAGATGGAGTGAAGCATTCATTTATGGAAAATTTTGAAGACTAATTAGAGATTATTTAAAATTTTCATTATTTATTTTTAGTATAATTAAATATAATGTATTTATAAATTTAGGAAGAATTTTTATTCTTCCTTTTATTTTTGCTTTTATGAAATATATTTGAATAAACAAGAAAAACGAAAATTTTATAAATGTATGGTGAAAAAATATCATAAAATGATAAAATATAAGTAAAGATATTTAGAAGGTGGGAGTTTGGATTGAAAAGAGTTTATATAGACTTTGAAATGAATATGCCAAGTGCAAGAAACAAAAGAGATATGCTAAATGCGGATATAATTGCAATTGGAGCTATACAATATGATACGGATACAGGTAATATAGAAGAATTTAAGTCACTAATAAAGCCTGTAACTAACCAAGAAATATATCCACATATAGAAGAATTAACTCATATAAAGCAAGAAGATGTTAAAGATGCACCAACATATGAAGAAGTTATGAGAAAATTTAAAAAATGGTTAGGTACATTTTCTCAAATAGAAGGTATATATACCTTTGGGAACCTAGATTTAACTTGCTTTAATAACACAGATAAAAAAAGTGCTCAAAAAAACAATCACCCAAGATTTATAAATAATATAAAAGGTTTGTTCGTAGATATAAAGGACAAATATTTAGATTGCGGAATAAAATGTATGAATTATGTTTCATTAAAAAATCTTCTTGAATGTGCAAACGTAGAATTTAAAGGAGATGTACATGACCCTTTGTATGATGCATATAATTTATATGTATTAGATGAAATTTTAGAAAAAAATGAAGGAATAAGAAACATATTAATAATAAAAGATTTTATAAGATCACCATTTATAACATTAAATGAAAACTTAGAAAAAGTTTTTAATGAATACAAAAACATATACTATAAAAATCCAAAAGAAGCTAGTAAATCTGATATATCTATAGAAGTTATAAAAACTGTATATCTATATTTAGAATCTATAAATAATATAGACATATACAATATAGATATAATAAGAGATATAAGCAGAAAAATGGACACAATAGATAAATTAAAAGATATTAGAACGGGATATTTTTATATACTTGAGAACGTATATTTTGATATGAAAGATTTAATAGATGACTTAATGCTTTATAAGCTAAGTCAAGAGGAATACGTAGAAGAAATAAATAGCATAATAAACCTATTTTTTGATGATTTAAAGTATGAAGAAATAGAATTTGATTACATACTAGAAAAAAGCTGTTGATAAAACTATATATCAACAGCTTTTTTGATGGAAAAACAGTAGCTTTAATATATACTTTTTATATTTTAATTATATAGAAATTTTATACTATTTTTTAATATGAATAAATATGGACAAGAATAAATATAAATTATAAGAAACTAAAAACAGGAAATAGGAGGAGTTTTTGTGGAAGAAATAAGTAATTATTTTTCTATAATATTTAAGGTATTTATATCTCTATCATCAATATTTATATTATTTTATGGGATAAGTATTATATTAAAAGTAAAATATAATAAGCCTAAAAATAAAGGATACATAAGAGGATATACTAGAAGTAGTTTAGTGATAGGCGACATGAACAAAGTAGATACAAATAACGTAAAAGAAAATATAAGACAAATAGAAAATTCTAGTATATCAAGTAAAGAGAATATTATGCAATATGATAATGGAGATGTATATAAGGGAGAGATTAAAGATGAAAAAAGAGAAGGTTTTGGGATATGTATATATATGAATAAAGATAGATATGAAGGACTTTGGAAAGATGATAAAATGCATGGAATAGGTAAATATACTTACCATGATAAAGGGTCGTATAGTGGCGATTTTAAAGAGAATAAAATAGAAGGAATAGGAACTTATACTTACAAAAACAAAGACATATATAAAGGATATTTTAAAGACGGGAAAAGACATGGAAAAGGAATTTTATATTGCAAAGACGGTAGCAAATATAATGGAATGTGGAAAGATAACCTTAAACATGGACAAGGAAAGCTTATTGATGCGAATATGCAGACCTATGAAGGAGATTTTGTAGAAGGTAAAAAAAACGGACAAGGTAAATATGAGTTTGCGGATGGTAGCAAATATAATGGTGAATTTAAAGACAATATATATCATGGGCATGGATCCTACATAGATAAATATGGGAATATATATGAAGGGCAATATAAATATGGATTAAAAAAAGGCAAGGGGATGATGAAATATAGAAATGGTGAAATATATGAAGGTGAATTTAAGGATGATATTATAAATGGAAGAGGAAGATATACATATAAAGATAAAAGTATTTATGAAGGAGAGTTTAAAGAAGGGAAAAAACACGGAGTAGGAACATATGCTTGTGAGTTATATAAATATGTAGGCGAATTTAAAGAAGATAAGAAAGGTAAGGTAGGAACCTATTACCTAGGTAATAATACTATTCTAGAAGTAATTATAGAAGACAATATTATAACACAAGGGGTATATATATGTAATGAAAATAAAAGATACCTAAATAATATAGACTTAAGTGAAATAAATGAAAAATATTTATTAAATAATATAGAAAATTATCTCGAAAATGAAAAAAAACAAAATCACATTATCACTTCAAAAATATATAATTAATTATAAGAATAAATTTTGGGGTGGTATCTATGAAAAATAAATCTGAAGATTTAAACATTAAGTTGTTGCCATTTAAAATAGAATCAAACTCAAGAGGAAGAAATACAGTTAACCAATATGGAGTGGATATGATAAAAGCTAGGGACATGTGGAAAGAATCTACTAAAGGAAGTGGAGTACGTATAGCAGTAATAGATTCAGGATGTGATATATATCATGAAAGCTTAAAAAATAATATAGTAGAAGTTAGAAATTTTACAAATGAAGATAATAAAAATCCCAATATTGTAACTGATAGAGTAGGACATGGTACCCATGTTATAGGTACTATTGCAGCAAATAATCCAAATAATAATATAGTAGGTATAGCACCTAATGCACAGATATATGTATTAAAAGCAATAGAAGGTAATGGATTAGGAAAATTAAGTTGGGTGGTTAATGCTATAAATTATGCCGTAGAAAAAAAGGTAGATATAATATCCATGTCACTTGGAATGGGCGAAAGTTCAGATAAATTAGAAAGAGCAATAAAAGAAGCTGTCAAAAAAGGAATATTAGTAGTGTGTGCAGCTGGAAATGATGGAGATGGAAATGCTGATAGTTTTGAATACTCATACCCAGCTGCTTATGAAGAAGTAATATCAGTAGGTGCTGTTGATAAAAAAGGAAATCCTGCTAGTTTCAGTAATGCAAATTTAGTTATAGATGTAATTGCACCAGGGGTAGAAATACTTTCAACCTATCCAAATAACAAATATGAAGTACTAAGTGGAACTAGCATGGCAACACCGCATGTTACGGGAAGCTTGGCTTTACTTAAAAATTGGTCAAAAGAAGAATTTCAAAGAGATTTAAGTGAAACGGAGTTATATGCTCAACTTATAAAGCATACAAAATCTATTAACTATCCAAGAACTGTTCAAGGCAATGGGCTTGTATATCTAGCGCAAGTTAAAACTAAGAATAAGAAAAAATATTAAAAAACTTCGCATATCTATAAAAAAATTAGATATGCGAAGTTTTTTGATATTAAATGATAAAAATTTGCAATTAAAGTTACAAAAAGGTTACAAAAAAATACTAAATTGTGTATAATGGAATAGTAAAAAAAAATAAGGCAACAAAAGCAAAATTGGAGTGATGAAAATGATTAAATTTACTAATGTAGATAAATTTTATTCAGATGGTAATAAGTCACTAGATAATGTAAATTTAGGAATAAAACAAGGCGAATTTGTGTTTTTAGTAGGGCATTCAGGAGCAGGGAAGTCTACTTTACTTAAATTATTGACTAGAGAAGAAAAAATATCATCAGGAAGGCTTTCTGTTTTAGGAGAAGATATAACTAAAATAAAAACAAGCAAAGTACATAATTACAGAAGAAATTTAGGAATAGTATTTCAAGATTTTAGACTATTAAATGAAAAAACCGTCTATGAAAATGTAGAATTAGCATTAAGAGTTGTAGGTACAAGTACTAAAGAAATTAGACCAAGAGTTATGGAAGTGTTAAAAAGAGTTGGCATAGCTGAAAAGCATAGCAAATACCCAAATGAATTATCAGGTGGAGAATCTCAAAGAGTTGGTATAGCTAGGGCTATAGTCAATAAACCATCTATAATAATTGCAGATGAATGTACGGGAAATTTAGATATAAATAATTCTATCCAAATTTTAAAATTATTAAATGAAATAAATGAAGAAGGTATTACTGTCATAATGGCAACACATGATATAGAAATATTAAAGCTATTTCCAAAGAGAGTTATAGAGCTTAAAGAAGGAAAAATAATTAAAGATACAAAGAGGGAAAAATATGAAATTAATGTCTAAATTTTTATACAGTCTAAAGCAAGGAATAAAAGGTGCTTTTCACAATAAAACTATGACTATTATATCTACAATTTCTATATCTGCATCTTTAATAATATTGGGAATAGTTTTGACTATAGTATTAAATATAAACCAATTTATAAAATATGCACAAGATGAAATAAATGAAGTTAGGGTATCTATAGAAGAATTCACCAATGATGATGCAAGAATAGAATTAAAAAATAAAATTAAAGATATAAATGGTGTCAAGAGTGTTGAGTTTAAAACAAAAGAAGCTTCTTTTAACGATCTTAAAAGAAGTTTTGGAGAAGAAGCATATCTACTTGAAGGTGTACAAAATCCTTTAGAGGATTCCTTCCTTGTTACAATAGATAATCCAGAGAATATAAAGCAAATATCAAGAGAGATATCTAAATTAGAAGGTGTAACAGAGATAACTTATTTTCAAGATATAATACAAAATTTCTTAAGTATATCAAGTACAGTTAAGAAATTTGGGTCAATTTTAATAGGTGGATTACTATTAATATGCCTAGTAATAATATCTAATACGATAAAAAGTAGAGTATATAGCAAAAAAGAAGAAATACAAATTATAAAATATGTAGGTGGTAGTAACTTATTTGTAGTATCTCCATTTATAGTAGAAGGCTTTTTTATTGGATTAATAGGAGCTACTTTAGCTATTGGTATATGTCTGGTTACATATGGATATATAGTAGAAAATTTAAAGCAATTTATAAATCCGATAAATAATATTATGTCAGGTGCAGTCCTTCCATTAGCTTCTATATCATCTTCATTAGTATTAACATTGCTTATAACAGGAGTGGTTATAGGGGTATTAGGAAGTGTTATATCAGTTAAAAGACATTTAAAAGTATAAAGTAATATGGGGGAAGATTGAGTGAGAAAAATATTGACTATATTAACAGTATGCTCTTTAGTATTTGGAACAACATATATATATGCAGACACTGAAGATAAAAATATAGAAATTAAACAAAAGAGTGTAGATGATAAATTAAATAAAAACAGAGAAGAACAAACAACTTTAGAATCTAAAATAAAAGATTTAGATTCTAAAGTGAAAGAAATAGAAGTAAATATAAAAGAGACTAATGATAAAATAGAAAAATTAGATGGCGAAATAGAAACTACTAAGATTGAAATAGAAAAACTCAACGAAAATATAAGTAAAAATGAAGAAGCCCTAGGCAAAAGATTAAAAGCAATAAACAATAATTATTCTATGGGATATATTAAGGTTATATTAAGTAGTACTTCTATATCAGATTTTTTCAATAATATATATGTAGTTAAGCAAGTTGTAGAGCAAGATCAAAAGATACTAAAAGAACTAGATGAAAATAAATCAGAAGTAGAGAAAAAAGAAAAAGATTTAAATTACAAAAAGAAAATGCAAGAAGATTTAAAAATAGCTCTAGTAGAAAATAATGAAAAGGTACAATCTGATAAAAGTGAATTAGAAGCTTTAAAGAGAGAACTAGAAACTGAAGAAGATAATTTACAAAATGAATTAGAAAAATTAGCAGCAGAAGCAGCAGCTAAACAAGCACAAGAAACCCAACAAAGTGCTGCATCAACTGATGAAAACTTAAATGGAGCAATAATATCAAGTGGTTCTTGGCCAGTTCCAGGTCATAGTAGAATAAGTTCTCCATATGGATATAGACTTCATCCAGTATTAAATGTTCAAAAGATACATACCGGTATTGATATACCAGCACCAAAAGGAACTCCAGCAGTAGCAACTGACAGTGGTACAGTTATATATTCAGGACTTAAAGGTAGTTATGGAAATACTGTAATGATACAGCATGATAATGGGAAGGTATCATTATATGCACATAACGATCAATTACTAGTATCTGTTGGACAGAAGGTTCAAAAAGGACAAGCAGTAACTAAAATAGGAAATACAGGAAGATCAACAGGGCCACACTTACATTTTGAAATAAGAATAAATGGAAAGCATACAAATCCTATGCCATACATAGGATAATTAAAAGTAAGTATCTATTATAAAGTAATTTAATAGATACTTACTTTTTAATTAAGAATAAATACATTTAGTTGTTTATTTAGTTAAATATTAGCAAATTTTGTACTAAAACAAAATACATGTTATCATATAATATAATTAGATAAACAAGAACCTAAAAGGAGTTTTAAACATGGAAGAATATGTAGTTGTAGATTTAGAAACCACGGGTCTTGACCCATATAAGGGTTGTGAAATAATAGAAATCGGAATAACTGAGATAAAAAATAATGAAATAATTAGAAATTATTCAAGGTTTGTAAAACCAACTTCAGATATACCGCCATTTATAACAGATATAACTAATATAACTAATGATATGGTTAAAAATGAAGATCCTATAGAAAAAGTATTGCCTAGATTTAGAAAATATATAGGAGATAGAACTATAATAGCTCATAATGCTAAATTTGATTTAAAGTTTTTAAATTATTATTTAGATAAATTAAACTTAGAGCCTATAACTAATCATATATGTACATTAGAAATGTTAAAGGCTAACAAGAACTATAAAGGAAAAAACAAAAAACTAGAAACAGCATGCGCATATTATGGAATAGAAAATAAAAATGCACATAGAGCAGATAGTGATACATTAGCTACAGCTAAATTGTTTTTAAAAATAAAATAAATAAAAAGCAAACTATTATTTAAATATAGTTTGCTTTTTTATTAGAATTTTATGATTTAAATTGCTTTCATACAAACTATAAATTTATATCCTTCAAAATAAAAAATTTTTAAAACTAATTATATTTAGTGGTTAATTTTTATTAAAACTCATAGTATATAGTATCTTAAAAAACCTTTAGGGGGTTAGACATATGAATTTCATAGAATTTAATATATCTGTAAGTGAAATAGAGTTTTCAATATTTAAAAAAACAAAAAATAAGAAAATATATATAGTTAAAAATAAATTAATTATACCTAAGTCTTTTGATATAGGTAATAGATTAAATTATATCAAAAAACTAGTAAGTAGTATTATAAAAGAACATGATGTGAATAAATCCTATATAAATAAAAATGAATTGGAAAATGAAGATAATATACAGTTAATAAAGATAGAAGGTATAGTAGAGGAGCTTCTATTTAATTGTGGGGTGGAAATATGCAAATAAGTCCAAATGTTAACTTAAAAGTAATAAAAAAGATTAAATCTGAAGGAGTAAATTCAAATTTATATTTAGTAGAAGATACTCAGCTTGGATGTAAATTTATACTAAAGCAAATAAGTAAAAAGAAATTAAAATATGCAGATAAATACTTTGATGAATCTAAGAAGATATATAGATGTAATCATCCTAATATAATGAATATAAATACAGCATCTCAAGATGAAAATAATATATATATAACAATGCCATATCTAGAAAGAGGGTCTTTATATAATTTATTAGAGAATAAAAACTTAACTATTAGAGAAGTTATAAAGTACTCATTAGACTTTTTATCAGCAATACAATACATCCATTCTTTAGGTATAATACATTGTGACATAAAGCCAAATAATGTACTTATAAGTGATAATGATAATGCAATACTAACAGATTTTGGCTCGGCATTGTATTTAAATAACTCAGGAAATGCAAGACTTAGAAATGTATATTATAAGCATATAGCCCCAGAACAGTGTACAAATTCTATAATAGATAAAAAAATTGATATATATCAAATAGGTACTACTTTATATAGAATGTGCAATGGAAATGAAGAATATAATAATCAAGCCAGAAAATATAAAGATTTAAATAGTTTAAAAATAGCATGTGCTAAAGGTAAGTTTCCTATAAGAAAAAAATATTTGCCTCATGTACCAAGAGAAATTATAAATATAATAGAAAAATGTCTTATGATAGATCCAAGAGATAGATATGAAGATGTTTTAGAAATAATGAATGATTTATCTAGTATAAGTAGAAACTTAGATTGGAGGTATAAAAAATTAGAAAAAAATGACTTTGTATGGGAACTAGAAGATAAAAATTACAATACTTATATAAGGTTATACAAAGAAGATAAAGATTGGAAAGTATTGAGTGAGGGGGAAATCTATACAGTAGACACAAAGGCTAAGGGATATAAGCTTATAAGAGGTATTATAAAGAATAAAAAAATGACCTTACTTTAAACCGATCAAGTAAGGTCATTAAAAAGGGGTAAAATATATTATAAAAAGGGGTTTATTAGGGAATATATTTTATTTGGGGAGTAAATAATCGGTTATTAGGGGAATAACCTTGTATTTATAATAACAAGATTCGACAAAAAAAGCAATAGTAAATTTAAAAAAAGTTTTATAAAATTTTTGTTTAAGTTAAATTTAAAATTTTATTGAATTTAACTTAAACAAAAATGTATAAAAATATATCTTCTGGATAAACTATAAAAACCTAGGAGGTGCATATGAAAAAATTTAAATGTCTGTTTTTAACCTTATTATTTTTTATAGCTATGTCAAATACATCAATATGTATAGAAAAAAACAATATACTAAATAAAGATATATTAATAAATAATGTAGAAAAAGACGATATAAAAATAAGCATAACTGATATAAATATAGTAGAGGAAAAAATAAGTGTAGGAGATGTTTATAATTCTTCTGCTATAATAAGTATGAATGTTAAAAATAACAGCAAACACGATATAGAATTATCTAATATAGATGTATATCCATATCAAGGAGGAAAACCAGTTAAGTATTTTGTTTCAACAGCTAAGGAAGATATACAAGGATTTATAGGAAATGTTAAAGGTGGAGAAGGTAAAGATATAAAAATGGGAATAACGCTTCATAATACTAAAGATCCTATAAAATTAGAGTTAAATAACATAGAAGATAAAAGTAAAGAACAAATTGTACATAGCATAAATATAAAGTAAAAAAGAAAAGCATTGTATTGCTTTTCTTTTTTACTTTATATTATTCCTCATTTGAGGAGTATCAACAGGGCATATGCTATTACATGTACCACAACTCATACATATATCTAGGTCTATAACGTATTTTCATCTCTGGCCCATATACATTTGTCAAAAGACTCTAGTTTACAATCCACCAACTTATACAAGTATCATGTATAAAATAAGCTATAACAAAGCCTTCTTTGACTATTTTATATATTATATAATTTCCAAAAATCATTTTTTTTAGCCAAATAATATACAAATAATATATAAAGTTGCATAAACTAAGTATAGTTATAATCTTACAAATTTGTTCTTTGATTTATTTTGTATAACAATGTATAATTACTTTATAAATAAGGAGGTTTTATGAGTTATAATAATGATGATAATAAAATAAGACGGAGAAGAGTAAGCTCAAGTACAAGTAAAACAACAAATAAATCAGATAATAAAGTATTTAATAATAGAAGTGTAAGTGAAAAAATAAAAAATGAAAACACTATAAATAGAGGAAAAAGAAATAGTACTTATAGTTCTCGCTCAAGAACTAAAAAAAGCAAGAGGAAAAAAAATAAAAAGTTATTAAAATTATTTAGAAATTTATTAATATCAATGTTATTAGTATTAGCCTTAGTATCAATAGTTTCTAGTATTTATGTGTTTACAGCGGTCAAAGGCTCACCTAAAGTAACTAAAGAGCTATTAGAGCAAAACTATATAAGTAGTGAAGTGGTAGATAATAATGATATACCAAAGTATCTAAAAGATGCTATTGTATCTATAGAAGATGAGAGATTCTATAAACATAATGGTGTAGATACTATATCTTTAGTAAGATCTGTAGTACATAATTTACTAACAGATACAACTCAAGGCGGAAGTACTATAGAAATGCAAATTTCTAAAAACTTACTTACAAGTGATGATAAAACTATAAAAAGAAAACTTAAGGATATGTTTAATGCAACTTCCATGGATAAAAACATATCTAAGGATGAAATATTAGGTATATACTTAAATAATATATATTTAGGTAAATCAGCCTATGGGGTAGCAAAAGGTGCTAAAGTGTATTTTGGTAAAGATGTTAAAGATTTAAATTTAGCTGAATGTGCTATGTTAGCAGGAATAACTAATAGCCCTGCAAAATATGGTCAATTTGTACAAGCAAAGAAAAGACAAGAAACAATACTTTATAAAATGCATGAACTTGGATATATAAACGATGCAGAATACGAAGATGCATTAACTAAGGAAGTAACTTTTATATCTGAAATAGGCAAATAAGAGGTGTAAGATGAAAGAGTATAAGTTTAATTATGAAGATAAAGAGTATGTATTAGGTTTAAATAACTGTAGTGGTTTATTAAATGACGAAGAAAAGCCTGTAGATGGTATAAAATTAGAAAATATATTAGCAATGTTATCTAATGCTAGTGAAATAGATTTTGATATGGAATACTACAAAGAAGCTTGCCCAGAATGTCTAAAAGGAGTTAAGGAAAAGCAAAAGTTCTTTGGTTTTTTAGAATATCATTTTTATATATTCACTAAAAATGGGAAGTTTGTTATAAGTGATATAGATAAAAGTTATGAAGGATTAAGTTTTAACAAATTATTAAGAGCAGGTAAAGTTGATGATAGTTATATAGTTAGTATAATAATATGTGAAAACTGCCAAGATTATATAATACAAATAGAAAACTGTATAGTATAAATAAAAAAAGTCTACCATTGATTAGGTAGACTTTTTTTATTACATGCAATAAGTTAAAAATGATGCATCTACTTGTGCTGTTATCTTAACTATACCAGGTACTACATTTGTGCTAGATGATTTAGATGAATAATTAATATTATTTAGTTGAGAACTTACCTCAGTAACTTTGCAAGGTATGGGATTATAATTAAGAGAAAAACTTTTAGCTAAAATACTAGCTTTATCTTTAGCATCTTGAGTAGCTTTTTTTAATGCTTTATTGTAGTATTCATTAGGATTAGATAAAGAAAAGTCTATATATATTTCATCATTTGCGCCATTTTCAACTACTAAAGAGTAAATATCATTAACTTTACTTAAATCATGCACTATTATAGTTATAAGTTGAGTTACAGTATAAGAAACTAATGTATTTTTTTCATAATCATAATTTTGAGTAGCAGAAATGTCTTTACTAAAAATATCGTCCTTTGAAACACCAAAATCAGAAAGACTATATAAAAGTCTATTCAAAATTTCGCTATTTCTATCTTTTGCTATTTCTAAGCTCTTATCTTGAGAAGATATTCTAACATTAATTTTTGCCATATCAGATTCTATATTTAAAGAACTTACACCTCTAACTGTTAACGAGCCCTTGTCAGAGGGCATATTAAATAGGCTATTTTTATATTGCATAATCAAAAAACCTCCATACTTTATAGTTTATTACTAAGTTTATATATTTAAATAAGTATACTTTAAATTATATTAATTAATAGAAAGTTAATATGATATAATTAATATAAATTTTTAAAATAAGATAAAAGGGGAACTAAAGGTGGAAAATGTAATAGGGGTTATAGCGTCAAATATAGAGCTAAAAGAGAAAATAGAAACACTTTACCCAAGGGAAATAAAAAATAAAGAAATTATAATAGATATTATAGAATTAGATTTATTAGAAGAACAAGGAAAGATATTAGTTGACAAAGGAGCTCAAGTAATAATAGGCAGAGGTGGAGGATATAAGCTTATATTAGATACTGTCAATGTACCCATAATACCTTTAAATATGAAATCTATAGATTTACTAAAAGCTATAAAATTAGCTAGTACATACAAAAAGGAAATAGTTCTTATATTAGGGTATGATGAAGTAGATTTCGATTATATAAGTTTAAAGGATGTAATAAATATACATATAAAGGAAGAATGGTTCAAATCTAAATATGAAATAAGAAGCAAGGTCTTAAAATACATCGATAAAAAAGAAGATATAGTTATAGTTGGAAGTGGAATAGCTTGTTCTTTTGCTAGACAGTATAACATAGATAATGTATTTATAAATGCTAGTGAAGAATCTATAACAGAGGCTATAGAATACTCTAAAAATATAATAAGATCATTATCAAATGAAAAATTTAACAATCAAATGCTTATAAATATACTAGATGGAGTAAAAGATGGAATAATAGCTATAGATACAAAAGGAAAAATAATACTATTTAATGAAAGTGCAAAGAAAATATTAAACACAAAAAAGGAAGAAGTATATAATAAAAATATAAAAGAGGTATTTCCTTGTATGGATTGGCTAGTAGAAGCTATGATTAAAAATGAGAGTCATAAGCGTAAGATAAGAAATATAAATAAATTGACAGTAAACACAAGGTCAGTACCCATAATAGTTGATGGACAAGTCCAAGGAATAATTGGAATACTTCAAGATATAACCAATATACAAAGTTTAGAGAGAAAGATACGCATGGATTTAAATAATAAGGGACTTTGTGCTAAATATACATTTGATGATTATATATTCAAAGATGAAATAAGTAAAGAAATTGTAGAAATGGCTAAAAAGATTGGTAAAACAGAATTTACGACCTTATTATATGGAGAAAGCGGTTGTGGAAAAGAAGTGTTAGCACAAAGTATGCACAATATTAGCCAAAGAAAAGATAAACCTTTTGTGGCCATAAATTGTGCCACCATATCAGAAAGTTTGCTAGAAAGTGAATTGTTTGGATATGAAGAAGGAGCATTTACAGGAGCAAAAAAGGGCGGAAAGCCAGGGCTTTTTGAGCTTGCTCATGGAGGAAGTATATTTTTAGATGAAATAAATAGTTTGCCTATAAATATACAAACTAAGTTACTTAGGGTTATAGAAGAAAAAAAGATAATGAGAATGGGGTCAGATAGGGTGATACCTCTAGACATAAGGATAATGGCTGCTACTAATGAAAATCTAAGACAAAAAATAAAAGATAAAACTTTTAGAGCTGATTTATTTTATAGATTAAGTAGTCTAGAGATAAACATACCTCCACTTAGAAAAAGAAAAAAAGATATAGTATTTTTGTTTGAATATTTTGTGAAGAAAATGATAGAAGAAGGTAATTTTTCAAATCTATCTTCTATCAGCGATAGTTTTAAGCTAAATCAAGAAGAGATTAATCTATTAAATAATCATAATTGGCTGGGAAATATTAGAGAACTAAAGAATGTAGCACAAAAATACGTACTAACAGGCAAAGTAGAAATATTATATGTGGAAGATGAAGATAAAAAAGTGGATGAATATAACTTGAATATAGATAGTAGCCAACTTGAAGATATAAATTATGAAAATATAAGTATTGATATAAAAGAGATAAATAAATATGTTGAAACAAAGATTATAAATACATTATTATCTCAAGGATTAAATAAAACACAGGTAGCAAGTATCTTAGGAATAAGCAGAACTGCTCTTTGGAAAAAATATAAAGATAATAGTTGAAGTGTTAAAAAATAATAACTAATGTTAAAAATTATTAACATAAAAAATAACATCAAAGGTAAGTTATTATAAATAAGAAGATTAATACAAATATGAAACTAATAAAAAACAAGCTTGCTTTAAAAAAAATTGTTTTTTATTAATTTATATTAATTATTAACTTATTATAGTAAACTAATTAAAATATTTAAATATTTGGCACAAGTATTGCTTTATATTGAGAGGAAAAGTAAATAATTATAGGGTGGGGGGAATATTATGCAAAGTATGGCGGCTAAGCATTCTATATGGCCAAGAGAGAAAGATATAATATTTGATTTATCAGGAAGGGCTCAAAGAGCGGAAAAAAATATAGGAAGAGAAAATGTTATAAATGCTACTATAGGAGCATTAATGGATGATTACGGAAGATTAATAACTTTAGATACAGTTTATAGTGAGTATAAAAGTTTGGAAAATGCAGAAATATCTGCTTATGCAGCACTTGAAGGTCAGCCAGATTATCTTGAAGCTGTTAAGAAAGTAGTTTTTAAAGACTATACACCAAATAGTTATATAAGAGCAGTTGCATCTCCAGGAGGAAGTGGAGCTATAAAATTAGCTACTTGGAATTATACAAACCCAGGTGATGAAGTATTAACATCAGATTGGTTTTGGAGTCCATATGTAAGCATTACAGAAGAAATAGGAAGAACTGTAGGAACATACGAGTTATTTGATGAGAATAATAATTTCAACTTCAAATCATTTAAAAAAGAATTTTTAAGAATAGCAGATAAGCAAGAAAGAATATTTACAATTCTAAACACACCAGCACATAACCCAACAGGATATAGCATACCAGATAATGAATGGGATAAAATAATAGGATTATCAAAAGAAGTAGCTCAAAATAAAGAAAAGAAAATAATATTATTTGTTGATATCGCGTATATTGATTTTGCTAGTGATGATAATGCTAGTAGAATGTTTTTTGAAAAGTTCTCAAATCTACCAGAAAATGTATTAGTTATAGTAGGATTTAGTATGTCTAAAGGATTTACAGCTTATGGAATGAGAATGGGAGCAGCAGTTTGCATAACTTCAAGTGAAAATGTAGCAGAAGAATTTTACTATGCTTGTGTACACTCTTGTAGAGCAAACTGGTCAAATTGCAACAGAGGAGCTATGGCACTTCTTTCCAATATAGTAAACGATTCAGAGAAATTTAAGAAATACAATGAAGAAAAAAATACGTACAAGGAAATGTTAAAAAGAAGAGCTAATGCATTTGTAAAAGAAGCTGAAAAAGTAGGACTTGATATACTTCCATATAGAGATGGATTTTTTGTAAGTATACCTTGTGAAAACTCAAGAGAAGTATGCGAAGAATTAACTAAAGATAATGTGTATATGGTACCTTTAAAAGCTGGGCTTAGATTTGCTGTTTGTGCAGTAAATGAAAATAAATGTAAGATAGCACCAAGTATAATCAAAAATGCGCTTGAATATGTAAAAAGTCAGAAATTAGTAGAGAATAAATGATAATACTAAATGTATTATATATAAATTAGTTAAAAATATAAGGGGAATAGATTTAAAACTAAGATATATGGGGGAATTTAATATGAAAAAACTAATGACTGGTAATGAAGCCATAGCTCGTGGAGCATATGAAGCTGGTGTAAAATATGCATCTGCTTATCCTGGAACTCCAAGTACAGAAATATTAGAAAATATAGCTACATATAAAGATTCAATAGTAGCTGAGTGGGCACCAAATGAAAAGGTTGCACTTGAAGCTGCAATAGGTGGATCTATTGCAGGTGCTAGAACAATAGCATCTATGAAACATGTTGGGGTTAACGTTGCAGCAGACCCATTATTTACATTTGCATATACTGGAGTAAATGCTGGTATGATATTAGTTTCTGCTGATGAACCAGGAATGCACTCTTCTCAAAATGAACAAGATAACAGAAATTATGCTAAATTTGCAAAAATAGCTTTATTTGAGCCATCAAATAGCCAAGAAGCTAAGGATATGTTAAAAGAAGCATACAGAGTAAGTGAAGAATTTGACACTCCAGTATTATATAGAGTTACAACTAGATTATGTCACTCAAAGGGAATAGTAGAGTGTAATGATAGAGTAGAAGTTGGAATAAAAGATTATGTTAAAAATCCTCAAAAAACATTAACAGTACCAGCACATGCAAGAGTACTTAGACATTCAGTAGAAGAAAGACTAGAAAAACTAGAAGAATATTCTAATAATACTTCTTTAAACTACTATGAAATAAATGATAGTAAAGTAGGGGTAATAGCATCAGGAATGTGTTATATGTTCGCAAAAGAAGTATTTAAAAATGATGCATCATATATGAAGTTAGGATTTACAAATCCATTACCGATGGAAAGAATAAAAGAATTTGCATCTAATGTAGAAAAAATATATGTAATAGAAGAGAATGATCCATTTATAGAGGATCAATTAAAAGCAGCTGGTATAGATTGTATAGGTAAAGACTTATTCCCTAAAATGGGAGAAATGACTCCAGATGTTCTTAGAAAAGCTGTATTTGGAAAAACAAATGATACAATAGAATATAATAAAGAATTAGTAGTGCCAAGACCTCCAGGGCTATGTGCAGGATGTCCACATAGGGGGTTCTTCTATGAATTAGGAAAGCGAAAAAATGTATTAGTATCAGGAGATATAGGATGTTATACATTAGGATTTGCACCTCCATATAATGCTATGGATACAGTAGTATGTATGGGAGCTAGTTTAAGTACAGGACATGGAGCACAAAAAGTATTTAATATGAAAAAAGATAACGAAATGAGAGTAGTTGGTGTACTTGGTGATTCTACTTTCTTCCATACAGGAATCAACTCATTATTAGATGTAGTATACAACAAAGGTAACTCAATATCTGTAATATTAGATAATAGAATAACTGGAATGACAGGGCATCAACAAAATCCAGGAACAGGATATACATTACAAGGAGATGTTACTGAAATAGTTGATATAGAAGGTTTAGTTAGAGCTTGCGGTGTTAAGCAAGTTAGAACAATAGATCCAAATAATTTAAAAGAAGTGAAAGAGACACTAGATTGGGCATTTGAATTAGATGAACCTTCAGTAATAATAACTAGATGGCCGTGTGTACTTAAGAGATTCTCTAAAGAAGACATAGAAGAATTTAACAATCCATTTACAAGTAAATGTGAGATAGATGAAGATGCTTGTATAGGATGTAAGATATGTATGAAAACAGGTTGTCCCGCTATATCATTTGACAAGGATGAAAAGAAAGTAAATATAGATAAAAATCAATGCGTAGGATGTAATGTATGTTCTCAAGTATGTCCTAAAGATGCAATATCTAATAATGGATTAGCTAAGGAGGTAAACTAATATGACAAAAAGTATACTTTTAGTTGGAGTAGGTGGGCAAGGAACTATACTTGCTAGTAAATTATTAACTACAGGGCTTATGGAAGCTGGCTATGATGTAAAAATGAGTGAGATACATGGAATGAGCCAAAGAGGAGGTTCTGTTTCTTCTCAAGTTAGATATGGATCTGAAGTATATTCTCCAGTTATAGAAATAGGTGGAGCTGACATATTAGTTTCTTTTGAAAAAATGGAAGCTTTAAGATGGCTAGAGTATTTAAAACCAGGAGGGAAAATAATATACAATAACTATAGAATGGATTCTATGCCAATACTTACAGGAAAAGCTGAGTACAAAGAAGAAGAAATAGAAAAAGAATTAGAAAGATTAAATGGAAGCTTGTTAGATGCAGCAGAAAAAGCACTAGAACTTGGGAATGCTAAAGTAATGAATATAATCCTTTTAGGTGCATTAGTTAAATCTATGAACTTAGAAGACATAAATTGGGAACAAATAATAAAAGACAATGTAAAAGAAAAATTTGTAGATATAAATATAAAAGCATTTAATGAAGGGATGAAACTAGTGAGTAAGGAAGCTTTAGCTTAAAAATCATAAAACACACAAATTTATATAAATAAAAATTAAGCTATTATAAGTTAATACTTATAGTAGCTTAATTTAAATATACATTAAAATTAAGAATAATTATATTAATTCTATTTATAACTTATGGGGAAATTTATAAATAGAAATTAGAATTATTTAATATATAACTTAAATAAAGGAAAAGGGGATTATTATGAACTATAGAATATTAGCTATAAATCCGGGGTCTACATCAACTAAGATAGCAGTATATGACAATGAAGAGCAATTGTTAGTAAAAGGAATAGATCATAAAGCAGAAGAAATAGCAAATTATGAAAGAATACAAGACCAATTTGAAATGAGAAAACAAGAAGTATTAAAAGTACTAGCTGAAAATAATATAGATATAAATACTTTAAGTGCTGTTGTAGGAAGAGGGGGACTACTTCCACCAGTTAAATCAGGAGCATATTTAGTAAATGATGAAATGATAGATAGACTAGTTAATAGACCTGTTATTGAACATGCATCTAATTTAGGAGCTATAATTTCTTATGAAATAGCAAAATCTATAGGAGTAAATGCATACATATATGACTCAGTAGCTGTTGATGAATTTAATGATATAGCTAGATTATCGGGAATTAAAAATATGGATAGAGAAAGTCTAAGTCATGCACTTAACTCTAGAGCTATGGCTATAAAGTTTGCAAAAGACAATAATAAAAAATATAATGAACTTAATATAATCGTTGCTCATTTAGGTGGGGGCATAACTGTAAGTGTTCATGAAAAAGGAAAAATGATCGATATTGTATCAGATGATGAAGGACCATTTTCACCAGAAAGATCAGGTAGGGTTCCTTGTAAAAAATTAATAAATACATGTTTTTCTGGGAATTACACACATAAAGAAATGTTAAAGATGATAAGAGGAAAAGGTGGAATAGTTTCTTACTTAGATACAGTAGATGTTAGAGAAGTGGAAAAAATGATGGAAGAAGGAAATAAAGAAGCTAAATTAGTACATGATGCTATGTGTTATCAAGTATCTAAAGCGATAGGTGAATTAGCTACAGTTGTAGAAGGAAAAGTAGATGCAATAATATTGACAGGTGGAATAGCTTATTCTAAACTTGTAACAAAACATATAAAGAGAAGAGTAGAGTTTATATCTCATGTAGAAATAATGCCAGGAGAAAATGAACTAGATTCATTAGCACTTGGTACATTAAGAGTTTTAAATAATGAAGAAACTGCAAGAGAGTATAAAGAAGAAATATTAGCTAATGCATAAATATGTTATAAACTTAAATAGATTTCAATTATAATATATATTAATTAGTTTTTATTGATATTATGGAAAAATCACTGGATATTTATCCAGTGATTTTAGTTTAAGTAAATATTAAAATATAATTATTTAGATATGAAAGTTTCACAGCTTGCATCTTGTTCGTTTATTTGAACTTTCTCAGCTTTACATGCTTTACTAACATTATATTTACATTTCTCAGCTTGACATATTATATTTTCAGGTGTTATATATTCATCATTAGTACTATTTGTAAAAGATCCAAAAGAACCTTCAACAAAAGTTGAACAAGTAGTTTGAGATGTAGAAGTTGCGCTACTACCAGCAACATTTATGCCACCAGCAAAGCATTTTCTACTTTTATTATATGCACAGTTAGTTGCAGAACAATTTAAATTTTCATTCATAATTACATACCTCCTAAAATTATCTTCTAGGTTAGTATGTGAAAAATAAAAGAAAATATAACTTATATATTACAATTAAAGAATTATAATTAATATATTTATAGCTACTATCTAGGACAAAATGTTTCGCAACTTTGATTTTCGTTGTTTATTTGAACATTTAATGCAACACAAGAACCTTCGTCATTATGTTTACATCCTTTAGCTTGGCAAGCTATATTATAAGTTTTAGCATAGTCTTCATTACTAGTTGAGTTAGTAAGAGTTGCATTTTTTCTATCTTCAAAAGTTAGACAGTGGGTACCATTAGTATTTGATGCTATAGAACCTGAGATATTTATACCGCTAGCATAGCAACTACTGCATTTATTATAAAAACATGTAGATGCTAAACATATTAAGTTTCCATTCATAATTAACATACCTCCTAGAATTTTATCTAGTTTAGTATGTGAAAAAAGTAAAGATTTAATCCATTTAAGGTGTATATTTATTCTAGGCAATTGTCACATAAAACTGCAACATCCTCTAAAGTTTCTCTGCCCAAATTTTTATTAATATGATACACATCTAAGTTGTGTTCTTGTCCACAAATAGAACAAGTATAATCATTTTCTCTAAGTACATAATCTTTAAATATTTGCCAATGTATGCTATTTAAGTATTCCTCATACTTAACTTTAAGGCATGCCTCTAAATATTCACTATATAGATTATCTAAGTCAAAGCTAGTTAGATTAGAATATTCACATTCAAAATAATCACAATCATTATATAGATTAGGAAGTGAATCTAGCAAGATACATTTTATATTATATTTGTAATTTTCATCAGGACCATCTAGAGAAAGATGAGTACAATAAGAACAGCATTTCTTTGGTAATATTTCTTTAAGTTTCTCAACACTTTTATCCATATGTAACCTCCAATAATTTATATACTTTAAGAAACAATATATAGCAATACTTAGAATTCATTGATAAATACTCTTTATAAGATATATTAAAAAATAGTGAAATATATTCTATAAATAAAGGGTTTTATAAAAAAATAAAGTAATTATGTTATATTAATTAAAACTAGGGTGATGAAATGAGAACTTATAATTTTGAAAAGGTAAGAGAAGACTCATACAACGAACTGGAAAAAATGAAAAAAGAAATGAAATATACAAATAGATTAAATTTTAAAATAGAAAAAGAACAAATGTATATAAGAGAAACTTCAAATAAAGAGTATGACAATTTATATAATATATATGATGAAGAAAAGCTATATAATTTAAGAATACACAAAAAAAGTATTGGTAAATTTTCTAGTGAAGAAAGAAATGAAAAAAAATTAATAAATTTAAAAGTATTGTATTGTGAATTTAAAGAATGTAGGTTTGAAAATATAGAATTTATAAGTTGCATATTTATAGGAAACGTATTTTTAAAATGTGATTTTGAAAATGTAATATTTAAAGATTGCAAATTTTATAATGAAGAAGATGATATAAATATATTTAAAGATGAATGTAAGCTTAGAGAGGTTAGATTTAATAATAGTAATATAGAAAAAATAAAATTCGAAAACATAGGTTTAAAAAATGTATATATAAAAGAAAGTAACCTAAATAGTTCTATATTTAATAAATGTATAATGAAAGAGGTTATAATTTGTGACAGTGATTTAAGTTCTATTAAAATATTACGTCCTAAGCATTTAGATATATCTTTTGAAGATTATTATTTAAGTAAATTTGACGAGCATACATTTATAGATAAGGTTGACCTAAAGAAAAAAGACAAAAATGAGTATATAGATATATGCAAAGTATATAAGGATATATCAACAAAATTTGAAGCTAATAGATTATCAAATATAGGTGGAGAATATTATTATATAGCTAAGTTAATAGAGAAAAACGGTTTAAAAGGAATAGCTAAGTTAAAATCCATGATATACTGGGCACTTTGTGGCTATGGAGAACGTCCAACATATGCGCTTATAACATCTTTAGAAATTGTATTAGTATTTGCTATATTATATATGATAACAGGTCTTAATATAGGTGGCGAATTGGTAAATTATAAAAGTGCATTAAGGGGAAATGTAGATGTAGCTTCTATAAATAAAGACTTCATTAACTCATTGTATTTTAGTATAGTAACTTTTACAACAGTTGGATACGGAGATATAACGCCAGTAGGATTTTTTAGTACTTTATTATCTGCAATAGAAATGCTTTTAGGTGTTACTATGGTTGGTATTTGGACAGCTACATTGTCTAGAAAGATAACAAAATAGATAAAGTTTAATAAAATTTAAACGCATATGAACATATAAAAAATGGATATAAGTTAGTTTACATAAAGCAACTTATATCCATAAATAAAAAATTATATTACATTATTAATATTTATTTAGTAAAAATTTATCTATAACATGTGCAACGCCATGTTCATTATTGGTTTTAGTTACATAGTTTGCAATATTCTTTATGCTATCGCGAGCATTACCCATTGCTACACCAAGCCCTGCATACTCTATCATATGCTTGTCATTTTCTTCATCACCCACAGCTATAGATTTATCTATAGATAAATCTATATTTTTACATAAAGCTTTAAGTGCATTTCCTTTATTAGCTTTTTTATTTAAAAATTCTAGGAAAAATGGAGCAGATCTAACAACTGTGTATTTATCAAAAAATTCTTGAGGTACATTTTTTATTATTTCTTCTAATTTTTCAGGTTCGTCAACAATCATAACCTTACAAAATGTCATAGTTTCATCTATTTCTTCTTCTGGTTTATAAACTAAAGGTATTTTATTTAAATCTGATTCTAAAATAGTGTATTTACTAGGTTTTTCGTTAGGTGTTACAACGTCAATTGGTGTACTTATATGAAGATAAGTATTAAGTTTTTTAGAAAGTTCATATATAGATTTAAAATCATCGTAATTCATTTCTATATTAGATATAACTTTTTTAGTTTTAACTTCTTGAACAACAGCTCCGTTAAAGCATATAACATAGTCCCCTTCATCAGTCAAATTAAGCTCTTCAAGTAGTGGAGTTACACCAGGTAGTGGTCTACCAGTAGATAAAACTACTTTATTCCCATTTCGTTTAGCTTCTTGGATAGAGTCAAAAACTTTTTTAGTTATCTTTTTTTCAGTATTTAATAAAGTGCCATCAATATCTAGTGCTATTAATTTATACATATAATCCTCCTATGATATTTACATAAAGATAGTTATAATTATATCAATATATACAGAATTTATATAGATAAAATTAAAAAAGAGTGTATGCTATAATATAAATATTAAAAATAAATATAAATAAAGGAGATATTTTAATGAAGTTTTCAGATTTTAAATATGAAAGACCCAATTATGAAAAAAGTAAAAATCAAATAATAGAAATAATAAATAATATAGAAAATTCAAAAACTTATAAAGAGCAAAGAAAAAATATAGATAAACTAAATAGCATTAGAAATAATATAGAAACAATGAATACATTATGTTCTATAAGACATAGTATAAACACTGAAGATGAATTTTATGAAAAAGAAAAAGCTTATTGGGATGAATACTCTCCACTATATGAAGAAGTAAACTCGCTTTTTTATAAAGCAGTAGTAAACTCTAAATTCAAAGAAAATATTCAAAAAGATTTTGGAAGACAGTTTATAAATATAGCAAGCTTTAATTTAAAGTCTTTTAGTAGTGAAATAATAAAAGATCTTCAAGAAGAAAATAAGCTTTGCTCTAAGTATACTAAACTATTAGCATCAGCTAAAATTCATTTTGAAGGAAAAGAAAGAAATCTATCTGGACTTTTAAAATTTATGTCAAGTGAAGATAGAGATATGAGGATAAAGGCATCTAAGGCATATTACAATTACTTTGAAGAAAAAGAAAACGAATTTGATGAAGTATTTGATAAATTAGTTAAAGTAAGAAATAATATGGCTATAAAACTTGGTTTTGACAACTTTGTAGAATTAGGATATATAAGAATGATGAGAACTGATTACAATAAAGACATGGTTAAAAACTTTAGAAAACAAGTTTTAGATTATATAGTTCCTGTTGCAAATAGTCTTTACGAAAGACAGGCAAAAAGAATAGGAGTAGATATGCTTACATATGTAGATGAGAATCTAGAGTTTTTAAGTGGAAATGCTACACCTAAGGGAAGTGATGAGTACATAATAGAAAATGGAAGAAAAATGTACTCTGAATTATCAAATGAAACTAAAGAATTCTTTGATTTCATGCTAGAGAATGAACTTATGGACTTAGTGACTAAAAAAGGAAAGGCAGCAGGAGGATACTGTACATATATACCAAATTACAAATCACCTTTTATATTCTCTAACTTTAATCAAACATTAGATGATATAGACGTATTAACTCATGAAGCAGGTCATGCTTTTCAGCTTTATATGTCAACTTGGATTGAAATGCCAGAAATAAATTTCCCAACTTATGAAAGTTGTGAAATACACTCTATGAGTATGGAATTTATAACTTGGCCTTGGATGGAACTATTCTTCAAAGAAGATACAGAAAAATATAAATTTACTCATTTATCATCAGCTATTAAGTTTATACCATATGGAATAGTAGTAGATGAATTCCAACACCATATATATGAAAAGCCTAATATGACTAAAGAAGAAAGAAAAAATATTTGGAGAGAATTAGAGAAAAAATATTTACCACATAGAACATTTGAAGATAATGATTTCTTAGAAAAGGGAACTTGGTGGTTTAAGCAAGGGCATATATTTAAAAATCCATTTTATTATATAGATTATACACTAGCCCAAATATGTGCATTACAGTTTTGGAAAAAAATGAGGGTAGATAGAATTAACGGATGGGAAAATTATCTAGACATATGTAGAGTTGGAGGAACAAAGTCATTTTTAGAAATAGTAAAAATAGGTGATTTAAAATCTCCATTTGAAGATGGATGTGTAGAAAGTGTTATAGATGTTATTAAAAATTATTTAGATAGTATAGATGATAAAGCTTTGTAATATATATAAATTGTAAAAATATGTAGCAATATTTATAGAAAATTATATTGAAATTTAAATTGAAAGTTTCTATACTTAACTTAGAAAGTATAAAAAAATTAAATAGTCCGGTTGAAGGATATAGGAGACTACTTCTAAAAAAGAAGTGACCGAAGGTACAAGTTTGATTAAATCCCAATTTAATCAAATGAAATTCTCAGGTAAAAATACTATATTCAGATGGAACTCTGAAGATTATATCAACAGAGAAAACAAATGGGATTTGTTTTCTCTGTTTTTTATTAAATAGATTTAAAAAGGGGAGGATTTTTATAATAATAATAACCAATAATCCTATTGTCAAAAACAAAATAAAGCATAAAGATGTAAAATATATAAAGGACACATATTTAGAAGTTTTAAAAGAAAGCAGAAATCTAATTCACAAAGGTTACAAACTTTTATCACATCCAATTTATTCCAGTATAAAGCCAAATGAAACTCCATACAGAAGTATAATATTAAAAAAATCAAACAAGTTAGATACAAATTCAGTACTATTAATTGAAGAAGCAATATACATTTCTAATAAATTTCAAAATAATAAACAAACACCTAATTGGACAGATAATGTAATGGATGACTTTAGAGTTATAGACTTAGATATTTTAAGTAATACATTAGAAAGAATTCAATATATATTATAGAAATTAAAAATAATGTTTGTATGTATCAAAATAATAAAATATCTATTTATAGAAATGTTAAAAAAATAACTATAAAGGAGGAATTTATGGGAGATATATATGATTTAATAATAATAGGTTCAGGGCCTGCAGGGCTTTCGGCAGGACTTTATGGTGCAAGAGCAAAGTTAAAAACTCTTATACTTGAAAAAGGAAAAACTGGAGGGCAAATAGTAACAACTCATGATGTTGCTAATTATCCAGGTTCAATAGAAAATGCTAGTGGACCTAAGTTAATAGCAAGAATGGTTGAACAATGTAAAAGCTTTGGAGCAGAAATGAAGAAAGATAACATAATAGATGTAGATTTAGAGTCTGAGATAAAAGTATTAAAAGGTGAAAAATGTGAATATAGAGGAAAGGCTGTAATAATTGCAACAGGTTCTACACCTAGAAAGCTTGGAGTTAAAGGAGAAAAAGAATTAACAGGTAAAGGAGTATCATATTGTGCAACATGTGATGGAGATTTCTTTACAGATTTAGAAGTATTTGCAATAGGTGGAGGAAATAGCGCAGTTGAAGAAGGTATGTTTTTAACAAAGTTTGCCAGAAAGGTAACTATAGTTAATAGAAATGAGAAATTAACTTGTGCTAAATCAATAGCAGAAAAAGCAAAAAATACTCCTAATATAGAATTTATGCATAATACAACTGTAAAAGAATTACATGGTGATGGGATATTAGAAAAAGTTGTATTTGAAAATATTCTAACAGGTGAGTTAAGTGAATATGAAGCAGATGAAGAAGATGGAACAATGGGTGTATTTGTATTCATAGGACTAAAACCAGAAACAGAAATATTTAGAGATAAAATAGATATAGACCAAAGTGGCTATATAATAACAGATGAAGATATGAGAACTAATATAGAAGGGGTATTTGCAGCAGGAGATTGTAGAGTTAAAGCTTTAAGACAGGTAGTAACAGCTACTAATGATGGAGCTATAGCTACAATAAGTGCTGAAAAATATATAGAAAGTAAAGAATGGAATTTAGCAAAATTAACTATTTAAATATAAAGGGGGAAGTTTGAATGATAATTTTAGATAAAAATACATTTGAAGAAGAAGTTTTAAAACATGAAGGTATAGTTGTTGTAGATTTTTGGAGTGAAGGATGTGAACCCTGCAAAGCACTTCTTCCAGAGGTTGAAGAACTAGAAAGTAATTATAAAGATCATTTTAAATTCTGTAAGTTAGATACAACAAAAGCTAGAAGATTAGCTATAAAAGAAAAGGTACTAGGACTTCCAACAATAGCTATATACAAAGATGGTAAAAAAATAGATGAAGTTACAAAGGATGATGCAACTAAAATTAATATAGAAGAAATGATAAAGAAATACCTTTAATATTTATATAAAATAGTTATTTACAACTAACTTAATACTTATTAAAAATTAGATGTTAAGTTAGTTGAGGAATATAAATTTTAGTTTTTAAAACTTAGATAATTAGGGGGTGCAAGTATGCGTCTTGAGTTAGGTAAAATCTTTATAAGAGATATTCAGTTTGGTGAAGTAACTGAAGTTAAGGATGCTACACTATACATCAATAAAGAAGATATGCTTAAAGAAATTGGTGGAGACGAACATATAAAGTCTATAGATATAGAATTAGCTCGTCCAGGTGAAAGTGTAAGAATAATACCAGTAAAAGATGTTATAGAGCCAAGAGTTAAAGTTGAAGGTAAGGGAGGAATATTTCCAGGAATAATATCTAAGGTTGAAACTGTTGGAAGTGGAAAAACTCATGCACTTTATGGGTGTGCTGTTGTTACTACTGGTAAAATAGTAGGATTTCAAGAAGGTATTATAGATATGACAGGACCTGGTGCAAAGTATTGTCCTTTCTCAAATCTTAACAATGTAGTTATTATAGCAGAGCCTGTAGATGGATTAAAGCAACATGACCATGAAAAAGCTGTTAGAATGATAGGATTTAAAGCAGCAACATATTTAGGAGAAACTGCTAGAAATTTAATTCCTGATGAAGTTAGGGTTTATGAAACTAAGCCACTTTTAGAATCAATAAAAGAGTATCCACACCTTCCAAAAGTAGGGTATGTTTATATGCTTCAAACTCAAGGATTGCTTCATGATACATATGTATATGGTGTAGATGCAAAGCAAATAGTACCAACATTACTTTATCCAACTGAATTAATGGATGGAGCGGTATTAAGTGGTAACTGTGTTTCTGCCTGTGATAAAAACCCATCATACGTTCATTTAAATAATTCAATAGTAGAGGATTTATATGAACAACATGGAAAAGAAATAAACTTTGTTGGTGTAGTTATAACTAATGAAAATGTATATCTTGCAGATAAAGAAAGATCTTCTAACTGGACTGCTAAATTATGTGAGTACTTAGGATTAGATGCAGTTATAATATCTCAAGAAGGTTTTGGAAATCCAGATACTGACCTTATAATGAATTGTAAAAAAATTGAAAATAAAGGAATAAAAACAGTTATAGTAACTGATGAATATGCAGGAAGAGATGGAGCATCTCAATCTTTAGCAGATGCAGATGTATTAGCTAATGCAGTTGTTACAGGTGGGAATGCAAATGAGGTTATAGTTCTTCCTAAGATGGATAAGGTTATAGGATATCCACAAGTGGCAGACGTTATAGCTGGAGGATTTGCCGGAAGTTTAAGAGAAGATGGAAGTATAGAAGCTGAAATACAAGTTATAACAGGTTCAACTAATGAAACTGGATTTGGTAAATTATCTACTACTGGATATTAAAAAATAAACTTTAATAGAAAAAATCGAAATATCCGATAAATTAATATATAAATAAATATAAAGGGGGATAATTATGAGCATACTTGCCAATAAAAAGGTCCTAATAATAGGGGATAGAGATGGAATCCCAGGACCTGCAATAGAAGAATGTGTAAATACTGTAGAGGGAGCAGAAGTAATATTTTCTTCAACAGAATGTTTTGTCTGAACGGCTGCAGGGGCTATGGACTTAGAAAACCAAAAAAGAGTTAAAGAAGCTTGTGAAAAGCACGGAGCTGAAAACTTAGTGGTTTTACTAGGTGCATCTGAAGCCGAAGCTGCAGGTCTTGCAGCAGAAACAGTAACAGCAGGAGATCCAACTTTTGCCGGGCCACTTGCTGGAGTGGAACTTGGACTTAGAGTTTATCATGTTGTAGAAGAAGAAATGAAAGCAGAGTTTGATGATTCTGTATATGATGAACAAATAAGTATGATGGAAATGGTACTTGAAGTTGATGAAATAGTAGAAGAAATGAGTAGCATGAGAAATCAATTCTGCAAGTTTAATGACTAATTAAACTAAAAGGGGTGAAAAATATGGATAAACTAAGAGTAGTTCATTATATAAATCAATTCTTCGCTGGAATTGGTGGAGAAGACAAAGCAGATACTAAGCCACATGTAGCAGAAAAATTACCTCCAATAAGTATTCAACTCAATAAATTATTAGGAGAAAATATGGAAATAGTTGCCACAGTAGTTTGTGGAGATACTTACTTTAATGAAAATATCGAAAGTGCAAGTGAAGAAGTATTAAATATGATAAAAGGATTTAATCCACAACTTTTTATAGCAGGTCCTGCTTTTAATGCTGGTAGATACGGAGTTGCAGCAGGAACTATAACAAAAGTTGTTAAAGAAAATCTAAACATACCAACAGTTACTGGAATGTATATAGAAAATCCAGGTGCAGATATGTTTAAAAAAGATGTTTATATAATAGAAACATCAGATTCAGCAGCAGGTATGAGAAAAGCACTCCCAAAGTTAGCTAAATTTGCAGTTAAACTTGCTAATAATGAAAATATTGGTTCCCCAGCAGAAGAAGGGTATTTAGAAAGAGGTATTAGAGTTAATTTATTCCATGAAGAAAGAGGTTCAAAAAGAGCGGTTGACATGTTAATTAAAAAAATTAAGGGAGAAAAATTTGTTACGGAATACCCTATGCCTGTATTTGATAGAGTAGAGCCAAGTCATGCTCTTAAAGATTTATCTAATGCTAAGATAGCTTTAGTTACATCAGGAGGAATAGTACCAAAAGGAAATCCTGATAGAATAGAATCTTCTTCAGCATCTAAATATGGTGAATATTCATTAGCTGGATTTAATAATTTAACAGAACAAACTCATGAAACAGCACATGGTGGATACGACCCAGTTTATGCTAACTTAGATGCTGATAGAGTATTACCCGTAGACGTTTTAAGAGATATGGTAAAAGAAGGATTAATAGGAGAATTACATGAATTATACTATGCAACTGTAGGAAATGGAACTGCTGTTGCTAGTGCTAAAGCTTATGCAAATGAAATAGGTAATAAACTAAAAGACGCTCAAGTTAATGCAGTAATACTTACTTCTACATGAGGTACTTGTACTCGTTGCGGTGCAACAATGGTAAAAGAAATAGAAAGAGTTACAGGAGTTCCTGTAGTTCATATGTGTACAGTAGTACCAATATCTTTAACAGTAGGGGCAAATAGAATAGTACCAACTATAGCTATACCTCACCCACTTGGAAATCCTTCACTTGATGTTAGCGAAGAGAAATTATTAAGAAGGAGATTAGTAGAAAAAGCATTAATTGCTTTAACTACTGAAGTAGAAGAACAAACAGTGTTTGAAAATCCAGATACATCAGCTTTAAAATCTAAATCTACAATTTAACTACAGTTGTTTAGAATAAAAATAAATATATAAATATTAAATAGATGGGCTGTAAGTCCATCTATTTGTGAAAATATATAAATATTAACCATCACCTTTTATATATTTAATACGGTAGGTTATATAATCTGTAAAATTTTAGTAATGGTGTTGGATATGTATGTAAAAATTTATATAGATTATAGGGGGAAATTATATGTCTTATCCAGTTTTAAAAGGTGCAAGTTATGTTCTTATTCATACTCCAGATATGATAGTACAAAATGGGAGTACTTGTAATATTGAAAGAGCTACAAATCCAGATTCAGAGTTTTTAAAAGAAATAAACAATCACATAAGAAATTATGAAGATGTAGTAAACTATATGCCAAATCAAGTCTATATAGGAAATAATAGACCAGAAGAATTAAAAAACTTATCTATGCCTTGGTGTAATGAAAAAATAGAGGGAAAAAGATTTGGAAAGTTTGGGGAATTAATGCCACAGGATGAATTTCTAGGTTTAATTAAAATATGTGATGCTTTTGATTTAGTTAAATTAAGTGAAGAATTTATAAATGAAGTAAAGCCTAAGATTGAAAAAAACTATCCTGAACTTAGCTCATTTGTACCTAAGTTAAAAGGAGATAATATAGAAGAAGGGTTAGAACTAATAAATAATCATAAAGCCGAAGGATTATATAACAATAATAATTATGTAGGATATGTAAAAGCTGCTCATGATGTAGATGTAAATTTAAACGCACATACAATGTTTGAAAATTTAGTAGTTAAAGCATCTGGAGTATTATCAGGAATATATTTATTAAGAAGTAGTAAAATAAATCCACTACATATAGATTATGTTATAGAATGTTCAGAAGAAGCTTGTGGAGACATAAATCAAAGAGGTGGAGGAAATTTTGCAAAGTCTATAGCTGAAATAGTTGGATTTAATAATGCAACAGGTTCAGATATTAGAGGATTTTGTGCAGCGCCAACACATGCATTAATACAAGCTAGTGCACTTGTTAAATCAGGAGTATATAAAAATGTAGTAGTAGTAGCAGGTGGAGCTAGTGCAAAACTTGGAATGAATGCAAAAGACCATATTAAAAAAGGGTTGCCGGTTTTAGAAGACGTTGTAGGAGGATTTGCAGTATTAGTAAGTGAAAATGATGGAGTAAACCCTATAATCAGAACTGACTTAGTAGGAAAGCATAACGTTGGAACAGGTTCTTCACCACAAGCAGTTATGACGGCACTTATAACTACTGGACTTGATAGAGCAAATTTAAAAATAACTGATGTAGATGTATTTTCTGTTGAGATGCAAAATCCAGATATAACAAAGCCAGCAGGTGCGGGGGATGTTCCAGAAGCAAATTATAAAATGATAGGAGCACTAGCTGTTAAACGTGGAGATTTAGAAAAGAAAGAATTAAAAGATTTTGTATCAAATAGAGGACTCCCAGGATGGGCACCAACACAAGGGCATATACCATCAGGAGTACCATATATAGGATTCTTAATAGATGATTTAACAACTGGTGATAAAAATAGAGCTATGATAGTCGGCAAGGGTAGTTTATTCTTAGGTAGAATGACTAACTTATTTGATGGTGTATCATTTATAGCTGAAAGAAATAATGGGGTAAGTGAAGAAAATAATGGAGTATCTAAAGAACAAATCAAAAAGATAATAGCAGAGTCACTAAAAAAACTAGCATTAGATATGATAGAAGAATAGGAGGAGAAATTATGGCTAAAAAAATAATAGGTCAAACTCTTCTAGAGATAGCTGATGCAATAGAAAGTGGAGAATTTGGTAAAAAAATAAGAATAGGACTAACTACATTAGGAAGTGAACATGGAATAGATAATTTAGTAAAAGGAGCTCATTTAGCTAAATCTAGTTTATTTGATATAGTTTTAATAGGTCCTAAAGTAGATACGGATCTAGAAGTAGTAGAAGTAAGTTGTGAAAAAGAAATGCATAAAAAAATGGAAGAGTTATTAGATAGCGGATATATAGATGCTTGTGTTACAATGCACTATAATTTTCCTATAGGGGTATCCACAGTAGGTAGAGTTATAACACCAGGCAAAGGAAAAGAAATGATACTTGCAACAACAACAGGAACTAGTGCAACTAATAGAATAGAGTCTATGGTTAGAAATGCAATATGTGGTATAGCTACTGCAAAAAGCATAGGAATAAGAAATCCTAAGGTAGGTATACTTAATGTTGATGGTGCTAGGCAAGTTGAAAAGTGCCTAAAGGATTTAAAAGAAAATGGATATAACATAGAGTTTGCAGATTCCATAAGAGCAGATGGTGGATGTGTAATGAGAGGAAATGACTTACTAGCAGGGACCCCAGATGTAATGGTAACAGATACATTAAGTGGAAATATATTTATGAAGGTATTTTCTTCATTTACAACTGGGGGAGATTATGAATCTAGTGGATATGGATATGGACCTGGTATAGGAGAAGATTACAATAGGAAAATACTTATATTATCTAGGGCATCAGGAACTCCAGTAGTAAAAAATGCAATAGAATATGCTTATGATATAGTAAATGGAAATATAAGTGAATTAACTAAAAATGAATTTGAAAATGCTAAAAAAGCTAAATTTAATGATATAATATCTAAATCTATAAAAAAAGAAATAAAAGTAGAACAAGAAGTTAAAATGCCTAAAAAAGAAATAGTAACAGAACAAATAAGTGGAATAGATATTATGGATTTAGAGGAAGCTGTTATAGATTTGTGGAAAAATGATATATATGCAGAAAGTGGGATGGGTTGTACAGGGCCTATAGTATTAGTTAATGAAATTAAAAAAGAATTAGCTGTAAATACTTTATTAAAATTAGGATACACAGCTAAATAGATAAAAAAGCATCTTAATGATAAAATCATTAAGATGCTTTTTTAATTGATATAATTTAATAACTAATGTTTAAATAAAAAATAGGAAATATAGAATTAACATATAAAACAAAAACCACAAAGACATTAACTAAAGATGAAGAAGATGCTAAAACTCAAGTTTTAAATCAAAATTGGATAAAAGAAGTGAAATTTAAAGGAACTAAATACGTTAAACTAAGACTCGTATATAAAGAAGTTAAGGGGTACTTAGTAAAAGATTACAATTCTTTTGGAAGAAAAGAAGAAGCGATAATACTTATACCATTAGAATTAGAATACAGCTTAGATACTAGTAAAAGTATTTAATTTAAATAAAACTATGTTGAATAAAGTAAATATATATAATATAATTATATAAATAAATAAAAAACTACCTGTATATTTTTGAAGATATGGTTCAAATGTTTCTACATAGCTACCGTAAATAGCTTGACTACAGGAGCTTAATATAAAGTATAGTTTTATTTAGTAGTATAATCATTGTTAGTAATTTTAATATTTACATAATGACTATTTCTATATACTTAACTAGATTATTAACTCCTGTCTATAAATAGAGAGGAGTTTTTTTATTAGATTAGAGTTAAACATAATGTTTGGAGGATAAATATGAAATTACTACAAGAAAAAATATTAAAAGATGGAAGAATAGAAGGAAATGATATATTAAAAGTTGATAACTTTTTAAATCATCAATTAGATATAGCTTTTTTAAATGAAATGGGAAAAGAGTTCAAAAATAGATTTAAAGATGAAAAAATAGATAAAATATTAACAATAGAAGCTTCAGGAATAGCAATAGCTTCAATAGCATCTCAACATTTTGGAAATGTTCCTGTAGTTTTTGCTAAAAAAGTAGAATCTAAGAACTTAGATAAAGAAGTATATGAAACAAAAGTATATTCATTTACAAAAGGAAAAGAATATAGTGTAAAAGTATCTAAAAGATATTTAAATGAGGGTGAAAATATACTAGTTCTAGATGACTTCTTAGCAAATGGGAGAGCAGCAGTTGGTCTTAAAGATTTAGTAGATCAAGCAGGAGCTAATTTAGTAGGAGTTGGTATAGCTATAGAAAAAGGGTTCCAAGAAGGAAGAGAACTTTTATTAAGTAAAGGAATAAGACTTGAATCATTAGCAATACTTGATTCTATAGAAAATGGAGTTATAAAATTTAGATAATATAATATTTAAAATAAAATAGAAATTTAATTTAGATCATAATAGAAAAGTATAGGATAAAGCATTTAATATGCTATTTATTCTATACTTTTTTATTACTTACAATTGGAGAATATATAATATATGCATGATTTTTAGATTGATATAATAAAATTTATGAATTAAGTTTGTTTTGGGTATACTTATATATAAATTATTAATTAAGCTACTAGAAAAAAGTTAGATGTTAGATAAGTCCAAAATGCGAGAAGTTAAATAATTAATTAACGTGAAAAAATATGGATAATATGGTATATTATATAAATGATATTACTTATTAGAATATTTCACTATGACTAGTAAATAATATTAACTATAAGATACAACAAAAAATAATATGAACATATAAATAAGTTTTAGGAGGGCTAATATGAAATTTTTCGTAGATACAGCCAATGTAGAAGAAATAAGAGAAGCAAATGATTTAGGTGTAATATGTGGTGTTACAACAAACCCATCATTAATAGCTAAAGAAGGAAGAGACTTTATAGAAGTAGTAAAAGAAATAACAGAAATAGTAGATGGACCTATAAGCGCAGAAGTTATAAGCTTAGATGCAAAAGGAATGGTAGAAGAAGCTGATAAGCTATCTAAAATACATAAAAATATAGTAATAAAATTACCTATGACAGAAGAAGGACTAAAAGCTACTAAAATATTATCTCAAAAAGGGATAAAAACTAACGTAACTTTAATATTTAGTTCTGTTCAAGCTCTTTTAGCAGCTAGAGCAGGAGCTACATATGTAAGTCCATTTGTTGGAAGACTTGATGATATAGGTCAAAACGGGCTTGAATTAATAGAAGAAGTAGTAGATATATTTGCACAAAATGATATAGATACACAAATCATAGTTGCAAGTGTTAGAAATCCAATACATGTATCACAAGCTGCAAGATTAGGAGCAGATATAGCAACAGTTCCACTTAAAGTTATAAAGCAAATGACTAAACATCCTTTAACAGATAAAGGAATAGAGAGCTTTATAAAAGACTGGGAAGGTGCTTCATTAAAATTATAATATATAAAGGGTATGCAAATTTGCATACCCTTTTTAATTATTTAAAAACATGTTTTAATAAAGGTTACACCACTGTAACTTTAATTACGAATTTGTAATCTAAAGTAACAGCGGTGTAACTGTTATATATTATTTAACTATGATAATATAAATACATAGAAAGAAACAAAACAAAAATTTACATAAACTTATACAAAGTAAAAGGATGTGATCTAAATGAAAAGAGCTATAACAGCATTATCAGTATTATGTGGGGGAATGTTATTTATGAGTCCAATAAACAACATAATATTTGCACAAAACTCTAACAAAAAACCTACTACAGAAGTAGTTGAGAATATAAATAACAATACTAAAGAAGAAGTGACAAAACAAGAAAATAAAAACAATGTACAAAAGGAAGTAAAAAAAGTTGAAAAACAAGAAATAGTTACAAATAATAAAGTAAACAATCAAAAAGATTACATAGATAAAAAACAAAGTAAAGTAGATAAAAAAGAAAATGTAGTAACTAAAGAAGAAAATAAAACTACTGAAAAAAATCAAGTAGTAGAAAAACCACAAGTAGTTGAAGATAATAAAGTTCAAGACAACAAAGTTCAAGAAGAAAACAAAATAGTTTCAAATGATAAAGTACAAGCAGATATAAAAGAAGAAAGTAAAGTTGAAGTTATAGAAATATTAAACAAAGAACAAGCTAAAGAATTAATACAAATGTATAATCAAGGTGTAAACTATACTTACGAAGGTGATGAAAATAACTTCAATGCATTAAAAGAAAAAGGGTTAAGTGGATATGTATTCTTCCCAGATTATGATACTGATTTAGGATTCTTTGTTGATAAGAATACATCAAATATATACTATTTCCATCCAAGTGGATATCTTAAATTAGCTATATAAGAAAATTAATATAAAACTCCAAATTAAAACTTAAAGAAATAGCATCTTTTTAATTAAAAAGATGCTATTTTTATGTATTGAGTTAAATTTATTAATTTATATGATTAGATAAAATACTTATTAAGATATATTAATATTCTTAAGTTGATATATAATATAAAAGATAGAACTAAATAACAACATATTAGGAGAACAAAATGAGTGTATATGAATATTTAAAGCAAAGGGCATTATTTTTTTTAGTGAATATAATACTATTTTTAATAACGGCAAGTATAATGTTATTTGTTAAAGTTAATATAAGCATTATAACTATGGTGTTTTTAATATGGTTTACACCAATTAGTATATATGTATTAATGGAGATGATAAAGCATAAAAAATATTATGATGAACTTGTAAGTATAAGTGAAAACTTAGATAAGAAATATTTAATATCTGAAGTAATAAATGAGCCAGAATTTATAGAAGGGAAAGTGGTATATAATATTTTAAAGTCAAGTAATCGTAATATGCAAGAACATGTTAAGTATTTTAAAAATATGCAAAGTGAGTATCAAGAATACATAGAAACATGGGTACATGAGATAAAAACACCTATAGCATCATTAATGCTTATAATGGAAAATCATGAATATAATATACCAAATAGCATGAAGTATGAAGTAAAAAAAATAGAAAATTATATAGATCAAGTGCTATATTACTCAAGAAGTAATGATGTTAGCAAAGACTATATAATAAAAAACTTTAATCTTGAAAACATTGTTAGATGTGTAATAAGAAAAAATGCAAGTGATTTTATAAATAAAAGAGTAGGAATAGATATAAAAGAAGTTAATTTTAATGTATACAGTGATGAAAAATGGGTTGAATTTATATTAAATCAAATTATAAATAATGCTATAAAGTATTCAAGGGAAAATGAAGGAAAAGTATCAATAAATGCAATCAAAAATAAAAATAATATAATATTAAGTATAAAAGATAATGGAGTAGGAATAAGTGAAAAGGACATAGATAGAGTTTTTGAAAAAGGATTTACAGGTGAAAATGGAAGGATATTTGGAAAGTCAACGGGTATAGGTCTTTATCTATGTAAAAAACTTTGTGATAAATTAGGTTTAGGGATAAATATAGTATCAAAGCAACAAGAAGGGACAGAAATAAGAATAATATTTCCTGTTGGAAAAGATGATATAAGAAAAAACTAAAGTTTAAATTATTAAGAGTTAGATATATATAATCTAACTCTTTAATTTTTATATAGACAATTAATATATAAAGAATTGATAAAAAATACCGTATTATTAAAAATAAAAAAATATAGGGAGGCATTATGGTTAATGGTATAAATTTTTTTAGCAATATAGCTGGTAGTAGTATTAATACTCAAAATAAGTGTAGGTGTTGCTGTGAAAAAAATAGTTCTTTTGATGAATTAATGTTAAATTTAGTATTAACTTTGTTAGATGAAGAAAATTATAGCTTAGTAAGTAATTTAAGTGAAGCTGTAAGAAAAAAACAACAAGAGAATAACATAGTTAAGGAGAGTAATTTGGGTTTAGAAACCATTAATAGTTCTCAAAATTTAAAAAAAGTAAGCGTAACAGCAAGCAATAAAAATACTAAAAGTGAAATAGAAAGTGCAGTAAAAATTGCTTCGAGTAAATATGGTATAGATGAAAATTTAATTAAAGCTGTAATAAAAGTAGAATCTGATTTTAATCCAAATTGTGTATCATCGGCTGGAGCAAAAGGGCTTATGCAACTTATGCCTTGTAATATAAAGGATTTAGGTGTTAAAAATCCATTTGATATAAAAGAAAATATAGATGCTGGTACAAGACATCTAAAAGAATATATAGATAAATACAATGGAAATATTGAAATGGGTCTTATGGCATATAATGGAGGGCCAACAAGAATGGTAAAGAGAGGAGTTAAATCTGTAAATGATATTTATAAAATGCCAAAAGAAACTCAAAATTATGTACCTAAAGTTATGAAATATTACAGAGCATAAAAAATTAAAGTATATATGAATATAAATATTGAAGGTTCAAAGCTAGTTTTTAAACAGTCTTTTTATTTATAATTTATAAATATCTATCAAAAGCCTATATAAATTAAGTTATAGTTAATCGAATATAATTTAGGGATTTGATTAATAAATTAAATGTTAAATTAATTGGGAGATAAAAATGAAAATAAGCAGAAAGATATTGAAATTAGATAAAATTTTATTAAAAAAATGTAGACGTAAGGATAGAATTTCCTTAAATAAGCATGATCATTTAACTAAAGCTTATAATAGAAATTATTTTTTTAATTATATAGAAAACAAGGTAAATGGAACTCTTATAAACATTAAGGTTATGTCAATTAAATTTTTAAATTCAAATATTGGCATAAAATATGGGGATGAAGCATTAAAATTAATAGCTAAAATTTTAATGAATATGAAAACAAGTAGTATAGTATGCCGCTTATCTGGCTCTACTTTTGGGGTATATATAGAACAAACAGATATAAATTACGTTAAAAATATAATTGAAGAGATGATTAATAAGATTTCTAATGTAAATATAGGAGTTGAAACTGTGAAAATTTCTACAAATATATCATCTGTTATTTATAAAAATGGCGATTTTGATACAAAAGATGCTATTGCTAAGTTATCAATATCTATGTCAAATTCCATAAAAAAGGGTGTAAATAAGTTTGAAATATATAATGAAAGGCATGATTTACGTATAAATATAGAAACTATAGAGAGAGCTATTTTAAATGAAGAAATTACGCTTTATTATCAACCCAAAATAGATATAAAAACAAAGAAAATAAATGGAGTCGAAGCGTTAATCAGATGGTTTAGCAAAGAATATGGATATATTGAACCAAGTAAAATCATACAATTTGCAGAAAGTTCAGGATATATAAATACCTTATGGAAATGGGTTATGAGAAAGGCTTGTGAAGATATAAATTATATAAATACAAATTTAGATGAAGAAATACAACTTTCGGTGAATACTTCTCCTTATCAATTAGAACATAAAGATTTCCTAAAGGATATTAAAGAAACACTAGACGAAACTAATTTTAAAAGAAATCTATTAACAATCGAAATCACAGAAAGCGATGATATAGAGAATATAGATAATATACAAAAGATTCTAGGTGAAATGAAAGATATGGGGATAAAAGTTTCCATAGATGATTTTGGAAAAGGATACAATTCTATTGATCATATAAAAAATTATAATGTTGATGAAATAAAAATAGATAAGTCTTTGGTTAAGTATTTAAGTGATAATCCTTTATTTATAAAGAATTTGATAGATATGATACATACAACTAATACTTTAGTAGTAGCAGAAGGAGTAGAAGAATATTTTGAATATAAATTACTTAAAGATATGGAGTGTGATTTTATTCAAGGGTACTATTTCCATAAACCAATGGAACATGAAGGTTTGATAAAAATATTGAATCAAGAAGCTATATAATATATATTGTTATATAAAACTTAAGAAAAAATAAAGGTATCCGTATTATTACAAAAGCAAGATAATATAAATTACAAAAATCGAGGTTTCAAAATGAAGGTAAGGAATATTGGATTAAATAAAAGTATTAACATAGAAAGTAAGGGTAAAAAAGAAAAACTAGATTTTGAAGAAAATTTTAATCAAAGAAATAGACTGAAAAATAAAGAAGAACTAGAAGTATACATGAAAGAGATTAAGAATATCGGAGAAAAATTAGTAGCTACTAAAAATTATAGTGATATTATAGATTATAAAAAGGCTATAAAGAATTATTTGAAATCAGCAGTAGACTATGTATATAGTTTAAATAAAGATAATAGCTTTTGGGATAGAAATTATTTTACTACGGTAAGGATTATAAATGAAAAGCTAGAGGCTATAACTAGAGAACTTATTTATGAGCAAAAAGAAAATATTAGTATAGCATCAAAAATAGATGAAATAAATGGACTTTTAGTAGATATATACATGTAAGGAGGATAACCATGAAAAATGAAATAGATAATGTAGACGTATATGAAATAGAGTTTGAGCAGTTAAAAGAAGGTGAGAAAACTCCATTAAATAGTGCCACAGATATATTTGGAGCACTATTAGATATAACTGTATCTATGGGAAGTGCTAGTGAAAAAATAGGGAGAATTATAAACTATAAAGTTGGAGATATAATAGAACTAGATAAGCAGGTAGAAGAAAATTTAGATATAAATGTAAATGGTAAAATGATAGCTAGTGGAGAAAGTATAATAATGGATAATAGACTAGCTGTTAGACTAGCTAAAATAAAAAGTGCAGATGAAGATTAATATTAATTAATCTAAATATTAAGGAGGAATATTGTGAATATAAATTTGGTTAAATTTAGAAATTTAGAAAGAGTATATAATAATAATAAAGTAGATGCTAGTTATGTAAAGAATACGAAAAAATGTGACACAGTTGAAATATCACAAATGGGAAAGTATTTAAATAAAGTAAATTCATCTAAGGAAGAAGTTAACATAGATAGAGTGAATGAAATAAAAAGTAAGATAGAATCTGGTCAATATAGAATAGATTCTAATGAATTAGCTAAGAAGATAATAGAAAAAATGAGGGAGGAATATAATTGATTCCAGAGGTGAAAATAGTAATCTTTGAAGAAAAAAATGTCCTAAAAAGCATGCTAGAACTTTTAGATAATCAGTATGAATTTATAATTAATAAAGATCTTATTAAGATAGATAAAATAGCTAAGGAGCTAGATGAGGCTGCTAAAAAATTAGCTAGATTAGAAATAAAGAGAAGAAATTTAATGGAAGCTAAGCCTAGTGTAAGTCAGTATATAGAAGATTGCAATGATGAAAATATAAAACAAGTTTATGAAGAAATAAAAAAAATATTAAATATGATAGAATTACAAAAAAAAGCAAATGAAACTCTTATCAAGCAGAGATTATTTTTCACAAAAAAGATGATAAACTGCATAAAGCCAGGAAAAAGTATTGGAACATATAATGCCTACGGTCAAGTAGGTAAGTAATTGTTTGGAGGAGAATTATGTCAGGATTACTAGGAAGTTTACAGACAGCAAAGTCTGGGATGAGTGTAAGTCAAGCTTCTATACAGACTACGTCTCATAATATAAATAATATGAATACACCAGGGTACTCTAGACAAAGGGTAAAACAAAGTGCAAGAAGTGCTTATAGTTACCCTGGATATAATAGTAGTATGGGTGCGGGTCAACTAGGTACAGGAGTTGAAGCAACAGATATTATAAGGATTAGAAATACATTCTTTGATTTCCAATTTAGAAATGAGTCTCACAATTATGGTAAAATAAGTACAAAAAGTGAGTATTATACTAATATGGAGACTATATTTAATGAACCATCAGACACTTCTATTTCATCATCACTAAGCAACTTTTTTAGCAGTTGGAATGAAATTTCAAAAAATCCTAATGATAGTGGATCAAAGAACACCGTAGTTCAAAATGCAAAATATTTAGCAACTAATATAAGTAATATTAAAAATAAATTGGAACAACTATCAAGTCAAGCAAATGATAAAATAAATAAAAATTTAAATGAAATAAACGATATGGTTGACCAATTAAGAGGATTAAATAAAAATATAAGAATTGTCGAGGGTAGTGGAAAAACCCCAAATGATTTACTAGATGAAAAAGATAAAGTGTTGGATAAATTAAGTTATAAATTTAATATAGAAGATAATAATGTTAAGAATTTAATTGAAAAAAAAATAAATGATGGAACAAGTATTACATTAGAGGATATAAAAGCAATAGGAAATGTTTCAGGTGAAATACAAGGTTCTATTGATATGATAGATAAAATTAACGAATATATGTCTAGTATAGATAATCTATCAGAAGGAATTGCTAATGGTATAAATGATGTTTTAGGAATTGACTTTTTTGAATTTAATAAAAAAGGCAGCCCATCACTTAAAGTTAAGAATGACTATCTAACAGACTCAAATAATTTATTAGTTTCATCAAAAGTCGCAGGTGAAATATTCAGATTTAAAGATAAAAAAATGAAAATTGGTAGTGAAGCAGAAATTACCATAAATAAATTTTATAATAACATAGTTCAAAAGCTAGGTAATGAGGCGCAGGAAGTTATAAGAAGTGAAAAGAACCAAAATAAAATATTAAATGAAATAGAAAATTCTAGAACTAATGTATCTGGAGTATTATTAGATGAAGAAATGGTAAATCTTGTCCAATTTCAACATGCATATAATGCCAGTGCAAAAGTTATATCTACTATAGATTCTTTACTAGACGTAGTAATAAATGGATTAAAAAGATAGGAGGATAGTATGAGAATAGCCAATTCTTCAATGATAAGAAATAATATGTATGATAATCAAGAAAACCTTCAAAGAACGGACAAGCTCAATAGACAAATAAGTACAGGGAAGGTTATAAATAAAGTATCAGATGATCCATACAAAGCTATAAAAATAATGAACTTAAAAAATGAAATAAAATATACTGAAAAATATAATTACAATATTGATGAAGCAGTAGGATGGATGAATAATACAGATTCATCTTTAGAAGAAGTAGGAACTGTATTAGGAGATATAAAAGATGAAATAATAAAGTTAGGTAATGGAACTTATTCGGCAGAAGAGATGAAATCTATAAGGGCCGAAATGAATGAGAAAATAAAAGAACTAGGTGAAACATTAAATACAAGTCATGGCGGTAATCATATGTTTGGAGGAAGTGACGTAGAAGACTTGCCTATAATTATCGAGGAAAAAGACGGAATAGCTAAACTTACCCTAAATTCTAAATCAAATTCACAAGACTTAAGAGCAATTATATCTGAAGGAATAGATATAGATTACAATGTATCTGCAAAAGAATTATTAAACAAAGATGGTAAAAACTTATTAGAATCTATAAATAAATTATCTCGTGCTATGAATGATATAGTTAATGATAAAGATGTAGAAGCTAATAAAGCTCAAGTATTAGGTACTATAAAAGATGATATTGATACATTGTTTAATCATTCAGTAGATATAAGAACATCATTTGGTGTAAAAGTTAACACTGCAGAAAAAATAAAAGAGTTAAATGATGAAAATATTATGAACATGAAGGATGTATTATCATTAACTCAAGATACAGATAAAGTTAGTGCATATATAGAATTAAAATCAGCTGAATTAATATACCAAATGTCAGTTCAAGTTGGAAGTAGATTGATTCAACCGAGTATAATGGACTACTTAAAATAGCTAGGAGGATTATATGGACATTTTATTTGAAAAAGGTATACCTGGATTTGAAAGTTATAATACTTTTTTAGTTGAACAAATTAAGGAAGATAAAAATTTTTTTAGTATGATATCTAAGGATAACTTGAATGTAGGATTTGTTTGTGTATCTCCATTTAAGATAAAAAAAGATTATGAAATAGAACTAAATGAGGATATAATAAATGAATTAAATATAAAAGATTATAAAGATGTACTAGTATTAAGCATAATAACATTAAGTAATAGTATAGATACAAGTACAGTTAATTTAAAAGCTCCTATTATTATTAACATAAATAATAACAGAGGAAAGCAATTAATACTAGAAGATACTAAATATAATATAAAAGAACCTTTAACAGGAAGTGAAAATAATGCTAGTAATTAGTAGAAAAAAAGATCAATCTATATTAATCGGAGATGATATAGAAGTTAAAATTATAAAAATTGAGGATGGAAGTGTAAAGATAGCCATAGAGGCACCAAAGGATAAGGTTATACTAAGAAGAGAAGTTTACGAAAGTATAAAAGAAGAGAATTCTAAGGCTATAATTAATACTAAAGATATTACAAAGTTATTTAAGTAAGAGAGGGAAAATAATGTATACAACAAATCCATATAATACATATAAGCAAAATTCAGTAAATATGGCTTCTAAAGAACAACTATTGTTGATGTTGTTAGATGGAGCAGTTAAATATACAAAAATAGCAAGAATGGCGATATTAGAAAAAAATATTTCTAGAGCTCACAATGAATTGGTTAGGGTTCAAGATATATTTTTAGAACTTATGATAACTATGGATAAAAGTGCTGGCAAATATATGGAAGATTTATATAATATATATGATTTTATAAAGATCGAACTTGCTAAAGCTAATATGAAAAAGGATATTAAGATAATAGATGAAGTGCTTCCTGTGATAGAAGATGTTAGAGATATGTGGTATGAGGTAGACAAAAAAATAAAGACAGGTAAGTAGGTGAATTTAATATGACAAGAGTAAATGCAATAAGAATACCAGGTCTTGCAACGGGAATGGATACAGACACAGTTGTAAAGCAAATGCTTGTTGGTGAACAAAATAAAATTGATAAAGTCAAGCAAAAAGAGCAAATAGTAAAGTGGCAGCAAGAGATTTATAGAGATGTAATGAAAGATTTGAAAAATATAAACGATAAATACTTTTCAGTAACATCTAAAGATTCAATAGTGAGTAGTAAAGCTTGGAATACATTATCAGTTAAAAGTTCTAATAGTAGCGTAATGTCGGCTACATCAAGTGCGGGAACAGATAATATACATTATAAATTTGAAGTTAATAAAATAGCAGAACCAGCTAAAGTTGTATCTTCAAATAATAAAATAGAAAAGTCAAAAAAGTTAAGCGAGTTAGGATTTACAGACACAAAGCCATTTAAAATTTCTGTTGGAAAAGATGACAAAGGAAATACTTTATACTCAAATCCTATAACAATAGAAGGAAAAGATACTATAGAGGATTTAGTTGATAAAATTAACAGTAATGGAAATGGAAAAATAAAGGCATCATATAGTAAGATGACTGGAAGTTTTAGTATTGAATCTCTTGACACAGGATCAGACAGTAGTATTGAAATCATTTCTGAAGATGGAAGTAAATCTAATTCTCTAGCATTTTTAGGGCTAAAAACAAAAAAATATCAACTAAATACAGATGGAAGTTTTGTATTAAATTCAAAGAATGAAATAGCTTTTGATATGGTTGAATTTTCAGGTATAACTAGTGGAAGTAATTCTTATATCAAAGTCTCAGGAGATGATGGATTTAGTAAAGTAATAAATGAGCAAAAAAATAATTTCTCAATAGATGGAATAGATTATAGTATTTATAATAAAGGAACTTCTGAGATAACATCAAAAAAGGATACAACAAAAGCCTTAGACAACATGAAAGGTTTTGTACAAGATTATAATAAAATAATGGATAAAATGTATAGTCTTATAACTGAAAAATCTAAGAAAGATTATAAACCTCTTACAGAAGAGCAGAAAAAGGATATGAGTGAAGAAGAAGTAAAAAAATGGGAAACTAATGCTAAAAAAGGTATACTTCGAAATGATTCTGAGATGAGAAGGTTTATCAATGATATGCAAAATGCTATATTTGGTGAAAATATAAAAGTTTTAAGTGAAATGGGTGTAACTAGTCCAGAAGATTACAATAAAAAAGGTCAGATATCATTAAATGAGGAAAAATTTACTAAATCCTTAGAATATAACTCTGATAAAGTTTATAAATTATTTGCAAAAGATAAATCTAGTATAATGGAAAAAATGAATAATATTCTTAAAAAGAATATAGGAGGATCATCATCTATATTTGCTAGAAAAGCTGGGCTAGAGAGAACATCTTCTGTTGTGAAGAATTTTTATTCAGAACAAATAAAACGACAAGAGGACATGATAAAAAATCTTCAAAGAAAAATGGATAATAAGGAAAATGCTTTATATAAAAAATTTGCAGACCTAGAAGCTAGTATGAATAAGCTAAATTCACAGATGAATTATTTTATGCAAGCTTAAGGATAGGTGGTTAAAAATGAAGGAAAGTATCAAATTATATAAAAATATATCATTAGACATAGTAAATAAATTAAAAAGTACTAGTTTAATTAATATAGGTGACTTATTTGATAAAAGACAAGAAATACTAAGTAATGTACTTGATTCTGAAGCATTTAAAATCCAGATGATCGATGAAGGAATATTAGAAATTGATAGAGAGATACATACATTACTTAGCAATAGTATAGAAAAAACTAAAGATGAGATAAAAAATCACAAATTATCAAATAGAGTAAGTACCTCATATCTAAGTACGAAAAAAGAAAATTTAAATATTTTTAATAAAAAAGTATAAAGTTAATATAAATTATAACGATATATATATATGTAAGGTACTTGGCCAAGTATAAAATACAAAATACAAAAGGCAAAAGACAAGGATGTCGTAAAGTCCTAAGGAGAGGAAAAAACAATGAGAATAAACACTAACATGAACGCTATGATAGCGACTAACCAAATGGCAAAAAATACTGCATTATCAGGAAAGTCTATGGAGAAATTATCAACAGGACTAAGAATAAATAAAGCAGGAGATGACGCTGCAGGTCTTGCTGTTTCAGAAAAAATGAGATCTCAAATAAGAGGAATGGAACAAGCAGATAGAAACGTACAAGATGGTATATCAATGGTACAAACAGCAGAAGGTGCATTAGAAGAAGCAGGAAACATAGCTCAAAGAATGAGAGAACTTGGAGTTCAAGCAGGAAATGACACATTAACTACAACTGATAGAGATAAGATAAAAGAAGAATTAACTCAATTACAACAAGAAATGAGTCAAATAGGTAAAGAAACTAAATTCAATGGTAAAAACTTATTAAGTGGATCAGGAACATTTACAATACAAGCAGGAGCTAATAAAGAAACTAGAACTATAAACACTATAGACTTAGTAGCACAAGCTAAAACTTTAGCTACTATGGACGTTTCTAGTAGTTCAAAAGCACAAGCTTACGTAAGTAAAGTAGATGCAGCATTAGAAAAAATAAATACAGGAAGAGCTAAATTAGGAGCAACTCAAAATAGATTAGAGTATACTTCTGCTAACTTAACAACTTCTACAGAAAACTTAAGTGCAGCAGAATCAAGAATAAGAGATGTTGATGTTGCTAAAGAAATGGTTAACTTATCTAAGTTAAATATATTAAATCAAGCAGCACAAGCTATGGTTGGACAAGCTAATCAACAACCTCAAAGTGTAACTCAATTATTAAGATAGTTTTAAAATAAATAAATTATAAATATATATATAATATAAAAATATAAAGTATATCTATATTATGCCGATATATATGATATAGATATACTTTTATAAATAAAAGACAAGGATGTCGTAAAAACCTAAGGAGAGGAAAAAACAATGAGAATAAATACTAATATGAACGCTATGATAGCGACTAACCAAATGGCAAAAAATACTGCATTATCAGGAAAGTCTATGGAGAAATTATCAACAGGACTAAGAATAAATAAAGCAGGAGATGATGCTGCAGGTCTTGCTGTTTCAGAAAAAATGAGATCTCAAATAAGAGGAATGGAACAAGCAGATAGAAACGTACAAGATGGTATATCAATGGTACAAACAGCAGAAGGTGCATTAGAAGAAGCAGGAAACATAGCTCAAAGAATGAGAGAACTTGGAGTTCAAGCAGGAAATGATACTTTAACTGCAACTGATAGAGATAAGATAAAAGAAGAATTAACTCAATTACAACAAGAAATGAGCCAAATAGGTAAAGAAGCTAAATTCAATGGTAAAAACTTATTAAGTGGAGCACAAACATTCACTATACAAGCAGGAGCTAATAATGAAACTAGAACTATAAATACAATAGATTTAGTTAAAACTGCAGGAAGCTTAGCGATAGATATATCTGATAATACAAAGGCTCAAACTTTCGTAAGTAAGGTAGATGCAGCACTAGAAAAAATAAATACAGGAAGAGCTAAATTAGGAGCAACTCAAAATAGATTAGAGTATACTTCTGCTAACTTAACAACTTCTACAGAAAACTTAAGTGCAGCAGAATCAAGAATAAGAGATGTTGATGTTGCTAAAGAAATGGTTAACTTATCTAAGTTAAACATATTAAATCAAGCAGCACAAGCTATGGTTGGACAAGCTAATCAACAACCTCAAAGTGTAACTCAATTATTAAGATAGTTTTAAGTTAAAAAATAAAGAGTAAAGCATGTGCTTTACTCTTTATTTTTAAATTTAATCACTTAAAAGGAGTATTAAATATGCTATTAAGTATTGTAATGATGGTAAAAAATGAAGAGAGATATTTAGATAAAACATTAAATGCACTACGTCCTTTAATGGAAGAAATAAATTCTGAATTAATAATACTAGATACTGGATCAACTGACTCGACTGTTGATATTGCAAGAAAATATACTGATAAAGTATTTTTTGCAAAGTGGAATGATAACTTTTCGGATATGAGAAATATATCAATAAGTTATGCAAAGGGAGACTGGATACTTATACTAGATGCAGATGAAGAGTTAACTAATTATGATAAATTAAAAGAATTCTTTAATAAAAACTTATGCAATAAATATAATAGTGCAAGTATAAATCTAAAAAATATACTTTCACTAGACGGAAAAAGTTATAGTATGACTCCTTTAATTAGAATGTTTAAAAACTCAAAAGATTTTAGATATGAAGGAGCAATACACGAACAACCAAAATTTAAACATCCTATATATAACAATATAGCTTTATTTGATCATTATGGATATTTATTTGAAAATGAAGAAATTAAACAATTAAAAGACAATAGAAATAAAAAGATTTTATTAAAAGAAATAAAGAAAGAACCTAATAACCCATATATTAACTATCAATTAGGAAAAACTTATTCTATATCTAAAAACTATGAAGATGCAATATATTATATGGAAAAAGGTTATGATTTATATACAAAAATTAAATATATACCAATATTTGTAACATTAGATTTAGCTATGCTTTATTTAGAAATGAATGAGTTTGATAAATGCGAAAGTTTATGTACTAAGTATATAAAAAATGATAATAAAAATATAGATATATATTACTACTTAGCTACAAGCCAAAAATATTTAAGAAAATATAAACGAAGCTTAGAAAATTATAAAAGGTATTTATATCTTATAGAAAATTATGATATATCTACACAAGCTAATGCTGTTGAGTGTAATGGAGATACATTGATACACCAAGATAAAGCTAAAGTTAACATTATTGATATTTATTACAAATTAGAGATGTATCAAGAGATTATAAATAATATAGATGATATAAACAATGATATTTTAGAACAAGCTTACTTAGTTATATTTATGAGTTTATATAAATTAAACAAAGAAGAAAAAATAATTGAAATATATAAAAATCTTTCGTCTTGTATAATTCAGCAAAATAAATTTAAAGTTGCGTTAGAGAGTATACTAAAAAAAATAAAGGAAAATGATCTGCCTAAAATGTATAAAATGCTTTCTAAAATAGATGGAAATTACGGTATTTTAAATAAAATAAGATTAGGTGAGAAATTAACTATTGAACAATATAATGAAATACTAATAAAAGAGCAAGAAATATATTATGCGGATATAATATATTATGCTATGAAAGAAGCTATAAAATTAGAAGATATATTAAAAAATATAAGTAACCTAAAAATGCAAGATTATATAGATTATTTAGTTTCAAATAAAAGAGACTTTATATTTGATTTATATGATTACTTGGACAGAAATTTAAATACTTTAGATATAAAGAAACTTCAAATTTATAGCTGTGTATCTAAATCATTGTTAACATATGGTAGTTTAGTCGATAAAAAATATGAAAAGTTATTTTTAATGTATATAACTTATACTTATGATTATTTAAAGCAATTATATAATACAGATTTAGAAGATGATGATTTACTAAATTTATTGAAAAATGAAGATGAAATATTTATTATAAGTATACATACAATTCAAAAACTTAGTAAAACTGATAAATTAGAGTATGTTAAAAAGATGAAAGACTTATTAATAAAAAATCAAAAATACAAAAAGGGAATAGAAATATTAATAGAGAAATTTAAAAATGAATTTGATATAAATGAAGAGCTAAATGGTCTTAAAAAACAATATAAATCGATAATTCAAAATGACATAGAGATAGGAAATATTATTGAAGCTAAAGAAAAGATAGATGAATATGAAAGTATATTTGAAGAAGAGGCAGAGATACTAAATTTTAAAGCAATTATAAAAATGCTAGAAGGAAAGTTCGAAGAATCTGATAAAATATTTAAAAATTCATATCTATTAGATAGATATAATTACAATGTGATTTTTAATATAGGATGCATAAAAGAAATATTAGGACAATATGAAGATGCCATTAAATATTTTGAATTAATAGTAAAAAACTGTGAAGACGAAAACATAGTTTTAGAATCAAAAGAAAAAATTATGATTATAAATTAAATATACAAAAAATTATGTCATAAGAGGAGGCGCAAATTTGAGTAAATATAAATTTGTATTTGACCTAGATTCAACTTTAACAAAACAAGAAATACTTCCTGAAATGGCAAAGTATATTGGATGTCATGAAAGTATTAGTAAAATAACAGAAGAGACTATGCTAGGTAAGTTATCTTTTGAAGAAAGTTTTCTAAAGCGAATTGAAATATTAAAAGAGATACCTGTAAAAAAAGTACGCAGTATAGTTAAAAATATAACATTAAATGAAAAATTAATTAAATTTGTTTTAGATAATATAGATAGATGCATTATAATAACTGGTAATCTAGATATCTGGATTTGTGAACTCATGAATATGTTAGGTTTAAATGATATATATTATTCATCAAAGGCTTTAACAGATGGGCAATATATTAAATCAGTTGTAAATGTTATAAAAAAGGAAGATATAATAAAAGAAATAGATGGACCAATAGTAGCTATTGGAGATGGAAGTAATGACTCAAAAATGATAGAGTATGCTGATATAGGAATTGGATTTGGTGCTGTTAGACCAATAGCTCCTAGTGTATTAAATGTTTGTGATTATGCGTTTTATGAGGAGGAGAAATTATGTCAGTTTCTAAAACGATTATTATAAGTTGTGCAGGAATGGGAACTAGATTAGGTCTAAATACTAACAAATCATTAATTGATATTGATGGAAAACCATTAATAATAAGACAATTAGAATGTTTAGACAAGTTTGATGATATAAGAATTGTTGTAGGATATCAAGCTCAAGAAGTTATTGATGTAGTTTGTTCATATAGAAAAGATATTACTTTTGTATTTAATCATGATTATATTAACACAAAAACTGCTGCTAGTTTATCACTAGGAAAAAAACATTCCAATGAGATGATTATATCATTAGATGGAGATGTATTATTTAAACCTGAAGACCTCGAAAAATTTATATTAGAAGATGATGAAGAAGCAATAGGTGTTTGTTATCCATATACTAATGAACCAGTATATATAGATACTGAATCTATAGATGGAACTGAACATGCAGTTAGTTTTTCAAGAAAACATGGAAAATATGAATGGACTGGGTTGTTTAAAATATATGCAGATAAACTTAAGAGTGGAAATGACCATGTATATAAAATGATAACACCTAATTTACCTTTAAAAGTAGTTCATGTAAATTTAAAGGAAATAGATAATATGAATGAATATAAAAAAGCTTTAGATTGGTATAAAAATGGATACAAATAAAGCCGATTAAATATGAATTGATAACCAAACCTTAACTAGGAGAAATGATATGACGAAAAAAAATACAAGGGTATATAAGGAAAATATAAATATAAATAAAAAAAGTGTCAAATTATTTTGGAATAAAAGAGCAGAAAAGTATACAGAAGATAATCCTTATAAAGCTGTAAAATGTAATGACAATGACTCTGAATATGCAAAATTATTAGATGAGTATGAAAAAGAAGTTATTATACCTAAATTAAAAATAGATAAAAATTCTAAAGTTCTAGATATAGGTTGCGGAGTAGGGAGATTAGCAGAAATGATAGTATTAGATAGTAAATACTATTTAGGTACTGATTTTGCAGAAGACTTACTTAATATAGCTAGAAAAAGAATAGGTTGTAATGATAGTTATGATTTTCAAATATGTGATTTTATAAATATATATGATAATGAGGTTATAAAAAGTAATGCCCCGTTTAATAAAGTAATTTTAGCAGGCGTTATAATGTATATAAATGATGAAGAACTTAACATATGTTTTGGAAATTTACTCAAAGTATTAGATAAAGAGGCTATGATATATATAGCATCACCAATTGCTACAAAAGAAAGATTAACCCTAGATGATTTTTACTCTAATGAATTAAATAGTGAATATAATGTTATATATAGAACAATTGATGAATATGTAGATGTTTTTAAAGTTCTTATAAATAATGGATTTAAGATTATAGAAAACGAAATGTTTCTAACTGATAAAAAGCAATACAAAGAAACTGAGAGGCACTATTTTATTTTAAAGAGAGGTTAAACATAAACTTATAATTAAAGTTACAATTTAAATCTTGGATTTATAGAAAGTAGTGTGATTTAAAAAATGAATGAAAAACAAAGAATAATAGAAATTTTAAACACTTCAATAGAAGGTATTTCTTACATAATTAAAAATTTAAATACAGACTATGAATTTATGTCTGAAATTTGTATACAAGCTATTAATACAGTTAAAAATAGCTTCGAAAACGCTAAAAAATGTGACGATAGACTTTATAAGCTATCAAATAATATATTAGAAAAATTGAAAAATCTAAATAAAACAAAAGATACAGATAAACTTGATGATTGCAATAAAATTATTAATATGATAAATGACATGATAGATATTATAAATAAAAACATGAAAGAAAAATATAATATTGTTTTTATGCCATACAATGCATCTATGTGGAATAGTCTTGAAAGTATTTGGAAAGAAGCTAAAGAAGATGCAAATTGCAATTGTTATGTAGTACCAATACCATACTATAAGTTAATTTCTAATAGTAATGGGGATACTGACGCTATATTTACATATGAAGGTGATATGTTGCCTAAATATGTACCTATTACTGATTATAAAACATTTGATTTAGAAAAAATCAATCCAGATGTTATATATATACACAATCAATATGATGAATATAACAATGCTACTAGAGTAGATAGTAACTATTTTTCTTATAATTTAAAAAAATATACAGATATGCTAGTATATGTTACTTATGGAATATTAGGTACTTATCCAATTTCATTTTATAAAGACTTTTACTCATTTATAGGAACAAGAGAATTTGATAAAGTTGTTGTACAATCTCATGTATTTTCAGATATTGCAGAATATAGTGGGGTAGCTAGAGAAAAATTATTGCCTCTTGGATCACCTAAATTTGATGCTTTAGTTAGTAGTCTAAAATCAAATACTACAAATGAGTTTTACAAAAATAAATTTAAGGGGAAAAAAGTATTTTTATGGACTACAAACTTAATGAAAGTTATAAATGGAAGAGATAAAGTACTAGATGAAATTGAAGAAGTATTTAATAAAATTAGGAAAAATTTAAACTATGGATTAATATATAGACCTCACCCTTTAGAGCTTTCATATGTCAAATCAAAGGCCCCAGAATGCTATAAAAGGTATAAAGAATTATTAAGCTCAGCAAAAAATACAGAAAATATAATTATTGACAATTCACCTAGTTATTACGAAGCTTTTCAAATATCTGATGCGCTAATAACAGATAGATCTTCTGTATTAATTGAATATATGGCTACAGGAAAACCTGTCTTAATATATGATATAGGATTAAACAGAGAGTTTTATCATGAAAGTGTATTTGATATATTTTCTAATTATATAGTTGGTGAAGAAGAAATGACTGTAGATAAATTTATAGATTTAGTAGTTAATGAAAAAGATTACAAAAAAGATATTAGAATTAATGCATTAAACACTGTTCTTTCTAATATTGATGGTAGTTGTGGAGAAAAAGTTCACAAACATATAAAGCAGTATATTGAAAATAACTATTTTTAAAATTTTACAATAATATTAAATACAAAAAGTCATGAACAACTTATTACATTAAGTAATTGTTTTAAAAGACTTTTTGTATTTTATTATAAAAATATCAAGTTTGTTTAATGTAGATATATAATTCTAACTATAAGAGTATTTATAATAATTAATAACTTTTTACATATCATGATAAATTCATAAAACAAACCTAAATTAAGATCAGTTAAATCAACGCAAAAATCTTTAACTATTTTTTTAAGTGATAAGTTTTAATAATATTATATAAATACAATATTAATTATTATTTAACGAAATAATAAATTTAGATATTGCAAATATTATAAAATTTATTAAAGTGAAAATTAAATTTATCATATATCTTATTACTATAATAAGTTTTAATTGATTAATAAAGTAGATAAGTATTATAAGTAATTTTATAAATTTAATTGAGTATTTAACCAATATTTATATCAAAAATACCTTTAGGAACTAATATAGGTATAAGTGTATCTGATTTTATAATTTCACTATTTTATTCAAATCAATTAACTATTGTGAATTTAAAAATAAATTCACAATCAAAATTTAAAAAAATAGGAATATTATTTAAATTTTCAATACTTATAAATTTATCTGAATAAGAATACTTAAGTTAAAAATTTTTAGTATTAGAGAAGTTGTCATCTAATATATAATTTATATTATTATGTTGTTGTAGCAAAAAAATGTAAAGTTTTAATTTTAATAGCCGTATAATATAAAATATAAGATAAAATAAAATAAAATTATACTTTGTAATTAAAAAATAAATTTAAATATATTTCTAAAATTAGTTTGAAAAAAAATAGTAAGAAAAAGTGAATAAAAACTTGATTAAATCTAAATTATACTATAATATTTAGTGTGTAGAAGAAAATGTCGAAAAGTGTAGAAAGAGGACGAAAAACAAAATAGGCAAAGCTAGAGAAATCTAGTGACGCAAAACTATAGGAGCTAAAGTGGGAACTATGCTAGCCAGTTGCCAAAAACTATGTGTTTTTGTTTTCGATATATAAAGTTGATGATTTTTGGATAATTATGAATAATATATAAATTATTTTGATTACTCGTGTCCAAAATTATGTATCTCTATTTATCGGCGCTGATATTATATAACTCTCTTTAGAGTTATTTTTTTTTAAAAAAATAATATTATAAAAAGTGTAATAACTTGATTATATTACAAAAGTTCATTACGTATATTATATTTTTTTAACATAATAGGAAAAAATATGTAATAATATAAATGATATGGAAAAAAAGTGAAAAAAAGTTTATAATCGAAAAAGGTAAGAAAACAAACGAAAAGTATATTGATTTAATTTTATATCTAAGATAATCAAACCCTAACAATGATACTATGTTATGTAGTATACAAAATTACTCTTTATAGAGTAGTTTTTTGATTTATAAAGTTAATGAAGGAGAGTAATATGGAAATCTATAATTTAATGAAAATGGGACTAGATGCTACACATTTAAGGAGCAATGCCATTGCAGAAAATATTGCTAACATAAATACTCCAGGGTATAAAAGAAAGTATGTTAGTTTCGAAGATACTTTAAAGAATAAATTAGAAGTTCCTAGTATAAAGTTAAAGGTTGATAAGAAATCTGTGGTCAGAGAAGATGGGAACAACGTTGATATTGAACATGAGAAGGTTAATCAAGCAGCTACGACATTAGAATATAATGCGTTAGTAAGTCTTACAAATATAAAAATTGCTATGACAAAAAGTATAATATCTGGGAGGTAAATAAATGAGTGTTTTTAGTGGTATGAGAATTAGTGCAAGTGGTTTGGCAGCAGAACGTATGAAAATGGATGTAATATCTTCTAATGTTGCTAATATGCAGACTACAAGAACTAAAAATGGAGGAGCATATAGAAGAAAGATAGCTACATTTGAAGAAAATTATGATGAAAAATTAGGAATGTTAGGTGTTAAAACTAAAAAAATTGAAGAAGATAAATCTCCTCTCAGAAAAATATATGAACCAAATCATCCTGATGCAGACAAAGATGGATATGTAGAATATCCTAATGTAGATTTATTAGCAGAAATGTCAGATCTTATAAGTGCATCAAGAGCTTATGAATCTAATGTAGATACTTTAAATGCTCAAAAAAATATGATATCTAAAGCTTTAGAGATAGGCAGATAGAAAGTGGGTGGTTAAATGACAGGAATAAGTAATATAAATGTTAATTCTAATATATTCTCTAATGCTATTAAAAATAATACTACATATAAAGTTAAAGGAAATGAAAAGCCAGACAAGAAATTTGAAGATGTTATAAAGAATGCTATAGGTAAGGTAAATGATAGTATTATAAATTCAAATGAAAAGATAGAAGCTCTTATAAAAGGTGAAGATGTTTCTATGCATGATGTTATGCTATCAGCACAAGAATCTCAAATGTCAGTGCAACTTATGATTGAGATTAGAAATAAGTTATATGATGCTTACCAAGAAATTAATAAAGTACAATTGTAATTCCTTAATAAGGAGCAGATAGATGAATTTTAAAGAGTTAATAGAAAAGATAAAAAAATTTATAAAAACAAGAAAAGAAAACTTTAAGGAAATGAGAAAAGAAAAGAAAATAGCCATTATAGTTGGAATTATTGCAATTATACTAGCTATAATATTTGGAATCAAATATAAAAATGATAATAAATATGATGTTCTTTTCTCAGGTTTAGATTCAAATGATGCATCTGTTATAACTAAAGAACTAGAAAAAGAAAAAGTTGAGACAAAAATTGAAGGCGATAGTATATATGTGCCTAAAGATCAGGTAGATAAGTTAAGACTTGAACTATCTGGAAAAATTTCAAATGGTTCTAAAGGTTTTGAACTTATGGATGAAGGATCATCGTTAGGTCTTACAGATGAAGAATTTGAGGTAAAAAAACAAAGAATGATTCAAGGTGAACTAGAAAAAACTATAAAAACTTTTCCGCAAGTACAAGATGCAAGAGTTCATATAACAGAAGGTGAAGAATCTGTATTTGCTAAAGAGAGCATACCTGGAAAAGCAGCCGTTTATGTAGATTTAAATGTAGGAGAACAATTAAGCCAAGAACAAGTTAAATCTATAATATCTTTAGTGTCCGCAAGTACACCAAACATACCAAAACAAAATGTTGAGGTAATCAATCAAAATATGGTCTTATTATCAGAAGGAATATTTGATGAAAATGGAAAAGAAAATTCTAACGATAATTCCAATGGAATTGATATTGCTACTAAGGCAGAAAGAGATTTAGATAAAGGATTAGAAAGAGATATAGTTAGATTACTTGAACCTATATTTGGAGTAGGAAAAGTAAGAGCAACTGTTAATGCTGATTTGAATTTTGACACAAATGAAAAAACTCAAACGATAATAGATCCTAACAAAGTTATAGTGAGTGAATCAAAAAGCGAAAATAAATCTAAAGAGCCAGTAAACACAGGTGGTACTGTTGATAACAATATGAATAATAAAGGCAATGTAAATGATGGAACTACTGAAAGTAAAAGCGAAGATATAAAATATGAAGTAGGAAAGACAGAAATTAAAACCGTTAAGGCTCAAGGTGAATTAAATAGAATAACTGCTTCGGTTGCTATAGATGGCAAATTAGATGCAGGAGCTATTAAAGATGTTAAAGATATGGTAGCGAATACCATTGGAGTAGAAAAAGATAGAGGCGATGATGTAGTAGTTGTTGCTATGGACTTTGATGTAAATGCTAAAAATAATTTAAAAAATGCATTAGGTGATGAAGATGGAGTAGCTAAGTTATTAAAAACAACAGGATATATAGTAGCCGGATTATTACTAATTATAGTAATAGCACTTATAGCTATATTTATTATTAAGAAAAAGAATAAATCTAAAGAAATTGATGAAATAGATGAATCTAATGAAATAGATATGATAAATCAAAAGCTAGAAGAAATGGAAAAACATAGGCTACACAATTTAGAAGATGATGAAGAAAATATGACTTTAGAGGAAGAAGTTAAGATATACGCTTCAGAAAATATAGAAGAAGTTACAGAATTAATAAATAATTGGTTAAATGAGTAAAGGGTGGTAGTTTGTTTTGGAAAATGAAGTTACTAAATCAGTAGAGAGTACTAAATCAGGAAATGCATTTGATTTAGGTGATATACCTAAAGTTAGAAGAGTTACTGGTGCTAGAAAGGCAGCAGTACTCTTAATGACATTAGGAACTGACGTTTCAGCGGATATAGTTAAAAATCTATCTGATAAGAAAATACAAAGGATTGGTGTAGAAATAGCTAATATACATACTGTCAACGCAAGAGAAAGAAGAGAAATTCTTCAAGAATTTATAGAACTAAATAAAGGAAAAGAATTTGTGTTAAAAGGTGGTATAGACTATGCAAAATCACTGCTTAATGGAGCTTTAGGAAACCAAAGAGCTAATAAATTAATAGAAGGAATTAGATATGATGCTTATACAAAGCTATTTATGGCAGCAAGAAAAGCTGAACCAGAGCAGATATTAGCATGTATACAAGGTGAAAGTACACAAACTATAGCTATAATCTTATCTCACATACAATCAGACAAAGCTGCCTTGATATTAAGTGAGTTGCCACCTAAGATTAAAAATGAAGTTTCACTAAAAATAGGATCAACATCATCAGTATCACCAAGTGTAATAAAGGCCATTGATGAAGCTGTAGAAATGAAACTATCAAAACTTGGACAAAGAGAAATGGAAAGTTCTGGTGGTATAGATAGCTTGGTTGAAATACTTGGTAATGTAGATAGAAAGACAGAAAAAAGTATTATAAGTTACATAGAAGAAAGAAACAACGAATTAGCTGAAGATATAAAGGCTAATATGTTTATATTTGATGACATAGTAAGACTTGAAAATTCTACTATTCAGAGAATTCTTAAAGAGGTTAATGTTAAAGATATCGCATTTGCTCTTAAAGGGGCATCTAAGGAAGTATCAAATGTCATATTTAGAAATCAATCTCAAAGGGCATCACAAGCTCTTAAAGAAGAAATTGATTTATTAGGAAAAATAAAAATATCTCAAGTAGAGGAAGCACAGCAAAATATAGTTAATGTTATAAGACGACTTGAAGATATGGGTGAAATAACTTTAACAAGAGGATCAGATGATGAGTTTATCATGTAGTAACATAATAAAAGCTAAAAATGTTAACTTAAAAGGCGTAAAAACAATAAATAACCTCTCTCAAATTGAAAGTGAAGAAGAAAGAAAGCTTAGAGAAGACTTAGAGAAAAAATTAAGAGAAAAAAAAGAAGAAATAAATATTAAGTTACAAGAAGCTCAAAAAGAATATGATGACATTATAGACAAAGCTAAAGCCGAGGCAAGTCAGATAATTGAAGAAAGCAAGTTAGAAAGAGAAAATATAGAAAAGAAAGCTTATGAAGATGGATACAATCAAGGGCTTAAAAATGGATATGAAGATGGATACAAAGAATCATATGAAGAAAACATAGAAAAGGCAAAAAAAGAGTCTGAGGAAATTGTAAATAATGCAAGTAAATTGTTAATACAGGCTAAGGATAAAGTATCTGAGTATATGAATTTAAATAAAGAAGAAATACTAAAAATTAGTATAAGTATAGCTCGACAAGTTCTAAGGGATGAATTTAAATCAGAATCATCTATGAATACTTTATTAACTAAGATAATTGAAGAGCATGAGCTTAAGGAAAATATAGTAATAAAAATAAATCCTTTATATAAAGATAGCTTAAATAATGAAATATTAAGTTTAAAAGAATGTAATAAACTTAAAGGTGACGTATTCGTTTTAGAAGATGAATCTATAGATATTGGAAATGCTATTATAGAAAACGTAAAAGGAAGAATAATAGTAGGTGTAGATGCTGTAATAGATAAGGTTAAAGAGGAGCTATTATGATAGACATAGATTTTGAAAGAATACTTAGTAGGATAAAGGATATCCCTACTGTTATATCTGAAGGAAAAGTAAAAAAAGTTATAGGTCTTACAATAGAAGTCGAAGGTATAAAAGGATTTGTAGGTGAGTTATGTTCGGTATATAATAATTTGAATATTCCTATTAATTGTGAAGTTGTAGGCTTTAGAGATGGAGATGTAATACTTATGCCCCTTGGAGAGTTAACAGGAATTGGACCTGGTTGCAAAGTAATTGCACAAGGAGTACCACTTAGTGTTAAATGTAGTGATGAACTCTTAGGAAAAGTACTTGATGGCATAGGTAATCCAATTGATGAAAATATGATTTTGCAAGGTGAAAGATATAGTTTATTTAATGAGCCACCAGATCCAATGAAAAGACCTCGAATAACAAATATAATGCCAACAGGAATAAGAGCAATAGATGGATTTTTAACTTGTGGAGAAGGACAGAGAATAGGAATATTTGCAGGTAGTGGAGTTGGTAAAAGTACAACTTTAGGAATGATGGCAAGAACGGCAGAAGCAGATGTAAATGTTATAGCTCTTATTGGAGAAAGAGGAAGGGAAGTTTTAGACTTCATTGAGAGAGATTTAGGTGAAGAAGGTATGAAGAAATCGGTAGTTGTTTGCGCTACATCAGATAAATCACCTTTAGTAAGATTAAAGGGAGCACTAACAGCTACATCTATTGCCGAGTACTTTAGAGATAAAGGTAAAAAAGTAATATTAATGATGGATTCTGTAACAAGATTTGCTATGGCTCAAAGAGAAGTTGGATTAGCTATAGGAGAACCGCCAGCACAAAAAGGATACACACCTTCTGTATTTGCTATGTTACCAAAACTTATGGAAAGGACAGGAATGTCTGAAAAAGGGTCAATAACAGCTTTTTATACTGTTTTAGTTGATGGAGACGATTTTAATGAACCAATAGCAGATACTGTAAGAGGAATACTAGATGGACACATTGTCTTATCTAGGCAATTAGCACATAAAAATCATTATCCAGCTATAGATATATTAAACAGTGTAAGTAGACTTATGAAAGAAATTGCAGATGATAATCATAATAAAGCTGCATCATTTGCTAGAGATATACTTGCTACTTATAAAGAAGCTGAAGATTTAATAAATATTGGAGCTTATGAAGAAGGTTCAAATAAAAATATAGATATGTCTATTAAGTATATAGACAGAGTAAATGATTATTTAAAACAAGGTGTTAATGATAGTACACCATTTAATGAAAGTAAAGAGTTATTAATTAATATGTTCAACTAAAGGAGACTGATGTAAGTGAGTAAGTTTAAATTCAAACTTCAAAAACTGCTAGATATAAAAGTAAAAGATGAGGAAGAAAGTAAATTAAGATATACACAAGCTCAAAATCAAAAAAGAATAATAGAAAGTAATTTAAGAAATTTAGAAAATTCTTATAAAAAATACTCAGATATAGGAATGTCTAAAGATATAATTAGTCAAAAAATTACTATTAATTATTTAGCAGCACTTACTCAGTCTATAAAATTAACTAGTGAAGATTTGAGAAAAGAAGAAATTAATGTTTCTAAAGCAAAAAAAGATTTTATAGAAAAACAAATAGATAGGAAATCTTTAGAAACCCTTAAAGAAAACGAACTTAATAGATTAAAAAAAGAAGAAGATAGATTAGAACAATTAAAAAATGACGAATTTGCATTATATGCATATATAAGAAATAGAACAAATATATCATAAAGGTGAATTAATATGAATTTAAATATGTCTATAAAAACAATGACTAACGCAAAAGAAAATACTTTAAAAAAAATAGAAGGAAGTAAAGATATAGTCAATTGTTTTTTTGGCGAAATAGAATCAAATCTTGAAGATTTGAGCTTAAATTTCAATAAAGATGAATCTAGTAAAAAGGACATTGATTTTAATCTCCTTCAAAATATAATATTTAATCTTAAATACATATATAATTTTGTAAATGATGAATTAAAAGAATGCAAAAATGTAGAAGGGTTAAATGAAAGTATCAATAATATACAAGTTATTTTTGATTCTATTAATATAGATAAAAGTAATTTAGAAATAAATATAAATAATAAAGAAAAATTAGAAACTTTAGAAAATACTTTAAATGACATTGAACTTAAGTCTAATTTATTAAGTAATAATGATAAAGAAAAATTAAATGATTTATTAGAAAAAATAAATAATGATACAGAAAATATAATAAAAAAATTTGATATAAATGAAAATAAAAGTAGCAATAATATCAAATCAAAGATAACTTCAAATAGTGATGAATTATTAAATAGTGGTTTTGAAGATAATAAAAGTTATAAAAAAAATGACTTAATAAAGGAAACTAAGTATAGAGAATTAGAAATTAATTCATTAATAAATAAAAAAAACTTAAATCAAAGTAGTGGTTTAGATAAAAATGATTTGCAAATAAGTAAGTTAGAAGACATCCTTAATAAAGGAAGTATAGGAAATCTAAATACAAACAATATTTTAAATAATGAAAATACATATAATTTAAATGATAGTTCAGTTAAAGAGATTAGAAAAACATTTATAAGTGAAGATATTATAAAAACAGTAAACTACTTAAAAAGAAGTGGTAATGAAGAAATAAAAATTAAAGTTAATCCAATAGAATTAGGAGAGATGACTATAAAACTTGTAAAGCATGGAGACGAAAATAGTTTATCTATAACAGTTAGTAAAAATAATATATTCGACTTGGTAAATAAAAATATAAATGATATAACTAAACATTTGAATGACATGAATATAAAAGTAAAAGATGTATCAATAAATATAAATTCAGAAAATCAAAATGTATTTTCAGATAATCTAAACCAAAATTTTAATAATAAAAATAGCCAGCAAGAAAGACAAAAAAATAACCAAAGACGTATAAGAGATATTATGTTAGAAGAAATAAATGAAATCTCTAATATAGAAGAAGATAATCTAAATATATTAGTATAGGAGAATATAAAATGAGTGGATTAGTAAGTATGAATAAACAAGATATAATGGGAAGCAAAAAAGTATCTAAAAATCAAAAAAGTCAAAAAACAGAAAATAACACTCCTATAATAATGCCGGGAGAAGAAAATAATAAAGAATTATTTTTAAAAATGCTAGTTGCTCAAATGCAAAATCAAGATCCTTTTAATCCTCAAGATCCCACTCAATATGTAACACAATTATCTCAATTTACTATGCTAGAACAGACAATGACTCTTAATCATAATATGGAACAAATGATGGGAATGACTAGTGGATTATTAACTAATTCAGCATTAAATTCTGCGACATCTTTAATAGGTAAGGAAGTCGAAATGAATGAAACAAAATTAAATGAAAGTTCAAATAACACAAAGTCAGAAAATAAAACTATAAAAGGTATGGTAGAAGGTGTTCATATAAAAGATGGGACTGTATATATGGACATAAAAGATAAAGATACAGGAGAGGTTGCATCTATTGAATATGCAGCTTTAATAAAAATAAATGAAAAAAATTAGAAGTTAAGGGAGATTAGTTTTATGTTAAGATCAATGTACTCAGGAATAAGCGGTATGAAAGCAAACCAAACTAAGATGGATGTTGTTGGTAATAATGTTGCGAATGTTGGAACAAGTGCATTTAAAAAAGAATCTGCAAGATTTTCTGATGCTTTAAACCAAACATTTTTATATGCAAGTGCTCCAGGTGGAGTAATTGGTGGAGTAAACCCTGGACAAGTTGGTATAGGTACTAAAGTTAGTGGTATCTTTAAAAATATGATACAAGGACCTATACAACCAACAGGAAGACCAACAGATTTAGCTATGGATGGAGATGGTTTTTTTACAGTTCAAACAGGAGTTAATCAATATGCATATACAAGAGATGGATCATTTAGTTTAGATTTAAATGGTAATTTAGTAACAGCTGATGGTTATAAAGTATTAGGAGAAGATGGAAATCCTATAGAAATACCAAAGGCAGTAGATGCAAATGGAAATCCAGCACCAGATGGAGCTAAGAATGTTAAAAAAGTTTTATCTTTTAATATAGATAAGGAAGGTAAAATATCTTATTTATTAGAAGATGGTACAAAGATGCCATTAGTTGATAAAAATGGAAATATAGTTAAAGGAACGCAGCAAAAGCTTAAAATAGCAGTTTTCCAAAATCCAGAAGGATTAAAGTTATTAGGAGGAAATCTTTATTCAGAATCTGCCAACTCAGGACAACCTTTAAAAACAGCTGTTCATGGTCAAATTAACCAAGGAGCTATAGAAATGTCTAACGTGGATTTATCAGAAGAATTTACAGAAATGATAGTTACAACAAGAGCTTTCCAAGCTTCTAGTAAAGTTATAACAACTAGTGATGAATTATTACAAGAGATAATAAACCTTAAGAGATAAAAGAGGAGAAACATAAAGAAATGAAAAAGCTTGATATTTTAACACCAATAGGACTAGTACTAGCTTTTGCTCTTGTAATGTTTGGAATATCTATGGGGGGTACTGGAATCAAACCATTTATAGATATGCCCTCTTTAGCAATAACATTAGGAGGATCATTTTCTGCAGTATTAGTAACATTTTCGATTGCTGATATAAAAAAGATTCCTAAGTACTTTAAGTTATGTACAACATCAAATAATTTATACAAAATGGATTTAGTAGACCAGTTTAAAGAAATTTCTAAAAAGATAAGAAAAGATGGAGTGCTAGCTATAGAAGAGGAAGTTTCGCAGATAGAAGATGAATTTTTAAAAAAAGGATTAGAATTAGTAATAGACGGTGTGGACACTGAAAGTATAAAAGAAATATTAGAAACAGAAATAGCAGAAAAAGAAGTACTTTACTCAGGCGGGTCTAAAATGTTTAAAGTATGGGGATCTTATGCACCAGCATTTGGTATGGTTGGTACACTAATAGGTCTAATACAAATGCTTACAGACATGGGTTCTCCTGAAGTAATAGCAAGTGGTATGTCAAAAGCATTAATAACAACTTTTTACGGTGCACTATTCTCAAATGCAGTATTAAACCCTATAGGATTTAATATAGAAGGAAAAGGTGAAAAAGAAGTTGTGTTTATGGAAATGATGATTTGTGGAATTAGCAGTATACAAAATGGAGAAAGTACAAGAGTAATAGAAGAAAAATTAATAGCATTCTTAGATGACAAAGAAAGAGCAAAGTATTATAAAAGAGAAGGAAATGAAAAGGTAGCAGATTTAGATGGCGCGTAAAAAAAAGAAAGGTGATGATGTCAACACAAATGCGTGGATGGACACATATGCCGATACAATAACTTTACTTCTTACATTTTTTATATTGCTATATTCAATGTCTGCAGTAGATACTCAAAAACTTAATGAGTTAACTGCTGCATTAAAAAACTCACTTCAAGGAAGTACAAAAGTAACTGATTTAAAAAATATAGACCAGCTAAAGGTAGCTATAGAAAAAGATGGAGATAAATTAGTATCAAAATACGAAAATTTATCTAAAAAATTAAATAAAATAATAGATGAAAAAGGTCTTAAAGATGACATAAAAGTTAGAGAAGAAGACAGGGGTATAGTATTACAATTAGGAGAAAATATATTATTTGACCCAGGAAAAGCAAATTTAAAAGAAGATAGAAAAAAAGTGCTAGACGGAATAGCGACTATAATAAAAAGCACTGATAATGATGTCTTAGTTGAAGGTCATACAGATGATGTTCCTATGCATAATAAAGAGTTTGCTTCTAACTGGGAGTTATCAACTGCAAGAGCTGTAGGTGTAGTTGAATATTTCGTAGATGATCAAAAACTAGATCCTATTAGATTCTCTGCAAAAGGATATGGAGAATTCAAACCATTAGTTAAAAATGATACTCCAGAAAATAGAGCAACAAATAGGAGAGTAGATATTTTAATTGTTGAGCAAAAGGAGAAGTGATAATCATCATCATGGATAATATGTTGCAATATATAATAAATTTATTGATATTTGTACCACTAATTATAATATTAATAATAATTTCTTTAAGATTAAGTAAAGCAAGTATGTCAACTATTACAGGTAAAAAATACACTAAAGTTTTAGAAGTTACAAATTTAAAAAAAGACATAGATGTATTTGTTTTAAAGATAGGTGATGAGGGATGTGTATTAGTATCATCACCTTCTAAAGTAGACAAAATTAAAGATTTAACTAAAGAAGAAATAAATTCAATAGAAAAAATAAAAGATGATTCTGAAATAAACTTAGGGCAGTTTGCTCCAAGATATAAGAAATATAATTTATTGAAAAATAAATTAAAATATAAAAATCTTAAAATAAATAAATCAGATTACAATAATTTAAATCTTAGTAAATACAAGATAGATAAACTAAACTTAAAGAGGAATAAATATGGAAGATTTCGCTAGTATGATGTTAAAAAATCAGCAACATTTAGCTCCTTTAATAAAATTATTTATAGTTTTAACATTTTTAATGTTTTTGCCAACTGTAATATTTATGATGACAAGTTTTGTTAGAATAATTATTACACTCTCATTTTTAAAATCAGCATTAGGAGCACAGCAATCTATACCTAATCAGATTTTAATTGGTATAGCCATGGCACTTACCATATTTATAATGGCACCTACTATAAGTGATATAAATAAAACTGCGATAAAGCCTTACATGGAAAAAAAGGTTGAATTTAAAGAAGCTATAGAAAAAGCTGAAGTACCTGTAAGAAAATTTTTATTAAAGCAGACAAGAGAAAAAGATATAAAATTATTTTTAGAAATGTCTAATATGGATGGAAAAAAAGTTACAAGAGATGATATTCCATTATATATATTAGTCCCAGCATTTGCTATAAGTGAATTAAAAACAGCTTTTCAAATAGGATTTTTAATATATTTACCATTTTTATTAATAGATTTAGTGGTATCAAGTACACTTATGTCTATGGGGATGTTTATGCTCCCTCCGGTTATGATTTCATTACCTTTTAAATTACTACTATTTATTATGGTAGATGGATGGAATCTATTAATAAAATCTTTACTTTTAAGCTTTAAATAACAAGGAGAATATTATGAATGAAACTATGGTAATGAGTATAGTAAAAGAAGCATTATATACAAGTATGTTGGTGGGAGGTCCAATTCTTATACTATCTTTAGTTGTTGGACTACTAGTAAGTGTATTTCAAGCAACTACTCAGATTCAAGAACAAACATTAACTTTTGTACCTAAGTTGATAGTTATAGCACTAACATTAGCTTTAGGTGGAAATTGGATGATGCAGGAACTTATAAAATTCACAACAAAAATAATGAGTATAATAGCTAATATAAAAGGATAAAAAATTGATATTTATATTTATTAGAATAATAACCTTTTTTGCTATCATAAATGTAATATTTCCTGCAGGAACACCCAATATATTTAAAGTAGTATTTTCATTATTTATGTCTACAATAATAGCTTTTACGGTACATATAAATGTACACATTACTACAGTTTTACAATTAATAAATTACAGTATAGTTGAAATAATAACAGGATTAGTATTGGGATTTATAACAAGTTTGTGTTTTAATAGCTTAAAAATTGTAGGTAGTTTAATAGATCAACAGTTGGGATTATCTATGATAAACATATATGATCCTAACAGTAAAAATCAATCAACACTTATAGAAAATATAATGTATTGGATAGGGATTTTAGTATTTTTTACTATGAATGGACATCATAGTTTAATAGAAGGAATTCAACATAGCTTCGAGATAATACCCGTAGGAAAATCTATACTGATTGGAAATTTCAATTACGTAATAAATGTATTTATTGAATATTTTGCAATTGGTTTTAAAATAGCAGTTCCTATTGTACTTTGCTTAATAATAACTGAGATAACAATGGGATTAATATCAAGAAGTGTTCCACAATTTAATGTAATGGTTATAGGAATGCCAATTAAACTTTTAGTAGGAATAGCAGTTTTTATTATAGGAATGCCATTTATACTAAAAGAAATTCATAACTTATTTAATCAACTACCATCCATACTAGATGGAACTTTAAAAGTAAAGCATGGAGTATTAAGCTCTATCGGACCTGTAGGTATGATTTTATCTTCTAGCGGTGATAAAACAGAAGAGCCTACATCAAAAAAGAAGAAAGACGCTAGAAAAAAGGGTAATGTAGCTAAAAGTAAAGAAGTAACAACTGCAATAACCCTAATAGCCATATTAGTTATAATTGGTACAATGTCAAACTATATGATATCAGATTTTAAAAATAATATAATACATTATTTAAGTAGCGATTTTAAATTTAATATGGATTATAACATATTACAAACTTTGACAGTAAATTTAATAATCTCATTTATGAAGTTATTTTTACCAATAGGATTAATAATAATTGTATTTTCCGTAATAGGAAATGTTATGCAAACAGGATTTATGTTTAACTTTGAGAGCATTAAGCCAAAATTTTCAAAACTTAATCCTATAAATGGATTTAAAAATATGTTTTCTATGAAATCTGTAGGAATGTTGATTAAAAGTGTAGTTGTAATAGCTGTACTTTTTGAAATAGGATACAGTTTTATGAAAAAAAAATTCGAATTAATAATGAACAGTGGAGATATACATCTTCCATACCTTATATACACTATAGTAAATATAATAAAAGATTTGCTAATAAATATAGTTTTAGCAGTAGTAATAATAGCAGTAATTGATTTTGCATATCAAAAGTATAGTTATAAAAAAAGTTTAAAAATGACGAAACAAGAAGTAAAAGAGGAATTTAAGCAAGTTGAAGGAGATCCTCATATAAAAGGAAAGATAAAACAAAGACAAAGAGAAATGGCTAGTAAGAGAATGATGCAAGCTGTTCCATCAGCTACCGTAATAGTAACAAATCCAACACACATATCTATAGCAATAAGGTATGAAAGAGGAAAAGATACAACTCCTATAGTTGTTGCAAAAGGAGCTGATGTAGTAGCATTTAAAATAAGAGAAATAGCCAAGGAACATGATATACCTATTTTAGAAAATAAACCTCTAGCAAGACTTATATATAAAGAGGTAGAAATAGATCAAGAAATACCAGAAGAAATGTATCAAGCAGTAGCAGAAGTATTAGTGGCTGTTTATAAAATTAAAAATAAATACAAATAGTTAAAAAGAGGTCATAGATGGAAAAACTAGATTTGAAGAAAAGATTTGATATAATAGTAGGATTTGGAATAATCGGTATTGTTTTAATGATAATAATACCACTACCTCCATTTCTATTGGATGTAATGCTAACATTAAATATAGCATTTTCATTACTAATATTATTACTTACACTTTTTTCAACTAATATATTACAACTATCAATATTTCCTACTATATTGCTTGTTACAACCTTATTTAGACTAGCTCTAAATATATCATCTACAAGACTTATATTAGGTCAAGGTTATGCAGGAAATGTAATAGAATCATTTGGAAGTTTCGTTGTAGGTGGCAATTATGTAGTTGGAGTAATAATATTTTTAATTATAATAATTATTCAGTTTATAGTCATAACAAATGGTTCAAGTAGAGTATCTGAAGTTTCAGCAAGATTTACTCTAGATGCCATGCCAGGTAAACAAATGAGTATAGATGCTGATTTAAACTCAGGTACAATAGATGAAAAAACGGCAAGAATTAGAAGAAGAGAATTACAACAAGAAGCAGATTTTTATGGGGCTATGGATGGAGCATCTAAATTTGTAAAGGGAGATGCCATAGCAGGTATAATAATAACAACTATAAATGTACTAGGTGGAATTATTATAGGTGTTATAATGCTTGGGATGAGTTTTTCAGAATCTGTGCAAACATATATTAGACTTACAATAGGAGATGGTTTAGTTAGTCAAATACCAGCACTACTAATATCTACATCAGCAGGTATATTAGTAACTAGATCAGATTCAGATGAAAGCTTTGGAAATTTACTAGGAAAACAATTAATATCTATACCTAAAGCTATAGGAATGACAGGAATAGTTCTTATAGTATTAGGTTTTTTACCAGGGCTTCCAAAACTATCATTTTTCTCATTAGGTATAGGAGCAGTAGGGATTTCATTTTTATTAAATAAAGCAGAAAAAGAAAAAGAAGCAGAATCATATGACTTAGAATATAAAGAAGAAGATGCTCAAGCTAGTTTAGAAAATGCAGAAGATGTATCTAAGTTAATAAATGTAGAACCAATAGAAGTAGAAATAGGATATGGTCTAATTCCCCTAGTAGACGAAACTAATGGCGGAGACTTACTACAAAGAATTGTATCAGTAAGAAGACAATGTGCTATTGATATGGGTATAATAGTTCAACCAATAAGAATAAGAGATAATTTACAATTAAACTCAAACCAATACAGTATAAAAATAAAAGGAATTGCAGTAGCAACATATGATTTAATGCCATCTATGCTACTTTGTATGAATCCAATGGGAATAGATTCAAGTATAGAAGGTATACAAACAAAAGAACCTACATTTGGTCTTGATGCTTTATGGATAAATAAAGATAAGGCAGAAGAAGCTGAATTATATGGGTTTACAGTTGTAGATCCTACTACAATTTTGGTAACACATCTATTAGAAGTTATAAAGTCAAAGTCTCATGAACTTTTAGGACGACAAGAGGTCAAGGAGATAATAGATGAAACAAAAGAAAGATATAGTGCTGTTGTTGAAGAATTAATTCCAGATTTAATGACATTAGGTGAAATTCAAAAGGTATTTAAAAACCTTCTTAAAGAAAAAATTGCTATAAAAGATAGGGTAACTATTTTAGAAACTTTAGCAGATAATGCAAGAAATACTAAAGATATAGAACTTTTAACCGAATATGTAAGAATGGCAATGAGTAGAAGCATATGCTCGGAATTAATAGATGAGGATAACTCTATTACAGTAGCTACATTATCTATGGAAATAGAAAATTTAATCGGAAATAATCTTCAAAGGTCAGTAAATGGAACATATCCAGCTATAGACCCAGACACTACTAATAAAATATTTAATAGTATACAAATGATAATAGAAGAAGTTAACTTTACGAATAACAGACCAGTACTACTGGTATCACCAAAGATAAGAGCACCTTTTAGAAAATTAGTTGAGATTGTATTCCCAAATGTCTCAGTACTATCTCTTAATGAAGTTCCAAGTGATATTCAGATAAAAGCTCAAGGTGTAGTAAATATATAATATGGAGGAATGTAATAATGAAATCACATCAACAAGAAGAACTTATAGTTAGTAATATGCCTCTTGTTAAGCATATTGCATCAAAATACTATACGAGCAAAATGGGAATGGAATATGAAGATTTAGTTAGTTATGGAGTCATGGGACTTATAGATGCAACTAATAAGTTTGATGAAAGTAGAGGAGTAAAATTTTCAACTTATGCATCTATAAGAATATCATCTTATATAATTGATGAAATAAGAAAATATTCACCTATATCCAGAATGTATATGAGCAAAATAAAAGAATATAATAAGGCTGTAGAAATTTTACAAAATAAATTTTTTAGAAAACCAACTATAGATGAAATAGCAAATCATATGGGTGTTAGTAAAAATGAAATTAATGATATAAATGTAAAAATGTTAGATTTAAACAATGTATATCTTGATAATGTAATTTTTGATGATGAAAATGAAGTTAAACTTATAGATACTTTAAAAGAAAAAGAAGAGTTATCTCCGACACACTTAGTTGAAAAAGATGAGCTACGAGAAATAATGGCAAAGGCTATAGATACCCTTAAAGAAAAAGATAGACTTGTTTTATCTTTATACTATTATGAGGAATTAACACTAAAAGAGATAGGATTAATATTAGGGGTTTCTGAGTCTAGAGTATCCCAATTAAATAGTAGAGCCATAAAGAATTTAAAGTTAGCTATGAAGAAGTTAAAATATATAGACTAATTGGAGGGAGAAAAAGTGATAAGAGGACTATATACATCTGTATCTGCAATGATGACATTAGAGGCTAAACAAAGTATTGTTACAAATAATTTAGCCAATGTAAATACTGTAGGTTACAAAGAAGATACTTTAGTTGAGAAAAGTTTTGATGAAATTATGCTATCAAATAACGACAATTACATAAATGGAATGCCTCATAACCAAAAAATAGGTGGATTAAGCTTTGGTACGAGAATAGATGAGAATGTTACAAATCATAAACAAGGAACGCATATTTCAACTGAAAACAATACTGACTTTGCTATAGATGGAGATGGATTTTTCAAGGTATTAGATCATAATAATAAAACATTTTATACAAGAAATGGATCTTTTAATATTGATAATCAAGGGTATTTAGTAACAAAATCAGGGGATTATGTACTTGGAACAAATAGAAATACAAATAATTCAGAGCCTATATATGTTGGACATGGAAAGTTAGTTATAAACCCAGATAATAGTATAAGCATAGATGGTAATAAAATGTATGATTTTAATATAGTTAAGTTTGATAATAAACATGATTTAATAAAGAGTGGAAATAATCTATACAATGGTAAAAATGAAATAAAAACCAATAATATAAAAATAAAACAAGGTTATTTAGAAGGTTCAAATGTTGATAGTATAGGTACAATGTCATCATTAATGGAAACTGTAAAACTATTTGAAGCAAATCAAAAGGTTATACAAACAATAGATTCTACTCTTAGTAAAGTAGCAAATGAAATTGGAACAGTAAGATAAGGGAGATAAAATATGTACAATATAATGAAAAATAGCGTATCTGCAATGTCTGCAAGTCAAGGGAAAATAGAGATAACTTCAAATAATATGGTAAATGCACAGACCACAGGATATAAGAAATTAGACATTGGTTTTTTAGATTTGTATAATGAGACATTAGATAGAAGCTACTATCCACATAATAATAATAATAATACTGGTACTGGAGTAAAAGTATCTCAATCTTTTAGAAACTTATCCCAAGGAGCAATAAAGGATACAGGAATAAAAAGTAATTTAGCTATAGATGGAGATGGGTTTTTTAGAGTTGTAAATCCAAATGGTACATTTAGTTATACAAGAAATGGAGAATTTAATGTAGATTCAAATGGTGATTTAGTTGACGACAAGGGAAATAAATTAGATATACAAGTGTTAAATGGAAATGATGCTGATTTATCAAAAGGAGAAGTAAGTATAAATAAATTAGGAGAAATATTTGTGGATAAAAAAGAAGTTGGGAAGATAAATTTATATAAAGTCCAAGGAGATAAAGATTTGATTCCTACAGGTGATAATTTATTTAACCTAAGAGACGGGGCTAAAATTGAGTTAGTAACTAATTCAAATATACTACAAGGATATGTAGAGATGTCTAATGTAAATATGGAAACTGAAATGACAGACTTAATCATAGCTCAGAGAAGTTTCCAATTTAACAGTAAGGGGCTACAAGCTACTGATGATATGTGGAGTATGATAAATAATCTACAAAGTAGATAAATACTTATAGAAAGGAGTTAGTATTCTAAAATGTATAATTATATATTTTAGATATATATAGTTTATGGAACAAAATGTAAAAACATATGATTTTAAAAAACCACAAAGATATTCAACTGATAACATGAGATTTTTATCTGTTATATCTGAAGACTATTGCAAAAATACAAATTTATTTTTAGCATATGAGTTAAAAAGACCTAACATAACTTGTAAGGTTGAAAAAGTAGAACAAACAAATTATGAAGAATTTATTAACTCAATAAGTCCAAAATCAGTTATCGTAGAACATGCAATACAGCCACTAGTAAAGGATCTTATTTATCAAATTGATAAATCTGTAGCATTAACATACATAGATTTAATGTTAGGTGGAGATGGAATATTTGAAAATTATGACAGAGATTTAACAGAAATTGACAAGCAATTAATTTTCCATTTATGCACAAAATTGTTAACTAGATTATATATAGTTGAAACTTGTAAATCAAGAGAAGTATTAAGAGTACATTCAAATGCAGGTGCTAGTAAAAAGTATCCAGTAAGTGAATCAGTACTTATAGCTCATATGAAAATGATGTATGGAGACAAAGAAATTGGTAAAATGCGTTTTTGCAACCCTTATAGTTGTATGGAGCCAATATTAGACCAATTAGAAACAAAGATATTATTTAGAAATAAGAATATAGAATATGATTTTGAATTTACAAATGCAATTTATAACAATGTTTGTGGTGCAAATGTAGATATAGTAGCTAGGCTAGGTGAAACAAATATAAGTGTTGAAGATTTATTAAACTTACAAGTTGGAGATATTTTATCACTAGATACAAAAGTAGCCGGAGATTTAGACTTGTATGTTGCAGGGGCTAAAGCATTTAAGTGTAAACCTGGACTTATAAAAAATAAAAGAGGTGTTATAATAACAAACTCTATAAGAAAGGAAGGATAGAATATGAGTGAAAAATTTGATAGAGTATTAGATATAGAATTAAAAGTTAGTGCTATACTTGGAAGAACTAAGATGTCTTTAAAAGATATATTCGAACTATCTAAAGGGTCTTTAATAGAATTAGATACATTCGAAGATCAAGAAGTAGAAATATATGTAAATGGAAGAAAAATAGGTTATGGACAAGTTGTAGTAGTAGATAGAAATTTCGGTATAAGAATAACAAGTATACTAGGAGAAGAAGAGTTAGTAAAAACTTTAAGCTAAGAACCTATATAGTAAAGGATGGTTAGCAGCACATGGCAAAAATATTAAAAAGTAAATACAGCAGCACGGGGGAAAGGTGTGTAGATGCTTGTTTAAATTATGGGATGCTAAGATATGTAAATGAAGATGGATCACCAGTTAATATAGAGATACCTTTTGATAAATATGAGGAAGCTATAAGTGATTTTCAAGATAGGATTAAAGAAGGTATAGCTCAAAAGGATATGAATCCTAAAGAAATATTAAAAAGAGGTACTATAAGTTATAATCAAGCTAAAGAATTAGCTATAGATGGAAAAATTAAAGGTTTAGATTTTTTTGAGATAGATGGAAGTATAGAATGTGAACATATACTTGGTATATCTGGAGGTATAGAGTATGCACTGTCTATTTGGAATGGAGAAAGTAAGATTGAAGCTTTAGAAAAAGCAGTAATTAGATCTATAAAAGTTTATGGTGAAGATTTTATATATGGAGTAACTCTAGATGAAGACTTAGATGAAGCTGAGTACTTAAAATTTGCAAAGAGTATATCTTCAATAGAGAATTTAATTGATGTAGAACTATATAAATCTAAAAATTATAGCATAGATAACGAAATTGAAGAAAATGATTTAAATCCAAAACGTAAGATTTTAAAAAGTTTAGATTTACCACTAGGTTTCTTAGGTGGATTACTAGGATTTATGATTGTGCAGATTGCTACTAATTTTGGGAAAAATATTTCAAATGAAATAGTATATTTATTATTAAATGCTATTACAATGTCTATAGTTGCTTTTATTATGATAAAAAGTGTAAACTTTATCATGAAAAAATATGTAAAAAATAGTACATCATCCATAATGGAATTATTCGATGAAGAAATAGAAAAAGTTAGCTATGATAATTTATTAACTGAAAAAGAAGTAAAACTTATACTAAAAAATATTACAAAGGGTGAAGTTACTAAACTTCTTATGGATATGAAGGGGAGCGTAAATAAGAAAGTATCTAGTAATACTCTTGTAACTAAGGAAACTAAGTTTGTATTAGATTCAAGACGTGTAATAATATTACCTAGTGAGTATGAAATAATTCAAACTATTACTTTTCTTTTAAATGAATACAAAAGTAAGCGATCTAAAGACTACAGTATAAAAAAAATATAAAAATAAAGCATATGAGTCTATTATAAACATATTAAATAGCTTCATATGCTTTATTTTTATATATTAAATACAAAAAAATATTTAATATATAAAGTATTTGTTTTTTGTCCGTATAAATAGAATATAAAATTTATTCATATTATGAAATTATTAAAAAAACATAATATATAAAATCTAAAGTATTAAATTAAGAGTCCGTATAAAATATATGTTAAATGTATTTAATATATTTGATATGTTTATTAAAGATATATTTAGGATTTAGCGTGCACGAACTTTAAAAATCAATATTAATGAAATATAAACTAATAACATAAAGATATATATTAATATAATCAAAGCTCAAAATCTTATATGGAATTAAAATAGTTTATATACTTATGTATAATTTTAAAATTTATATTAACTAATATGAATTATAGGGAGACGATTATGAGAAAGTTTAAAGATTTAAAAATAGGTAGAAAACTTGCAATATCATTTATAATTGTATTACTACTTGCTACATTTTCAAGTATATATACAATATCGAAATTAAAAGAAGCAGAAGAGTTAAATTCTCAGCTATTTAATGGACCATATGTAGGAACAAATGAAACTATGGGTATACGTAGGGATTTAGTTTCTGCTGGAAGAAATACAGTTAATATCGTACTTAGACAAAAGCCTGATGTTTATTTCCAAAAGGCAAAAGAAAATTTCGATAGTATAAACAATAGAATAGATAAAATATCTAAAACATTTACAGGAGATAAAAGTGATCTTGAAGAGGTTAGAACTGCTGTAAATAATTATAAATTAGAATGTCAAAATATTTATGATGTGGCAAGAACTGGTGATTACAAAAAGGCTATGGAAATGAGTGATGAAAATACTCCATTTTATAATGATTACAACAAAGCTGTAGAACTTGCTACAAAGTTAAACGAAGGATCTAACCAAAGAGGTATTGAATTTAATGAAAACATTCATAAAACAGTAAAAAATGCAATAATTGCATCTGTAGGTGTAAGTGTTTTAACTATAGTAGTAGGCCTTGCTATATCAATTTATATAACAAAATCTTTAACAAAGCCAATTGAAGAAATAGAAGAAGCTTCAAATAAAATGGCAAATGGAGATTTTGATATAAATATAGAATACGAATCAAAAGATGAATTAGGTTTACTATCTGAAAGTATGCGCCATATGAGTAAAGAAGTAAAATCAATAGTAGATGATACTGTTTGTGTATTAGGAGAACTTGCTAAAGGTAACTTTAATGTTGAAACTAATGTTGAGTATATAGGAGTATTTAAAGATATAGAAAAATCTGTTACGAGAATAAGTAACGATTTAAGTGAAACAATAGCACAAATAAATGCAGCTGCAGAAGAAGTTGAAGCAGCATCAAATCAAGTTTCAAGTGGATCACAAATGTTAGCTCAAGGTGCTACAGAACAAGCAAGTGCTATACAAGAATTATCAGCAACAATAATAGAAATATCAGATAAGATAAAAGAAACAGCTGACAATGCAAGAAATGCTAACTCATTAACTAACAGTTCTGCAAAACAAGTTCAAGAAGGTAATGAACAAATGAAACAAATGGTAAATGCTATGGAAGAAATATCATTTACGTCTAACGAAATAAGCAGAATTATAAAAACTATAGACGATATAGCATTCCAAACAAATATACTAGCACTTAATGCTGCTGTTGAGGCTGCTAGAGCAGGTTCTGCAGGTAAAGGATTTGCTGTAGTTGCAGATGAAGTAAGAAACCTAGCTGCTAAATCAGCAGAAGCTGCTAAGAATACAGCTACATTAATTGAAAATTCTATGGAAGCTGTAAATAAAGGAACTGAAATAGTTGATAATACAGCACAATCTCTTCAAAAGATAATAGATACAACAAACAGAACTACTGTTATAGTAAACGATATAGCTAAAACATCAGAAGAAGAAGCTGTTGCTATAGCTCAAGTTACATTAGGTGTTGAACAAATTTCTGAAGTAGTGCAAACAAATTCAGCAACTTCAGAAGAAAGTGCTGCAGCAAGTGAAGAATTAAGTGGTCAAGCACAAATGTTAAAATCACTTATTGAAAACTTTAGATTAAAAGATGTAAATAGTTCAAATAGATCAATAAACTTTAATACTGACGAAGCTAGCTATTTTGAAATGAATGAGTTTTAGTAAAAAAATAATATATCATAAATTATGATTTAAAAAATGGAAGCTTTTAGCTTCCATTTTTAAAAGTTAGTTTTAAAGGAATTATCTTATTTAATAAAGGAGAGAAATATGAGTGGAGTAGATTCTTTAAATGAATTTTATGTGCATGAAAATATGCAGTTATTAGAACAATTGGAAGAGATTTTACTTGCAGGTCAATCAGAAAATGGGAAGTTAGAGAAAGAACACATAGAAGAAATTTTCCGAGCGATGCATACTATTAAAGGTTCGTCTGCAATGATGGGGTATGATAGTTTAACAAAACTAACTCATAGTGTAGAAGATATATTTGATGCAATACGTAATGGGTTAGAACTTTCAAGTAATCAGTGGGATGAAGTTGTTGACCTTGTTTTAGCTAGTATAGATTTCTTGAAAGAAGAAATGTTAAATATTCAAGATGGTCTTCTTCCAGAAGCAAGTATTGAAGAACTACATGATAAGGCAATTAATTTTTTAAAAAGTGCAACAAATAAAGAAGATGATATAGATAATAAACCCAATGAAAATATACAAGAGTTAGAAGATAATAAAGAAGAAAAAATTACAGCTAAAAATAGTAATGAAAATTATTTATGTGCAAAAGTATTCTTTGAACAAGGATGTGCTATGGAAAGTATAAGGGCTTTAGGTGTACTTACAATATTACAAAGCCTATGTTCTGAAGTAAAGCATATACCACAAGATTTAGATTCAGACTGTGATGATGTAATAATTAAAGACGGATTTATATTATATATGAGAACCGTTCAAGAACAATCATTAATAGAAGAAGCTATAAAAGATACAATGTTTTTAGATAGATACGAAATACATAGATTAAATGATGAAGAGTTAGAAAGTGTATTTGGAATAACTACTCCAAAAGATGAAATAAAAGAAGAAAAAAAATGTGACACTAATGAAGAAATAATAGAAGCTCCAAAAGAAGAAAGTACAAAGGTAGTAGAAGAGTCAAAAGAACAAAGTACAAATATAATAGAAGAAAAACAAGCACAAGTTCAAAAGAAAGATAAAAAAGAAGAACAAAATCAAGGTCATACACATAGTAAAAATAGTTATTTAACAGTAAATATTAATAAAATAGATACATTAATGAACCTTGTTGGAGAAATAGTTACGACAGAATCCATGGTAGAAAAGCAATCTCAAGTAGAAAATTTTGACAGAGATAGTTTTGAAAAACAAGCTAGAAGACTTCACCAACTGACTAATGAATTACAAGATGTGGTAATGTCTATGCGTATGGTTCCAATATCTTCAACCTTTACTAAAATGCAAAGAGTTGTAAGAGATATGAGTAAGAAAACTGGAAAATTAGTAGACTTAGTTTTAATAGGAGAACAAACAGAAGTAGATAGAAATATATTAGAAAATATTTCAGATCCTTTAATGCACATGATTAGAAATAGTATGGATCATGGTATTGAAACTTTAGAAGAACGTAAAAATACAACTAAGCCAGAAAGAGCTACTGTTACATTAGAAGCTAAAAACACTGGTGGAGATGTTGTAATAATAATTAAAGATGATGGTAGAGGTTTAAATAAAGAAGCTATAGTAAAAAAAGCTATTGAAAAAGGGATAACAACTAAAAGTATAGATGAAATAAGTGACAAAGAAGCATATAACTTTATAATGGCACCAGGTTTCTCAACAAAAGAAGCCGTAAGTGAATACTCTGGAAGAGGAGTAGGTATGGATGTTGTATATACAAATATACGTAAGTTAAGAGGTTCAATTAGTATTGATAGTGAGCCAGGAAATGGAACAACTTTTATACTTAGAATTCCTTTAACATTAGCAATAGTAGATGGAATGAAGGTAAATATAGGGGATCAAATTTATATTATACCAGCACTAAGTATAAAAGAAGTATTTAGACAAGGAGACTATGAAATAGTTAAAAATCCTAATGGGCAAGAACATAGCATCATAAGAGGAAATTGCTATGAAATAGTAAGAGTCTCTAATGTATTAGGTATTAACTCTGAAAAAAATGATGAAGGTATTATGATATTAGTAGAGTCTGAAATGGGCAATGTGTGTATCATAGTAGATGGAATTTTAGGTCAACAACAAGTAGTTATAAAGCCAATACCGACTTTACTTACTCAATTTGACAAAGTTCAATCTTATATGTCAGGATGCTCTATTTTAGAAGATGGCTCAATTAGTTTAATACTTGATGTAAATGCAATAATACACAAGTAATTTAGTTATCCAAGGAGAGATATCTATGGAAGGTAGTAAAAAAATAAAAGTTTTAGTAATAGATGACTCTATGGTATTTAGAAGAGTAGTGTCAACTAGACTACAAGAATATTCAGATATAGAGGTTGTAGGAACAGCTAAAGATTCTTTTGAAGCTAAAGATAAAGTAATACAACTTAAGCCAGATGTATTAACTTTAGATATAGAAATGCCGGGTATAAATGGTATTGAGTTTTTAAAAATACTAATGGAACAACATCCAGTACCAACTATTGTAATAAGTGGGGCAGATGGAAGATGCTTTGAAGCTATAGATGCAGGAGCAGTAGGGTTTGTTGGAAAACCTACTGCAGATACGATGAACCAGTTTTTTGATGATTTATCAACAAAAATAAAAGAAGCATCTATTGCGAAATTAGACAAGAAAACAAAAGTTCAATCTAGCGTTATACCAAATAAACGTAGGTTATTAGAAAATAATATAGTAAGAAAAAATGATAAAGATATAATTGCTATAGGAGCTTCTATGGGAGGTGTTGAGGCAGTAGAAAAGCTATTAAAACAACTACCTCTAGGATTGCCACCAATTGTAATAACACAACATATGCCACCAATATTTACAAAAAAATATGCAGAAAGATTAGATAGAGGATGTGCATTAAAAGTAAAAGAAGGTGAAGATGGAGAAGAATTATTAAGTGGACATGCTTATATTGCACCAGGAGCATTACAAATGGGAATTATAAAAAGAAATGGAAAATACATCTTAGATATAAAAAAAGGCCAAAAGATTAGTGGTCATTGTCCGTCAGTAGATTATTTATTTATGTCTGTTGCAAAGCAAGCAAAGGATAATTCAATAGGAGTTATTTTAACGGGTATGGGATCAGATGGAGCAAGAGGACTTTTAAGTATAAAAAATGAAGGCGGATATACCATAGGACAAGATAAAAACTCTTGTGTTGTATATGGTATGCCTATGGTTGCTAAGAAAATTGGAGCAGTGCTAAGAGAAGCATCTTTAGATATGATGCCAAATATTATATTAAATCAATTAAAAAGAAGACAATTAACATCGAAAGTAAAAGGATAGTTGGAGGATAATATATATGAAATTTGAATGTGATAAGTTAAATGTATTTCGAGAGATAAGTAATATAGGATCAGGAAATGCATCTAATTCATTGGCAGTTATGTTAAATGAGTTAGTAGATATAGGCATTCCTAAAAGTGATATGGTAGGTTTTTCTGATATAACAGATAGCTATGAATCACCAGAGGAGTTAGTTGTTGGAACGGTACTTCAACTATCAGGAGATATGGAAGGTTTTATTATGGTGATAATGAAGGTAGATTCTGCATTCAATTTATTATCTAGACTTTCAGGAAGTAAAATAGATTGCGATAGAAATGATTATAATAAAGTTTGTGAAACATTATCTTCTATTGGTGAAGTTTGTAATATACTTTGTGGAACGTATTTAACAGCAATTTCGGATATGACAAATTTAAATGTAACTCCTTCTATTCCATATTTTAGTGTAGATATGGTCATGGCTATTATGAATTTACCAATGTCATTATATGGACCTATATTTGATTCTATACTTTGTATAGAAACGGACTTTTTCACTGAAGATCATGAAATAGAAGGAAAATATTATTTCCTTCCAGAGGCTGAGTCATGTGATAAATTATTAGCATCACTAGGATTTAATGTTTAGGAGATAAAAAATGAAAAATATAACGGTTGGTATAGCCGATTTTAATATTGTTAAGGCTCCAGACCAAATTACGACCATTGGATTAGGATCATGTTGTGGAATAGTATTATATGACGAAACAAAAAAGATAGCAGGTTTAGTTCATATTTTATTATCAGATTCAAAGAATGAGAAACTAGTTGTAAATAAAGCTAAATATGCAGATACTGGAATAAGTTTGCTGTATGAAGAAATGAAAAAGTCAGGAGCAAATCCAATGTTTATAAAAGCTAAAATAGCGGGTGGGGCTCATATGTTTACTTTTAAAAATGCAGAAAGTAGTATATTTACTATTGGAGAAAAAAATGTAAAAGCATGTAAAGAGACATTAAAAAGATTACATATACCTATTGTCTCTGAAGATGTTTTAGGAACATGTGGTAGAACTATTACTTTTGATGTATTAACAAGTAAACTAAAAATCAAAAGTGTAGGAAAAGGTGAAAAAGTCATTTAAAAAGGAGGATGCCTTATATATGAGTACAAATGATGAAATAATAGATAATAAAATTGATGATTTATGTATGGTATTTATTATAGATAATCAAAAATATGCTTTATCATCAAAATATATTACAGAAATTATTGAAATGCTACCTATAACTAAAGTTCCATTTATACCTGAATATATAAAAGGAATTATAAACTTAAGAAGTAATATAATACCTGTTATGGATGCAAGAATGAGATTTGGAATTAGTCCAAAAGAATATGATGAGAGAACTTGCATAATAATAATTGAAAATAATGATGAAAAAATAGGTTTAATTGTAGATGCAGTAAATGAGGTTATTCATATTCCTGATGGTCAAAGTATGAAAATGGATTCAAATGATATTGATGATAAACCTAATTTTATAAAGGGAGTTAGCGAAATAAATAATGAAGTCCAATTAATACTAGATTGTGATTCATTAGTAAAAATTGTAGAGGATATAGATTATGCACTTAACAGATAAAGATTTCATAAGACTAAAGAACTTTATGTATAATAATTATGGGATAAATCTTGAGAAAAAAAGAACCCTGATAGAAACTAGATTAGGTCTTATGATAAGAAGATTAGGATTTAAAGATTTTAAGAGTTACATAGACAATTTAATGCAAGATAAAAGTGGAGAACAAGCAGCAATTTTAGTAGAAAAGTTAACTACAAATTTTACATATTTTATGCGTGAGGAACAACACTATGAATTTTTAAGGGATGAAGTTTTAACACATGCTTTGAAAAAACCTCCAATAGGAGGAGTTAAAATTTGGTCAGCAGCTTCATCTACTGGAGAAGAACCTTACTGTATAGCCATGTTAGCTCAACAAATGATGTCTAAAAATCCTAGGTTAAAAGTTTCTATAACTGCATCTGATATATCAAATAATGTCTTAAATCAAGCTAAAATGGGGATTTATTCACAAGACAAAATAGCTAAGTTACCACAAACATGGATTAAGAGCTTTTTTAGGCAGTTAAATGATAGAAATTATAAAATTACAGATAATGTAAGAAATATAGTAGAATTTAAATACTTTAACTTAAATGATAATATAGGCTGGAATTATTCTAAATATGATGTCATATTTTGTAGAAATGTTATGATTTACTTTGATAATCCTACAAAGCAAAAATTATGTAAGAGATTATATGATTCATTAAAACCAGGAGGATACCTAATAATAGGTATGTCAGAAAATTTATCTAATCTACAAACTGACTTTGAAAGAGTGAGACCATCTGTATATAAAAAAAATTATAACAAGTAATTGGAGGAAAAAATATGAAAAGAGTACTAATAGTTGATGATGCAGCATTTATGCGTATGTCTATACGTAATATGCTTGAAAATAATGGATTTGAGATAGTTGGAGAAGCTGAAAATGGAGTAATGGCAATTGAAAAATACAAAGAATTACAGCCAGAAGTTGTTACTATGGATATAACTATGCCTGAAATGGATGGATTAGAAGCACTAAGAGAAATAAAGAAAATTGATCCATCTGCTTCAGTTGTAATGGTATCTGCATTAGGACAAGAGGCAAGAATGAAAGAAGCTATAATATATGGAGCAAAAGGGTTTATAGTAAAGCCTTTTAAGGAAGAAATTATAGTATCTGCTTTATCTAAAATATAATTTAATTTATAAGAATAAAAAAATAGTTAGCAATATGCTAACTATTTTTTTATTACTTTTCTCATAAGAAGAAATATTGGGGGAGTAGTAAAAGCTGGAGCAATTATTGGTGATAATATTTCTCCAAGTTTAAATACATTTACAAGTATCACTATAACTCCCATATTTAATATATATTCAAATATATATATTAATATTGAATAGAAAAATTTTTTATAAGAATATTTCTTTTCTTTAAAAGTATATTTACTATTTAATATATAAGATGCTGTTATACTAATAACGCTAGTTATAGTATATGCTAATAGGTAGTAAAGCTTAAAGTAAAGAAACAAAGTAAGGTATATACCTTGAGAGATTATAAAATTGCTCATACCTATTATATTGAACTTTATATATTCAATTATTTTATGTCTGTACTTTTTTAATATTGTTGACATATATACACTCCTAAGATGAAAGACATAAACTTATAATAATATTATTTGAGCATAAATTCAATTTATTCTTCATTAAAAGTATTTGTTAGTTTAAAACTTTCTATGGATTTAGATTGATTATAAACAACTGAATTTTTCTTCCAATTTCCAGTTTTATAATAAACCCAATTATCCAGCCAATAGGAATTCCCATCCATATACCATTTACACCCAAAAATTAGAAAATAAATAGCAATCAGGTATTCTTGCAATCCATAAAGATATAATAGAGCTTATAAGAGCAAACATAGAGTTACATGCTCCTTTTATAGCTCTAGATAGCGTAAAAGATATACATATAAACGTGAAAATAGGATTAGCGACAGATACTACAGCCATTGTATTTTTCCTATAAACTGCCTAACTATAATACTATCAGCAGTATTATAAAGCTGTTAGAACAAACTACCTATTAACATAAGTAGCGAAAATAAAAAGATAGATTTTGACTCATTCCCTATTGTCAAATCACTCATAAAATACCTCCCCTTAAATATAGATTATTTTCAATATTAAAAGTATATGATATTTCACATATTATTGGAAATTATAAGAAGTTTAAATATTATTTATTGTATTTCGTAATAAAATCTTAAGAATTAGGTTAAGAAATTTTTAAGATTTATACTCTATTATATATTTGTAGGGTAGGAAATGAATTTATATTATTAATATTTAAAGGATGTGAAATTATTGTATAATATTAAAGAAAATAATAAAGAAGGGGAAAGCTTATATGTACAATATATTAGTAGTGGATGATGATAAAGAAATAGTTGAGTCAATAGATATATACCTAAAAAATGAAGGATATAAAATATACAAAGCGTACAATGGACTAGATGCATTAGATATTATAGCAAATGAAAAAATACATCTTATTTTGATGGATATAATGATGCCAAGATTAGATGGAATAAAAGCAACTATAAAAATAAGAGAAGAAAAAAATATACCTATAATCTTAATATCAGCTAAGAGCGAAGATACAGATAAGATACTTGGACTTAATATTGGTGCAGATGATTATATAACAAAACCATTTAATTTACTAGAACTTGTAGCTAGGGTAAAGTCAAGCCTTAGAAGGTATGTTAATTTAGGAACTTATAAAAATGAAGATAAAGACGTGATAAAAAGTGGAGGACTTTCTATGAATCTATTGACAAAGGAAGTTGTAGTAGATGGAGAATATGTAAAGCTTACTCCAATTGAGTTTAACATATTAATGCTTTTGTTGTCTAATAAAGGAGTAGTATTTTCAATTGATGAAATATATGAGAAAGTATGGAAAGAACAAAGTTTTAATGTAGAAAATACAGTAGCAGTTCATATAAGGAGAATAAGAGAAAAAATAGAAATAAATCCTAAAGAACCAAAATATTTAAAGGTGGTGTGGGGAGTTGGATACAAAGTTGAAAAGCTTTAGGGGAAAAATTATAAAAAATAAAAGTTTAGTGTTTAATTTAATACTTATATTAACTATATTTATGGTTACGCAAATAATAGGAATAATAACATGTTTTAAATTTTTTAGTCAAAATTTATTTATGATATTAGCTAATTTATCATTGATAAATTTTGTTATATACAAAATAATGAGAAAGTTATCTATATTATAGGTAATAATTTAAATAAATTGAGATGAGGGATAAATTTGAAAAAAAATAGATTAAAGAATGTATTTTTAATGTTATCTATGATTTCATTATCAATACTACTTACAGTAATACCAACTACATTTTCAATATATAGGCAAAATATGGGACTATGGACGAGTTATATGCATAAGGACAAGCAAATACTAGAAACAGATTTTTATAAAAGTAATGTATTTGAATTTAATGTACTTAGACCTATTTTATATTGGATGGGAGAAAGTGTATCAGATGTAGATTCAAATATAAGCAATTATATAAATGAAAATACATATTATGAAGATGTTAGTAAAGGTTTAAATGAATATGGAAATGAAATAATAGAAACTAAGGAAAGAAAGCCTACTAAAGAAGAAGCTAAAAATGATCTTTTAAATAAGGTTAATTATGGTAGAGATCAATTAAAGCAAATACATAATATTAAATTTATGGTAAAAAATACTAAAACTAATGAGTATTATACTAATACAGGATATAAGACATTTGATGAATTTGACAAAAATATAGATGAATATACAAATATAAAAATAGACAAAAATAATTCAAATAGAAGTTACATAAAAACAATAAATAAAAAAGTATCAGAAAATCAAACTCATTATATAGAGGGTAAGTTATTAGATGCTACACAGTATAATAATTTAGAAGTACATATGTCATTTCCTAAAAATATAGTTGGTCTAGATTTAGTACAAGAAAATTATTATAAATATACACAAGCTATGAAAGAAGTATTTATATGCTTAACATTAATGCTTACAAATATAGCTATATTAATTATATCATTAATTATATATAAGAAAACAAAGATAAATGAAGAAACTGAAGAAGGAATATTAACTAAGTTAGCAAATAAGGTACCAATAGATATTATACTATGCTTAATGGCTATAGACCTTTCGTTATATATACCATTTTCACTTGCTTATTATATAGGATATAGCTATATGACAGAAAAAATATGCGCAGTAATAGGAGCATATCTGCTTATATATGCAGCTTACACTATAAATAGAAGAAGCAAAAAATATGATAGAAAGATATATATATTAAAAGAAACTATTATATATAAACTATATAAAATATTAAAAAATACTGTTATAAGTGCTTTAAAAGTATCTAAAAAAATACCTTTAATAAAAAGAATAATAATAGTCTCAATAGGTATAACATTTATAGGTGGGGTAGTATCAGTCTTACTATATGGATTTTTCTATAATGAGGTTGTGCTTTTATTTGGAGTACCTATGTCTATGATTTTATTTACCTTATATATAGTTAAAAAATTAGCGTATCTAAGCGATATAATAGAGGGAACTTCTAGAATAAAAAATGGAGAATTAGATTACAAAATAGATGTATTGGGAAATGATAGTTTTACTAATTTAGCAGAAAATATTAATAATATTGGAGAAGGGTTAGAAAATTCAATAGAAACTCAATTAAGAAGTGAGAGAATGAAATCAGAGCTTATAACTAATGTAAGTCATGATTTAAAGACTCCACTTACATCTATAATAAATTATATAGAGCTAATAAAAAAAGAAGACGTAACCCCAGAACATGTAAATGATTATATAAAAGTATTAGACCAAAAGTCTAAGAGATTAAAAATATTAATTGAAGATTTGTTTGAAGCTAGTAAAGCAAGTAGTGGAAATTTAGAGCTTAATATGGAAAATATAGATATAGTACAGCTACTTAGACAAAGTATAGGAGAAATGGAAGAAAAATTATCAAATTCTAATTTAGATATAAGACTAAATTTGAGTAGTGAAAAAATTAATATATATGCAGATGGTAGAAGAATGTATAGGGTATTTGAAAACCTATTATCAAATATATCAAAGTACTCACTACCTAGTACAAGAGTATATATAGATTTATTAGAGTTTGATGAAAGTATAATTATTACTATGAAAAATATATCTTCATATGAACTTAACTTTGATGCCACAGAGATAACAGAAAGATTTAAAAGAGCAGATGAATCAAGAAATACAGAAGGTAGTGGACTTGGACTTGCTATAAGCAAAGATTTAGTAAATCTTCAAGGTGGTAAGTTTAGTGTAGAAATAGATGGTGATTTATTTAAATCTATATTAGAATTTCCTAAGATAGATAAATAAGTACTACTTTAATATTTATAAAAAACTATATTTTGTTGTTTATATAATTAATATAAAGGTATAAATATATTAACAAATACTAAAAATAATATAGGTTTATATAAATAATTAGGAGGTAATTATAATGAAAGTAACATTTCAAGGAGCACCATTAACATTAAAAGGAAAACAATTAAAAGTTGGAGATAAAGCTCCTGATTTTACAGTTATAGACAATGAATTAAACCCATTAAAATTAGATGATACTAAAGGAAAAAGAGTATTTTTATCTGTTCCATCAATAGATACACCAGTTTGTGATATGGAAGTAAGAAGATTTAATACAGAGGCCTCAAAATTAAATAATGTTACAGTATATACAGTATCAATGGATTTACCATTTGCACAAGCTAGATGGTGTGGTGCAGCTGGTATAGAAAATGTAAAGACTATATCAGATTATAAAGATAGAGAATTTGGGGAAAATTATGGAGTATACATAAATGAATTAGGTCTTTTATCAAGAGCGGTATTTGTAGTTGATGAAAATGATAAAGTTATATATGTAGAATATTTAGAAGAAATAACTGAAGAACCAAATTATGACAAGGTTTTAGACGTATTAAAATAAATAAAAAAGCAGTATACATAAATTATGTATACTGCTTTTTTATTTATTTTTAACCTATTAAAAAATAATTTAGTAAGGCTAATATAAAGCTACAGATTAATATAAATGATATAACTATAAAATGACGTTTTTTATTCATTACTACAATAGCAATATATTCTCTTATTAAAGCATTTGGAATAAAATAAAGTGCAGTTTTTGCACCAATGCCATCACTTTTTAAGTTAGCTTTTTTGGCATAAAGTCCAGCTCTAAATAGATGATAATTATTAGTAACAAAAATGCTGTTGTATCCACTTGGCTTAATTTTATCCATTATATTTTTAGAAAAACTCATATTTTCAAATGTTGTTGTTGATTTATCTTCAAGTATTGTATCAGAAATAGGTATACCATTTTCTATAGCATACTTTTGCATAGCAAATGCTTCAGAAACTTTCTCATCTTTACCTTGACCACCAGAAAATATTATTTTAGGTGGGATCGATGCTTTAGCTTGCTTATTATAAAATTCAATTGCTTTTTTTATTCTGCTAGCAAGTAAAGGCGGAACCTTATCTCCAATTACTCTGCTACCCAAAACAATTATAAAATCTTGATTTAACTTAGGTCTATTAAGTTGATATAATAGTGAAATCATTAAGAAGTTAAAAACGCTAAATAAGAAATATATTTCTATAAGAAAAAATCCACTAATAAATGTATTAATATCACTAGGTAAAAATCTTTCAGGATTAATTATAGTTAGTATTACATGAAAAAGTAAAGCTAACCCTAAGAAAAATGTTAATAGATTAGATAAGCTTCTACTCTCTCGTTTTGTTACGATTCGTGCATTTATAAATAATCCAATTATTAGAATATAAATTCCAAATATTAAAATAAAAATTGTTATAGCAAAAAATATAAAAAATATAATCATCAAGAATATATTAGAAGTAGAGAATGTTATGTATGTTGCAGTTAATAAAAACATAAATAACGAAATATTAAATAAAAATCCATTATAAAGTTTTCTTTTATCTAGATGATAAGATATAAAAAAAATAGAAAATGAAATTAGAGTTAGTATTAAAAGTATTTTCATACTTCACCTCCAAGTTAAAATAAAACTTTATTGATAATTACTAATATTAGCATAAGTAAAAAATATATACAAATAACAACACCGAATCTATTAGGTAAACGATAATTATTAATAAAAAATTAAATATAGTATGAAATGTTAGTATAATTAAAAGGTTTTAAAATACTTTATGTAGAAAGTAGCAATATAAATTATTTTGGAGGGATTATTATGAAGAATTTCAATGAAGTTGGAAACTATAATATACCACTAGACTATGCTAAAAATGAATTTAGGAAAAAAGATCCTATTCTTATGGGAAAATTATCAAATTCATACTTTGATAAAAAGACTAGTATGTTTCATGTAAAGTGTATGGATTTTACTTTATATGTAGAATATCCAAGTGGAGATATATATAAAGAAAATGGAGAAAAATTAGATAAAATAGCTTTAGAAATTTTAGTAATAAGATTTTTAGTTAATGCTAATCCAATACCACCAACTAATAAATATATAACATTTAAAGAAATTGATGGAGGACATGTATATTATCCAGCATTTGTAAGAACTAGTATAAATAGATTAACTAAGGAATTTGGAGGAAATGTAGAAAAATTTAAATCTGTAATGAAAAGTATTGGGGCAAGTAAAATAAATATGGGAGATAGTGCCTATAAAATTAGATTTTTAAATGATACATATATTATATATATTTTATGGAGTGGAGATGATGAAATAGAATCAGCATCTAATATATTATTTGATTCAAATATAAAATACTATTTTAATGTAGAAGATATAGCAGTAATTGGTGACATGCCATTTATAAGAATATATGAAGAGTTAGATAACTTATAAATTATATAATAGTGTTTAGAATTATTACTCTAGATTTTACAATTTAAATAATTAAATACATTTGATATAATATACATAAAACATCAAGGGAGAAGTCATATGATAAAGCTTATTGCAACAGATATGGATGGAACACTATTAAATAATAATAATGAAATACACCATGATTTTATAGATGTATTTGAAAAACTACAAGAAAAAGATATAATATTTGCAGCTGCTAGTGGGAGACAATACTTTAATTTGTTAAAAAGATTTGAAAATGTCAAAGATAAGATGATGTTTATAGCTGAGAATGGAACATTTGTAGTTTATAAGGGAGAAGAGATATTTATAAACTCATTAGATAGAAATATAGCTAAAGAATTAGTTAATATAGGAAGAAATATAGAAAATTCAAATGTAATACTTTGTGGTAAAAATTCCGCATATATAGAATCTACTGATGAAGAATTTATAAAAGAAGTAGAAAAATACTATGAAAAGTATGAAGTAGTAAAAGACGTAAATGAAATAGAAGATGATATATTAAAAGTTACTATATGTGACTTTAATGGAGCTCAAGAAAATAGCAATAAATACTACGACGACTATAGAGAGGATTTACAAGTATCTATATCTGGGAAAATATGGTTGGATATAACTAATAAAGGGGCAAATAAAGGAGTTGCAATTAAAGTGCTTCAAGAGAAAATGGGTATAGATTTTAATGAAACTATGGTATTTGGAGATTATCTAAATGATTTGGAGATGATGGAAGTTGCCTATCACAGTTATGCTATGGAAAATGCTCATGATGATTTAAAGAAAGTATCTAGATTTATTGCAAAAAGTAATGATGAAAATGGAGTTTTAGAAGCTATAAAATTAAATATACTATAACAAAAGTCTACTTAGTATAAATTTATGCTAAGTAGTTTTTTATTATATTCATTACTTAAAATATCTATTGACTGTATTGTAACAATATACTTTATTGTATAATATGATAAGATACACAATTTAGGAGGATAAAATGGATAATTCAATAGCGAAAAGCTTTAACTTTTCATCACTTATAAAATTTACTATACCATCGGTTGTAATGCTTGTATTTATGTCTTTATATACAATAATAGATGGAATATTTGTATCTAGATTTGTAAATACTGACGCATTATCATCTGTAAATATAGTATATCCATTTATAAATGTAGTAATAGCAGTTGGGGTAATGCTAGCGACTGGAAGTAGCGCAGTTATAGCTAAAAAAATTGGTGAAGGTAAAACTGAAGAAGCTAAAAAAAATTTTACATTAATAATACTTTTAGGGGCTACTTTAGGAGTCTTAATATCATTTATTGGATATGTATTTTTAGAAAAGATAATATATACACTTGGTGGAAATAATAACTTATATGGGTATTGTAGAGATTATCTAGCATCAACTTTAATATTTGTTCCAGCATTTATAATTAACTTATTATTTCAATACCTTACAATAACTGCAGGAAAGCCAAATATAGGATTGTTATTTACCTTAATAGGTGGATTTAGCAACATAATATTAGATTATTTATTTATAGTTACTATGGATATGGGAATATCAGGAGCGGCATATGCAACAGGTATGGGAAATTTAATACCAGCAATACTTGGTATAATATATTTTAGTAGAAAAAAAGCTTCTTTATATTTTGTAAAGCCTAGCTTAGACATTAACGTTATATTAACTACAATGACAAATGGTTCATCTGAAATGGTTACGAATTTATCAGCAGGAGTAACTACAATGTTATTTAATATAGTTATGATGAAACTTTTAGGTTCAGATGGAGTAGCAGCTATAACCATAGTTTTATATGGTGAATTTTTAATAACATCTGCATATATAGGATTTTCATCAGGGGTTGCACCTATTATAAGCTACAATTATGGGAACAAAAATGAGCCTGAGCTTAAAAAGATAATAAAGTATAGTATAATATTTATATTGATAAGTTCTGTAATATTGTTTACAGTAGCAATATTAGCATCTCCAGTAATAGTAGGTTTATTTTCAGAGCCTAAAAGTAATGTTTTTAATATTGCTTATAATGGATTTAGGCTATTTGCTATAGGTTTTTTAATTATGGGAACTAATATATTTACTTCGGCAATGTTTACAGCCTTTTCAAATGGAAAAATATCTGCAACTATATCTTTTTTAAGAACTTTTGTATTTATAGTATGTGGAATAATTTTTTTACCTAAATATTTAAATGCAAATGGAGTATGGTTAGCAGTTCCATTAGCGGAATTATCTACAGTAATAATATCTATATTCTTTATAAATAAATATAAAAATATATATGGGTATTGTAGAAAAAATAAAGAATACAATAAGAAAGAAAAAGAATTAGAGGATATAAAGGAGATATAAATACCTGTGAAGTATAAAATAGAAAAGCCTAAAATATATGATGATCTACAAGAGTGCAACAATATAGTAGAACTTATAATAGATGAGGAAAGTATAGAAAATAAAATAATAGAAGATACTATAATAAGTGATATATATAATATAAGAATTAGTTTTAATTCCTGTGTTTTTAAAAATATAATATTTGAAGAATGCGATTTTAAAAAAATAGATATAGTAGATTGTATATTTGAAAACTGTGATATATCTAATATAGATATATCAGATAGTAGTATATATAGAACAGAGTTTATAAACTGTAAATTAATAGGAAGTAGATTCGATGATTCTTTGATGAAAAATGTATTATTTAAGGATACTATAGGGACATATTCAAATTTTTCATATGCTAAATTAAAAAATGTATGTTTTAAAGATTCTAATTTTAGAAATTCAGTATTTCAGGAAGTAGAAAGTAAAGGTTTAATTTTAGAATCTACAGATTTAACAAAATCAATTTTTAGGGGAAGTTCTCTTGATAAAGTAGATTTAACTACTTGTAATATAGATAGCTTAGAAATAAGTATAAAAGATGTCTCAGGTGGAATTTTTACACCTATTCAAGCCTTAGAATTAACTAAACTTATGAATATAGTAATAAAATAAAAATTAAAGGTATATTTAAAGATTAATAAAGGCATAAAACTTTAAATAAGTATATAGTGATAGTGAAAATGAACTAAAGCATAATTGTTTTAGTTCATTTTTTGCATATAAGGAAATTATATTAAATATAAAATTATTGATAACTTATAAAATAAGATATACTAATAAGTTTAAAAGTGTAAAAAATGATATTTTTAGCAAAGGACAAATTTGTTGGATACATGAGCGAAGCAAATTTTTTATATAAGAGTATATTATTAAAATATAATTATATACTTTTATATAAAATTATAGTTGTAATTGATATAAAATGTAAAAAAATATATATAAATATATAAATATGTTGCACTTAATAGATAAATATGATACTCTATAGAAAAGATAAAATGAATATTAAAATAGAAATGATATATATATTATAAAAAATAGGAGGAACATTGTGAAGAATATATGCGTTATAGGTAGTCTAAATATGGATTTAGTTGTAAATGTAGAAAAGATGCCAAAAGCAGGACAAACTTTATTAGGAAGTAATTTCAAAGAAGTTCCAGGCGGAAAAGGAGCTAACCAAGCGGTAGCTATGGCTAGGTTAAATGGAAATGTAACTATGATTGGTAAAGTTGGAAATGATAGCTTTGGAGAAACTTTAGTGAACTCATTAAAAAAAGATAATATAAATACTAATTACATACAAGTAGCAGAAGGTCCAAGTGGTGTAGCACTTATAACGGTAGATAAAAATGCACAAAACTCTATAGTAGTAGCACCAGGAGCTAATTATAAATTAACTAAAGAAGATATAGATAAGAATATAGATGCAATAAAAAATAGTGATATAGTAGTAGTTCAACTTGAAACTCCGCTAGAAACTATAAAGTATGCTCTTAAAAAAGCTAAAGAGCTAGGTAAGTATACTATATTAAACCCAGCACCAGCAGTAGTCTTAGAAGATGAGATAATAGAAAATGTCGATTTATTAACTCCAAATGAAACTGAGCTTGAAATAATAAGCCAAAAATCAATAAGTAATGAAGAGGATATAAATGAATGTGCACAAATAATGATAAACAAAGGTGTAAAAGAACTTATAGTAACTTTAGGTTCTAAGGGCAGTTTATATATAAATAAAGAAACATCAATGTTTAAAAAGGCATATAAAGTTGAAGCCATAGATACTACAGCAGCAGGTGATAGTTACACTGGAGCTTTGGCTGTGGCAATAGCAAATGGCAAAGATATGGAATATGCTATGGATTTTGCTTCAAAAGTTGGAGCATTATCAGTTATGAAAGAGGGTGCTCAAAGTAGCTTACCAACATTAATAGAAGTTGAGAACTTTAGGGGGTAAATTATGAAAAAAACTAAACTGCTAAATAGTGAAATATCATACACTATATCCAAAATGGGCCATACTGATAGTTTAACTATAGGAGATTGTGGACTTCCGATAAGTGATGATGTTAAAAAGATAGATCTAGCATTAACTCACGGAGTACCAAGTTTTATAGATACTTTAGATGTAATACTAGAAGAGTTATGTGTTGAAGAGATAATAATAGCTAGTGAGATTAAAGAAAAAAATGAAAAAATATATAAAGAAATATTAAAACGATTTGAAAATGTAAAAGTTACAGAAGTGAGTCATGAAGAATTTAAAAAGATGACTAATAACAGTAAAGCTTTTGTTAGAACTGGAGAATGCAGTCCTTATGCTAACATAATATTAAAATCGGGAGTTGTATTTTAACATGAAAACACCTATTTTGAAAATGACAAATATAGTAAAAGAATTTCCAGGAGTTAAGGCACTAGACGGGGTTAATCTAGAACTTTATGAAGGAAAAGTTATGGCTTTGATGGGAGAAAATGGAGCGGGAAAATCTACGCTTATGAAAATATTAAGTGGTGTATATAAAAAGACTAAAGGTCAAATTTACTATAATGGAAAAGAAGAAGATATAAAAGGGCCTAAAGATGCAGCTGATAAAGGTATTGCAATAATACATCAAGAACTTAACTTAGTAAATGATTTAAGTATAGGCGAAAATATATTTTTAGGAAGAGAACCTAAAAGTGGATTTAAAATAGACTTTAATAAACTACATAGTGATAGTCAAAAGCTACTTCAAAAGTTAAATGTAGAAATTAGTTCAAAATGTCTTGTAAAAAATTTAAGTATAGGTCAAAAGCAAATGATTGAAATTGCAAAAGCTTTATCACTAGATGCAAAGATAATAATAATGGACGAGCCAACAGATGCGCTAACAGACACAGAAACTGAGAGTTTATTTAAGGTTATAAATGAATTAAAAGAAGAAGGAAAAGCAATTGTATATATATCACATAGACTAAAAGAAATATTCGAAATATGTGATTATATAACTGTACTAAGAGATGGAAAATATGTAGGTCAAGAAGAAATAAAAGATATAGACGAAGATAAAATGATAGAGATGATGGTAGGTAGAAAGCTTACAGACCAATTTCCTAGAATTGAATGTGAAAAAGGAGAACCTATATTAGAAGTTAAAAATTTAAAAAATAAATTTATAGATAATGTAAGCTTTGATGTAAAAGGTGGAGAAATAGTAGGTATATCAGGACTTATGGGGGCAGGTAGAACGGAACTTGCAAAAACTATATATGGACACATAAAAAAAGAAAGTGGAAATATATATGTAAATAAAAAAGAGATATTTAATAGAAGTTCAAAAGATGGTCTAAAAAATAAAATAGCTTATGTTAGTGAAGATAGAAAAGGAGATGGGTTAATTTTAGATTTATCTATAAGAGAAAATATGACCATATCTTCATTAAATACTATATCATCTTTATTTAAAATAAATAAGCAAAAAGAAAAAGAGATAGTAAATAGCTATATAGATAAGATAAATATAAAAACACCAAGCCAAGAACAACTTATAAGAAATTTAAGTGGTGGAAATCAGCAAAAAGTAGCAATAGCAAAAGCACTACTTACAAATCCGGATGTTCTAATTCTTGATGAACCTACTAGAGGTGTTGACGTAGGAGCTAAAAAAGAGATATATGACTTAATAAATGATTTTAAGTCAAAGGGAAAAGCGGTTATAATGATATCTTCAGAAATGCCAGAAATACTTGGATTAAGCGATAGAATATTAGTACTTAGCCAAGGGAGAATAACTGGAGAGTTTAATAAAGAAGAAGTAAGCCAAGAAGAGATATTAAAATGTGCAGTAGAAACTAGGGAGGCAGTATAGTTATGTCATCACAATGTATACAAAATACGAAAGACAGTAAATTAGATATAAAAAATATATTAATAAAGTATAAAAGTTTAGTAGGATTATTATTGTTAGTAGGTATAGTTTCAATATTAAGTCCATCATTTTTAAGCACTAAAAATATTTTTAATATATTAAGACAAACATCAGTAAATGCAATAATAGCAGCTGGTATGACTTTTGTTATACTAACAGGAGGAATAGATTTATCTGTAGGTTCAATACTTGCTATAAGTGGAGCGATTTGTGCAAGTTTACTTGTATCAGGGCAAAATATAGTAGTAGCTATAGTAATATCTATATTAATAGGAGCTGTTGTTGGTTTTTTAAATGGATTTGTAATTTCAAAAGGAAAACTTCAACCATTTATAGCAACACTTGCAACTATGACAATACTTAGAGGTTTAACTTTAGTATTTACAGATGGAAAGCCTATAACATTAGGTAGTGGAGATTTAGCAATAAACTTTGGGAAAATAGGTGGAGGAGAAATATTCTCTATACCAACCCCAGCAATAATAATGATAGTAGTATTTTTAGTATGTGCTTATATACTAAATAGTACTAAAATGGGAAGATATACTTATGCATTAGGTTCTAATGAAGAAGCAACAAAGCTATCAGGACTTAATACAGATAAAATAAAAATATGGGTATACACAATAAGTGGTATATTATCAGCACTAGCTGGAGTTATAATAACTTCTAGATTATATTCTGCACAACCAACAGCAGGTACTGGATATGAGTTAGATGCAATAGCAGCAGTAGTACTTGGTGGAACTAGTTTAACAGGTGGAAAAGGTAAAATAACTGGAACTATAATAGGTGCATTAATAATAGGTGTATTAAGTAACGCACTTAATATATTAGATGTATCATCATATTATCAAATGATGGTAAAAGGTGTAGTTATATTAATAGCTGTACTTTTAGACAGAAGAAGTAACTAGGAGGAAATAAAATGAAAAAATTTCTTTCTATAATAATAACTGTAATATTATCAACAAGCCTACTAGTAGGATGTAGTGCTAAAGATAATGAAGTGAAAAAGATAGGACTTATAGTATCAACATTAAACAATCCATTTTTCGTAGATTTAAAAGCTGGAGTAGAAGAAAAAGCAAAGGAATTAGGATATGAAGTAGTAGTTCTTGATTCACAAAATGACCCGGCTAAAGAAGTATCTAATATGGAAGATATAAGTGTTAGAGATGTAGATGTAGTACTTTTAAACCCAGTTGATTCAGATTCAGCAATAGCATCTGTTATGGTTGCTAATAATCTAAAATTACCAGTAATAACAGTTGACAGAGCAGCAAATGGAGGAGAAGTTATATCTCACGTTGCATCTGATAATGTTGCTGGTGGAAAAATGGCAGCAGACTTTTTAATAGAAAAACTTGGTGGAAAAGGAAATGTAGTAGAACTTGAGGGTATAGCGGGTTCTTCAGCTACAAGAGATAGAGGTAAAGGATTTGAAGATGGTATAAAAAATAGTGAGTTTAAGTTAATTGCTAAACAAAGTGCAGATTTTGATAGAAGTAAAGGACTTACTGTTATGGAAAATATCATTCAATCAAAGGATAATATAAATGCTGTATTTGCACAAAATGATGAAATGGCTTTAGGTGCTCAAAAAGCATTAGAAGATGCTAATATGAAAGATGTATTGGTAGTTGGATTTGATGCAACAGATGATGCAGTTGAATCTGTTAAAAGTGGGAAAATGGATGCAACAGTAGCACAACAACCAATACTTATAGGAGAAACAGCTGTTGAAGCTGCAAACAAAGTTATAAAAGGTGAAAAAATAGATAAATATATACCAGTTGAACTAAAGTTAGTAAAAAATTAATTCAGTAAAACCTAAATATAAATTGTAAGTATACAAAAAAGCTTGATTTAAATAATCAAGCTTTTTTATTTTTAAGGATTTTATATTAAATATAAAACTATTTATAATTAAAAATTTATTTATATTCAGCTCCAGCATTAACTTTAGTAACTTGAACAGCAATCATATCTTCTTTATCAGAGTTTTTAATTCCATGCCATTCATTTGCTTTTACAAAAACTGTACATCCAGTATGAACATTATGTTCTTTTTCTCCAACAGTCATAACTCCAGAGCCTTTTAAAAAGAAAAATATTTGTTCACCATTTGGATGTCTGTGCATTGCTAAATCTTGATTTGGTTTAAAATAATAAACTTCACAAGTTATATCATTACCAGAAAAAACTGGTGTCTTAGGAACTACAGTATCATTGAAATTTGCAGCTTGTGGGTCTAGTAAATGTTTATGATTTGATTCCATAAAAAACCTCCATATATACGTAATTGAAAATATTTTTCTCAAAATATAAAAATTATATTCAATTAATAAATTTTAAACTATTAGAAATAATTATTTTTATAAATATGGTATAATATTAAGAAGACAGAAAGATAGGAGAGACTGATAATATGGATATATTAATAACTCAAGAAGCTAAAAAACAATTTGACAAAATATTAGAAAATAGCGAGCATAAATATATAAGAATATATAAAAATCGTCCATCTATATATGAAGATGCAAAATTAGACTTTATGTTAGATGAAATGAAAGAAGATGATGTACTTCATGAAGTTGATGGATATAAGATAATAATAAATAAAAGATTGGATTGCCAAATATTTTTTATGAATATATCTTATGGCGGGCTAATGAGTAGAGATAAGTTCTCTATAGAATGTGACATTGGACTATTACACTTTTAAATAAAAAATCTCCATCAAAATAAGATGGAGATTTTTTATTTAAAATCATTAAATTAATTACAATAAAGCTCATAAAAAAGCATCTATAATTATATGAAATAAATATTAACATTCTATTGATATAAATCATAAGATATATAGCGATAAAAATGTATTTCATTATAAGGAGGTGCATCATGGATAATTCTTGTCCAAAGTATGATATTCAAAAAATATTTTCTGGATACAAACCATCTAAACCAAATGCATATGCTCAAATAAATGGAGGACCATTAGCCCCTTGTATAAAAGGAGTAATATACTTATATCAATTAGAAGAGGGCGTATATGTAAAGGCATATATAACAGGAATACCTAGTATAAATAATCAAACTAGTTCGTTCCATGGATTTCATATCCATGAAATAGGTGATTGTTCAATAGGAGATAAAAATAATCCATTTACTTCTTCAAAATCTCATTATAATCCAACTAATACAGAACATCCTATGCATGTAGGAGATTTACCACCAATACTATCTGCTAATGGAATAGGTATACTTTCTGTGTTTACCAATAGATTTACTGTAGATGAAGTTGTAGGAAAATCTTTTATACTTCATGAAGGATATGATGATTTTACTTCACAACCTGCGGGAAATTCAGGGGATAGATGGGCGTGCGGAGTTATTGATTACTATCAGTAGTCAAATTTATTATTAATATAATAAATTTTTAAATCTAGTAGTATTAATGTACTCGAGAATTTGATGTTAAATTCAAATAAAAAATTATGATTATTATGACCAATTTATAGGTCATTTTTTTTAACGAAAAATAGATAAAAATCAAATTACATATTTACTGTAATTTAATAATCTTTCTAATTTAATATTTGAAAAAAATTTATCAACATTAAAAAACAGTACTTAGCTTTCCTAAGAAAAGAAAGTTTTTCTTATCATGATTACTCGTGTTTATTTTTTATAAATATTAATAAAACTTTAAAAAATAAAAATATGAATTATTTAAAAAAAAATGGTTAATATATAACTACACAATTAATTGTGTATCTAAGCACACTAGATAAAAGCTCGGGTTACCGAACCTTTTGCTAGTACCTATTGGGTGTTTAGAAGACGAGATATTTTATCATATTAGATAGTTCACCTAGGCTAAAACTACCTCATTTTAATCTATGGCTGTTAGCTAATAAGGCCAAAACCAATAGATGGCTAAATGCTAAGAAGCAAGTATTATCTAGTAAAAGTCAAAAAGAGGGAAAAGCATATAGCTTTGTAAAAGGCAATAGATTTGATGGTACAACCATTAAATCCATTGTCTTTTATTTTGTCTTTTTATTGTAATCCTATTATACGTAAAATTTGGTATGATAGTATAAATAACACAACAAAAGGGGAGATACTTATGAAAATCAAAATAGGATTATTAGCACTAGTACTTAGTACAATATTAGTAGGATGTTCAGATGCAACAATAGAAAATAATGATAGTACAAATAAACCTAGTATAGAAGAAAACAAAGATACACATAAAGATAATAAAGAACAAGAAATTAATAAAGAAGAAATAGAAAATAGTAATAAAAATAATGTTAGTATAAATAAAGAAAAAGAAGAACCTATTGAAAAGCTAGAAGAAATTAATAAGGAAAATATAAATATTGAAAATCCTAAAGGAGAAATAGATTTTAAATTATATACATTTGACTCTGAGGATACTGATAAAAGGATCATACTAAAAGACATACATAATATAAATAAAGACGATACACTAGAAAATAAAATAAATGCTTTATTATTATCTTTAAAGAAAGATTATTTTAAAGATGACAAAGCAAATATACAATTAGAGTCAATAAATGATGGGATAGTTACAATAAATTTAGTAGATGAAAATGCTTGGAGAACACATTTCCAAGGTTCAACAGGTGGATATATAAATCAAAAGACAATAGTAGAAACACTACTTCAAAAAGATTATAATGGAGAGTGGATAAAAGGTGTGGATGTTTTAATAGATGGTAAGAAACAAGAAGTTTTCGATCATGCATCATTTGAAGAAATTTTTTATAGATAAATTAAAACATATAATATAGAGGATAGTTAGCTAGGAGTTAACTATCCTCTATTTCTTTTTATTATTTAAGTATAAAATATGGTAATATTATAAATAGAACAAAGTTTAGGTTTATTTAAGTTTAGCCTATAAGAAAGGAAACAAATATGAAAAAAACATTAGTACTAGCAGAAAAGCCTTCTGTAGGAAGAGATATAGCTAGGGTATTAGGATGCAATAAAGATAAAAATGGATATATAGAAGGAAGTAAATACATAGTAACATGGGCACTAGGACATTTAGTAACATTAGCGGACACAGAAAGCTATGATCAAAAGTATAAAACATGGAATATAGATGACTTACCAATACTTCCAAAGTACTTAAAAACTGTAGTTATTAAAAAAACTAGCAAACAATTTAACACAGTAAAATCTCAAATGACTAGAGATGATGTAGGAGAAATAGTAATAGCTACAGATGCAGGGCGTGAAGGAGAGCTTGTAGCTAGATGGATAATAGACAAAGTACAAGCAAAAAAGCCATTAAAGCGTTTATGGATATCATCAAATACAGATAAAGCAATAAAAGACGGATTTAATAAATTAAAAGATGCAAAAGAATATGATAATTTATACTACTCAGCAATAGCAAGAGCTGAAGCCGACTGGATAGTTGGTATAAATGCAACTAGGGCACTTACAACAAAGTACAATGCACAGCTTTCTTGTGGTAGAGTACAAACACCAACATTAGGAATGATATATAAAAGAGAAAAAGAAATAATGGAATTTAAACCTAAAAACTACTATGGAATAAATTTAAAAGCTAATAAAGGAAATTCAGATATTTTATTTACTTGGATAGATAAAAATAATCAAAGTAGTAGTTTTAATGAAGAAAAGATAGATAAGATAATAAACAAAATAAGAAGTAAAGATTTAAAGATAATAAAGGTAGATAAAACCCTAAAGAAAAAATATTCACAAGGATTATATGATTTAACAGAACTACAAAGAGATGCAAATAAAATATATGGGTACTCTGCTAAAGAAACTTTATCTATAATGCAAAGGTTATATGAACATCATAAAGTACTTACATATCCTAGAACAGATTCTAGATATTTAACATCTGACATAGTAGAAACTTTAAAAGATAGAGTTAAGGCTGTTAATATAAGTGATTACTCTAGAGTATGTAATAAAATATTAAAGTCTAATATAAAGGCAAATAAATCATTTGTAGATGATAAGAAAGTAACGGACCATCATGCAATAATACCTACAGAAGAAAGAGTATTTTTAGGTGAGTTAAGTGAAAAAGAGAGAAAAATATATGACCTTGTTGTTAAAAGGTTCTTATCAGTACTTTGTCCACCATTTGAGTATGAACAAACAGTAATAAATGCTAGTATTGAAAATGAATACTTCACATTTAAAGGAAATAGAGTAATAAATCTAGGATTTAGAGAAAACTATAAAGAATTAGATGATAATGAAGACTATGGTAATGTAATAGTAGTAAAAGAAGGCGAAGTATTAAAGATATGTGATATTATAAAGACTAGTGGAAAAACTAATCCTCCATCATATTTAAATGAAGGAAGCCTTCTTACTCTTATGGAAAAAAATAATCTTGGAACAGTAGCTACTAGAGCAGATATAATAGAAAAATTATTTAACACATTTGTAGTAGAGAAAAAAGGAAAAGAAATACACATAACATCAAAGGGTAGACAACTTTTAGAATTAGTACCAAATGAATTAAAAACACCAGAATTAACAGCTACATGGGAAACTAAGCTTACAGATATATCAAAAGGAAAGCTTAATAAAAATGTATTTATAAATGAAATGAAAGACTATTCAAAAGATATAGTTAGAGAAATAAAGGGTAGTGATAGTAAATTTAAGCATGATAATTTAACTAAAAATAAGTGCCCAGAATGCGGTAAATATATGCTTGAAGTTAATGGGAAAAGAGGAAAGATGTTAGTATGTGAAGATAGAGAATGTAACACTAAAAAGACTGTATCTCAAATTACTAACGCAAGATGTCCAGTATGCCATAAAAGATTAGAACTTCGTGGAGAAGGAGAAGGAAAGACTTTTGTTTGTAGTTGTGGGCATAGAGAAAAGTTAAGTACTTTTAACAAAAGAAAAAGTGAAGAAAAGAATAAAGCATCTAAAAAAGATATTAACAAGTATTTAAAAAATCAAAATAAGAATGAAGAAGTATTTAATAATCCATTTGCAGAGGCTTTAGCTAAGTTAAAGAAATAATCTATTAAGTGGAGATATTAAAGTTACTAGATATTATTACCTAGAGTAGATAAAGCATCTTACTAAACATAGTAAGATGCTTATTTTAATTTAAAATAAAAAAGTTATAAAAATATAGAAAAATAATAAAAAATATTGTATACTAGGTTTTAGTACTAGGTAATAAAGGAGAAGATGATGGATAAAAATAAAAAAATAAGATTGGCAGTTATAGGAGTGTTTGTAACATTATTTATAGGGATATCTACATTTATAGGGTATTTAGTTTATGATGGTTCGGTAGGCTCTAGCCAGAAAATAAAAAATGAAGAAGTTGTAGAAGTATTTTCAAGTAGAGAAAATAAGCCTCTAGAAAGGCTTAAAAATTATGAATATGAAGATGTATTTATAGATTCACCAGAAAATGGTTATAAAATAGAAGCTAAACTTATAAAGTCAAACATAAAAACAGATAAGACTGTTATATTAGTTCATGGTATAGAAAGTTATTATTATGAATATCTAGATAAGGCATATGAGTACTTAGAAAAAGGATACAATGCAGTTATATATAATCAAAGACATACAGGAAATACTGGAGGAGAGGATTATACTTTTGGACTATATGAAAGATATGATTTAGAAAATGTAGCTAAATTTGTACATGAAAGATACCCTAATGGTTTACTTGGTGTTCATGGTCATTCAATGGGAGCAGCTACTGCACTTATGCATTCTAGTTTAAATGAAAAAAATAAATATGTAGACTTTTATATAATAGATTCACCATATCATGAAATGGCTGATGCAGTAAGACTTGGTATCGAGGCTAAAAATATACCGCTACTCCCTGTAGGATATGCAAAATTTATGGGAGATATATACACACAAGTAAAATCAGGATTTTCTTATGAAGATGTAAAACCTTATAAAGAAGTTCAAAATATAACTACTCCAATGTTTTTAATACATGGAAAAGAAGATAAAGTATGTTCACCACAAAGTAGCAAGATAATATATGAAAATATACCACATGATAAAAAAGAATTATGGCTTATAGATAATGTTCAACATGTAAATGGATATGATATATTGGGAGATGAATATTTTAATAGAATATTTAACTTTATAGATAAAAATGTAAATAATTAATATAGAAGGTAGGTAGTATAGAAAATGCTTCCTGCCTTTTTCAATTTAATTAAATTTGGATAAGTTGATTATATGAATATTGAAAAATATAAAATAGATGTTAAAATAGTAAGTTATAAAGATAGATTAAAATTAATATATAAATAATATAATAAAAGGAAAAGAGTGATAATCATGATAATTAAGAAATCAACAAAATATATAACATACACTTTATATATTTTATACTTATTATCTTTCATATTATTTTTAAAAAATGGTGAAATGGAAAAATTAGGTATAACTTTATTTTGTTTATTATCTACTATAGCACTTTATAAGATAAACTTAAATAATAAAAAACTTATAAATGATAATTTATATATAGTTTTAATTTTATTTATAATGATATCTTCATTATTAGGTTCATGTTACAATTTTTATGACATAAACCACTATGATGACTTTTTACACATTTGGTCGGGCCTTATAAGTTGTAGTGTAGCATATTCATTATTATTATTTTTTAATAGTAATGAACTAAAATATATGAACAAAATATTTATAATTATATACCTATTTATGTTTAGCATGGGGGTAGCAAGTTTATGGGAAATAATTGAATTTTTATTAGATACTTTTATAGGAACTAATATGCAAGTAGGTGGACTTAAGGATACAGTTATAGATATGATAGATGCTCTAATTGGTTCTTTAGTTATGATTCCTATAATAATGAGCAGTTATAAGAAATTAAATCTTATTAAATTAAAAAAAAATTCCTAGATATCTAGGAATTTTTTATTTTATTTTATAAATTGTTTAAGATAATTATCCATTGAATCACAAACTTTTTTAGCATCTACAACAGCTTCTATAACTGTTTTAGCACCATTTGTAACATCTCCACAAGCAAACACACCTTCTCTTGTAGTTTGTCCAAATTCGTTAGTCATTAAAAGTCCATTATTTTTAGTATCAAGACCTTTATTATTTATAACTATATTGTTTTTAGGAACTTGGCTAATAGCTATTAATATACTATCACATTCATATAGCTTTTGACTTCCTTCTATAGAAACTAAAGACTCAGTACCATCTTCATTTACTACAACTTCAGTATCTTCAAATATTATACCTTCATCAACTATTTCAACAGGAGCTTTGAAAGTTTTAAATAAAACACCTTCATTTTGAGCTTCATGTATTTCATGCTTTGTAGCACTCATACTATCAAAGTCTCTTCTATAAAATATTTCTACATTGTCTGAACCATAGTATTTTGCACTTCTAGAAGCATCCATGGCTACATTACCAGCACCTATTACTATAACTTTATTTCCAAGGTCATAGCTTTCAGGAGATCTTAAATAATTAATAGCATAGTGAACATGTCCAAGTGATTCCCCTTTTATATCAAGCCTTCTTGGATTCCAAACACCAGTACCGATAAATATAGATTTATATCCATCTTCAAATAGTTTAGATAAAGTGATTACAGGACCTATAAGTGAGTTTATTTTTATTTTTACACCTAATTCTTTTAGTCTTTTTTCTAATAAATCAATATTAGTTCTTGGAAGTCTAAAAGATGGTATACCATAAGTTAATACTCCACCTATTTTTTCATTTTTTTCAAATATAGTAACATCATAGCCTCTTAAAGCTAAGTTAAGCGCAACTGTAATACCAGCAGGACCAGAACCTACAATAGCAACTTTAACTCCATTTTGTTTTGGTTTTTTAAGATTTATATCTTCTAAGTATTGACTAGATATTTCATGCTCAATATCATGAAAATGTACAGGTTCACCTTTTATACCTTTTATACAATTACCTCTACATTGATTTTCATGTGGGCATACTATAGCACATATTGCTGATAAAGGATTATTTTCAAATAGTATTTTACCAGCTTCTTTTATCTTGCCGTCTTTGTATAGCTCAATAATTTGAGGAATTGGAGTATTTATAGGACAATTATTTTGACATCTCGCGTTTTTACAAATAATACATTTGTTGGCTTCATTTAAATTTTTAAGCATTATATTACCACCCTTTATTATATTATGATTAAAATATGATGTACTAAATTATATTAAAGGTATATTATATATAAATATAAAGTACACTAATTAACTCTAAATAAGTTATATTATGTTATATTATAACAGAAAAAAGGGTAATTACCTACAGAAATTATTACCTGATACCAAAAAATCTGTGTTAAATAATTAATTAATAAAATTATGGAATTAGTTTACTAATAACGTATATTTTAGTAATATATTATAAGGCACAATACATATAATATCGACAATTTTAGGGAGGAAAAGTGTTGTTAAAGAAATTTATAAATAAGGTAAAAAATTTAGTAGAACAAAATAAAGATAACTCAAAAATACATAAAAAGGATAAAACAGTATATAAAGAAGAGATTGTAAAATCAGATAAAAATAAAAAAATAAGTGAAATAAAAGAAGTTAAAAAAGATTCAATACATAATGAAGATAAGAGTCATAATGAAAGTAAAGAACATAAAAAAGAAAAAATTGAAAATAAAAGTATAGAAATTATTAGTGAAGACGATAAATATTATATAAAAGATATAAAAATAAAAAGAGGTATGTCTATTAAAGCTATAGATGTATATACAAAAGAAGAGAGAGTTTTTAAGACACATAAAGAGTGTGCTAAAAATCTAGGAATTCCTATTGAGTATATAAAGGAAAATTTAAAGTATGGATATACTGACTATATAGGTGGAGCTATAAAGTATTTAAGTAAAGAATTAAATCTTGAAAAAGAGTATGAAAGTTATCTAGATAGTAATAAAAAGCCATCTCAAATTTTAACAATATTAAATAACAAAATATTTACTTCAAAAATATCAAAAGAAAAAAGAGAAGAAATTTTATGTAGTGATAAATTAGACCCTATAAAAATGCACTATATATTTGAGTGTATAGATGAAGAGTATGATGAGTATTTTAATAAATATAAATCAGTAATTAAAAGAGGGGGAAAAAAGAAGGTAGAACTTATAGACACAAAAGGAGAAGTAATAGAAGTATTTAAGTCTTTAGATGAATGTGCAAATCATCTAAAAAAAGATAAAAAAGAAGTTGTTAAAATGCTAAAAGAAAAAAATACAAAAGTAGGCAGATATGAAATAAGATATAGTTTAAGAAATATTTAAATTCATAATAAATTCATAAGCACTTCAATTACCATTCACTTATATATACTAAAATAATTAATGACAGAAATAAGAGTATATTACTTTATTAAATTTTAATTTTATTTACATTTCAAATAATGTAAAATATAAATAGTTATAAAAAATAGGTATTAGGGAGGATGTAAATGTCTGAAGATAAGAAAATAAATAGTTTAGATGAACATGAAATTGAAAATGAAAAGGGAGAAAAAAAAGAAGTAAAGCCAGCTAAAAAAAATAAAGGAATAGTAAAAACTGCTATGATAACTTCATTAGTAGGTATATTATGCATAGGAGTAGGATTTACTACAGGAAAAAATGTTGGAAGAAAGTTACCAGCAACACACAAAAATTATAGCGATAATAAGGTAATAGCAACAATTGGAGATACTAAAATAACGGGAAAAGAACTTGAAAAAAAGATGGAACCTTTATTTTATATAAATGGTAAAACAGAAATGACGGATGAACAAATAAAAGCTTATGAAGATAGCATGATAGATTATATGACTACAACAGAAGTATTATATTTAGAAGGTAAAAAGGATGGTATAAAAGCTACACAAGAAGAAATAGATGCTGAATATAAATCTTTAATGGAAAGTATTAGTAAACAATTTGGAATATCAGAAGAAGAATATATAAATAAATTTGGAATAAGCAAGAAAGATTCTGAAAAAGATTTAGAAAAAGAAATTATAGCTACTAAATATATAAAAAAGGCTTCAGAAGTAAGTGATAAAGAAGCTAAAAACTATTATGATAAAAACAAAGATGAATTCTTAAAGGTTAGAGCATCTCATATACTTCTTAAAACTACAGATAAAGATGGAAATGACGTAAGTGAAGATGAAAAGAAAAAGATTAAAGAAGAAATAGACAAAATACTTAAAAAAGCCCAAGCTGGAGAAGATTTTGCTACATTAGCAAAAGAATACTCTGAAGATAGTAGTAAAGATAATGGAGGAGACCTTGATTTCTTTACAAAAGGTCAAATGGTTGAGCCATTTGAAAAAGAAGCATTTGCTTTAAAAGTAGGTGAAATAAGCAAAGAACCTGTAGAAACTCAATTTGGATATCACATAATAAAAAAGACTGATGAAAAGCAAGAAAACTTTGATGATATAAAAGAAGAATTAAAGTATAAGCTATCATATGAAAAACAAAGTAATGTTGTCGATAATTTAATAGAAAAGTATAATGTCCAAGTAAAAGATAGATAATATTTTGCTACAGATATAGGTATTCCTAAATCTGTAGCTTTTGTTTATTGTAAAATTTTTTTATTTAACTATAAAGTTACACTTAAATGTTAGAATGATTAGAGTTTAACTTTATGGATAATAATCAAATATGATAATAAAAAGTGCTTTAAAGGGATTTTAGTAAACATATGGAATTAATATAGATATTAGTATATTAAGATTTAATCATAGTTAAAATGAATTGTCATAAAGGATGTGGTTAAATGAAAAAAGTAAATAAAAACAGCAAGTGGTTATTCATATTAGTATCTTTACCTATATTAGCATTTTTGCAGTACTTTCTTTTTAAATTTGGAGTTTTAAGTCCTATTGTAAGAGGTATAGAACTTAAGGTAGTAAATGGAGACTATGTTACAGATATAGATGAATATACCATAAGGTTAAATGATAAAGTCAAACTATCTAGTGGAGACTATATTTGTATACCATCTTATGCAAAAAAACCTGATATTTGGTTTAACGTATTAGATAGTAAGAATATTCTAGAGATAAAAGGAAATGAATTAATAGGTAAAAAAGAAGGAATATCAACAATAGGTGTTATGAAAAATCAAAGAGTGCTAAGGAAAGTCAACATAAGAGTTATAGATCCTAAAGTTGAGGATATAACATATAATGTTGATAATAATTTAAAGTATGTAGGAGATAGTGCTACTATAACATCAGAAGTTAAAGTAGATTATGACAAATTTAAAGAAAAAGAAAAAGTATTCTATGAGAGTAGTAATGAAGATGTTATAAAAATAGATGACAATAAAATAAAAGCTGTGGGTGTAGGTAGTGCTAAAGTGTATATAAAGTCTAAAGATATGGTAGAAACTTTAAAGTATAATATACAAGCAAAGATTGCAGAAATATCTATAAGTAGCACTATAGAAGTAGGACTTGAAAAAAGTAAAAAGTTAAAACCAGATATAATAACTATGCCTGCTGGACTTAAACATCCTAAGATAAGATATGAACTAGTGGAAAATAAATTAGGAGTAGATAGAAATATAAGTCTTGATAAAAATACAGGAGTTATAACTGGAATAAAAGAAGGAAAAGAAAAGATAAGAATAATCTGTGATGAAAAAGAAAAAATAGTAACTATAAAAGTTAGTAAAGAGTCAGTTACAAGCAACAAAGTAGAAAATATAAAAGCTTTATATGAGATAGTAGATGGTAAACTTTTAGTTAAATTATCTTGGGATTATATAGATGATGTAAATGAATATTATATATATTTAAAAAATAATTCATTAAATAATCCAGATTTTAATTTATACGATTCAATAAAAGTACAAAAGGATAAAATGGATTCAAATACCGTATATAAAAATATAGAAATAGATTTAATAGATGGTAAAATACCAGATATAAGCATATACGTAGCTGGTAAAACTAAATATGGAATGACAAATCCAAGTAATACTATAAATATAAAGCCAATAGATGAAGATATACAGAATGTAGAAGTTAAAAATCTAAAAGCATCTATAGATAGTAATAATAATTTAGCAACACTTACTTGGGATAAATTAGATATAAAAAATGTTAAATACAGTATTTATGTTAAAAACAATTTAAATCAAGATGAAGGATTTACACTTCTTGAAAGTAATATAGAAAGTAATAAATATACAATAAATCTTTCTGATGAAAATGTAGACCTAGAAGTTTATGTAAAGGCTAACAAGGATGATAAATATTCAAAACATAGTAATATTGAAATTATAAAAAGAAAAGTTAGCGATGAAGATGTAGATATAGAAGAACCAGTAATAAATCAGTAATAAAAAACATATAAGTAGATATACTTTATTAGAGGAGAGATGGTTTTGAGAAGAAGATATGAACAAATAAGTAATGCTTCTAAAAACTTAGCAGAAGAAGCTTTTAAGTCATATGCAGGCAAAAGAGACTACAAAAGAGCCATTGAAATCTATTCAATATTATCTACGTATACATGTATACCAAAAGATATATCAGACTTTTCTAAGAACATGTTATCTAGGCTTAGTAAAAAAATTGAAGAAAATACTTAAGATAAAAGCCTCATATACTTTAAGTATGTGAGGCTTTGTATTTGAAATAACAATATATGGTGGTATTTTAGTTTAAAGAGATAATAGGTATAAACAAATAAAAGGAGTAGGTATCTACTCCTTTTATTTGTTTATATCATTTACTAGTTCTAAATATCCACTTGGATGGAAATAGTATATATCACTAGTATTTTTATCAACAAAGTATCCAATATCTGTTTCTACATCTGGTAAGAAGACATATCCTTCAAGATTTTTAGATTTTAGATATTCAAATTTACTAGCATTTCCTTGATATATATAATCTACTTTGTCATTATATTTTATAAGAAGCTTCTTAGCATCTTCTTTAGTAAGTTCATGTTGATTATTTGAAATTGTGATAGTAGGTTGAGCAAAAACAAATTTTTGTAAAGGTTGTTGAAAAATTAAACAACCACATAAAATAGATAAAACTATAATTGCCTTTTTCATAGTACACCAACTTTCATAAATTATTTTAATTATATAAATATTATTTCTATAATTAAATATTAACATAATTATCAAAATATAATAGTTACACCCCTGTTACTTATGATTACAATATCGTAATTAATTTATACAGAAATAGAAAATATATAAAAAGTGAGTAGCATATGCTACTCACTTTTTATATATTTAGTTGATTTTGTTTATAATCAAAAAATTTATTAAGATATATCTTTATAACACCCATTATAGGCACTGATAAAATCATACCTGGTATACCAAAGAATCCACCACCAATTGTTACAGCAAGTATAGTTAAAAATGGGCTAAGTCCTAGTTGACCACCGACTATTTTAGGTTCTATAAAAGCAATCTCAACCTGTTGAACTAACATTAAATACACTAAGGAAAATATTGCTATACTAGGGTTATAGAATATATTTATTAATACAACGGGAGTCATACCAATAACAGGCCCAAAATAAGGAATTAAGTTTGTAACTCCCATTAAAACTCCAAATAATAAAGAATATGGAGATCCAATAAGCTGAAGGCCTATACCTGATATTAAACCAACTATAGCAGAATCTATTATTTTTCCTGTAAAATATTTACCTATATTTTCATTTAAGGTACTTCCAATATCTAAAGTTAAATCACAAAACTTTTGACCAAATATTATACTTAGCATTTTTTTATAAAAAGAAAAGAAATCTTCCTTTTCAAGAATAATATAAAAGCATATTATAAACGCTAATACAAATTGTACAATAAATTTAGATATTGAGAATGTAGTTGAAAATACTTGTCCTAAATATCCTATTAATAAATTGCTTATCTGTGGCATAGCAGAAAATAGTTTATCTCCTACTGATTTTAAAGTATTTGGATCAACATTTTTTAAGCTATCCCCAATTTGTATAAGAAAAGTTTGAGTTTTTTCAGCATATAAAGGAACTTGGCTTATTATATCTGCTAAACTACTTATTAATATAGGTACTGTAACAAATATGAAAGAACCTATTATAAGAAGTAAAAATCCATATGTTATACATAAAGCAAATATTCTTTTAATCTTAAACTTATTTTCTAAGAAACTAACAATAGGAGTGAATATATATGCTAATACAAATGCTATAACAAATGGAGTTAAAAGTGAAAATAAAACCTTAAAAATACCTAAGAAGTACTGATAATTATCTATAAGTTTTATTATTATATAAGAAACTACTAATGTAAGTACGAGACTCAGATTAATTTTTTTATTTTTCAAATCAACACATCCTTTCTAATTGAATATTTCATTTTAGTGAATTTTAAATAAATCAATATATGTATTATACAATAAATTTAGCATAAATACATACATATATATTATAAATATTAGAAATAGCAAAAATAAATATAGGTATAAGTATAGGGGGTGTTTTTATCGAATTCGAAGTAATTGTTAGATATAATGGAGATATTTCATTTATACAAGAAGAATTAGGAGTATTTGTAGAAATTTTAGAATATAACTATGCCATAATAACAGCTGATAGTGAAGAAAAAATTGATGCGTTACTTAATTATCCTCAGATAGCATTTATAGAAAAACCATTTATATTAACTACTCAAGATGTACAAAGTTTTTCAAGAACAGGAATAACTAGATTTAAAAATTTAAATAGGCTAACTGGAAAAGGAACACTAATAGGTATTATTGACTCTGGAATAGATTACAACTTAGATATATTTAAAGATAGTCAAGGAAATTCAAAAATACTTTATTATTGGGACCAATCAATACAAGGAAATCCACCAGAAGGATTTAGAAATGGTACTCTTTATACAAATGAAGATATAAATAGTGCAATAAGAGGCGAAAAGATAATACCAATATCTGCAACCAGTGCCCATGGAACTCATGTAGCAGGGATATGTTCTCAAATTGCAAATGAAGCAAATTTAATAGTTGTAAGAGTTGGGAATAGACAAACTGATGTTTTTTCTAGAAGTACAGAGTTTATGAGAGCTATAAAATTTGTATTAGATAAAGCATTAGAACTATTAATGCCAATTGTAATAAATATAAGTTATGGTAGTAATGAAGGATCTCATAGAGGATTATCATTATTTGAACAATATATAGACGATATGTGTTCATTTTGGAAGAACAATATAGTTGTTGCAGCTGGAAATAATGCAGATAAAGGTGGTCATAGAAATATAAACATAAAGCAAGATAGAGAGGTTGAAGTTGAATTTGTAGTAGGTGATTCAGAGCAGGTGTTAAATATAAATATATGGCCTGACTTTATTGATAATTTTAGTGTTAGATTGGTAAGCCCATCTAACGCTAAAACACAAGAAATATCATTAACATCAGGAGAAATAAGAAATATAATAGGGGCAACTAGAATAAAAGGATACTTTTATCCGATAGCACCATATTCCCTCATAAGAAGGATTACTCTTCAAATGACATCTAATACATTTATAAATTCAGGAATATGGAAATTGGTATTTACACCTATAGATGTAGTAGTAGGAAATGTAAATATATATCTACCAACGTCAGAGGGAATAAGTAAAGATACTAGATTTTTAGGTGCAGATAAGAATCAGACTGTAACTGTTCCAGGAACTGCAAGTAAGGTAATAACTGTTGGGAGTTTTAACTCAAGAACTGATAATGTATCTGTATTCTCAGGAGAAGGAGACATAGAAAGAAATGTAATTAAGCCAGATTTACTAGCACCAGGAGAAGATATATTATCAGTATTGCCAGGTGGTAATTTAGGTGCTTTAACAGGAACAAGTATGGCTACCCCACATGTGACTGGTTCAGCAGCTCTTTTAATGGAATGGGGAATTGTAAATAGAAATGATTTGTTTTTTTATGGTCAAAAGTTAAGAGCATTTCTTATAAAAGAGGCTAGAAGAAACCCTGTATATACTTACCCAAATAATTCTATGGGATATGGTCTTTTTGATTTATCAAATGTAGATTTAAGTAGTATGTCTCAAATGAATAATCAATATAATTCTTTATATAGAAGTAATAAAAAAAAAGCGAAAAAACTTAAAAGACTAGAAATTCCAGACGATATAAAAACATATACTCAAACTTTTCACGAACCTGGATTTGAAGAAGAATTAAAAAAAACAAACTTAAATTACAAGTATTATCCTATAAGTGATAAAAATGGAATATTAATGATACCTGTAGGAGAACAAAATAAGATTAGTACAATAAAACGTTTAAGCTCTTATAAAACCTCAGAACCTATAATAACGATGAATTCACTAGGAACTATAACTAGAGGAATAGAGAACGGAGTTGTAGCTACAGAGGAGATTGGTGCAAACTTTTTTAAAGATAATGTAAATATAAATTTAACAGGAAAAGGTGTATTAATAGCTATAATCGATTCTGGAATAGATTACTTACATGAAGATTTTATATATCCGGACAGAACATCTAAAATATTATATTTATGGGATCAAGCTAAAGATGGTAATCCACCAAATGGGTTTTATATAGGTACAGAATATACAAGAGAAGAAATAAATAAAGCAATTTTAGAAAATGATAAGTCTTTATCAGTAGATGAAGAGGGAACGGGTACAATGTTAAGTGGAATATGTGCAGGACTTGGGAATATAGATAAACGATATGAAGGTGTAGCTCCAGATGCGGAGTTGATAATTGTAAAATTAAAAAAGATTGATGGAAATTATAATAATGCACTTGTAGAAGCTGGGATGGATTATGCCTATAAAAAAGCAGCAGAAGCTAAAATGCCTTTGGTAATAAATATGTCTTTAGGAAGTAATGACGTAGTAGGAGCTACACAGAGGATATTAGCAGATACACCGTTATTTAGTAGAGGGGTATGTCTTGTATCTGCAGCTGGAAATGAAGGTAATACTAGAACTCATGCCACAGGAGTAATTAATTTTAAGGGAGATGAGCAAGATATAGAATTGGAACTTGCTGAAGATGAAGAATTTCTTGATATTAATTTATGGATAAATAAGCCAGATAAAGCAAGTGTAGCAGTAGTATCACCAAGTGGAGAAGTAAGTAAGTTTATAGAAGTTGCAAATTTTAATGAGGTAACGGGAATATTTGATTTGGAAGGTACATGGTATGCAATAACTTATATATATCCAACATCATTTTCAGGGCAACAAAAAACTATAATAAGACTAAAGAATGTGACAAAAGGTGTATGGAGGATTAGACTAAGAGGAGAATACATAAGTAATGGAATCTATAATATATATCTACCAAATAGAGCGCTTATAAAACCAGGAACTCAGTTTAGAGAATCAAGTCCAAATAATACTATAAACTATCCGTCTACTTATAGTGATGTTATATCAGTAGGAGCATATAACATAATAAATAATAGCTTATGGCCATCTACTTCGAGAGGACCAACTATAAATGGTTTGTTAAGACCAGACATAGTAGCACCAGGGGTAAACATAATATCAACATACCCAGATAATAAGTATGCCACTATAACGGGAACTGCAGCATCAGCTGCGTATGTATCTGGAGCTGCAAGTTTTTACTTACAATACACATTAGTTGAAGGCTATTATAAACAAAAATCATTTACAACAATGATAAGAACTTTTCTTCAAGCAGGTGCAAAAAGAAATAAGGAAATAATTTATCCAAATGAAAGTTATGGATATGGAGAGTTAGATATAATTGGAATGTTTAATCAATTAAAATAAAGTTAGATAGGGAGTAAAATCACTGTGGAAAAATCTTATATTATAGTATATCAAGGTAGCTTAGATGAAGTAATAAATGATTTATTAAAAAATCAAATAGAAAAATATATAATATTAAATGATACTATATTAGTAATATATGTTCCTATAGACTTTGATGAATTAAAACTAACTAAAATAGATACTGTTGCCTGGTGGCAAAATTCAGCTCCGATGAGTTCATTGATAGACATAACAAATAATATGAGTGAAGGAGAAAGTACTACTAGCGCTGCTGGAACTGATTATATTTATAAAAATCCGTATATAAATATTACAGGAAAAGGTATATTAATAGCTATAATAGATTCTGGAATAGATTACTTAAACCCAGATTTTATAAATTTAGATGGTACAACAAGGATAGTATCGATATGGGACCAAGAAAGTATGAAAAAAGAGCCTCCAGAAGGATTATTATACGGAAGTGAATTTACAAGAGATGAAATAAATCAAGCTATAAAAGAAAATGATGATACATTAACTAAAGATAATATGGGCACAGGAACAATGGCAGCTGGAATTGCATCAGGTAATGGAAGTTTAAATAGAGAATATAAAGGTGTGGCCATAGATAGTGAACTAATAATAGTAAAACTTAGAGAATACAAAGACCGATATAAAAAAGGTAAAACAAATTATGAAAAAACAGATTTTTTAGCTGCAATAAAGTATGTTTTAGATATAGCTAAAAAAGAGAAAAAAGAACTAATAATAAATTTGACGGTAGGTCTTATGCCAAAATCAATAATAGAAATTACTATGTTAGAAACATTTAAAGAGATAGGTAGATCAGGAATTGTAGTAGTAAGTGGGGCAGGAAATGAAGGAAATACAGATATACATTATGAAGGGGTAATTACATCTTTAGAAGAAAAAAATGATATAACTATTCAAGTGGGAGAACAATTAAATTTAGATATAAGAATAGTGGCAGTAGGTCCAGATAAGATTGGGGCATCAATAATATCTCCAGGGGGAGAAGTAAGCTATCAAATAATGTATTCTCCAGATTTTTTTGTATATAGAGGAAGATTTAATCTAGAAGATACAGCCTACGAAATGAAATTTACTTATCCATGGCTAGAATCAGGATACCAAGAATTAATAATAAGATTACTAGACGTTAAGCCTGGTATATGGAATGTAAGACTTGCACCTGAATTTATAATTAGAGGTGAGTATGATTTATATTTGCCAAATAAAAATTTAATGTCTGAAAATACTAGATTTCTAGATCCAGATTCAGTAGCAACTATAACTCTGTATGCAACACCAGAAAATGTAATAACAATAGGTGGATACAATGGAAGGACTGATAGCCTATGGATAGGTTCATCAAAAGGACCTGTAAAAAATGGTGGGATAAAACCAGATATAATAGCACCATGTGTTGATATAATTTCAACATACAAAAATAAATCATATAATACAGCAACAGGTACTGGAGTAAGTTCATCAGTAGTAAGTGGAGTATTAGCATTAATGATGGAATTTATAAAAGAACAAACTAATGAGTATGAAGAAGCATTATATACTCAACAGTTAAAAACATATTTAATGCTTGGCGCGACTAAGAATGAGATATATACATTCCCAAATGTCTCCCAAGGATATGGAGTTTTAAATCTAAAAGATACTATTATTTCTATTTCAAATAACTTTGAATAAAGCGTATTTTATAAAAAATAATGCAAAAACTAAAGATGAAAAGAGGTGATAGTTTTGAATAATGAAAAATGTAGAGCATTAAGTGGAGAAAATAACAAAAGATTAAAATCAAATAGGCCAACAAATCAAGAAAGCACAGCTGCTTGGGCAAATACACAGGAACTACAAGACGTAACTAATGTATCAATACCATCTTTAAATAATGTAGAAAATGCTAAAGAGTGGGTTGATAATGGAAGTAGATTATAATAAAAAAAGTATGCTTTAAGAATTTAAAGCATACTTTTTTATAGAGAAGATTAAAATTTTTATATAGAAATTTTTAACAAAAATAATTCATATATGGGGGTGATATAAATACTATGAAAAAAGACTTTAGAGTAAATTATACCTTAGTGGGTAATGCTGTTTATGGAGAAGGTTTTGAAGAAGATTTAAAAAAACTAGGAGATAAATTTAAGTTTGAAAAGATTTCAGATAACTTTGGGATATTATTTATCGAGAATGATGAATTTAGTAATTTTGGCGATGTTTTTAACTTAAAATCACTACATAGATTAGAACCTAGTGTTAGATTATCATCATTAGTAAATATAAATAGAGGTACTTTTAATGGTGTTGTGGCTAATGAAGATATAGGTGCAAATTTTATTAAAGAAAATCCTAATTTATCAATAAGCGGTAAAGGCGTTATAATTGGTATTGCAGATTCTGGGATTGATTATCTACATCCAGATTTTATATATCCAGATAAAACATCTAAAATTTTATATTTATGGGACCAAACAAAAGAAGGAAAACCACCAAATGGATTTCATATAGGTACCGAGTATAATAGAGAGGATATAAATAAAGCAATTTTAGAAAATGATGGTTCTTTATCTGTAGATGAAGAAGGCACAGGAACTATGATAAGTGGAATATGCACAGGATTAGGAAACTTAAATCCTGAGTATAAAGGAGTAGCAGAGGAATCAGATCTAATAATAGTAAAATTAAAGAAAATAGAAAATGATTATAATAATGGTTATTTAATAGCGGCTATGGAATATATGAATCAAAAGGCAAGACAAGAAAGAAAACCTCTTGTTAACAATATTTCCTTGGGAAATAATAGTTTGGTAGGAATTAGCTCTAGGCTTTCTTATGATAAATTGTTTTTTGAGCATGGATTATGCCAAGTAATAGGAGCAGGAAATGAAGGTAATACACAGACACATGCATCAGGAAAATTAGAATTTAATGGAGAAATACAAGATGTGGAGATAGATATAGGTGAGGATGAAGAAATTTTAAATATAGAGCTATGGGTAAATAGACCAGATAAAATTGATTTATATATAATATCTCCAAGTGGAGAGGAAAGTCAGATTGCACTTGTTTCTGATTTTAATATTATAAGTGGACTATTCAATTTTGAAAATACTAGATATACAATATCTTTTTCATATCCATTTTCTTACTCAGGCCAACAAAGAACAGTAATAACTTTAGCTAATGCTAAAAAGGGAATTTGGAAAATTAGATTAATAGGAGCATATATAACAAATGGAATATATAACATGTACCTAGAAAATAGAAAATTCATCAAACCAGGAACTAAATTTTCAAAGAGTGACCCAGAAAATACTATAAATTATCCATCTACATTAAATGATGTAATAAGTGTAGGAGCATACGATACTATAAATAATAGTCTATGGGCATCATCTTCAAGAGGACCTACTATAGAATCAGTATTAAAACCAGATATAGTAGCCCCTGGTGTAAATATAATAGGTCCATATATAAATAAAACATATGCAATGGGGACAGGAACAGGTATAGCATCAGCGTATACATCAGGAGCAGTTGCATTATTTCTTCAATATATACAAGTAAATGGTAATTATGAAAATAAAGCATTTGTACAAAAGATAAGAACATATCTAAGCGCAGGAGCCAGAAGAAATCAAGATGTTATATATCCTAATTATAGCTATGGATATGGAGAGTTAGATATAAGAGGATTGTTTGAACAATTAAGGTAATTTTAGGGAGAATATATCTATATGGAAAAATCATATGTAATTGTTTATGAGAATTTAGAACGTTTAGAGGCTGATTTAAATTTATATAACATAGATGAATATATTATACTAAATAATCAAATAGCAGCAATTTATGTTGATGAAAGTTTTGAAGAAGAAACATTAAACAGTATAAAAAGCATAGCAGATTGGATACCATCAGTACCTATGAGTTCATTAATTAATATAACTGATAATTTAGAAAGTGGAATAAGTGTAAAAATAGCATCAGGTATTGACTATGTTGATAAAAATCCATATATAAAAACATCAGGTAAAGGATGTATAATTACAATTATAGACTCTGGAATAGATTATCTACACCCTGATTTTTTAAATTCAGACGGTACTACAAAAATAGTATCTATATGGGATCAAGAAAGTCAAGTTGGAACTCCCCCAACAGGGCTAAAATTTGGAAGTGAGTTTAATAAAGATATCATAAATGAATATATAAGAAATAATGACCCAAGTCTAAGTGAAGATACTATTGGAACTGGGACAGTAGCTTCGGGAATAGCATGTGGCAGGGGAAATTTAAACAGAGAATATAAGGGAGTAGCTGCAGATAGTGAATTATTAGTAATAAAGTTAAGAGAATACAAAGATACTTATAAAGAAGGAAAAATTAATTATGGTTTATCAGACTTCTTAGCAGGCATAAAATATGCTATAGATATAGCTCAAAAAGAAGAAAAAAATATGATAATTAATTTAACTTTAGGTGAACGATCAAGGTCTGTAGTAGTAACTACATTATTAGATACTTTTAACTATTTAACAGTAAGTGGTGTAATAGTAGTTAGTGGTGCTGGAAATGAAGGAAATACAGATATACATTACCAAGGACAGGTAAGTAGTTTAAATGATATTCAAGACATACCAATTCAAATTGGAGAGCAAAAAAATTTAGATATAACATTAAGTGTTGCAGGTCCAGATAAAATAGCAGCAGCAATAATATCACCATCAGGAGAAATAAGCTATAGAGTTGTATATGCACCAGATGATTATATATATAGAGGCAAGTTTAATATAGAAAATACATTTTATGAAATGAGATATTTATATCCTTGGATAAAATCAGCGACTCAAGAATTAACAATAAAATTGAATAATGTTAAGCCAGGTGTATGGACTTTAAGATTATTTCCAGAATTTATTATAGATGGATTGTACGATGTTTATTTGCCCAATAAAAACTTAATCTCTAATGAAACTAGATTTACAGATCCAAATTCATTTGTAACCATAACTTTGTTTGGTGCAGTTTCAAATGCAATAACTATAGGAGCCTATGATGATAAGATTGATAGTGTGTGGATAGGTTCATCAAAAGGACCAGTAAGAGGTAGACCTATAAAGCCAGATTTATTAGCACCAGGGGTTGATATAATATCTCCATCTAAAAACGGGAACTATACAACATCAACGGGTACAGGAGTAAGTAGTTCTATTATAAGTGGGGTTGTGGCTATACTTATGGAATATGTATCAAATCAGAGTACGTTTAAACGAAACTTATTATATACAGAAGTTTTAAAAACTTACTTAATGCTTGGAGCAAGAAAAAAAGATTTATATGTATATCCAAATGTAACAAGAGGTTATGGAGTACTTGATTTACAAAACACATTTATACAATTAGCTAATATATTAAGATAAGTAGACCTATTTTAATAGGCCCACTTAAAATATAAATTATTCACTAGGAACTAGTATATAATCACCGTAAGAAATTTGATAATCTTTAGAAATGATATCAGGATTTTCATTAAGAGCTACTAATCTAAAATACTCAATATTTTCAATATCAGAATTATAAATTTTTATTATATCATCTAAAGTCTCGCCAGATAAAACCAAGTGTTTAACTAATATTCTATCTTTCATAACTTTATCATATGCTTTTTTATAGGTCACATTAGATAGTTTTGAAAAAAATGAAACATTTTCTACTAAATAATCTTTAGCTCTATCTAGTGAAGTTATGTAATTATAGATAGATGAGCGTATGATATTAGAAGAATCTTCTTTATCAACTGATGGTGATATAAATGTTACTATAAACAAAAATATAAATAGATATTTCAAATAATACACCTCCTAGCTAAGATTATTAATAAATAAATATAATATTAAACCTTTGTGACAATTATTTAGAAAATAAATTATTGACTAAAAAAATATAAGTTGGTATAATCTTTTTAAATAGTTGAAATAATATAACAATAATAGACTGTGAAGAGAAAAGTAAATATAAAAGGTAGTCATAGCGAGTTGAGGATGGTGAAAGCTCAATACGAAATTTATATTGAAGAACATCTCGGAGTTTCTAACCGAAATCTTGAAAGAGAGTAGACTTAGACGGGAAGTCCCGTTACAGACTATAAGCAATGCTTACTAAGAGGCCAATTTTGGCAATTAGGGTGGTACCGCGAAAGTAATAGCCTTTCGTCCCTTTTTATAGGGATGAAGGGCTTTTTTAATACAAAATAATAAATATTTTAGTAATAAATAAAATAAGCAATATAAAAAATAAAATATGGAGGAAACAAAATGCAAAAAGAATTTATAGAAATTAAAGACTTGTACAGAAAAAAAGAAGAGTATGTAGGTAAAACTGTAAATGTAGCTGGATGGATAAGATTATCTAGAGCGTCTAAAAACTTTGGATTTATAGAGCTAAACGATGGAAGTTTCTTTAAAAATATGCAAATAGTAATAGCTGAAGATAAACTAGAGAACTTCAAAGAAATATCTAAATTACCAATAAGTTCATCAATACTTGTAGAGGGAGAATTAGTTTCAACAGAAGGTGCTAAGCAACCAGTTGAAATACATGCTACTAAAGTAGTAGTAGAAGGAGAATCAGATTCTTCATATCCATTACAAAAGAAAAGACATACATTAGAGTATCTAAGAACAATAGCTCACTTAAGACCAAGAAGTAATACTTTCTCTGCTGTATTTAGAGTAAGAAGTTTAGCAGCATATGCTATACATAAGTTCTTCCAAGACAGAAACTTCGTGTATGCACATTCTCCAATCATAACAGGAAGTGACTGTGAAGGTGCAGGAGAAATGTTTAGAATAACTACTATGGATTTAAACAATATACCTAAGAATGAAGAAGGAAATATAGATTATTCTAAAGACTTCTTTGGAAAAGAAGCTAACTTAACAGTTAGTGGTCAATTAAATGCAGAAATAATGGCACTTGCATTTAGAAATGTTTATACATTTGGACCAACTTTCAGGGCTGAAAATTCATTTACTCAAAGACATGCATCAGAATTCTGGATGATAGAGCCTGAAATATGTTTTGCAGACTTAGAAGACAATATGGAACTTGCTGAAGACATGATAAAATACGTAATAAATTACGTAATGGAAAATGCTCCAGAAGAAATGGAATTCTTCAACAACTTTATAGATAAAGGATTATTAGATAGATTAAACAACGTAGTAAACTCTGAATTTAAAAGACTTACTTATACAGATGCTGTTAAAATGTTACAAGAAAGCGGACATGAATTTGAATATCCAGTTAATTGGGGAGATGACCTTCAAACAGAACATGAAAGATATTTAACTGAGCAAATATTTAAAGCTCCAGTATTTGTTACTGATTATCCAAAAGATATAAAAGCATTCTACATGAGAATGAATGAAGATGGAAAGACTGTTAGAGCAATGGACTTATTAGTTCCAGGAGTAGGAGAAATAGTTGGAGGTTCTCAAAGAGAAGAAAGAGAAGAAAAACTATTAGAAAGAATAGAAGAAATGGGATTAAACAAGGAAGATTACTGGTGGTACTTAGAACTTAGAAAGTTCGGAACAGCTACTCACTCAGGATTTGGACTAGGATTTGAAAGAATAATAATGTACATGACAGGAATGTCTAACATAAGAGACGTAATACCATTCCCAAGAACTCCTAAAAACGCTGAATTCTAATATTTATATATTAAAGCACTAGACTTATGTTTAGTGCTTTTTATATTATAATATTTAAAAAATAAATGAAAAATTAATTATATAAAAAAATTCTGTTTAGACCATCACAATATGGATATATACATAATGTAAACAAATTAAATAGGAGGCTTTAAAATGAAAGCATTTGTAGATAAAGATGTATGTATAGGATGTGGAGCATGTGCAGGAATATGCCCAGAAGTATTTGATATGGATAATGATGGATTAGCAGTAGCTATAGAAGGTGAAATAAGTGAGGATTTACAAGAAAGTGCACAAGAAGCATGTGAAGGATGCCCAGTAAGTGCAATAACAATTGAATAATAAAATCAAAGGCTTAGGGAATATCCTAAGCTTTATTTTTTACATATAATGATTTTATATTGATATAAAATTATTATATGTAAAAAATAATAAATATTAGTAGGCTTTAAATTGAATCGTCTACATATCATTAAATCTAAGTAAACTTTATATACAGAAAAATTTAACAAATTATCTAAATAATATATGAGTAGTATAAGTCCTAATTTAATAAAATATAGAAAAATAGATTATATTTTATGTTATAATTATTAATCATAATAAAAATTGGAGGCAAAATGATAAAGATACTTGACAATATAATGTTGATAATAGATATTTTATTAATTATATATTTTTATAACTATGCAGTTGATACAACAGATATAGGCCAAAGGCTTATAAGCTGTGCAGCTATAACTATGGAAATATCATTTATAATAAGACATATTAAACTTATGAAATCTAGAAAAGTTAATTAATGCAATGTTTTTTACAAAATATTTAGGGTATTAAATATATAGATTAAATATTTAAGGAGAATAATATGGCTTATATAAATATAGATAATAAAAAATTAAAAGAATTAATGAAAAAAGAGGATACTATATTAATTGATATAAGGACAAGGGAAGAATATGAAGAAAATAATATAGAAAACTCTATAAATATACCATTAAATAATTTGTTATTTGAGATAGATGAATTAGAAGAATACAAAGAAAAAAATGTTATTGTCTACTGTAGAAGTGGACATAGAAGTGTAACAGCATGTAATCTACTTCATATGGAAGGATTCAACAAATTATATAATTTAGAAAAGGGAATAATTGGATTGTAAACTCTAGCTTTTAGCTAGAGTTTTATAGTATACTTGATAATATGAGTATAGCAATAAATAAGTTAAATACTTGTATCGGAGGTAAGAATGAATACAGAAGAAAAATATAGTAATTATTCAAAAGAGGATGGGAAGATCTTAAATAAAATATCAAATTATTATAGACTAAAAACAAATAATGAAATGAATTGTTCTAAGTGTAATACTGAAAATAAAGATGGAAGTAATTACTGTAAGCAATGCGGTAATGAACTTTTTAAAGTGGTAGATAAAAACTTATTTAATATAGGAGAAAAAAGTAAATTTAATATTAATAATATAAAAAGCTATGCGAGTAGCACTAATATATTTATAACCTCTGTATCATCTATATTGATTTTATTTATTTTATCTGTAATTTTTAATGGTATTATGGATATAAGTTTAGGAGAATTAGGGATTAGTATAAGTCCACTTCATACAATGCTAGGTATGAATTTAGGTAGTATTAATATAACATCATCATCTTTAATAGGAGTAGGTGAAGTAAGCATACATTTAGGATTAATATCTTTATTAGTAGCACCTATAGTATCATTAGTTATAAGTAATATATTATTTATGAAAAATAAAAGTAAAACACCTAATGAACTTATTACAAATTCTATAGGAGTTGGGATAGTTTACGCTTTATTTATGGCAGTTATAAGTATAATATCAAAAATTGAATTAAATTCATATGATATGATGAACATAGCCACTTTACTTAAAGTAAAGTTTACTACAACAAGTATATTTATAAACAGTTTTTTAATAGGATTTTTATTTACATTTATAATAGGATATAAAAAAAGAATAGGCAAAGAAAGCATATATATAAATATATTTAAAAAAGTTATAAATATATTTATAATAGGTTACATATTAGTATTTATAATTGTTGGTATACTTACTATATCCGATAGTACATATTTATACGAATTTGGTATATCTGAATATATGAAATACATAAACACAGGAATTGTCGTAAGTCAATTGTCTGTTTATATGTGGGGATTTGCAAATTTAATTCCTATGATTATAGGTGATTATACAATATCTATATTTAATATATTGAATTCTGATTTGTTTTTTGATACGAAGCTTATATTTATAATAGTATTTATATTAGTAAGTCTTATAATATTAATAGCTGGATGTAATTTAAAGAAACATTTTAAAAATAATGATAAAAATGTATTGCTTATATTTAGTATAATGTATTCTTTTGTTATGGTATTAATATCTATATTAAGTAAAATCGATGTTGGTATGGGAATGTTAACTACAAGTGCTAATAATCATAATATTATTACATTTGGATTACCTATTATAATTACAATTATAAGTTCATTTATATATAGCTATATATTAGCCTTTATAGGATATAAACTTTATAACTTTGAATAAGTATAGTTGGAGGATAAATATGGAAAATATACAAGAGAAAATAGAAGGTGAAGTATCAAAGATTAAAGATAAAATAGAAAAGAGTAAAAATAAAGTAGACTTGATAAAAGAAAAAAATAGCATAAACAAGATTAAAAATGAAAATCAAGAATTAAAATCAAGGCTATTTTTAGATATGGGTATATTAATTTATGATAAGATAAGAAAAAATGAAATCGTAGATACTGATTTTGATGAGATAAGTAATGAGATAGTAAAAATAGATAAAATAATATATGAAAATATGAAAATAATAGAAGCTTTAAATAAATCTATGGAAGAGAGTATATGTGAATGTGGAAACACAATAAGTAAAGGTGCTAAATTCTGTGCAGAATGTGGTAAAAAAGTAGAGATTGAGCTAGAAGAAAAAGAATATATAACTTGTGAAATATGTAATATGAATATAGATATAGACTCCATATATTGTACATGTTGTGGAAATAAAATAAATTAAAAAATAAGCATCACGTAAATTTTGCGTGGTGTTTATTTTTTATTAATATAAAATGCATATAGATATATAATTATATAGGGGGGGGATATTATGAATGAAGTAATAAATACTATAAATGAAAGAGTGTCGTTAAGAAGATACAAAGATAAAATGATAGATAAAGAACATTTAGATTTAATAATAAATAGTGCTATAAAAGCACCCACAGCAGGAAATATGATGATGTATTCTATTATAAAGATAACGAATAAAAATACTAAAGAATTATTAAGTAAAACTTGTGATAATCAACCATTTATAAAAAATGCACAAGTAATATTGTTATTTTTAGCAGATATGAGAAAATGGTTTGATTATTTTAATATATGTGATGTTAAAGATATAAAATCACCTGGAATAAATGATTTTATGTTAGGGGTAAATGATGCTATAATAGCATGCCAAAATGCAGTTTTAACTGCTGAAAGTCTAGGCATAGGAAGTTGTTATATAGGAGATATTATGGAAAATTATGAGAAGCATAAAGAAATATTAGATTTACCAAGTTATACATTTCCAGCTTGTATGATAACACTAGGCTATTATCCTGATAATTTTAAAAAGATTTATACTGATAGATTTGAAAAAGAATATGTTGTTTTTGAAGAAAAATACCAAAGACTAAATGAAGATAATTTAAGGCAAATGTATAAACATAAAGAAGAAAAAATGCTAAAAAATAACAAAAATAATGCTAAAAACTTTGGTGAATTAATATACAAAAGGAAAATTAGTTCAGAATTCTCAATAGAAATGAATAGATCTATAAAAGAGTGGATAAAAGATTTTACTGGATACTGTAATAAAAAATAGTTATTTAATTTAATGAAAATATATTTTATATATGATAAACTATAATAGTATTTTGAGTTATGGAGGGAGCACATGGGAAAAGACAAAAAAGAAAGAATATCAGACGATACTTTTAGCATAACTATGGAATTAGAAAGACCACTAATAATAGATCAGATAAATAAGCATACTGAACAAAAGGAAAAAGAGCTAAGAAGAAAAAATTTAAAAAGAAAAATACTTATAACAATCGCTATAATATTAGGCATATCATTTTTAGGTTTTTTTATATGGATAGGAAATACATATGAACCAGGAACATTAGCAAAAGAAGCGTTAATAAGTGATAAGAAGGTAGAAGTTAAAATAGATAAAAATATAGTGTTTACTCCAAAAAATAAGGATGTAACTAAAGGATTTATATTTTATCCAGGAGCTAAAGTAAACCCAGAAGCTTATGCACCAATATGTAAGGAGGTAGCAGAGGCGGGGTATGAAGTAGTTATATTAAAAATGCCACTTAATATAGCTTTACTTGGAAAAAATGAAGCTAGTAAAGTAATTAAGGAATATAAAAATATAACACATTGGGTAGTAGGAGGACATTCTTTAGGTGGAGTAGCTGCTTCAAGCTTTGCAGCTGAAAATAACTTAGTAGATGGAGTTGTATTACTTTCATCATATCCTATGACTGATAAGTTAAAGAATATGACAAAAGATGTATTGTCTATATGGGGAAGTAAGGATGGTGTAGTAAACTTTGAATCACTAATAGATGCTAAAAAAGATTTACCTAGCAACACTACTTATGTAGAAATAGAAGGTGCTAATCATTCTCATTTTGGAGATTATGGACTTCAAAATGGAGATAATGAATCATTAATAAGTGAAAAAGAGCAAATTAATAAAACTGCTAAGAGTATAATTAAATTTTTAAAAGAGATAAACTAAATATAAATGTATAAAAATACTATAGGAATCCTATAGTATTTTTATTTTTACATATTATTGTAGAATTTATAAAAACCTAAGTCACTAATTTTAGTAGGATTTATATCCTTTCTAAAGGCATTTATAAACCACATAACATCATTTTTTCTTATAGCTTTAAATAATATTAAAAATATAAAATAAAATAAAATAACTAGCAATACTTGTGGTATAATTAGTGTCTTTATATTTGTAACATCAAAAATATATTTTACTATAGTAGCAGATAAAGTAACGGATATGGCTGGTTTTAAAATCCAATCACCTATAAGAAAATCAAGTTTTGTAACTTTTAATAGTTTATTTATGCTTAAAGTTGCATTTAGTAAAGTACCAACAAATAATACCAATATAAAACCTTCAATACCCCTTTTAGGAATTACAAAAAATATTAATGCAATTCTAACACTCATATCTATAAGATTATATTTTAGTGTACTAACTTGTTGGTCAAGAGCATTCAAACTACCATCAACAACTCTGTCAAGATACATAAAAGGTATTAAAGGGGCAAGTATTCTCATCATATCTCCCACTTTGGAACTATTATATATAGTGATTCCCATTTCTTTAGAGTATATAATAAAAAGTCCTGATGCAAACACTGCTATCATGAGTGTAAATTTAAAAACTCTAGATATTATACTATTTACTCGATTAGTTTGATTAAGTGCTTTAGCCTCAGATATTTCAGGTATTATTAGTGTAGAAAATGAAGCTAAAAATATAGATGGAAAGCAGAGAATAGGAAGTACCATACCCTTAATCATACCAAATATAGATAAAGAAGCAGAAGTAGTAGAACCAAACTGTCTAAGAGCATTTGGTATTAAAATATCTTCTAAAGTCCTAAGGCCTGTTTGTATATAAGCGCTACAAGCAATAGGAAAAGCTATTTTAGAAATAGTCAATAAACTACAATTAGAACTAGTACTATTAATACGCCTAAATCCAGATTTTTTTTCAAATAAATATAGAAGGTAAGAATAAATAGCTGCTATTATATTAGCTACAGTCATAGCTATAGCCACTAAAGTACAAGTATAATCAAGACCTTTAGGTAAATATAAACCTAAAAAAGCTACTATTATTATCATTGATGAAGATACTTCAAGAATATCTGAAGTTATGCTTTTTACAATTTTTCTCATACCATAGAAATACCCATGAAGACAAGAACAAACACCGATAAAAGGCAAGCTTAAAGCTAATATTTTAAGAGGGAATATAGTTCTTTCATCTCCAACGAATTTTATAGCTATAAACTCTGAACTATTATAGATTACAAATGTAGTTAAAAAACTAAAGAAAAGACTATATATAAAGGCTCTATTCATAATTTTTTTTATATTAGCTCTGTTATTTTTTCCAAGTTCTTCAGCTATAAGTCTAGTGGTAGTTACTCTAATACCAGATATGGCGAAAGTAGAAGTCATTATATGAATACTCATTATAATCTGATACAGCCCCATACCTTCAGCGCCAATTTTATTAGAAATATACACTCGAAATCCAGTATTTATAAATCCTAGTGTAACGGTGGTAAGCGTTAAAATAAACGCATTTATTAAAAGCTTTCTTCTTTTAACTATGTTCATAAAATTTATCTCCTCATTAAGTTAATATATAGTCTATAAAAATAATTATATTAATATAGACATGTATATATATATGAAAAATTAATAGTAAATATTATCTATTAATAAAATTAAAAAAAAAGCAAAAATTAATAGTAAATATAAAAGATGATAAGGAGAAGAGATATGAGAATAAGGCTAGGATATGTTGCTATAGCACTTAATTTACCCAAAGTAACTTCATCAAGTACTCTTACATTTAAAAGATATTCTAGTATGAATAGTGATGAAGAAAGATTGAATAAACTAAAACAAGTAACATATTCAAATATAATGGATTTAGAGAAAATATTAAAATATAATATAAAAAATAATATACACTTTTATAGAATAACTTCAAATCTTATACCATTAGCAACTCACCCAGAAGTTATGTGGAATTATAGAAAGTATTTTAGAAAAGATTTTGAATATATAGGTAAAATCATAAATGATAATAATTTAAGAATTGATATTCACCCAGATCAATTTAATGTAATAAATACTGATAGAGAAAGTGTATTTTTAAATACATCTAAGACTTTAACTATGCAAGCTAATTTTTTAGAAGATATAAATTGTAATGATGCTAAGATGGTTATTCATATTGGTGGGGCAAAGGGAGGAAAAGAAAAAGCTATAAAAAGATTTATAGAAAATTTTAAAAAGCTTCCTGATATAGTTAAAAATAAGTTAATCTTAGAAAATGACGATAAAATATTTACTGCAAAAGATGTTTTATATATATGTAAAATATTGAATTTACCTATGGTTTTAGACATACATCATCATAATTGTAACAATAATGGTGAAAATATAGATAGATTGTTAAATGATATATTTAATACGTGGAAAAATGAGAAACTGCAACCTAAGATACATTTTTCTACGCCTAGGGAATTTGAAAATGATAGAAGACATTCTGATTATATAGATGCTAAAGCGTTCTTAAAGTTTATATATTTAATAAAAGATAATGTAAATAAGGACGTTGATATAATGATAGAGGCTAAGAAAAAAGATTTAGCACTACAAAGGTTAGTAAGTGACATAAAAGATCTAGACAAGTTTATCGTATTTGAAGATGAGAGTACCATTATATTATAAGGGAAGATTATTTTTTTGATATAAAATAGTGTTTTAAATGTAGAACAATTACTATTATATAAAAAGACATCTTAAAATTTAAGATGTCTTTTTATATAAAACGGCTAACTAAAAAGTTAGCTATAGATTCATATGGTATTTTTTCTGTTTTTAATAAACCTTGTACAACTAAACCGTCTATTATAGATACCAATAAAAAAGAAAGAGCTTCTGCATCTTTTTTATTGGTTTTTATAAGCTCTGATTTAATTGTATTTCTCCACTCAATATATTTAAGTTTTATTTCTTCTCTCAAATCATCATTACTAGTTATAGCTTCACAAAGTATATACATGTGAATTCTGCCTCTTCCTTCAATAGTTGATATTTTATCCATTATAAGATTTATCATTTGCTCGTTAGAAGCATCAGAATCTATATTACATACGCAATCAAGAGCAGCATTTGTAATAGCCATTAAATGCATGTTGGCTATATCTGATATTAAATCATCCTTAGAAGAATAATGATAATACAAAGTTCCTTTACTTATATCAACAGCTTTTGCTATATCTGCTAAACTTGTATTTTTAATACCATTTTTTATCATCAAATCTGTTGCAGCAAGCAAAATATTTTCTTTCATATTATTTGGTTTCATATGGTATCCCTTTCAAATACTACTATTATAACAAGTAAATTATAATATCATAAAATTTTATTGTCAATAAATCATACAATTGAGAAGATCTTAATAATGTATTTTTAACTATTGACTTTTATATACAGTAAATATACAATGAAAATATAAATCAGTCAACCGACCGACTGATTTATATTTTTAGTATTATGTTAAATTTAAAAATAATAAAGTGAGGAAAGATCTATGAAAAGGGTAAAAATAATTACAGATAGCTCATGTGATTTAAATAAAGATATCATAGAAAAATACGATATAAGTATAGTAAAACTTAATGTTTCTTTTGGCGAAGATATTTATGAAGATGGAGATATAGAAAAAAGCGAATTTTATAAAATGATGGATAACTCCAAAGATCTTCCAAAAACTTCTTGTCCATCACCTGAAAAATTTGCAAAACATTATGACTGCAAGGAAGATGAAATATTAGTACTTACATTAACATCTAAATTATCAGCTACATACTCAACAGCAGTTCTTGCTAAAAATATGTTTTTAGAAGAAAACAACAAAAAAATTGAAATAATAGATACATTAAATGGCTCAATTGGTCAAGGATTGTTAGTTGTTAGAGCATGTGAATTGGCAGAGGAAGGGAAATCCATTGAGGAAATAGTTAGTGAAATTGAAAAATTAAAAAATGAAGTTATATTCTTTGGAGCACTAGATACTCTAGAAAATGCTATAAAGGGAGGAAGAGTAAATCCTTTAGCTGGAAAAATAATAAATGCGCTTAATTTTAAGATTATAATACAAGTAATAGATGGTGTAGTTAAACCAGTAGATAAAGCAAGAGGAGATAATAATTGTATAAAAAAAGTAATAGATAGTGTAAGTAAATATATAAATGATGGTGATAAAAAATCATTATCAATAGCACATTCAAATTGTATAGAAAAAGCAGAAAAAATAAAAGAGATAATGAAAGATAGATATGATTTTAAAAATATAACTATAAGTGAAGTTGGTTCAGTTATGGGAACATATACTTCAAAAGGTGCAATACTTATAAGTATATTGTAGTAGCTCAAAATATAAATAGATTAAAGAACTTGCTCATATGAGTAAGTTCTTTTTTGTTTTATATTTCTATAAAATTGTAAAAATACTATTTTTAGGGGGAGCATATGGAAACTTTAGATATTAAGATAAATAAAATGAAGCAATATATAAATACTAAAGACATAAGTGCTATAAATAAACTAAAACTTAGTGTTATTAAAGAGAATAATAAATACAATTTAAATGAAGAAGATTTTAAATATATTGATGAGTATAATTACTATGTTAAGTTTTTAAAAAATTTAAAAAAGTATATAAGAGTAAATAATAAAAAAAATATAATAATTAAAGTGTATAAAGATAATTTAGATAGACTAATGTATATTATTATTAGCATAGATATAGATACTATATCTGTAGGAATACCTGTAGATATACAAACATTAAGTGGTAGTAAAAACAAGGCATATATGGAATGCATATACTATCAATACAAAGAAAGATCTAGTTTATACATAAATAATTTTAGAGCTATTAAATCAAAAAACGGATATGGAGGAAAAATACTTATTAACTTAAAAGATATAATTAGAGATATTAATAATAAACTTAAAGATAATAATCTAAAGGAGATAAAAATTATAGAAGGTCTATTAGTAGCAGATGAGAACATTATAAGTGAAAAAGATTTAAGAAATTTATATAAAAAATATGGATTTATTATAGATGATCAAAATAATATATCTATTAACTTAGAGAAAGTTGTTTAAAGATTGCTTACAAATAAAGGTTTTGATAAGTTATAATATTATTTATACAAACTTAAGTGGAGGTTGAAATGATTAATAAAACAGACTTTTTAAATAGTTACAATATAAGTGAAGATTTTTTAATCGAAAATAATATAAGTTGGAATGATTTAGTAGATATATATGAAGACTTTAAAAACTATAGAAAAAGTTATGAAACACAAGCTGAGCTAATAGCAAATATATTAAGGGCACATAAAAAAGTGCACTCAGTTAAAACTAGAGTTAAAGATGAAGAGCACTTATTAGAAAAAGTAATAAGAAAGACACCAGACAGAAGAAAAAAGTATGGAGAAGACTTTAATTTTACTGTAACAAATTATAAACAAGAAATAACAGATTTATTAGGAATAAGAGTTATACATATATTTAAGGAAGACTGGAAAGAAATACATGATTTTATAAGCCTTATGTGGCGTGTTAATGAAATAGTAGCAAATGTTAGAGAAGGTGATAATACTAAGCAATTTGAAGAATTGGGTATAGAAGTGTGTTCAAGAATATCAGGGTATAGATCAGTACATTATCTTATAGAATCTTATCCTACGACACAAAAGGTTATATCTGAAATACAAGTTAGAACTATATTTGAAGAAGGATATGGAGAAATAGATCATCAACTTAGATATTCATTAAGCGAAATACCAGAATTATTAGAACAAAATTTAATGTTATTAAATAGGATAGCAGGAAGTTCTGATGAAATGGCATCTCTTATAAATATGTTAAGTAAAAGTTTCGATGAAATTAACATTAGAAAATATAGTCTAAATATAAAAAAAGAGAAAATTTTAGCACTAAAAAAGAAAATAGAAATTAATAAAGAAATGAGTGATACTAGAAAATTAGAGCTTATAAGAGATATAGATGAAATTTTAATGTAATAAAAAGATACAAGTTTTAACTTGTATCTTCTTATTTAAATATGTCAGATAGTTCAATGCTAGCACTATTTAAGTTAGAAGGTATTTCTAAATCATCACCAGTAGTTAATGTAGAGTTTATAGGTAAGGTTATTATAAAAGAGGATCCTTCACCTAATTTAGAGTTAACATTTATAGTACCTTGGTGAAGTTTAACAAATGATTTAACAATAGAAAGACCTATTCCACTTCCCTCATTTTGTCGTGTAAATACACTATCTATTTGAGTAAACTTTTCAAATATCTTATTTAAGTTAGCTTCATCTATACCAACACCATTATCTTGAACTATAAAATTAAAATTATTTTTATCTGCAATTATTGTTGCAAATATATCTTCTCCTTCACTTGAAAATTTAATAGCATTTGAAAGAAGATTTAGTACTATCCTTTCAATCTTTTCAGGATCAACACACATGTTAAGTTCTTCTACATTAGTATCAAATATTATATTTAGTTTTTTAGATTTAGCATAAGGAATTACAGATAAAGCAGTATTTTCTATAAATGATATTATATCGATATTTTTAAGTTTTAGGTTATAAAACCCACAGTCAAACTTAGCTACATCTATAACATTATTTATAAGTCTAATGAGTCTATTTGAGTTTTGAGAAATAATATTTAGGTTACTAAGTATTTTATCATCATTATGTAAAGTTTCTTTAGACAATAAGATACTTAAAAGTTGATTAGCTGACGAAATAACAGTAACTGGTGTCCTAAGTTCATGACTTATATTAGCTATAAAATTACTTTTTGCAATATTAGCATCTTCAGCAATCTTTTTAGATTTATTTAATTCTTCTTTGTGTTTTAAAGTTTTGTGGGTATGTATAAGTAAAGCAATTATTATACATACTAGTCCAATTAAAGTAAAGGTAACAGGAAAAATAAGTTCCTTATGCTTTTCAAAAAATGGAATAGGTTTATTTATTATTATTGAGTTTTTTGGAAGCTTATTTTTTTGTATATTATATTTAACTAGATTATCATAATTAAAATACCATACGTTAGCATCTTCACTAGTTATAAGTTGTTTTTTATTTATTTTATCATCTAATATAGATTTAAGTAATTTACTTGCAATAGTAGATTGTTCATAATGACTTACTACTTTTCCACCAACCATATTATCATTAATATTATAGTTTAAGGTTGTAAATATAGGTGCATCTATATACTTAGAAATTGTTTTAATTGATTCATATATATATAAGTCTTTAGGCGAGTTAATTATATATGGATGCAAATACAAGACAACATCTTTATTTTTATCTATATTAGATAGTCTAGATAAAAAGGATTCATCAATTTTATCAGGTATTACAATATTTTTATAATTAAAATTTTTGTATTTAGATTTAAAGTTATAAAATTCATCAATCTCTTTTTTATACTTACTTTCATCACCACTTATTAAGATTAAGTTTTTATTTTCATTAAATAAATTATGTATTAGATTTAAATTTTCTGATATAGATGGCTTTTCTATAACACCACCATTTATATTACTCTCCATTGCCCTTTTTATATTATCTTCATCTGAAATACCAAGAAATACAACAGCGGTATTTTTAAATAAGTCTAAATTATTTAGTGCAAAATCTAAAGCAGCATCGTCCCCAAGAATAATTCCATCATATTTTCTATAATTTTTAGTTTTAAATTTTATTAAATTATAGAAATTTTTTTTAAATTCTTCATCATTAAATTTTTTTATATCCATATATTCTATTTGAACTTCATAGTTACTATCGACAGAATCACAGATACCATTTAATTGGTCATCAAAGGTTATAAAACTTGGAGAGTAAGAACTGATGAATAATACATTTTTGGTTGAAATTGCATTTGTATTTATAGTATTTAGACAAAATAAAACTATTAATGCAGGTACTATTAAGTACATAAAATTATTTTTAACTTTATTCAACATTTTTATACACCCTTTTGAAAAAAATTGTAATTATATAGAAATTATAGCAGAAAGAAGTATAAATACCTACATCAAAAATAGAAAGATATTTTACAAAATATATATAAATAATTGGAATAATATAAAATTATATATCTAATAAATATACTTGATAAAAAAGGGAAATAGGGTATAAAAGTTAAATTCTTAAAAGTATGCTGTAATTTTAAGAATGAGTTTGATACAAAAATTTTTTACGCTTAAGGAAACTATGATACTTTAAAAACTGTGGATAACTATTGAAGTTAAGTAACACCGATTAGTTTGCAGAGCGTAAAAAAGACATTTTGAAGTGCTTCGCCGACACGTCGCTCAAGCAACGGACGAAGTCGTTGGCGACATGAGCGAAGCGAATTTTTTATATTATAAAATAGATATTTAGGTGGAGGGGCTATGCAAAATAATATATATAAAGAAGTTATAGAAAAAATAATAGAAAGCATAGATGAAGGTATACATTTTATAGATAAAAATGGGAAAACATTAATATATAATAATGCTATGGCAAAATTAGAATATATGAATAAAGAAGATGTATTAAATAAATCATTCAAAGATGTATTAAAAAATATGGAAATAAAAAATAGTACGCTACTTAAAGTTATTAGAAATAAAAAAGAGATAAAAGATAATGTACAAAAGTACTTAAATAAAGATGGAAAAGAAATAACCACCATAAATACGACAATACCAGTTGAAATTGATGGGGAGCTAATTGGAGCATTAGAGGTTTCAAAAGATATAACTCAAATTCAAATATTATCAGAACAGATTATAAAATTAAATGATATCAAGGAAAATAATAGAAAAAATAAGACTAAAAAAGGATATAACTTTAGTGACGTTATAGGTGAAAGTGAATGTATAAAAAAAGCTATTAACATATCAAAAAAAGCAACTGAAAGTGATGCAACAGTATTCATATATGGAGAAACAGGAACAGGAAAAGAACTTATAAGTCAATCTATACACTATGAAAGTAAAAGAAAAGACAAACCATTTATAGCACAAAATTGTGCAGCACTGCCAGAAAGCTTATTAGAAGGAATACTATTTGGAACTGTAAAAGGTGGATTCACAGGTGCAATAGATAGGCCAGGTTTATTTGAACAAGCTAATAAGGGTACAATACTTTTAGATGAGATAAATTCTATGCCACTTCAACTTCAAGCAAAGCTACTTAGGGTACTTCAAGAAGGATACGTAAGAAGAGTTGGAGGAACAAAGGATATACCAGTTGATGTAAGGGTAATAGCTACAACTAATGAAAATCCTGTGAATATATTAGATGAAGGAAAACTTAGAAAAGATTTATATTACAGATTAAATGTAATATATATAGAAATACCACCTCTTAGAGAGAGAGGAGACGATATTATATTACTTGCAAATAAATTTATAAAAAAATATAATTATAAATTAAATAAAAACTTAATTGGTATATCTGAAAAGGGAGCTAAGGTACTTAAAAATCACTTTTGGCAAGGAAATGTAAGAGAATTAGAAAATACTATATACTCTAGTATGAGCCTTATGGAAAATGGAGATGTTTTAGATGAAGATATGATAAATATAAATGAATACAAAACAAATTTATCAGAAAATACATATATAATAGATATAGGTTCAAAGCCTTTAGACTGGATAATAGGAGATATAGAAGAAAGATACATAAATGAAGCTTTAGAAAAATCAGGAGAAAATGTAACAAAAGCAGCTGCTATACTTGGTATAACAAGGCAAAACCTTCAGTATAAAATGAAAAAATATAACATAAGAATTAGTAGATAATATAAGAGCAAAAAATTTTGCAATACATGCAAAATTTAATGCTCTTTTTTTATTTTCAAATTCATTGATATATATAATCTGTATGAGATATCAACAGATTTATGATTGAGATAAAATTCTTGCATGTAAAAAGGGGAAAATAACCAATGTATAAAAAACTACGAGGGGTAAAATAGATAAATTTTTTTAAATAGGAAAAATTAAAAAATTGGCACTACTCTTGCTTTATATATAAAATATAAAAAATAAATATAAGGGGGAAGTATGTATGAGAAATATAAAAGTTGGAATATGGGGATTTGGAGCAATGGGAAGCGGAATGGCAAAAATGTTACTTAAGAAAAAAGGAGTAGATATAGTTGCAGTTTGTGATATGCATCCAGAAAGAGTAAATAAAAGTATATATAATGTATTAGGATGTGAAAGAGGAGAAAGACCAGAAGTTATAATAAAGTCTGATTATAAAGAAGCTTTCACTGATGAATGTGCAGATGTTGTGTTACTTGCAACTGATTCATTCACTAAAGGAGCGTTTAATAAGATTAAATACATATTAGAAAGAAAAATAAACGTTATATCAACAGCAGAAGAAATGTCTTATCCTAAAGCACAAGAACCAGAATTAGCTGAAGAGTTAAATAAGATAGCTAAAGAAAATGGAGTAAGTGTACTTGGTACAGGAATAAATCCAGGATTTGTACTTGATTTACTAATACTTGCTTTAACTGGAACTTGCGAAGAAGTAGATTATATAAAGGCTGCTAGAGTAAATGACTTATCTCCATTTGGTAAAGCAGTAATGATAGAACAAGGTGTTGGAGTTACAAAAGAGGAATTTGAAAGTGGTGTTAAAGATGGTTCAATAGCAGGTCATGTAGGTTTCCCTGAATCTATAAATATGATAACTGAAGGTATAGGATGGAACTTAGAAAAAGTAGAAGAAACTAGAGAGCCAATAATTAGTAGTGTTTATAGAAAGAGCGAGTATGCTGAGGTAGAATCAGGAAATGTTGCAGGTTGTAGACAATGCGGATATGGATATGTTGATGGAAAAGTTAAAATAGAAATGGAACATCCACAACAAATACTACCTCATTTAGAAGGTCAATCTACAGGAGATTATGTAACTATAAAAGGAACTCCAGATATAAATTTACAAATAACTCCAGAGATACCAGGAGGAATAGGTACTATAGCAATGTGTGTAAACTCTATACCACATGTTATAAATGCAATACCAGGACTTAGAACAATGCTTGATATACCAGTTCCAAGAGCAATAATGGGAGATATGAGAGAGTTAGTTAATTTAAAAGAAGATGCTAATGCTTAAACATAAATTTATAAATAAAGAATATAACAAACCAATACTAGTAAATTTAATTTACTAGTATTGGTAAATAAAAGGAGAATAAAATTATGGATGCTAAGCGTGGTAATTGGGTAATAATTCACAATATAGTATTAGAATCTAGCCAAAGGGCACCACAAGTTCCAGATGATACAAAATTACATCCTCTTGAAATGTGGGTTAAAGGGTTTATAGAAGAAGATGCTAATATTGGTGAATTAGTCAATATAAAAACTATAACAGGAAGAAATGTAAGTGGAAAATTACTAAAAGTAGAACCATATTATGAACATGATTATGGAAAGTGTATACCAGAATTACTTCAAATAGGTTTACAGGCGAGAAATATACTATTTGGAGGTGAATTAGATGAAAGATAATAGCTATAGTGCTGTAATGAGTAGAAAAAATGAAATAATGAAAAATGCAATAGGTATAGATTATACAAAATTTGAAAATGAAGGAATATCTTTTGACTATGAAAAAATGATGAAAGAAACTGGATATTCTTTAAGTGAAATAGAAAAAATTCAAGGAGATTATGCAGTAGGAAATACCCCATTAATAGAACTTAAAAATATAACTAAACTTGCTAGAAAAGTATCACCAAAAGGAAAAGGTGCAAAGATATTTGTAAAAGATGAAGCATGTAATGCATCTGGAAGTTTTAAAGCAAGACGTGCAGCAACAGCAGTATATCACGCTAAAAAAATGGGATATAAGGGAGTAATTGCAGCAACTAGTGGGAACTATGGAGCAGCAGTTGCATCTCAAGCTGCCATGCAAGGTCTTAAATGTATAATAGTTCAAGAGTGTTATGACAGTAATGGTATAGGTCAACCTGAAATAATAGAAAAAGCAAGAAAATGTGAAGCTTATGGTGCTGAAGTTGTTCAATTAACTGTAGGACCTGAATTATTTTATACATTCCTAATTATGCTAGAAGAAACAGGATACTTTAATGCATCATTATATTCTCCATTTGGTATAGCTGGCGTTGAGACACTAGGATATGAAATAGCTATGCAGTGTAGAGAAAAATTAGGAAAAGATCCAGATGTAGTAGTGTGTACTAATGCAGGTGGAGGAAATTTAACAGGAACAGCTAGAGGACTTATAAAAGCTGGAGCGACAGGTGTTAAAGTAGTAGGGGCAAGTGTTAATCTAAAAGGACTTCACATGGCTAGTGACACTCAATTTAATAAAAAATCATTTACTACAGGGCATACTGGATTTGGAATACCATTTTGTACTTGGCCAGATCGTTCAGATGTACCAAGATCAGCTGCAAGACCACTAAGATATATGGATAGATACTTAACAGTAAATCAAGGGGAAGTATTTTATATGACGGAACTACTAGCACAGCTTGAAGGTATAGAAAGAGGTCCCGCAGGAAATACATCTTTGGCAGTAGCATTTAGTTTAGCTAGGGAACTAGATGAAGACCAAATAATAGTAGTTCAAGAAACAGAGTATACAGGAGCTGGAAAGCATATAAATCCACAGCTTACATTTGCCCGTGAAAATGGTATAGAAATAAAATTTGGGAATCCACAAGATGAAGTTTGCGGAGAAAATTTAATATTACCATCACATCCAAGTTTGATAAAAGCAATTGATTTAGATATGAATAAGATAAAAGAATCTTATATAAAAAATGCAATAAAAAATAATAATGTAAGTGAGTTAAACAATGAAGATATAGAATTTTTAGCTAAAGATTGTAAGTGTGACATAGAGTTTGTAAAAAATGCTGCTAGTAAAGTACTAATTGAGAATAGATAAAATAATTACCTTATTGTAATAGTTAATTATATAGAAATAATTTAGAATTAGGGGGAAGCTTAATGAAAAAAAGAATTGATGATTTTAATGAAAGAAGAGTTCATCTCTCAAATTTAAGTGATGAAGAATTAAAAGCTAGATTTTGGAGTTTAGCAAGTGAAATAGTTGAACCAATGATAGAACTAGGAAGAAAAAATACTACACCATCAATAGAAAGATCGGTACTACTTAGAATGGGATTTTCTTCTTTAGAAGCCAAAGAAATCGTAAATGGTGTACTTGAAAATGGACTTATAGGAAAAGGTGTGGGTCACGTTGTTTATAAATTTTCCAAAGAAAAAAATATAAGTGTTCGCGAAGCTGGTCTTATGCTTATAGAAAATAAATATTGGGATGAAGTAGTTAATTTATTTTCAAAGGAGGGAGCACAATGTTAAAAGAAAATAAAAAATTAGATATAGAATATATACTAAAAGATTTAGAAAATTATAGACCAAAAAGAAGAGGCTGGACATGGAGAGAAAATGAAAAAGATTTAGAAATGGGGCCTTTTAAATATAAAGATTGTTCATCACCTTTAAAAGAGAGTGTAGCACTTCCTTCAGCTAAATATTTTAATAATATAGACCCTCAACCTAATGCAGTTATAACTACCGAAATAGCATCGGGAAGATTTGAAGATGATATAAGAAGAATGAGAATGGCAGCGCATCATGGAGCAGATCATTTAATGGTTATAAGAACAGCTGGCCAATCTCACTTTGATGGATTAATAGAAGGAACACCACAAGGAATAGGAGGGGTTCCTATAACAAGAAAGCAAGTTAGAGCACAAAGAAAAGCTCTTGATTTTATAGAAGAAGAAGTTGGAAGACCAATAAATTACCATTCTTATGTAAGTGGAGTTGCAGGACCTGAGGTTGCTGTAATGTTTGCGGAAGAAGGAATAAACGGAGCACATCAAGATCCACAGTACAATGTATTATATAGAAATATAAATATGATAAGATCATTTGTTGATGCTTGTGAAGCGAAAAATATAATGGCTTTTGCTAATATGGCACAAATAGATGGAGCACACAATGCAAATGCAACAGCTAGAGAAGCTTGGAAGGTTATGCCTGAACTTATGGTTCAACATGCTCTAAACTCAGTATTCTCAGAAAAAGTGGGAATAAATAAAGATAATATATGTCTGTCAACCGTACCACCAACAGCACCTCCAGCACCATGTTTAACATTAGACCTACCTTATGCAGTAGCCTTAAGAGAGTTATTTAGTGAATATAAAATGAGAGCACAAATGAACACTAAATATATGGACTCATCAACTAGAGAAGCAACAGTAACTCATGTACTTAACTTATTAACTTCAGTTTTAACAAGAGCTGATATACAATCTACTATAACTCCAGACGAAGGAAGAAATGTTCCTTGGCATATGTACAATATAGAAGCTTGTGATACTGCAAAACAAGCACTTGTTGGTATGGATGGACTTATGGATATGATAGAACTTAAAAAAACAGGCCCACTTAGAGATAAAGCAAGAGAGCTAAAAGAAAGAGCAGTATTATATATGGAAGAAATATTAGAAGAAGGTGGATATTTCGAAGCTGTTGAAAAAGGATTCTTTGTTGATTCTGGTAACTATCCAGAAAGAAATGGAGATGGAATAAGCAGAAAGATAAGAGAAGGCGTAGGAGCAGGAAGTGTATATGAAAGAGATGAAGATTACCTAGCTCCAGTTAGTGCTCACTTTGGATACAATAATGTAGCTCAATATGATGAAACTTTAGTAGATAATCCTTCTAAGTTGATAGGTGGATGTACTTTTGAAGAGCCAGATAAAATAATATATATAGATGAATTAGACGATATGGATAATGTAAATATAAGACTTAAAGACGTTGAAGAATTTAGAAACTCTACTAAGATAAAGCCAGAAATGGAATGGTGTGCAGATGGTACAGTAATGCTTACTATGATGCTCCCAACAGATAAGAGAACTGCTGAATTTGCAGCTATAGAATTTGCTAAGAAAATGAACTTAGAAGAAGTAGAAGTTATTCATAGAGAAGTTATGCATAGTGCAGAAGGAACTAGAATAGAGTTAAAAGGAAAGGTTCCATTTAGTGTAGATATAGCTAAACTTGATATACCAGAAGAACAAAAGGTAATGACAGACGATGAAATAAGAGAAGATATAGAAAAAATGCCTATGAAGATAGTTTGTGCAACAATAGGAGAAGATGAACACTCTGTTGGACTTAGAGAAGTTATAGACATAAAACATGGTGGTATAGAAAAATATGGTATAGAATGCCACTACTTAGGAACATCAGTACCAGTTGAAAAATTAGTAAATGCAGCAATAGAGTTAAATGCAGATGCTATACTTGCATCAACTATAATAAGTCATGATGATATACACTACAAAAATATGAAAAAACTACATGACTATTGTGTAGAAAAAGGAATAAGAGATAATGTAATGGTAGCGGCAGGAGGAACTCAAGTAACGCCTGATATAGCAGTTGAAAATGGAATGGATGCTGGATTTGGAAGAAGTGATAGAGGTGTTAATGTAGCTACGTTCTTAGTTGAGAAAAGAAGAGAAAAATTAGCACTAGAAGGAAATGATTAAACATGAAAGTAGATGTATTAGTTGCTGAAATAGGCTCTACAACAACTGTTGTAAATGCCTTTTTCGGCATACATACAGACAGTCCAAAATTTATTGGTCAAGGTCAAGCACCGACAACTGTATTTGAAGGTGGAGATGTAAGAAATGGACTAAAAGGTGCAATAGATGATTTAGCTAAAAATCTAGGAGTAAATAGTATAGACTATAATGACTTTTTTGCTACATCTAGTGCGGCAGGTGGTCTTAAAATGACTGTTCATGGACTTGTATATGATATGACGGCTAAAGCTGCTAAAGAAGCGGCTCTTGGAGCGGGAGCTGTTATACATAAAGTAACAGCGGGAAAATTAAGAAGAACGGATTTAAAAGAAATAAAAGATATAAGTCCGAATATAATACTTATAGCTGGTGGGGTAGACTATGGAGAGCGAGATACTGCAATTTATAATGCAGAATTAATAGCAGGACTTAATCTAGGAATACCTGTTATATATGCTGGAAATATTGAAAATATAGAAGAAATAAAATTAATATTTGAAGATACAAACTATAAGCTATATATAGTTGACAACGTATATCCTAAAATTGATTATCTAAATATAGAACCAACTAGATGCGTTATACAAAATGTATTTGAAGAACATATAACCAATGCGCCGGGTATGGAACATATAAAAGAATTAGTCAATGGTTACATAACGCCAACACCAGGGGCTGTTATGGAGGCATCAAAGCTACTTAGAAAAAATATAGGAGATTTGATGGTTATAGATGTAGGAGGGGCAACTACTGATATACATTCTGTAACAGAAGGAAATGATGGAATAAGTAGGATACTTGTAAATCCAGAACCAATAGCTAAAAGAAGTGTTGAAGGTGACTTAGGTGTTTATGTAAATATGAGAAATATAGTAAATACTATAGGAAAGGAAAAGCTACAAGAAGAATTAATTGATATAGATTTAGATGAGATTATAGAAAATTACTTACCAATACCAAAAACTAAAGAACAAATAACTTTAGTAGAAAGACTTACTAAAGAAGCAGTACTTCGTGCTACTAAAAGACATGCAGGAATAATAAGAAGTATATATTCTACTAGTGGAAAGAATAAAGTAGCTGAAGGTAAGGATTTAACAGAAGTTAGATATATTGTAGGAACTGGTGGAGCTTTAACCAGACTTCCTAACAGAGTTGAAATAATGAAAGAAATACCTAAAAATAACAAAAATAAGGAACTATTATTTCCAAAAGAAACTGTAAAAATATTAGTAGATAATAAATATATAATGGCATCGCTTGGAGTATTATCTAAAAAATACGAAGATGCAGCTCTTAAGCTTATGTTAAAGAGTTTAAATTTTAAGGAGGAAGCTTCGTGTATCCGAGATTAGAAATAAATATACCTAAACTTAAACATAATGTATGTAGGCTTAAAAGTATATTAAATGAAGAGAACCTAAAAATGGCTATAGTAACAAAAGCATATTGTGCAATGCCTGAAGTTGTAGAAGAAATAAGTAGTAAATATGTAGATTATATAGCTGACTCAAGAATTGAAAATCTAAAAAAGCTTCAAAGTATAAAACTACCTAAAATATTGCTTAGAATACCAATGATAAGTAAATCAAAAGAAGTTGTTAAGTACTCAGATATAAGTTTTAATTCAGAAATAGAAACTATATATAGGTTAAATGAAGAAGCTAAAAATATAAATAAAGTTCATAATATAGTTTTAATGTTAGATTTAGGAGATTTAAGAGAAGGATATTTTAATGAAGAAGAGCTATATGATGTAGTAGAGAAAGTATTAAAACTAAAAAATATAAAACTTATAGGGGTAGGAACTAATCTAACTTGTTATGGAGCTATACTTCCATCACAAGAAAATTTAGGAAGATTGGTAAAAATAGCTAAAAATATAGAAGATAAGCATAAAATAAAATTAGAATTTATATCTGGTGGAAACTCAAGTTCTATATATTTACTTCAAGAAGGAAAATTGCCAAAAGGTATAACAAATCTAAGACTAGGAGAAGCTATACTTCTTGGAAAAGAAGCTGCATATGGAAACTTCATAGAAGAAACATATCATGATAGTTTTAAATTATATTGTGAAATTATAGAAATAAAGGATAAACCATCAATGCCAATAGGAGAAATAGGTAAAGATGCTTTTGGAAAAGTACCTCATTATGAGGATAATGGTATAATAAAAAGGGCGATAGTTGGCATAGGAAAGCAAGATATAGATATTGAATCAATAATTCCAACTGATGAAAATATACAAATAATAGGTGCAAGTTCTGACCATATGATATTAGATATAACAAACAGTGAAATTATATACAATATAGGAGATAGACTAGGGTTTGTAGTTACTAGTTATGGTGGAATATTAACAGCTTGTACAAGTAATTATGTAGAAAAAAAAGCAGTATATAATTTAGGAACTCAAATACAACTGGCATAGATAAAAAAGCTATCTTTAAAGATAGCTTTTTTTAATATTTTAAAAAATAATACGAAGTAAATTAATAAATAATGAACTAATAAATAGATTTAGTAAATTTTTTAATAACAGATAAAGTCATTGAAATATTATGGAATATTATTAAAAATTTCAATTATATAGTGAAAAGTGATATAATACTACATAAAGTATGTTTAGGAATCAAACTAAAATGGAGGTAATTATGAAAAATTCCATTAAAATTTTTAAGACAGATATGAAGAATTTAATTAAAAATCCTATAGCTTTAATAATAGTTGTAGGACTATGCTTCATACCATCGTTGTATGCATGGGTAAATATAAAAGCTTGTTGGAACCCATATGAAAATACTAGTACAGTTCCAATTGCTATAGTAAACAATGATAAGGGAACGACTCTAGATGGTAAAAAATTAAATGTTGGAGACGATGTTATAAGTGAACTCAAGAAAAACAAGCAAATTGGGTGGAAATTCGTTGATTCTAAAAAGGGAAATATGGGAGTATTAGATGGAAGCTATTATGCAATGATAGAAATACCTAGTGATTTTTCAAAGGACTTAACTAGTGTTACAAGTGGAAAACCTATAAAGCCAACTATTATTTATAAAGTAAACACTAAATCAAATCCAGTAGCAGGTAAGATAACAGAGGTCGCTGAGGAAACACTTGTAAATGAGATTAACTCAAATTTTATAGCTACTGTAAATAAAACTGTATTTTCTTCATTAAATACATATGGAAAAGATATTGAAAATAGTAAAGATAAAATATTAGAATTAAAAAAAGCTATAATAGGTTTAGATGAACATATGGATGTTATCAATTTTATACTTGATAGTGTCAATAGTAATTCTAAGAATTTAGCTATATATTTAAAAAGTATACAAAATACACTACCACAAGTTACAGATGGTTTAAATGCAGTATCTAATAATAATCTGAATACAAGTAAAAGTATAGAAAACATAAAAGAAAATTTAAATAGCTCATTTAATGGTATTAAATCAACTTTAGATCAGATTAATAATGAAAATAATCAGACAAAAGATATAATAAGTAATATTAATAATAATTCTGGTAGTATTTCAAAAGATGATGTAGCATCGTCTATATCACAGTTAAGAAATCAAATTAATAATACAAAAAATCAAATAGATTCAATTATTAAATATTTAGAAGAGTTCAATAAAGTTAAGCCAAATAATAATATAAATAAATTAATCGATGAGTTAAATAAAATAGAAGATGAATTAAGTAATCAACAAAAAAATCTAGGAAATCTTCAAAATCAACTAGATGGATCAATAGAATCTATGAAAAATACATTAAATTCTATAAATTCAACTGCAAGTAATTTATCAAGTAATGTAAATAATGCAATAAATTCATATGATTCTAAGGTTAGACCTGCATTAAATAATACTGCAGATAGTTTAGTAAGTGCTACTAAAAATGCATCTACACTAGTAGATAGTTCCAAGGGATTAGTTAAAGCTTTAAATGATGTATTAGGTTATGTATCTAAAGGAAGTAACTTAACTGCAGAAATGTCTAAAGACTTAGATTCTAAGTTAAATCAATTTAAAGATACTATACATATATTAAGTACAGAATTAAAAAAAGTTAATGATGATGATTTAAATTCTATAATAGCAATACTTCAGAGCAAGCCACAACTTATGGGAAATTACATATCTAATCCATTTAATTTAAAATCAGAGCCAATATATCCTATTGATAACTATGGATCTGGTATGGCACCTATATATACAACACTTGCACTATGGGTTGGTGGATTAGTACTTACATCTCTTCTTACAACGGAAGTAGATAAATTCAAAGAATTAAGTATAAAAGAAAAGTATGTTGGAAAGATGATTACATTTGTATTTTTAGCAATGATACAAGGTTTTATAGTAGGACTTGGAGATAAACTTGTACTTGGTGTTCAAACTGAGAGTATAGGATTATTTATATTTACTACGGTACTTTCATCAGCAGTATTTGCAATTATTTTATATACATTAGTTTCTCTATTTGGAAACATAGGAAAAGCAATAGGTATAGTGCTTATGGTTATACAAATTGCTGGGTCTGGAGGAACTTATCCTATACAAGTAGATCCTTTAATATTTAGAATAATGCAACCATTTTTCCCATTTACATATACATTAAGCAACTTAAGAGAAGCTATAGCAGGCCCACTTTTAAGTACTGTTATGTTTAATGTGTCTATACTTATAGTATTTGGAGGAATAGCTATAGTTATAGGATATTTACTTAAAGAAAAGCTTAATAAATCAGTTAGAAAATTTGAAAAAGAATTTAAAGAATCTGGTTTATCAGAATAATTATAGAGGTGAACATATGAAAAAGATTTTTAAAATTTATTTAAGAGATTTAAAAAATATATTAACTATTAAGTCAGCCTTTATAATAATTGGAGGACTTTGTTTGATACCATCATTATATGCCTGGGTTAATATAAAGGCTTGTTGGAATCCATATGCAAATACATCAAATCTTCCAGTAGCTGTAATAAATCAAGATGAGGGAACATCTATAAATGGAAAGTTTATAAATGTAGGAGATGAGATAGTTAAAGAACTTAAAAAGAATCATGATATAGGATGGCAGTTTGTGGACAATTGGCAAGGAAATTATCAGTTAAATGAAGGGAAATTCTATGCATTAATTGAAATACCACCTGATTTTTCTAAAGATTTGTCAACGCTTACAACGAAAGACCCTCAAAAGCCAAATATTATATATAAGGCTAATGAAAAAGTTAATGCAATAGCTACTAAAATTACAGATGTCGCTAAAGATAAGTTAGTAGAAGAAATCAAAGCTAATTTTGTTGATACAGTAAACAAAGAGGCATTTTCATTTTTATCAACATTAGGGGTAAAACTAGAAGACAATAAACCACAAATAATAGAATTAAAAAATACTTTAGATAGTACATATAACAATTTAGAGAAAATAAATAATTATGTAAAAGAAGCAAATTCTCATGCAAATACACTTAAAAAGTATTTAAATAATACAAAAGGAAATCTTCCTCAGATAAAAAAAGAAATAAATAGTCTTCAAGATGTAGTAAAAAATAGTAAAAATTTAGTATTAGCCACAAAGGATAGTGTGAATAATGCATCAGAAAATATTAATAATAATATGAATACTATAAATAATATAAATACTAAATTACAAAATGAAATTGATAAGTTAAAAAATATAAATGATGGTTCTTCAATTGAAAATGTAGAAAATACTATAGAATCAATATTAAAACTAATCTCAACTATGGAAACTACAATAGATAAAGTTATAAGTGACCTTGAAAATATAAATAGCAAACATGAAAGTTCTAAGACACAAAACATAATAGATTCACTTAATGCTTTAAAAACTATACTTTCTTCAGAAAAAGATAAATTAGGCGAGGTAAAATCAATAATTGAAGAGGGAGCAACTAAAGATCAAATAGATGAACAACTTAATTCTCTATCAGAATTAGTAAACTCATTTAACAATAAACTAAACTTAACAAATACTATATTTACATCTAACATATCTAATATTTTAGATAGTGTAGGAAATGCTATGATTTCTAGTTCTTCTGATATAAACAACATATTAGAAAGTATAAATGTTATAATACCTCAAATAGATGCACTTTCTACTTATGGTATATCAAGTAGTGATGTTTTTGTAAAACAAGCAGGCAATATATCAAAGGAACTTAATAAGTTTGAAGATGATTTAGACAAGTTAGTAGAGAAAACTAAGATATTAACAGATGCAAATTTAGATAAATTAATTTCAACGCTAGATAAAAATTCAAAAGACATAGCGTCTTTTATATCATCACCTGTTAATGTTAAGACAGAGGAGTTATATAAGGCTGGAATATTTGGAGTAGCTTTAATGCCGTTTTACTCAGTACTTGCAATATGGGTAGGGGCACTTTTATCTACATCTTTACTTACAACAGAGTGTGAAGAATTAGATGGAGAAAAGACTAATTTAGTTCAAAAACATTTTGGAAAAATGCTTACATTTATGACAGTATCACTAATACAGTCTTTAATAATTGCAACTGGAAATATATTTATATTTGCTAAACCTGTTAGTATACCTTTAATATATTTATTTACTATAGTATCTTCTGTACTATTTACTACAATTATATTTACATTGGTTTCTTTATTTGGAAACTTAGGTAAAGCTATAGCCATAGTTATTATGGTCTTCCAAATAGCAGGTTCTGGTGGGATATATCCTATACAAACTAACCCCAAAATATTTGAAATATTAGAACCATTTTGGCCATTTACTTATGCTATAGATGGATTTAGGGAAGCTATAGCAGGACCTAGCATGAAAAATGTATATTATGATTTATCTATGCTTGCAGTATTTTTTGTGATATTTTTATCTTTAGTAATATTTAAAAAGACTTTCCACAAAATGACTGAATTTATGAATAATAAATTTAAGGAATCTGGATTATAGTTAAAAACAAAAAATGTAATTTAATTAAATAGTACTTAGAAATATCTTTATAGGTTGTATAAAATGATAATTATTTAACGATAAACTGTTGAATTGTTTTTATACAATTAGTAAAATAATATTTATAACAAACATTAAGGAAGTGACATTATGAATAAAGATTATTATTGTCCAAATTGTAAATCTAAACTAGATGTACTAGATGGATGAGGTACTATTAATTATTATTGCATGGAGTGCAATATGCTTATATCTAGAAAAAAGATATTAACTAAAGAAGAATTAGAAAGTAAAGATATAGAAAATAAAGAATAAAAATGCCTAGAGGAGATATCTCCTTTAGGCATTTTTATATAAATGTACATTACTATTATATGCTATTTTTAATTATTATCTATTTCTCTTCTTGGTATAGAATATTTTATATCATTTTCTATTTGCTCTAAATACTTTTCATCCTTTGGAGCAACAAATAGACAAGTATAGCCCTTTTCCCCAGCTCTACCAGTTCTACCTATACGATGTATGTAGTCTTCTGAAGTTTCTGGTATATCATAGTTATATACATGAGTAACACCAGTAACATCAATACCTCTAGATGCAACATCAGTAGCTATAAGATATTGTATATCTGCATTTCTAAAAGATTTCATAATTCTTTCACGCTTTGATTGAGGAATATCGCTGTGAAGTTTAGCACAATTATAACCTCTTTGGCAAAGTGCTTCATCTAAAGCATCTACTCTTCTTTTAGTTCTACAAAATATTATAGCTAAAAAAGGATTATCTTTATCAAGAACAGAACATAGTGCATCTTGTTTTCTTCTATCTGTAGTTTCTACAACTTCTTGATTTATATTTTCAAGAGTTATTTCTTCTTTTTCTATAGATACAACAACAGGATCTGTCATATATCTATAAGCTAATTTTTTAACTTGTGAGTTCATAGTTGCTGAAAAACATAAAGTTTGACGCTTTTTAGGAACTTCTTTTAATATAGCCTCAACTTCATTTTTAAATCCCATAAATAACATTTGATCAGCTTCATCTAGAACAAAAGTTTTTAATTTACTAAGGTTTACAGTTTTTCTATCTAAATGGTCTAAGAGTCTTCCAGGTGTAGCTATTATAAGATGTATATCCCCTTTTAATTTTTTTAATTGACCTGCTATATCTTTTCCACCATAAGCAGATAATACATTTATATTTTTACCTTTTGAAAGTTCCATAGCTTGTTCAGTTATTTGAATAGCCAACTCTCTTGTTGGTGATAAGATAAGCGATTGAACATAGCTAGCTTTTGGATTTATATTTTCAAATATAGGAAGCAAAAAAGCTAGGGTTTTTCCAGTACCAGTTTGAGCTTCTGCTATAACGTCTTTTCCAGATTTAATAAATCCAATACTTTCACTTTGTATAGGTGTGGGAGAAGTTATCCCCTTATTTTTAAGTACATTTACGATTTCTTCGCTAATTCCAAGTTCTTTAAAATTCATTATATATTACCTCTTAATATCTTTATAATTTGAGCAACGGATTTGACCGAAGCGGATTATTTATTTATATTTTCCATATTAATAAATAATATCATATAGTTATAATTAATACTAATAATATTATTTATTAATACAAAATATTATTGTTAGTTTTATATATTAATGGGTATTAAATAAATAGTAATATGTATAAATATACAGAACATTTTATAAATTATAATTAAAGTTGATTTATTTGAAGTATAGAAATATACTATAAATATAAAATAAAATATTTGCTAGGGGTGCCGAAAGGCTGAGAGACGAAATGTTAACCCTTGTACCTGATCTGGATAATACCAGCGTAGGAAAGCTTGATAATATATTATTATATTATATATTAAATTAGAAATTAAGGCTATATTCCAATGTTGGGGTATAGCTTTTTAATTGCAAAAATATATGATATTGAAGTTAATTGAGAAGATAACAAGCTTTAGCAAATTAAATATTTAATAAATAAAAGGGAGAGAATCATATGAGAAATTACAAAGTACCTACACTGACAATAGCAGGTTCAGATTCATCTGGTGGAGCGGGTGTACAAGCTGATTTAAAAACATTTAGTGCAATAGGAACTTATGGTATGAGTGTTATAACAGCTATAACAGCCCAAAACACTAAAGGTGTATTTATGGTAGAAGACTTAAGTAAAGAGATAATTAAAAAACAGATAGAAGTTGTATTTGATGATATACGTCCAAAAGCTTTAAAAATAGGTATGGTATCTAGTGAAGAAATAATAAAAGAAATAGCAAAAACTTTAGATAAGTATAAGCCAGAAAATTTAGTAATTGATCCGGTAATGATTTCAAAGAGTGGATATTCATTACTTAAGCCAGAAGCAAAAAAAAGTATGATAGATTATCTTATACCAATGGCTTACATAATAACACCAAATACACCAGAAGCAGAAGAAATAACAGGTATTAAAATAAATTCAGTTGAGGACATGAAATTAGCAGGTCAAAAAATACTAGAATTAGGGCCAAAGTTTGTGCTTATGAAGGGGGGACACCTAGACGGTGATGCTGTAGATATACTTATAGGTAAAGATGTATTTGAAGTATATAAGAGTGAAAGGCTGAATAGAAAAAACACACATGGAACAGGATGCACACTATCTTCAGCAATAACTGCACACTTAGCCTTAGGATATGATATATGTGAAAGTGTAAAAAGAAGTAAAGAGTATATAACTAATGCAATAAGATATAGTTTTGATATAGGAAATGGAGTAGGACCAGTTCATCATTTTTATGAAATAGAAAACTTACAAAACTAATATTTAGGGGGATAGAATATGTATAGTTTAATAAATAAAGTAAAAGAAGTTAATCCATTGGTGCTTCATTATACTAATGAAGTTACTATAAATGATTGTGCTAACATAACATTAGCACTAGGAGCAAGTCCTTTAATGAGTTTTTCATATGAGGAAGTAGAAGAAATAGTTCAGGTAGCAAGTTCAGTAGTTATAAATATAGGTACTATGAAATCTTCTAACTTAGAATTATTTTTACAAGCAGGTAAAATGGCCAATAAGTACAATAAACCTGTTATACTTGACCCAGTAGGAGTATTTGCTACAAAAACTAGGGCAAATTTTGTAGAGAGATTATTAAATGAAGTAAAATTCACTGCAATAAAAGGAAACATAGCTGAAATAAAATATATAGGTGGATTTGATGTTAAAGGTAAGGGTGTTGACTCTTTTGATGATGACAAAAATATTGATGAAGCTATAAAAAAGATTGCCAATAAATTAGAATGTGTAGTTTGTGCAACTGGAAAAGTAGATAGTGTAACTGATGGGAATAGAATAATAAAAATATATAATGGAACGAGTAAGTTAAAGTCTATAACAGGTACAGGATGTATGAGTGCTAGTTTAATAGGATCATATCTTGGATGTACAAATAAAACTTTAGAGGCTATTTCTATGGGAATAATGACTATGAGTTTGTGTGGACAGCTAGCAGATAAAGAAAATATATCTATAGGAAATTTCAAAGTTGAACTTATGAATAATGTATATGACTTAGATGAAGAAAAGCTAAATAAATTTGGAAAGGTTGAGATTATATAATGAAGTTTACAGATTACTTATTTGAAGAAGTCAAATATATATGGCAAGAGTACTTAGACCACCCATTTATAAAAGAATTAGGAGAAGGTACTTTACCTAAAGAGAAGTTTAAAAACTATTTAGTACAAGACTATCTATACCTTAAAGAATTTGGCAAAGTATTTGCAATGTGCTTAATAAAGTCAGAAACTATAGAAGAAATGAACTTTTTCAGTAGAGCTATAAGTGCATCCATAGAATATGAAACAGCCGTGCATGTTAGTTATATGAATAAATTAGGAGTACCACCTAAAATAGCAGAAAAATGTAAATATGAAATAACAACAGATAATTATACTAGCTATATGCAAGCTATAGCTTTAAAAGGGAACTTAAGAGAAATTGTAATGTCTACAATGCCTTGTAACTGGAGTTATAACTATATAGGACACTATCTATTAGATAATTATAAAGATATGTTAGAAGGAAATTATTACAGAGAGTGGATAGAGATGTATTCTGAAGGACAATTTGATGATAATTTAAAAGAATGGTTAGACTATGTTAACTATTTATGTAGTGATATAAGTAATGAAGAAATAAAAAAACTAAAAGAAATATTTATAAAATCAAGTTTACATGAGTTAGAATTTTGGAATATGGCTTATAAAGAAGTAAAGGAGGTAGATTTATGTCTAGTTTAAATAAGATATTAGGAATAGTTATATTAGTAGTTAGTGTAGGGTGGTTTTGTTTATATCTAAAAGATATGAAAAATAGAAAATTAAGTACAAAAGAAATAGTATTAATCGGTATGTTTTCAGCAATGTCTTATATACTTTCAATGATTCAATTTATAAAATATCCTCAAGGTGGAGGGATAACTTTATTTTCAATGTTACCTACAATGTTACTTGCTATATTATACGGTAAAGAAGTTGGAATAACAGCGGGTCTAGTTTTTGCTTTAATAAAGTTATTAAGTGGGCCAACAATAATACATCCAGCTCAATTTTTATTAGATTATATACTTCCAATGATGGTATTAGGATTAGCAGGAATATTTGGAAGGGATAAAAAACTTAATATATTTGCTGGATGTATACTTGCAACTAGCCTTAGTGTTTTAATGTATATAATATCAGGAGTATTATATTTTGCACAATATGCACCTAAAGGAATGAATCCTATAGTATATTCATGTGTATATAATATATCAAGTGCAGGTGTAGAAGGATTATTAACTAGTATATTAATATTATTTATACCTATAAAGAGATTTAGTAAGGTTTTAAATATATCAATTAGCCAATAAACACTAAAAAATTAATATAGGAGATAAATATGAGAGAAAAATTAAAATTATATTTAGTTACAGACTCAGAAATTTTAAAAGGTAGAGATTTTTATGAGTCTATAGAAGACGCATTAAAAGCAGGCGTAAAAACAGTTCAATTAAGAGAGAAAAAAGCATCAGGAAAAGAATTTTTAGAAAAAGCTTATAAATTAAGAGAACTTACAAAAAAATATAATGCAATTTTTATAATAAATGATAGAGTAGATATAGCAATGTTAGTAGATGCAGATGGTGTTCATATAGGACAAAGTGATATACCATGTAGCGAAGTTAGACGTCTAATAGGAAATGATAAGATAATTGGGGTATCTACTCAAAATTTAGAATTAGCGCTTAAGGCAAAAAATGATGGTGCAGACTATATAGGTGTAGGATCAATGTTTACTACAACTACTAAATTGGATGCAAAACATGTGAGCATAGAAGAATTAAGAAGTATAAAAGAAAATATAGACATACCAATAGTATGCATTGGTGGTATAAATTTATCTAATATATCTACCTTAAAAAATGAAAATATAGATGGATATGCAATAGTATCAGAGATATTAAAATATGATGATATATATAGCCAAACTAAAAAATTTATGGATGTAATATAATAAAAAAAGAAGATGCTTTTAAAAGCATCTTCTCTTTTTATTATAAATTAAACTCTAAAAAGATAATATAATTCAAGGAAACTGGATAAATATGTAGAATACTTATTAAGGGTTATATTTGGGGGAGAGAAGAATGAAAGAGTTTTTTAATAATTTGAGCGATAGTATATTTATATTAGATAAAAATTTTAATATAAAATTTTGTAATAATAAGTTATTAGAGCATATAAATGAAAAAGACATTAATTCTTTAAACATAGATAGATGTAGTAAAATGAAAATAGAGAAATTAGGGTTTAAAAACTACTTTGATATATGTATAAAATTAAATACATCAAATGGAGAATTTGAATTAAACACTAATATAACTAAGACAAAAGATAATGGTATATATATATTAGTAAGAGATATAATTGACAACAACATAGATAATATGGTAATTAATATAGACAATGTAGATAACAACATAAAAAGGGAGTTTAAAAGTTTAGAGAAATTAATATATGATATGAGTTGTATCTTAGATGAAATAAAACAAGGTAGTGATATATATAAAATTTTAGAAAGTATAGATTTAGAAGGTATTATAATTAACTTTATAGATGAAATAAAAAAAGTAGAACTTATAAAAAAGGATTTTGAGGTATTTTTTAGTATATCTGCAGATGTAATAGGAGCTATAGATAGAAATGCTTACATTAAACTTTTTGCAAAAGAATGGAATGAAATAACAGGATTTAATGAAGAAGAATTAACATCAACTAGTATAATTGATAAAATATATGATAAACATAAAGAAGAATTTTCAAATATTTTAAGTTTAAAAGATGATAACGTAAAGATAGTAGAAAATAAAATAATATGCAAAGATAATAGTTATAAATGGCTGAGATGGCACTTAAAATATTTAAAAGAAAGAGATATCATAGCATTTTCTATAAGAGATATAGATAAAGAAAAAGATGATGTAGAAGCTAGACAAAAATTAGAACAAAATATATATTTAGAGTCAATGAAAAATGAATTTTTCGCAAATATATCCCATGAATTTAAGACACCGCTTAATATTATGCTTGGAATAATACAGTTAATAGATATTAATATAGTAAAAGAAAATATAAAATTTAATAATAACATAGATCTAGAAAATTATATTAAATTATTTAGGCAAAATTTATATAGAATACTAAGGTTGGTAAATAATATCATAGATATAACAAAAATAGATGCAGGATATTATGAATTAGAACTAGGAAATTATAATATAGTAAATGTAGTAGAAGAGATAAGCTTATCTGTAACTCCTTATGCTAAAAATAAACAAATTGATTTGATATTTGATACAAACTGTGAGGAAATGGTACTTGCATTTGATCCAGAAAAAATAGAAAGAATACTTTTAAATTTATTATCTAATTCTATTAAACATACAAGTATCAATGGATGTATTTACGTAAATGTAGAGAACAAAGGAGATAGAGTATATATATCTGTTTGTGATAATGGAGAAGGTATAGATAGTAATAAGTTACAAAGTATATTTGAAAGATTTACACAGGCAAAGAGTAATATAGCAAGTAGTTATGAAGGTAGTGGAATAGGTTTATCACTAGTTAAATCTTTAGTAAATCTTCATGGCGGAGATATAAGTGTAGAAAGTGAGATAGGAAAAGGTAGCAAGTTTGAATTTTATCTACCAAGCAAGTTAGTAAAAAGTAAAACAAATATAAATAAATATATATCAGAAAATAGTAAGATTGAAATGTGTAATATAGAATTTTCCGATATATATAGATAAAAGCATCCATATGGATGCTTTTATTTTTTAGCATTTTATTTATTTACTTCTTTTTTAGGGATTGTAGCTATTTTAAATTTAATAGCTATCAAAAATAGTGAAACAATAGGATTTATTAAGTTTAAGAATGCATATGGAAGGTAGGCAAAAGTACTAACTCCTAATGTACCATAGATGTAAGCCCCACATGTATTCCAAGGAACTAAGGCAGAACTCATAGTCCCACTATCTTCAAGCGCCCTTGATAGCATTTTAGGATGAAGACCTCTTTTTGCGTATTCATCTTTAAACATTCTTCCAGGTATAACTATAGATAAATACTGTTCACCAGCTACTGTATTAGTCATTACGCATGTAACCATAGTTGAAAAAACAACTCCAAATGTACCTTTTGCAAATTTAAGTAAGGCTGAAGCTAAAGCCTCTAACATACCAGTTTTTTCAAGTATTCCACCTAAAGCTAGAGCAGATATTGTTAAAGAAACAGTACTCATCATACTCATTAATCCACCTTTAGATAATAATTCATCAACTTCTGCAATACCAGTATTAGAAACAAAACCAGTATGAGCTGCACTTATTATATCTCCAACTGATGCACCTTGAAATACTATAGCAAATACAAACCCTAAAATAGCACCAAATATAAGCCCAGGTATAGCAGGAACTTTAAATATTACAAGACCGATAACCACCATTGGAGGTATAAATAATATAGGTGATAGAGTATTAAATGAACTAGCCAAAGTATCTCTTATTAAATTAATATTAGACATGTCTAATTCTTGTCCTCCATATCTCATACCTATTATGCCATAAAGAACAAGGCATATTAAAAGAGAAGGTATAGTTGAATAAAGCATATAATTTATATGTTCAAATAAAGTAGCACCAGCCATAGCAGGAGCTAAGTTTGTTGTATCTGATAGAGGAGAAAGTTTATCTCCAAAATAAGCACCTGATATTATTGCTCCTGCAACTATAGGTGCTGGAATTTGAAGACCTTGACCAATACCTAAAAGAGCAACTCCAACAGTTCCCATAGTACTCCATGATGAACCAGTAGCTAAAGAAACTATACCACAGATAATTGTAGTAGCTGCTAAGAATATCCCTGGAGATAAGATTTTTAATCCCCAATAAATCATAGATGGAACAACACCACTAATTATCCAAGTTCCAATAAGCACACCTATTATCATTATGATAAGAATAGCCTGCATAGCCATTTTTATAGAAGAAAACATACTTTCCTCTAATTCGCTCCACTCAAATCCAAGTCTATAAACAGCTACTAAACCAGCGACTATAGCTCCACCGATTAAAGGAACATGAGGAGAAGCGCCGTATTTAAATATAGATATACCTAGAAATAAAGCTAAACATACAATTGGTATTAATGCATCAACTAAGGTAGCTTGCTTTTTTTCTCTTTTACTCATAAAATAAAAGTCCCCCTTAGAAATTTATAATTTTCACTAGAAGTAAACAAAAATATGATTATAATTAGATTAAGCAAATAATATGCCAGATATAGATAATAATAAATAAAAGCATTGTATATATATAGTTAAGTAAGAATTATCTGAAAATTTAAAAAGTATAAAATTGAATTGTTGCAAAAAAATAAGCAACTATGCAAAAATATTTGCATAAAATAGAGTCATTAGATGAAAAGAAAGGTATAACTGTATTTCTAACAATTGCATAATTTACAATTTTGAAGTAATAAAATATAGATATAAAAATACTTACTTATTTTAGTGAGTCTTTTTATAATTATTATTTGTATTGGTTAAACTAATTAAAATAATAAATAGGAGATGTTCATGGAAGATTTAATACTTACATTACTTAACCTACAAAATATAGGAAATAAAACTATAGAATACATACTACGCACTAACAAAAATATAAAAAATGATGAAAAAGAAATTTTACAGTTACTTAGAGAAGTTAAATTAAAAGGAAAAATAAAACGAATATATACATTAGATGATATAAAAATAGCTATTAACAAAACATATAAAATTAAAGAATCTTGTATAAAACAAAATATAAAAATTGTAAGCATACTAGAAAGTAGATATCCTGAAAAGTTAAGATACATAAATGATAGACCAACATTACTTTTTTATAAAGGAAATTATAGTGCTATGACAAATAATAAATCAATAGCCATAGTAGGAAGTAGAAGAGCTAGTATAGAAGGTTTAAAATCATCTTACAATATGGCAAATTTACTAGGAAAAGATGGATATAGCATTATAAGTGGACTAGCTAAAGGGTGTGATGAACAAGCTCATAAAGGTTGTTTAGATGCATTTGGAAGTACAGTAGCAGTTTTACCATGTCCTTTAGATAATATATATCCTAAAAGTAATATAAAGTTAGCAAATGATATAGTAGATAATAGAGGGTGCTTAGTAAGTGAATATCCATTAGAAAGCAATATACATAAAAGTAACTTTATAAGAAGAAATAGAATTCAAAGTGGATTAAGTAATGCTTTAATAGTATGTGAGACCAATGAAAATTCCGGAACAAATCATACTATAAATTTTTGTATAAGCCAAAATAGAATTTTATCTTGTATAAATATTAAAAGAAATGTAGAGATTATAGATAATAAAAATTGTATAGTTATAAATGGTGAATGTGATGTAAATAAACTTAAAGAAAAAATAGAAAATAGCAATAAAAATTATATAGATAATTGTAAGCAATTAATATTTAATTTATAAAAGTTATATAAACAAAAACTAGAGAGGTAAATTACCTCTCTAATATATATTAAAGAAAAATCACTATAGTCTATCAAGACCTTGCTTTAAATCTGCTATTATATCTTCATAATCTTCTAATCCAACAGATATTCTAATTAATCCATCTGAAATTCCTGCTGCAGCTCTTTCTTCTGGAGTATATGGAGAATGAGTCATTGAAGCTGGATGCTGAATTAATGTTTCACAGTCACCTAAACTAACAGCAAGAGTGCATAATTCTAAAGAATTTAATAATTTCTTGCCTGCTTCTAATCCACCCTTAACTTCAAAGGCTATCATACCACCAGGCATATCCATTTGTTTTTTAGCTAGTTCATATTGAGGGAAGCTCTTAAGGCCTGGATAATTTACTTTTATAACATTTTTATGAGTTTCTAAAAATTCTGCAACTTTCATAGCATTTTGAGTATGTCTATCCATTCTTATCTGTAAAGTTTTCATACCTCTAAGTATTAAATAAGCATCAAATGGGCTTAATACAGCACCAGTCATATCTTTAACTCCAAATAATCTTACTTGATTTATAAAGTCTTGTTTACCAACTACAAATCCTGCTATAACATCTCCGTGACCATTTAAGTACTTAGTAGCTGAATGAACAACAACATCTGCACCTAATTCTAGAGGTCTTTGTATGTATGGAGTACAGAATGTATTGTCTACTATAACTATACAATCTTTAACTTTATGTGCAATATTAGATATAGTTTCGATATCCATTATCTTTAAATCTGGATTTGCTGGAGTTTCTAAATAAACAACTCTAGTATTTTCTCTCATAGCAGATTCAACTTCATCCATATTAGATGCATCTACAAAAGTTACATCTACACCATATCTACTTATACCATGATTTAGTAATGCAAATGTACAACCATATAATGTTTTTGAAGCAACAACATGATCTCCTGCTTTTAAAGCAGTCCAAAGAGCAGAACTTATCGCACCTATTCCAGAAGCTGTTGACATACAAGCTTCTCCATTTTCAAGTAGAGCTATTTTTTCCTCTAATTGAGAATTTGTAGGATTTCCTAATCTAGAGTAGATGTATCCACCTTCTTCAAGAGCAAATCTTCTTCCACCTTGTTCAGCACTGTCGAATACAAAAGTTGATGTTTGGAATATTGGTGTAGTTAAAGCACCAGATACTGGATCTTTATGATGTCCTCCGTGAATAGCTTTTGTAGCAAATTTTTTCCCTCTTAAGTTTTCCATAGTAATTCCCTCCTAAATTTGATTAAATAGTAGTGTCTTACAATTTTCCTGAAAACGTTTTGTTAAGTTTTCACCATCAATATAACACTAAAAAAAATTTTTGTAAACAACATGGAATAAAATAGTAAAATTCCTATAATTTAAAAAATTTAGATATAATACAAACTAGAGAAATTCAATACCCCTATTTGATAAATTAAAAATCATTATTATAAAATAGTTGGATACAAAATTGTAAATTTTATCATGTGGTTTTTTACAAATAAGTGCTATATAATTAGATGTGGAACAATTATAGACAATAAAAGACAGAACGGGGGAACTTTTTATGGCGAAAAAGAACAATATAAACTTTGGTTCTAAGAAAAAAGGTCGCATTGATGTTAAAAAAGTAGCATTAGTTTCAGTAGCATCAATAGTCATAATATTTGGAGGCTATAAGTTAGTCGGAGCGACAGCATCATTTATAGCTGAACAAAAGCAAGAAAAAATTGAAATGCAAAAAAAGGCTGAAGCGGAAAGACTAGCAGCTGAAAAGAAGCGTAAAGAAGAAGAAGAAGCTAAAAAAAGAATGGTCGGAGTTAATCATGAAGGTAAAAAATATACTTATGATGCATTAAAAGTGGCTGACAAATTAAAGAAATATGATTATAGCAACAATGGAGAAAAAGTAGTATTTTTAACTTTTGATGACGGTACATCAACAACAGTTACTCCACAAATATTAAAAATATTAGATGAGTACGGAGTTAAAGCAACATTCTTCTTAACAGGAGAAAATATTGAACGTGGTGGAGCAAAAGCTAAAGAACTTATAAAAGAAGAATTTGATAAGGGTCATGCAATAGCTAATCACTCTTATAGCCATGATTATAAAATACTTTATCCTAATAGAGTTTTAAATTTAGATAATTTTAAAGGTGACTTTGCAAAAACAGATAAGATATTAAAAGACACTTTAGGTCCAAACTTCTCAACAAGAGTTATAAGATGTCCAGGAGGACATATGTCATGGAAAGGTATGGAGCCATTAGATCAGTATCTAAACGAAAATAAAATGGCATCTATAGACTGGAATGCTTTAAGTGGAGATGCAGAAGGTGGAAGAAAAACTCCAGCGCAATTAGTAGAATATGCTAAAAAGACAGCACAAGGTAAAGAAATGGTAGTTGTATTAATGCATGATACTTATGGAAAAGAAGCAACTGCAAAAGCACTACCTCAAATAATAGAATATTTCAAATCAAATGGATATGAATTTAAGACATTATCTTAATTTTAATAAAAAGCCTACAGGTATTTATTACCTTGTAGGCTTTTTATTATGTTAGAATCAGTATTTGAAGAATTAAAATTATTGGAATTCCTATCTTAAACTTGTTTTTTTGAGTTTTATGGTGGAATCTATACATTCCAATTAACATTCCTAAACTACCACCCACTAATGATAGTATCATAAGAGTGTTTTCGCTTATTCTATATTCATGATTTATGGCTTTTTTCTTATCTATATACATTGAATAAAAAGAAGCTATATTTATAATTAGCAGATAAAATAAAAATAAATTTTCCATATATAATCCTTTCTTTATAATTAAAATATTAATAATCATAAATGAATATAATAACTTATATACTATAAAAATATATTATACACTAGTATAATATTAACATAGAATAAATAAAAAGGAAGTGTAAAATATGACTAAAATAAAAGATGTATCTACATTAGTTAAAACTAAATTTGTAGGACTTTATGATGTTAAGTATGAAAATAAGAATAATGACACAAGACACTGGATGGTAGCATCAAGAAAAGATGAGAATAATCTAAAAGAAATATATATGAATGATAAAGAAGATAAAATAGATGCAGTAGTAATAGCAGCGTATCATAAAAGTGAAAAGAAGTTAGTACTTATAAAACAATTTAGAGTACCTATAAATAGTTATATATATGAACTTCCGGCAGGTCTTGTAGATAATGAAGAGGGTATAGAAAAAGCAGTAAAAAGGGAATTAAAAGAGGAGACAGGTTTAGAACTTATAAGTATAAATAATATAAATAGTAATGATAAACTATATTTATCTCCAGGAATGACTGACGAATCAGTAGCATTTGTGTATTGTTTATGTGATGGAAATTTAAGTAAAGAGTTTTTAGAAGAAGATGAAGATATAGAAGCATTTTTAGTATCAAAGGAAGAAGCTAAAGAGATAATAAATGGACGAGAAAAAATAGATATAAAATCATATCTATTACTTCAAATGTTTATAAACTTAGGAGAAAAATTATTTTATTAATTATATGACATAAATACTAAACATATATATATGATAACCGTATTATTTAATGTACGGTTTTTTATATATAAGTAAGTAGGGAGATTTAGTATGAATGTTAACCAAATAGTTATGATAGAGCTTTTAAATGCTATAAGTAAATCTAATTCAAAAAATAAAGCTTGTACAAATAATAATTCAAATGTATTTGATTTTGTATTACAAAGTACATTTAATAGTATGCTTAATGGTAGCCAAACATGTAGTTGTAGTTGTAGTAATGAGAAGCAAAATAAACTTAATGATTTAGAGACACTTTTAAGTAATGTTAACGTAAATAAAGTTAATAATAGTAGTAATATAAATAATGTTAAAAAAAGTAATAATAAGATGGATGATGCAATAAAATTGCTAGAAAGCCAAATAGGCAAGCCATATGTATGGGGGGCAACAGGACCAAAATCTTTTGATTGTTCTGGACTAGTTCAATATGTTTATAAAAATGCACTAGGTAAAGATATACCTCGGGTATCATATGAACAAAGTAAGTTTGGCCAAGCTGTTGAGAAAAATGATTTACAAGTTGGAGATTTAATATTTTTCGATACTATGAATAAAGGTAGGGTTAGTCATGTTGGAATGTATGTAGGAAATGGCGAGTTTATACATGCATCTAATCCAAAAGATGGAGTTAAAAAATCTAAGCTAACAGGTTATTATGAAAAACACTATAGAGGAGCCAGAAGACCATAGAACTAATTACCTATAAAATAAGTTAAGATATATCATAAGCTTATGATATATCTTAACTTATTTTATAGGCATATATTCTTAAGATTGATTAAGTGATTTTTTTACAGAGTATAAATATATATATTTATGGGATTTATATTTATATAATAAAAAATAATAAAAATAAATACTAAAATATAAGGAGCAAATTATGATTAATGAAAATATACTATCTACAATAGGAAATACTCCTATGATAAAACTTAATAATATAGGTAATAAAAATATATATGTAAAACTAGAAAAATACAACCCAGGAGGAAGTATAAAAGATAGAGCTGTTTTAAATATGATAAAAGGGCTAGAAGAAAGAAATATATTAAAAAATGGAAGTGTATTAGTAGAAGCTACAAGTGGGAATACAGGTATAGCTCTATCAATGGTAGGAGCATTAAAAGGATACGAAGTTATAATAGTAATGCCAGACACTATGAGTGAAGAAAGAAGGACTCTTATGAAATGTTATGGTGCCAAATTAATATTAACAGATGGCAAGCTAGGTATGGATGGTGCTATAAACAAAGCTAAAGAGTTAATAGAAAATAATGAAAACTATATAAGTTTAAATCAATTTGAAAATGAAGATAATCCATATGCTCATTACAATACAACAGCAGTTGAAATATTAAATGATGTTAAAGACATAGACATTTTTGTTTGTGGTGTAGGGACAGGAGGAACATTAACAGGAATAGGAAGATACCTAAAAGAAAAAAATAAAGACATTAAGGTGGTAGCATTAGAGCCAAAAAGTTCACCTATAATATCTAAAAATATTAAAGGACCTCATAAAATTCAAGGTATAGGAGCAGGATTTATACCTAAAAATTATGATCATAGTATAGTAGATGAGGTTATTACAGTAAGTGATGAAGAGGCTTATGAAGGAGTAAGATTGATGGCTAAAAAAGAAGGTATATTAGTAGGAATATCATCAGGTGCAAATATTTATGGTGCACTAGAATTATCAAAGAAATTTCCTAATAAGAAAATAGTTACAGTAGCACCAGATGGGTTAGATAAATATATGTCTTTAAATATATTTAATTAAATCATAGAGGGATGATTATATGTTTGAAAAAATTAAAGCAGATATTGAGTATATAATGGAGAATGATCCAGCAGCAAGAAGCAAAACAGAAGTATTTTTACTTTATCCATCTATACATGCAAGGATAGGGCATAGTATTTCTCATTTTTTATATAGTCATAAGAGATTTTTTTTAGCAAGGTTAGTATCACAAATCTCAAGATTTTTGACAGGTATAGAAATACATCCTGGGGCTAAATTAGGTGGAGGAATACTTATAGATCATGGTATGGGGGTAGTTATTGGAGAAACTGCTGAGGTTGGAAGTAGAGTAACTATATATCATGGAACAACTTTAGGTGGAACAGGAAAAGAAAAGGGAAAAAGACATCCAACTGTTGGTGATAATGTAATAATTGGGGCAGGAGCCAAAGTTTTAGGTCCTGTCAATATAGGATCAAATTCAAAAATAGGATCAAATGCAGTTGTTTTAAAAGATGTACCAAATGGAGCTACAGTTGTTGGAATACCTGGTAAAGTAGTGAAGATAAAATAATTTTAAAAAGCAATACAATACATCTAAAACATGTTATTATATATTATAAAGTTAAAAATTAAGGATGGATGATTTTATGCATTTTACATATATAATAAGATGTAGAGATAATTCTTTATACACAGGGTATACAACCGATATAATAAGACGTATAAAAGAACATGAAAAAGGTATAAATTCTAAATATACACGGTCAAGGGGTTTTTTAAAACTAGAAGTATGTTTTGTAAGTGATACGAAAAGTAAAGCTATGAAATTAGAAAGTTATATAAAAAAACTTTCTAGAAATAAAAAGCTTTGGCTAATAGAAAATAATGAAGAGTTTGTAAATGAATTAGAAGATAAAGAAGAATATAAAATATATAAAGAGGAAGCTTTATAATAATCAAGCTTCCTCTTTATATATTTTATATTAATTTTTATAAGGGATCTTCTTAGGAGGCATATATTTTTCTTTTACTTTTTTACCAGGAGCTTCATATCCTTTAGGTCCCATTTCACCTTTAGGTCCAGCAGGTCCCATAGGCCCCATTTCACCTTTAGGTCCAGCAGGTCCCATAGATCCCATTTCACCTTTAGGTCCAGCAGGTCCCATAGATCCCATTTCACCTTTAGGTCCAGCAGATCCCATAGATCCCATTTCACCTTTAGGTCCAGCAGGTCCCATAGATCCCATTTCGCCTTTAGCGCCTTTAGGTCCAGCAGGTCCCATAGGTCCCATCTCACCTTTAGATCCAGAAGGTCCCATAGGTCCCATCTCACCTTTAGATCCAGAAGGTCCCATAGGTCCCATTTCGCCTTTAGCGCCTTTAGGTCCAGCAGGTCCCATAGGTCCCATTTCGCCTTTAGCGCCTTTAGGTCCAGCAGGTCCCATAGGTCCCATTTCACCTTTAGCGCCTTTAGGTCCAGCAGGCCCCATAGGTCCCATTTCACCCTTAGGTACTTGTACACCTATACTCAAATTTGTACCACATAGAGGATTAACATAGGTTTCTTTACCAAAATCTATATATTGAATGGCATTAAGTTTTACGTATATAGGTCCCTTACCGGATGGCGTTTTACCAACAACTCCGCAACTATTTACATCACATATACAAAGTCTTAATATACAATTATTATCTACTAACTTTAATCCAACAATCCTTCCTATACAATTACATAATATATGAAATATTTCACAGTTGCACAAGTCTACAGGATATACAAACATAGGAGACATTTTTAAATTTGCACCTTTATTTTTTTTATATTCTTTTTCACAATGGCAATCATCTAAATCATAGTACTTTTTACACTTCTTAGTTTTATCCATACAATCTTTATGCATACAAACACCCCATGTCAAATATTTTAATTTAGTAGTAATACTACATAATATACATATATGATAAAAACATTTAAAAGGAAACAATAAGTTACCAAAATAAATAAAATATATATAACAATAAGTGATGGAAAAATATAAGAGATATTCACTTTATCAAGCATTTTAAATAAGTCACCCTTAAGAAATTTAATACATATAATGATGTAAGGTGTCGTATAGATACTTTAATTAATAAAAGGAGGCTTATTTTGTGAACTCTGAAGAGAAAAATAATAGAATAGAAAGTTATGAAGAATATGAAGATTATATGTTAATGGATAGTATTTCTAAAAGATCTCCTTTTTACAATTTAAATAAGAGTGTTGAAAGAAAGTACAACAAAAATTGTAAAGAAGAAGAAAAAGAGCACAACAAAAAATCAGACGAGAGTAGTGACAAATGCAAGTTAATAGAATCAAATAATAGCACTAAAAGTAATGTAAATCAAAATGATAAAGAAGAAGAAAAAGAGCACAACAAAAATTCAAGCAAGAAAATTAACACAAACAAGTTGCTAGAATTATTACTACGATATATTAATAATAAGGAAATTAACCCATTAACTTTAATGAACCTAGATGATGATACAAAAAATATATATTCAAAATCTAATTTAAAAGATATGAATGTACTAGATGGTTTATTATCAAATATGTTAATGAGTGATTATAAACTAAACGAAAGTAATAATAATTCAATTGAAGAAATTATAAAACTAATGAATGGAGGGATGCCAAAAATGAATCTAAATTATGGAAATAGTGAAAATAATAAAAATAATGAAGATATAAATGAGAATATAAAACGAATACTAGAAAGAGTAAATATAGATGAATTAAAACAAGAAGTAGAAGGTAAATCTATGGATGAAATTATAGAAATAGCTAAAAAAGTATCATCGGGTATGAACTTTGATAATAGACAAAATGAAGAAAATAAATCAAATGTAAATAATATATTAGAAGAAATAGATATAAATAAACTAAAGCAAGAAGTAGAAGGAAAGTCTATGGAAGAAATTATAGAAATGGCTAAAAAAATATCATCAAATATAAATTTTGATAATGAGCAAAATGAAAAAAGCAAATCAAATATTAATAATGATGCAAGCAATATATTAGAAGACATCGATATAAATAAATTAAGAGAAGAAGTAGAAGGAAAGTCTATGGAAGAAATTATGGAAATGATAAAAAAGATATCTAAAAAATAATTGCATATATAAAAATAAGACACCTATTATATTCTAGGTGTCTTTTATTAATTAATATATATTATAATTTATACTAAATTAAGCAATTACCATGTCCTTTTTTATTACAGCAGAATAAAAGGATTATTATAATAAATACAAAGCATTTATTATTATCATCAAATCCACAACCTTGTCCGCAGTCAAATCCATCATTACAAAGTAATAAAAGTAATATTATAAAAAAGTTATCATTACAAAAACATCTATCGTTTCCAAACATAGTAAAACCTCCATTGTATTTTTATTTAAGCTTTAAATTAAAAGATATATTTTTATATATCTAATAAATAATATGTATAAAATGCAGAAAAAGTTACTAATTTCGACAAAATGATTAAATTAATAAGTTATGTAATTAATTTAAATAAAATATAAAAAATTATATACAAAAAAGCACCTATAATAGGTGCCTTTTTTATTAATATATGTTATAACTTATATTATCTTAAGCAATTGCCATGTCCTTTTTTATTACAGCAGAATAAAAGGATTATTATTATAAATATAAAGAATCCATTTTTATCGTCGCATTTGTTATGATGATTACATTCATCATGATGATCCCATTTATCATCACATTTATCATGACGATCACAACCGAAACCATCGTTACAAAGTAATAAAAGTAATATTATAAAAAAGTTATTATCACAAAAATCATTATTTCTTCCAAACATATTAAAACCTCCATTATATTTTTATTATTTAAGTTTAAAATTAAAAGATATATTTTTATATATCTAATAAATAATATGTATAAAATACAGAAAAAGTTACTAATTTCGACAAAATAATTGAAATTAATTAATGAATTCAAATAAAGACATAAAAATAAATGTATATAAAAATGAGGCACCTATAATAGGTGCCTTTTGTTAATTAATATATATATTATAACTTATATTATCTTAAGCAATTGCCATGTCCTTTTTTATTACAGCAGAATAAAATGATTATTATAAATATAAAGAATTCATTATTATTACATCTTCTATTATGGTCTCCATCATGGTCTCCACCATGGCATCCATCATGGCCTCCACCGTGACCGCAGCCAAAACCATCATTACAAAGTAATAAAAGTAATATTATAAAAAAGTTATCATCACAAAAACCATTATTTCTTCCAAATATATTAAAATCGTTTCCAAACATATTAAAACCTCCACTATATTTTTATTATTTAAGATTTAAATTAAAAGATATATTTTCATATATCTAATAAATAATATGTATTAAACGCAGAAAAAGTTACTAATTTCGACAAAAATATTTAAAATTATACAAAAATTTAAACTAAGTGTACTAGTCAGGTGATAAACTAAAAGGAGAGAAAATGAACTTTCAAATATATAGTAAATTTCGTATATATCTTCAAATAATAAAATATATAAAAAGGGAAAATGAAAGAATTTATTGGAATAAATGGTGTTGGTAAATTAACAATATTAAAATATACAAAGATGAAATACTATGTAGTTAATATTAAATTTTAATATGAAGATAAATTCATATTAAATATATTAATTTATTGACAATAAATATGTTATATTGGTTATAATTAAATGATAGGTAAAAAAATTATGCTATTAAAAGGTAAATTTAATTAGGAGGAATCACAACGTAAATGAAAGTTGAATGGAATAACAAATATACTACCATATCGGTGTATGCGATTATAGTTATATGCTGTAGTTTATTATTTTTTAATATATTAGACAAACTACCAGCATTTACTGAAAACTTAAGTTGGGTTATGTCAACATTACAGCCTTTTGTCATAGGATTTGTAATAGCATATTTACTTAACTTTATATTAGTATTTTTTGAAGAAAAGGTATTAGTATTTGATTCAATTAAAAATATGAAACAAAAAGGTAAAAGAGCTATAAGTTTATTATTAACTTATACAACAGCTTTTATAATACTTTATTTATTTATACAATTTGTGTTACCACAGTTAGTAGATAGTGTGGTAGGGCTTGTTAATGACATACCAACATATGTAAATAATGTAACTGTATTCATAGAAAGTCTAACTAAAAATATAGATTTAAACAATGAATATATGACAGTAGCAGTAGGTAAGTGGAACGAATTTATAGACTATACTATAAAAATAATATCTAATTTAATTCCAGTACTTGGAGGCATGTTAAAAACTACTGCATCAGGTGTTTGGAATATAGTATTAGGCTTAATAATATCTATTTATATGTTAATAGATAAGGAAAAGTTCTGCGGACTTAGTAAAAAAGTAACTTATGCGGTATTTAATAAAGCTAGTGCTGATAAAGTTATTGAATTAACAAACAGAGCAAATGATACATTTGGTAAGTTTTTAAGTGGAAAGATAATAGATTCAGCTATAATAGGTGTATTAACTTTCATTGTACTTACAGTATTTAAAATGCCATATACATTACTTATATCAGTAATAATAGGTATAACTAATATAATACCATTCTTTGGACCGTTCTTTGGAGCCATACCTTCAGTTATAATAATAATGTTTGTATCTCCAATTAAAGCATTATGGTTTATATTAATAATAATAATTATACAACAATTAGATGGGAATGTAATCGGACCTAAGATATTAGGAGATTCAATAGGAATATCAGCATTTTGGATATTATTCTCATTATTAGTAGCAGGAAAGTTACTAGGATTAGTTGGAATGATAATAGGTGTTCCTTTATTTGCTTGGCTATACTCTATATTAAAAGAGATAGTAGAATATAGATTAAAGGAAAAAGGTCTACCAGAAGATACAGAAAAATATATTTAATGCAAAGAGGCTGTTGTAGAATGATTAGATCTAATCATTTTGCAACAGCCTCTTAAATGTTATAAATTCTGAGAGTAATGTAATAACATTTATATTATTGACAAAAATAATATAAATATACATAAAAAACTAATTTGCTTGATTGAGTCAATTATACATTGTATAATAAAGGAAAAGCTTATCTTATATAAGAGTACCTAGCTATAACTTATTAATCATAATAATCACATCATTAGGAGGAAATGTCTTATGAGTAGGGAGTTAGAATTAGAGGACAACGAAATAGTAAGAGCTAGTATGAAGTGTTATAGGGAAGTAAGCAATACTGAATTAGTGTTAAATTTTTTAACTAATATGTTTGTAGCTAATCAATCACTAGTTGCAGCAGGAGAAATAGTTAGTGAATATATAGTAACACTGACGGATAAAAATCTATATTTAGAAGGAATATATCATGTACCATTAGGGGGATTACCCGAGGTAAGTAATTTGTCAAAGATACCCTTAAAAAATGTTGAAGATTTTATTGTACAAGAAAAAGGAAAAGAAGAGTTAGTTACAATACTAGTAAATAAAGGCAAAAATTTAAAATTAATACATAAAAATAATGGTTGGACCAATGATGCTATGAAGATTAAAGAGCTATATTTTTAATATAAAAAAGAGCTATCTAATATTAGATGGCCCTTTTTTATGATTTATAATTATGATATAATAAGACAAAATTAAAATATATAAAGAAAGGAAGAGTTATGACAGAAATAACTATAAAACTTACAAGAGATAATTTTAATTTTAGATTTAAGCAGTATGAAGGAATGTTTTTTAATGCAAGTATAAATGAAGGTAATGAAGTTGTAAAATATAAAATAACTAAAGATAAAGAAGGAAAAGAACTTAAGGAATTTGGAAACACACATATAAAAGAAAAGCATATGTTGTATATACCTCAAATTGAAGCATATATAGATTTAAAAACTTTAAGATAGAAAATACCTCACTTAATTTACTTTAAGTGGGGTATTTTTTTATTTTAGATAAACATTCTATAAACTAAAAGTATTATAAATAGTACAAGTGCTATTTTAAAGACTAATCCACCTAAAAACTTAATTACTTTTATTGTAATACCAATTAACACAATAGCCATAACTATTTTAAAAATTAAATCTATATTCATAAAATCACTCCTATTTGCTAATTTATAAATAATTATTAGAAAGCATTATAATACTAATACATAAATGAACAAGCCATTTAAACTCATAATAAATACTATTTATACATAAATTATATAAGATATTAATATGCATGGCTATACACTACATAAAAATTAATTAAATATATCTACTATTACAATATTATTACAGAAAGACAAAAAATTAGCTAAAAATTGTAGGTTTGTTATATAATATATAATTATTAAAACATATTACTAAAATAAAAGTAAAGTTTAAATAGGGAGTTAAATATGAGAAGTACAAAATTTTCAATACAAAATATAAAAAATATTCCAAAAGACCCAGCAATACATCACACTAAAGCAAGTTTGCTTGAGAAAATGGGTAAAATAGATAAAGCTATAGAAACATATATAAAATCTGCAGAAGAAGGATATGTAAAGTCTCAATATGCATTAGGTAATATATTTGAATCTAGAGGTCAATACAATGAAGCAGAAAAGTGGTATTCTATGGCATTTAGGAATGGACAAGAAGAAGCTGCTCTTAACCTAGGCAATATATATTTTATATCTAATGCTTATGAATATTCACTTTATTGGTATGAAAAATTGGCTACTTTAGGTGATTTACAAGCTCAAAATAATTTAGGAGTTGTTCATTATAAACTTAAAGATTATATAAGGAGCGAAAAGTGGTTAAAAGAAGCAACTAAAGGCAATTTTGGTTTAGCTTGCTTTAATCTAGGTATACTTTATGATAAATTAGGAAAAAAAGAAGAATCTATTGAATATTATAAGAAGGGTTCAGTATTATTAAATGAAGAATCTAAGTATAATTTAGCTATAATAAACTATATAAATGGTGATGATAAGTCAGCAATAAGCTTATATAAATATTTACATAAAGTAGGAAATTTAAAAGGCTGTTTTAATATAGGTCTTATAATGGAGATTAATGAAGAATTTGAAGAGGCTGAAAGGTACTATATAAAAAGTGCTGACAAAGGTTGTACAAAGTCTCAATATAGATTGGCATATATATATGATAGAGATGAAGATGATAAAAATGCTATAGAGTATTATGAAGAAAGTATAAAAAATGGATGTGCTTTAGCAAGTTATAGATTAGGAAACTTATATAACAGAAATAATGATATAGAAAATGCTAAAAAGTATTATGAGATAGCAGCAAATTCAGATATAATAGAAGCTAAAAATAATTTAGCCGGTTTATATTTTGAAGAAGAAAATTATGAAAGTGCGAAAAAATATTATGAGGAATGTATAGAAGAAGGACTAATAGAATCTATTGAGAATCTGGGTGATTTATATCATAAGATAAATGATATAGACAATGCCATATCTTGTTACAGAAAAATAGAAAATAGGTTATCATGTCAAGTTAAGCTTGGGAAAATATATGAAGATAAGTGTGATTTTGAAAAAGCTTTAATGTGGTATAAAAGAGCTAGTGAAAATCAAGATGTAGAATCTAGCTATAAAGCAGGATGTATATATGAAGCTAATAATGATATAGAAAATGCTAAAAAGTATTTTAATATTGCCGTATCAAAAAATCACATAAATTCAAGAATACATTTAGGTAGAATATACTTTGCAGAAGAAAATTATGAAGAAGCAAAGAAAATGTTTGAAACACCAGCAAATGATTCAAATATATATTCACAACACATGCTAGGTCTTATATATGATATTTTCTATAAAGACTATACAAATTCAAAATATTGGTACGAAAAAGCTAGAAATCAAAAGTGCGAAGAATCTATATATAACCTAGGGCAATTAAGTTTAAAATTAAATGAAGATGAAGAAGCTAAAAAATACTATAAAGAAGGTTTTAATTTAGGAAATAAGAAATGTGAATACATGCTAGCTGGTATATATTATAAGAAAAGTTTAGATATGTATAAAAGTTTAGCAGATGAAGAATATGATAATTCTAAGCAAATATTAAAGACAATGCCAGAGCTGAGTATAAACTTTGATGAAGTACTTACTCCGCCATTTAAAGAAATTAATTTAAATGAGGAAGAAGAAGAGTATGTACCAATATATATATTAGAAAAAGATGAGAATTTAAAATTACAATTTGAAAAGCCCTTAGAAGAAATGATAATAGATAAATAATAGATAAAAAGTACCTCAAAGTAAAATATATTACTTTGAGGTATTTTTACCTTGAAACTAAATATATCATATATATAAAATATGTAGTTATTAAAAATAAACTTTCATACTTTGTTATTTCTTTATCTTGAACAACAAATATATAAGAAAGTATTATAGCTCCTATCATAAATATACTATCCAATATTAGTGCAGGCTCTAGATATAAAGGAGAGATAAATGCTGATGAACCTAAAATAAATAAAATATTAAATATATTAGAACCGATTACATTTCCAATCGCAATATCGTTTTCACCTTTAGTGGCTGCAATAACAGATGTAATAAATTCTGGTAAAGAAGTACCAAGTGCTACAACTGAAATCCCAATTAAGTGATCACTTACACCAAAGGAATAAGCTATATTAGTTGCACAACTTACAACCATTTTCCCACCAATTATAATAGCTACAAGACCAACTCCTGAAATTAATAAAGACTTAGCTAAAGAGTTATCTATAGATATAGAGGCTATATTTGTATTTGCTTCTAAGAATTCATAACTTTCTTTTAGTGAAAAGTTTCTACTTCTTAATGCTTCTTTTATCATATCATATAAAAATAGTAAAAATAATAATAAAAGCATCATACCATCAATACGACTTATAGTTAAGTCTATTGACAAACCTAAAGCTATCATAGAGGTAATTATAAGTACTGGCATCTCCTTTTTTACTATTGATTTTCTAACCTGTAAATTTTTAATAAAAGCAGTTGTACCTAAAACCATCAATATATTAAATATATTAGAGCCAATAATATTTCCTAGAGATAAACCGTTTTGATTATTTATAGAGGCTATTATACTAACTGAAAATTCAGGCAAAGATGTACCAAAAGCTACAATAGTAAGTCCAATTAAAATTGGAGGAATTTTTAGTATAGTGGCAATATCTGATGAACCGTCAACAAAGTAGATAGCTCCTTTTATAAGTAGTAAAAAACCGAAAATTAGTAATATGTAATTCATACAATTACCTCCCAAAAATAAATAAGTAAATATAAGTTTATGCAAATTTATAATAAAAAACCTCCAAGGTAGAGCATGTCTGCCTCGAAGGTCTTGATTTATAAAAAATTTGTTAATCAAGTTATTTTACAAGAGTGATATAATCATGTAAATTATATTATAGAATATGGTAAAACTAATGGTTATATTATAATAGCTTATTTCTAGACATAAAGAATGTAACAACTAAGCAAATTAAAGCAGTAATAACCATTACAATCCAAAATCCATTAATGTGGTTTGCATAAGGAATACCTCCAACGTTCATCCCAAAGAAACCAGATACAATAGTAGGTATAGTGGTTATAAGAGTAACAGATGTTAAAAATTGCATAACATTATTTTGATTATTACTAATAATAGCACTAAAAGCATCCATGATTCTACTTAATATATCTCCATATATAGTGGCCATCTCTAAAGCCTGTTTATTTTCAACTATAACATCTTCTAGTAAATCTTCATCATCAGAGTATTTTTTTATACTAGTAGTACGAACCATTTTATTTAAAACTAGTTCTATAGCTTTTAAAGAAGTAGAAAAATAAACTAATGATTTTTCAAGTTCTAGAAGTTGTATAAGTTCTTTATTTTTCATAGATTTAGTAACTTCCTTTTCTATAACAGTAGTTATTTTATTTATTTTTCTTAGATAATATAAATAATAACTAGCATTTTTATGAAGAATTTGAAGTATAAATCTAGTTTTTTTATAAGTGTAAAATTCTTTTATATGACCTACAATAAAGTCATTTATAATTTTAGTTTGAGCAGAACATACAGTAAGTATTGCATTTTCACAAATTATTATACCAATAGGAATAGTAGTATAATGAGTTGAGTTCACATCACTTTCATCAACTGGGATATCAATAAGTATAAGTGTATGATTATCTTCAACATCTATTCTAGAGCGTTCCTCTTCATCAAGAGCAGATCTTACACTATCTTCATCTATATTTAATAAATCAACTATTTCACTTATTTCATTTTGATTAGGTTCAACAAGATTTATCCAACAGCCACTTTCAAATGAATTTAACTTTTCTAGTTTGTTGTCAATAGTCTTATAGTATCTTATCATGGCAACACATCCTTTATTCAATTTTATATAAATCTTATCACTTAGTATTATTAATTAAATGACTGATTTATATAAGAGGATAGATAAATTAGCCATTTAAAAGATAATAATAAGTGATGCTTTTTAAATCAATATCCCCCAAAGGACTTTGATCCATTTTCCATCACTCTCCTATTAAAAATAATATTAAAAATTTTATATCCTTTAAATAGGATACATTGTTATTAAATATAAATCAAGTTTTCAGCTAAAAATATATTAAAAAAATAAAGAATATAGCATGATTTATTTGATTAATAATAAAAATTGTAATATATAGGAAAAATTATTAAATATAATATAAGTAGATAATATTTTTATAGGGGGAAGTAACATGATATATAGAGAAATGGGAAATACTGGTGAAGAAGTGTCTATATTAGGATTTGGATGTATGAGGTTTCCATTAAAGGATAATAAGATAGATAAGAAAAAATCAAAGGAAATGCTTATATATGCAATAGATAATGGTATAAATTATATAGATACAGCATACCCATATCATAATGGAGAAAGTGAAATATTTGTAGGAGAAGTATTAAAAGATGGATATAGAGAAAAAGTTAAATTAGCTACAAAACTACCTTCATGGTTAGTAAACAAAAGAGAAGATATGTATAAATATATATATGAACAGTTAGAAAAATTACAAACTAATTATATAGATTTTTATTTAATACATAATCTAAATAAAAAAGATTATACTAGATTAAAGGAAAATGGGTTATTTGACTTTATAAAAGATATAAAAGAAAGAAGTATAGTAAAACATATTGGTTTTTCATTTCATGATACATTAGATGTATTTAAGGAAATTGTAGATGACTATTACTGGGATTTTGCTCAGATACAGTATAATTATATAGATGAAGATTATCAAGCAGGTACTGATGGACTTATGTATGCTAGAGAAAAAGGATTAGGTATAGTTATAATGGAACCACTTCGAGGAGGAGCATTAGTAAATAATTTATCTAATGATATAACAAATATAATTAATAATAGTTCAACTAGCAAAAGTGCTGTAGAATGGGCTTTTAAGTTTTTATATGATAAGAAAGAGATAGATGTAGTTTTGAGTGGAATGTCAAGTTTAGAACAAGTTGTAGATAATATAAATATAGCTTCTAAGGAAGGTATAAAAGAATCCATGAGTAAATATGAAAAAGAAACCATAAAAGAGCTTAGGGATATGTTTAAATCCAAAATAAGAGTAAATTGTACTGGATGTAAATATTGTATACCATGTCCAAATGAAGTTAAAATACCAACTTGCTTTGAATTATTAAATAATGCATATATGTTTAATAATATAGAAGAATATAAAAAACAATACAATATGTATTTGGTAGATTCGGGAAATGATGCAAAAAAATGTGTAGGATGTGGATTATGCGAAGAGAAGTGTCCTCAGCATATAAATATAATAGAAAAGTTAAAAGAAGTTAAAGATACATTTTAATACTAAAAGTATATATTTAATGCTATGTTAATTTTAGAAAATAAAAATAGACTAATATATGTTAGTCTATTTTTATTTTCTAAATTTTAGCTTTAGAATTAGGAAATAGCCCTAGATTTAGGAGTGTAAGAGCATTTAAATATAATTAAAGCTAAAATTTAATTATCTATAACTTAGAAGTTAATTCTCTTATAACCTCATCAACAGAATATAATTTATCTACTTTGTAGGCATTCTCACCACAAAATAGCAGTCCATTATCAACATCTCCCTTTACTGCATTTATAAGAGCTTCTGATATACAATAAGGAGTGGTTTTAGGATTACAAGGAATTAAACAATTATAGCATTTAGTTATTTTAGGTGACGATATAGAAGTATGTTCTATAAATTTATTGTGTATAGCACGACCAGGCATTCCAACTGGACTTACAACTAAATTAATATTATCTTTAGTAGAATTTATATACGTTTGTTTAAATTCATAAGAAGCATCACACTCATAAGTTGCAACAAATTTTGTACCTACTTGTACACCACTAGCACCTAGATTTATATATTTTAAAACATCATCAGCACTAAATATACCACCAGCAGCTACCACTGGTATTTCTTTATTATATTTATTACTATAAGTTTTAACAACTTCTAATATATCTACAAATTCTTTATCATAATCAATGTTATCTATATTTTCTAGTTCACTTTTTTTGTAACCTAAATGACCGCCAGCTTTTGGTCCTTCAACTACTATTAAATCAGCTGTAGTTTTATCTTTTTTGTCCCACATTTTAAGGATAACACTGCAAGCTTTAGCAGTTGAAACTATTGGTGCAATTTTTACTTTAGATCCTTTAATTAAAGAAGGTAATTTAATAGGAAGACCAGCACCAGATATTATAAGGTCAACACCAGATGAAATAGCTTCCTTTACATGTTCTTCGTAGTAGTTCATAGCTACCATTAGATTAACACCGATTATTCCTTTATTAGAATTTTCTTTAGCTTTTATTATATGACTTCTAAGGGCCGATAAGTTAGCTCTTAGAGGGTTATACTCAAAATCTTTTTCATCATAGCCAATTTGTACGCCAGATATAACTCCTATACCACCAGCACGACTTACAGCCGCCGCAAGGGAAGATCTAGATACTCCTATTCCCATACCACCTTGTATTATAGGAACTTTAGCTATTAAATCTCCAATTTTTAATGCTTTAATAAAAAACGCCTCCTTAATATAAAAAAATTATATCAAATATTAATACCAGGTACTAATAATATTATATAATAAATTGTAAGAAAATAACAAGTAAATTTTTAGAAAAATAAAGATATTGTATGATGATATAGTATAAAAAATTTAAAAGGTTACAATATTTAAACTATAAATAAATAATAAAAAAGTACTATAATGTATACATAGTAAAAAATAGGAAAAACTAATGAACATACATGAAATTTCAAAATAAATTCATAAATACTTCATATATTAAAGATATAATATAAGCAAAGGAGTGATAGATATGGGTATAATACTTATAACAGCAGTAATAGTTTGTGTTATGTATGGATTAACATTCTTATCATGTTTAAGCGAGAATCACATACTAGATGATATAAACCAATAGACGACATAAAATAAAATATTAAATAGATATAGAATAAACATAAAAAAGAAGTTTGCTATAAAATAGCAAACTTCTTTTTTATAAAAGACAAATTAAGTATAAATTAGATATAATAGTGGATAACTAGATAACAAAAATTAAAAAATATATAATACAAAATAAAAAGGGAGACTTAATATGAAAACAATAGGTATAGTTACAGATGGATTATCCACATTAGAAGTCTTTTTAAACAACAATATAAAGATGATATTCAAAGACAAATTAAAAATAAACAATTATTTTTTTAATAATCTACAAAAAGGTCAAAAAATCGATGATGATATAATTCTTGTCATGCTTAGAGATAGGTCTATAAAACTAAAAAATTATATAGATGATAGCAAGAAAATAATAATAATAAATAGAAGTGTAAAGCAAAAAGATATATACAGACTGTTTTCATTACCTAAAAACATAGATGTGTTAGTTGTAAACGATAACAAGGAAACAATACTTGAAACTATATCCATGCTATACCACATAGGTATAAATCACCTAAATTTAATTCCATATGATAAAGAAAAAGAATACAAGGATATTAAAGTTTGTGTAACTCCTGGTGAAACACACTTAGTTCCTGATTATATAGAAGAAGTAATTGATATAGGGCATAGATTTATAGACATATCTACATTTCTACAAATAATAACAAAACTAAAAATCGATGACAAAGAAGTAACACAAAGACTAATAAAATACTCTGAAGAAGTTATTAGTATACATTCAGGAATAAACCATACCTATAAAAACCTTACAGTAGAAAATGATGAGCTAAAATCTATTATAAAGTTATCTAAAAATGGTATGATATTACTTTCAAATGAAGGTATTATAAAAGTCCTTAATGAAAGTGTGAAAAATATTTTAGATATAAAAGAAGATATAATAGGTAAAAACATTAAAAATTTAGATGATAAAGAATTAAAAGATATATTAAATAAAGATAAGACAAAAGATGATAATGTTATTAAATATAAAGATAAGTATATAACAATAAACAAGCACACAATAAATAGCTTTGGTAAAAATATAGGGTCATATTTTTGTATACAAGAGGTAACTTATATAAAAAAATTAGAACAAAATTTAAGTAAAGTTCTTAAAGATAAAGGTCAAGTAGCTAGATATACTTTTGATGATATTAAAACTAATTCTATAAATATGGAAAATACAAAAAAGTTAGCCAGAAAAATATCTAAATCAGATTATACAGTTTTAATAACTGGTGAAAGTGGAACTGGAAAAGAGTTGTTAGCTCAGTCTATACATAATGAGTCAAATAGAAGTAAACAACCTTTTATAGCTATAAACTGTGCTGCTATGCCTGAAAATTTATTAGAAAGTGAGTTATTTGGATACGAAGAAGGAGCATTTACTGGTGCATTAAAAGGTGGTAAAAAAGGGTTATTTGAACAAGCTCATAATGGAACTATATTTTTAGATGAAATAGGGGATATGCCTATGTATCTTCAAACAAAGTTACTTAGAGTTCTTCAAGAAAATCAAATTATGCCAGTTGGAGGACAAAATGTAATAGATATTGATGTTAGAGTAATAGCAGCAACAAATAGAGATTTACTTAAAATGATAAAAGAAGAAAAGTTTAGAGCAGACTTATACTACAGAATAAATGTATTACCCATACATATACCTCCACTTAGAGAGAGAAAAGAAGATATAGATATGATGCTTAAACATTTTATAAAAAGAAAAATTAAGGTAAGTGAAGATGTAAAAATTATAATAAATGATTATGATTGGCCAGGTAATATAAGAGAGTTAAGAAATGCAGCTATGTATATAGATACTATGGCATCAAAAGATGAAGTTACTACAAATGATTTGCCTCATAATCTAACTAATATAAAAAGGGATTATAAAAAAGATATAGATTATATAAAAAATAAAATATCTTTAGAAAAGACCGTAAAGGTAATGAGGTGTATCAAAAATCATAATGACTTAAATAAATCATTAGGAAGAAATGCTATACTTAAAGAACTTATAAAGGAGGATATACTAATAAGTGAAGGTGAAATTAGACATATATTAGAAGTATTAAAAGGAAGAAATATTGTAGTATCAAAAAGTGGTAGGAAAGGAAGCGAATTAAGTCAAAAGGGAATAGAAGTGCTTAAGTTATTAAAATAGGTAGTTAAATAGGCGTATTTAACTGCCTATTTAACCTATAAATACATTTTAACATTATATAGTATTTAATAAAAAAAGTAAAAGTTTTCCTAAAATAAATATTGAAAAAATTTTTATGATTATTACTATTTTCCTATTGAAAATATTAATGAAACTAGACTAAATTAACTTATAAAATGAGTGTATACCTTTATTAGAAAGGCATTTGAAAATGTACAAAATTAAAAAATATATTAAGTTAATAGACTTAAAAATTATACGAAATATCTAAATATAAAAAATAAAATATAAATTTGGCATAGTGTTTGCTTAAAGTAATTGATGTACAAAAGATTAGAGTTATAATCTAAAAATAATAGAAGAATTGGAGTGCATTAATTTATGACAAACAAAAAGCCTATAGTAGGTATATCAGGTAGCCTTATAATAGATGAAGGAGGAATGTTTCCAGGATACGAAAGAGCATATGTAAATAATGACTATGTTCAATCAGTTGCTATGTGTGGGGGTGTACCTTACATAGTTCCAATGGTTTATAATGATGAAATAATAAAAGAACAAGTAAAAAATATAGATGCTCTTATTTTATCTGGAGGGCATGATGTAAATCCTTTAAATTGGGGAGAAGAACCACATCAAAAATTAGGTGGAATATTACCTAAAAGAGATGCTTATGATTTTAAATTATTAAAATATGCCTTAGAAATGAAGAAGCCAATTTTAGGTATATGTAGAGGAGAACAAGTTATAAATGTATGTGAAGGAGGTAGCTTATATCAAGACTTATCTCTAATAGATGGATGTTATATAAAGCATAATCAAGGTCATTTATCAAATGTAGCTACACATACAGCTATAATAAGAGAAGGTACGAAGTTACATAATATATTAGGAGAAAGTGAGATACATGTTAATAGTTTTCACCATTTAGCTGTAAATGAGTTAGCTAATGGATATATAGTTTGTGCAGAATCTAAAGATGGAGTAATTGAAGCTATAGAAAAAGAAGGAGAAGAATTTGTATTAGGAATTCAATGGCATCCAGAAATGATGACAAAGGATTATCCTATCATGCAAAAGCTATTTAAGGCATTAATAACAGAAGCAACTAAATAATTATAAATATATATTTTGGTGGAGGAAGACTATGGAAAGTAGTAAAAAATTAGGTTTTTGGAGTATAGTACTTCTAGGCATTAACTCAATCATAGGTTCAGGTATATTTGGATTGCCAGGAGAGGCATATAAAATGATAGGGCCTGCAAGTATTGTTGTACTAGTATTTTGTACAGTACTTGCCGTATCTATAGCGCTTTGTTTTGCTGAGGCAGGAAGTTGGTTTGATGAAAATGGTGGACCATATCTTTATGCTAAGGAAGCGTTTGGAGAATTTATAGGTTTTGAAGTTGGATTTATGAAGTGGGCTATAGGTATGATAGCTTGGGCAGCTATGGCAAACTTTTTTGCAATAACGATTTCTACTGTTTGGCCTCAAGCAGCAGATCCATTTACTAAAAATGTTATAATAGGTGTAGTGTTAATAGGTCTTGGAATAGTAAACATAATGGGTGTACAAGCATCAAAAGTTTTAAATGATATAATAACTATAGGTAAACTTGTTCCATTAATATTCTTTATAGTTGTAGGAATTTTCTTTGTAAAAGGTGGTAACTTTAAACCGTTTGTAATTGTACCATCTGGTGAAGCTACAACAACAGCATTTGTTGCAGCTGCAATATCATTATTTTATGCATTTACAGGATTTGAATCTTTGGCAGTTGCAGCAAAGGATATGGAAAATCCTAGGGAAAACGTTCCAAAAGCTTTGATTACAGTGATGGCAATAGTATCAATTGTATATGTGTTTGTTTTAGCTATAAGTGTTGGTGTATTAGGTCCTAAGTTAAGTGGAGCAGCAACACCTGTGGCAGATGCAGCTAAGTCAATGGTAGGTAATATTGGAACTTATATAATAACAATAGGAACAGTAATATCTGTTGGTGGTATAAATATAGCAGCATCTTTCTTAACACCAAGATCAGGGGTTGCATTAGCTGAACAAGGATTAGTTCCAAAGTGCATAGCTAAAAATAACAAAAAAGGTGCTCCATATATAGCAATAATAATAACAGTTGTTGGAACTCTTTTAATAGCTTGGTCAGGTTCATTTAAATTTTTATTACAAATAAGTGTTATATCTAGATTTATACAATATATACCAACATGTATAGCAGTATTAGTATTTAGAAAGAAATATAAAGATAAGCAAGTAAGATTTAGAATACCAGGTGGAGCATTTGTACCAATATTTGCAGTATTAATTAGTTTATGGCTATTAATAGAAGCAGGAATTAGTGACCCTATGAAGATAGTATGGGGACTAGGTGGATTACTAATAGCTGTACCATTCTATTTCTATATGACTAAAGTGTATAAAGTTAAAAATGTTGAATAATAAATAGTATCTAGAATTAATATTTTAGAAATATAAAAATAAGCTATCTATTTGATTTGATAGCTTATTTTTATTATGAATACAAAAAAAGAACACTTTAGAGAATTACTAAAGTGTTCTTTTTATAAACTATTTATTAGCTTGTCTAGATTTGTTGTATTTTAATCTATCATGCTCATTTAAGAATTTCTTTCTAAGTCTTATAGCATCTGGAGTTATTTCAACTAACTCATCATCTTCTATGAATTCTAAAGCTTCTTCTAATGTAAATGTTCTAGCAGCTTGTAACTTAACTGCTTCATCAGTACCAGAAGCACGAACGTTAGTTAATTTCTTATTTTTACAAGGGTTAACAGTCATGTCTTCTTTTCTAGAGTTCATACCTATTATCATACCTTCGTAAACTTCAACAGCAGGGTCAACAAACATTTGAGCTCTTTCACTTAATGAATTAAGAGCATAAGCCATAGTAGTACCAGCTGTTTGAGCTATTAAAACTCCATTAGTTCTTCCAGGTATTTCACCTTTGTGTTCTTCGTATCTTTCAAATGATCTAACTAAAGAACCTTCTCCACGAGTATCATTTATGAATTCACTTCTGTATCCAAGTAATCCTCTAGTAGGAGCGATGAATGTTATTTTAACATAGTCACCTTCTATTTCCATAGCTTCCATCATTGCTTTTCTTAAGTTTAATTTATTTATTACAGTTCCTGAATAAACCTCTGGACAGTTAACTATAACTCTTTCCATTGGTTCCATTAACTTACCATTTTCATCTTTTGTAAATAAAACTTCTGGCTTAGAAACACCTATTTCGTATCCTTCACGTCTCATGTTTTCTAAAAGTATAGATAAGTGAAGTTCTCCACGTCCTGATACTCTGTATCCATCAGTTGTGTCTAATGGCTCAACTTTAAGACCAACATTAACTTCTAATTCTTTATCTAATCTATCTTTTAAGTGTCTTGTTGTTACGAATTTACCACTCTTTCCGCAGAATGGAGAATCATTAACTAAGAAGTTCATAGATAAAGTAGGTTCTTCTATGTGTATCATTTCCATTGGAATTGGATTGTCACTATCACATATAGTTTCACCTATAGATATATCACTTATACCAGCTATAACAACTATATCTCCAGCATAAGCTTCTTGCTTTTCAACTTGATTTAATCCTTCATAAACTGTAAGCTTAGCTATTCTACCTTTAGCTACTGAACCATCAGCTTTGCATATAGAAACTTGAGAACCATTTTTTATAGTTCCTTTGTAAACTCTACCGATTCCAAGTCTACCTACATAGTCATCATAAGCAAGTGCAGATATTTGTAATTGAAGAGGTTCTTCGCTATAATCAGGGTATGCTTCAACATGTTCAACAACAGTTTCAAATAATGGAGCTAAGTTAGTGCTTTCATCGTCCATTTCTTTCTTAGCTATACCTTGTTTAGCTATACCGTATATTATTGGGAATTCACATTGCTCATCAGTTGCATTTAAGTCAACGAATAAGTCAAATACTTCATCAACAACTTCTTCAGCTCTTTGATCTTGCTTGTCTATCTTGTTTATGAAAAGTATTGGTCTAAGTCCAGCTTCTAAAGATTTTTGTAAAACGAATCTTGTTTGAGGCATTGGTCCTTCACTAGCATCAACTAGTAATATAACTGTATCAACAGTCTTTATAACACGTTCAACTTCTGAAGAGAAGTCACTATGTCCTGGTGTATCTACTATATTTATCTTGTAGTCCTTATAGTTTATAGAACAGTTTTTAGAATATATTGTTATACCTCTTTCTGCTTCAAGGTCATTACTATCCATTACACAGTCTTTAACTACTTCATTATCTCTAAATGTTCCAGATTGATGTAAGAAAGCATCAACTAAAGTTGACTTACCGGCATCAACGTGGGCTATAACCGCTATATTTATTATTTTGTTTTTTGACATTGAATATGCTCCTTTCGCATTAAAATAACTTATTTAGTATAGCACAGTATAACTGTGTATACAAGATACTAAAACTTAAAATAAAAGTATAACAATGAATATATTTTATGTAAAAAAAAATAATTTAAAGTTAATTTTACATATAAAAAATAAAAGTTAGTTTTTTTGTCTACGGGAAAATGTTTTTGGTAAAGGGGAGATATGTATTAAAATTTTTAAATAAGATTTAGATTAGATTTTTAAATTAAATGAAAATAAAATTAAAGATGAAAAAATTAAAAAATATAATAAAAAATATTAATTAAATGAAAAAATCCTACCTATTTATATAGGTAGGATTTTAATGTCTAAAAAATGTCTAAAAATTATTATAATATAAATTGAAAAAACTTATTTAATATTAAATTATTTTTTGAATATTCCAAATGGCTTACCAACAGGTAAAAATTCTCTTCCAAAATGAGCATTCAGTACTGAAGCAGCAGAACCATAGAATGAGAATACTGCTATAAGCATTTCTGAGTATGCAGCAAATGTATGAGTTGCTTCTGACATTATACCGAATGAACTTAAAGTAAGCCCTATAAATAAGCAGTCTATAAGTACAAATATTATAAATAATACTTTATGTGTCTCCATTGCACCTATAGTCATATATAAAGTAAATATTAGGTAACCTAAGTATGCAAAACCTAATTGCTTAACATCTATAGTAGAAGCTAAAGCTTGTCCAAATACTCCATTTTGAATTAACCATACTAATCCAACTGAGTACCAGAAAAATGCATATCCACCAAATGCAGTAGCTCCAAATGTATTGTTATGTTTAAAATCGTTTATACTTGCCATTAATTGGGCAGATGCTCCTAAAAATATTGCCCATGGTATAACAAAAGATACACCAGAAGTTAATCCTAACTTTTGAGATGATGCAACTAATGTTATCATTGCTAATCCAAAAAGCCCTAATGCTGAAGGATCAGCAGTTACAACTTTAACTTTAGTTTCGTTCATGATTGCCTCCAAAAAAATTTATTTATAATTTATATAAGTTCATCTTTGTATACAATATACTTTATTCATAACAAAGACTAAACTATAATAACATCTTTATTGACAAAAATGCAAGAGAAAATTCAAAAAAATTCAAATTGAATAAAATTTATAAAAATATACGAATGTTTACTGTATATTTTTATAGGGTAATAATAATTTAAAATAATTAATTAAAGAAGGAGAATGAAAATGGTTAGAGTATGTCCATATTGTTCAAACGTTGATGTTAATAAATTAAAAGAAATAGCTGGAGAAGAAAATGTAAGTACAGGATGTATAGGTGCTTGTAGAATGTATTCAAAAGAAGCTGTAGCTAAGATTGATGGAAATCTTGTTATAAAGCAAACAGAAAAAGAGCTATTTGATATGATAAAAAAATAAAAAATACTTCTATAAAAAATACCATGATTTTATCATGGTATTTTTTATAGAAGTATTTCATTAATATTATATAATATTAGTTACGATAATATGAAAGTTTTTATAAATGCAGATATTGAAGGAACTTGTGGGGTGGTAGATAGAGAGGAAGTTGATATAAGTATAAACTCATGTATATAAAGATAGATTTATTTGAGAATATATTCTTTGTGAAGTACCCAATTATTATCTACCCATTTATATATCGAGATATTATCAAAACTGCAATAGAAATCACAAGGTATATTATTTACATAATCCCACAGTTCATTAAACTTACTTCTTATTTTTTTAGAACTTATTGTAACATGAAATATTTTATTCTTACCATCGTGGCTATCAAATTTTATGTAGTTTATAGAAGAAAGTTCATCTATAAGTTTATCATGAACAAATTTAGCTTCATTACTCATAAAAACTTTCATATATATAACTCGATCATCAAAATGATCAAATCCATGTATTTCATAAGGTGTAGCATTATTAGAATTAGAAAATATATTTAATATTTTTTCTAATTGCGAAATATCATCACTTTCAAAAGGGGATTTTATAGTAAAGTGAGCAGGAAGTTTAGAAGATTTCACACCAAACTTATCAAAGACATCTTTCCTTAAAGTGTTGTTAAATTTGCCTGCATCTTTTTTTAAAACACTAACTATTACGTATCTCAAATGTTTACCTCCAAGTATATTTATACTAATTTTTAACAAATATTTCATAAAGAATTCATATAAATATTATAAAATGAAATATAACATATATTTATATATTAAGTTAAAAGGTTACAGTATTTATACCAATTATAGTATAGACACATGCTATATATAAATATACAATATATTATAAGGTTATGATTATCAATGTATAATCACAATAATAAAAGGATGGGATGAAAAATGAGCTTTTTTAAAAGACTAAAAAATATAGTGGATGCAAAGGCTAACAAAGCGTTAGATAAGCATGAAAATCCAATTGAGATGTTAGAACTATCTATAACTAAAAAAGAAAAGTTATTACAAGATGCTAAAAAACAATGTGCAAACTTTATAGCATCGGTAGATGGAATAAGAAACGAGAAAAAAGATATACAAGAAAAAATAGATAAATATGAAGAAGCCACTAAAGTTGCTATACAAAAGGAAGATAATGACAAAGCTCAAAACTTTGTAAAACAAAAATTAGAGCTTCAAGGAAAATTAACTCAAACAGAAGCTAGGATAAAAGAACAAGATGAGAAAATACAACTTGTAAAAAATAAAATATCAGACTTAGAAATAGAAATATCTAAAATGAAATCTAAAAAACAAGAATTAGCTACAAGACTTGATGTTGCTGAAATAAATAATGATATAAATGAGACATTAGCTGGTTTAAATGATGATCATGGTATAAACTTAGATGAACTAGAAAAGAAAGTTGCTCAAAAGGAAAGTTATGGTAAAGCATTAGAAGATTTAAAACCTAAAGACGAAGATGAACTTTTAGATGAATATATAAGTAGTTCTCCATCAGTTGATGATGAAGTAGCTAAAGAATTAGAAAGAATAAAAGAACAAATGAAAAAATAAGTAGGTTAAATTAGTCTATTTAAATATTTGTAAATGAATGCTTCGTTTAAATACCAAATCATAAAAGTTGGTTATATAGACGAAGCAAATTTTTTTTTATTAGTTAATGTAAGGGGTGCAAGGTTATGGCAAATGAAATAATACAAAGCGAAAAAGACAAATATAAAAAGATTTACTCAGATATAATGTTTTCTTATGATGATTTAAGACAAATGTTAGATGAAAATGAACTAAACAAAAGAACATTTATAAATAAAGTTGAAACATTAAAAGATTATATGGACTTTTTAGATAGATTAGAAAGTGAAAGTAAAAAAGATAAAGGCTTTTTTAAAAAATTATTTAACAAAAGTGAGGATGTAGAGTCAAAAATTAATAATTATTTAACTATAGACAAAAAAAGAGATATAGATAAACTTCAAAAGTGTAGTAAATGTAAGTGTATAAATTGTGTATCAAATTGCATGGTCAATTCTTGTTTAAATTGCAGAGAAGAAGAATATGTATATGGATGTGATAAAAAAACTGATGCATTTACTAAAACAAAAGAAACGGTGACTTTATACGATGGTAACAAAGAAATAATATTTAATGTAGCAGGATACTTAATAGAAAAAAGTGATAATAATATATTTAGATATGTATATTTAATTGATTCAAAAGATTATGATAATCAACACTTATTAAGATACTCTAAGTTTAAAGGGGAAGAAAGTTATGATTCTGTAATAATTGATGATAGTCAAGATGAACTTATAAGACTTAATAATAAATTTATAGAACTAGGGCTTACAGTATAGTGAAGAAGAATAAGTTAAAATTATTTCCCCTATTATTAGTAGCTTTATTTACGTTTTTAGTTACATTTAATTCACTATCAATGATAAAATCAGAGGCCTATGGGAAAGATTTAGGTGAAGTGGCCTACTCAAGAACTAGAAGTTCTTTTCATTCAAGTAGTTCTAGCAAAAGTTATTCTAAGCCCAAGACCATAAAGCCAAGTTCTGGGAGTTTTTCTAGTAAACCAAGTAGTAACTTAAAAAGCAGTAAAAGTAGCAAATCACAAAGTACTATAAAGCCAGATTCAGGAGGATTTACAACTAAGCCAAGTGATAATAGTAATATAGACAGTAAAACAAACAATAAATCAAATAGTACTATAAAACCAGATTCAGGAAGTTTTTCTACAAAGCCTAAAAATGAAAGTAATGAAAATAATTCTAATACCAATAAGAAATATTATGACTATGATGAGCCTAAATCAAGTAGACCTATATTTGGAGGAGGATATTATAGCGGAGGATTTAATCCTTTTGGAAGAATGTTTTATAGTTTTTCAATGAGTTCTTGGATAGTAAAGTTAGTAGTTATATTGACTATAATAGTAGTGTTATATATAGCAATAGATTTTATAAGAAATAGAAGAGACAGAGATTAATATTATCAAAGAAAAAATAACCTATGGTAGATAAGAAATCTATACATGGGTTATTTTTTTAAAGATAAGTAATTATATTAAGTATAAAGGTATTGATAAAAAATAGGTTATAAAATATAAAATGGACATTTTAAATAGCAGAGGAAATCGTTGAGACATTGAGTAAGTATATTTTTTATTTGCTAAGTATTAGCACTTAAAATTTTATAGATTTGCAAAAAAATGTTTTGACATACCTACAGGGGGTATAGAAGGAATATAATTAAAAATAAAGGAGCTAAATGACATGGATAATATAATTAAAAAAACGTATGAAGTCACAGGAATGACTTGTGCAGCATGTGCCAAAGCTGTTGAAAGAGCCGTCAAAAAGCTAGATGGAGTACAAAGTCAGAGTATAAACATGGTGACAGAAAAGTTAGAAATAGTATACGATGAAAGTAAGGTCGGTTTTGAAGATTTAAAAAAAGCTATACAAAAAGCAGGATATGATATATTAGAAGATACAACATACAAAAAAGTTGATTTGAAAATCGGCGGAATGACATGCGCAGCATGTGCCAAAGCTGTTGAAAGAGCTACTAAGAAATTAGATGGAGTAGAAAGTTCAAGTGTGAATATAGCTACAGAAATAGCATCAATAAGTTATGATCCAAGTAAGATTAAATTACCTAAGTTAGAAGAAGCCATTAAAAAGTCAGGATATGAAGTATTAGAGAATAATAAAGATAAAAATCAAATAGATGAAGATAAATTAAGAAAAGAAAAAGAAATGAAAACTTTATTTACTAAGTTTATAATAGCTGTAGGATTTTCTATACCACTATTTTATATAGCAATGGGGCCTATGATAACAAAACCTTTTGGTCCATTACCAGTACCAAGCATAATAAATCCTAACACAAACCCTTTAAATTATGCACTAATTCAAATGTTACTTGTTATACCTGTAATGGGAGCTGGGTACAAATTCTATGTAAATGGATTTAAAGCATTACTAACAAAAAGTCCTAATATGGATTCTTTAGTTGCAATAGGTACATCAGCTGCATTTTTATATAGTGTATACACAACATTTAAAATAGCAACTTATAGTGGGCAAATGTCTCATGGACATCATCAGTTATATTATGAAAGTGCGGGAATAATAATTGCCTTAATATTACTTGGGAAATATTTAGAATCAAGATCAAAAGGAAAAACTAGTGAAGCAATAAAAAAACTTATGGGACTTCAACCAAAAACAGCACTTATATTAAAAGGTGATAAAGAAATAGAAGTACCAATAGATGAAGTTGAAGTTGGAGATATAATAATAGTAAAACCAGGTAGCAAAATACCAGTAGATGGTGTTGTGGTAGATGGTACTACATCAGTAGATGAATCAATGCTTACAGGAGAAAGTATACCTGTTGAAAAAAATATTGGAGATAAGGTAACTGGAGCTAGTATAAATAAACATGGAAGTATAAAATTTAAAGCAGAAAAAGTAGGTAGTGATACAGCCTTATCTCAAATTATAAAATTAGTGGAAGATGCACAGGGTAAAAAAGCACCAATTGCAAAACTTGCAGATACTGTATCAGGATATTTTGTGCCAGTTGTTATAGGAATAGCTATAGTATCAGCAATATCGTGGGCTTTATTTGGAAATAAAGATTTAGAGTTTGTATTAACAATATTTATATCTGTATTAGTTATAGCTTGTCCATGTGCATTAGGACTTGCAACACCAACAGCTATAATGGTTGGTACAGGAAAAGGGGCAGAAAATGGAATACTTATAAAAGGTGGAGAAGCCTTAGAACTTGCACATAAAGTAGATACTGTAATATTTGATAAAACGGGAACTATAACTGAAGGTAAGCCAAAAGTTACAGATGTTATAGTAAGTGATGATGTAGATGAAAAATATATAATACAAATAGCAGCAAGTGCAGAAAAAACATCAGAACATCCATTAGGGGAGGCTATAGTCAAATATGGTGAAGAAATAGGAATTAAATTTATAGAAGTCAAAAACTTTAAAGCTATACCAGGACATGGTATAGAAGTAAAGATAGATAATAAAAACATATTACTTGGTAATAAAAGATTAATGGAAAGTAGAGATATAAGTCTAGAATCTCTACATAAAAAATCTGATAAGTTAGCACAAGAAGGAAAAACACCTATGTATATAGCTATAGAAAATAATATAGCTGGAATAATAGCAGTAGCTGATACTGTTAAAGAAAATAGTAAAAAAGCAGTAGAAAAACTACATGAAATGGGAATAAAAGTAGCTATGGTAACAGGAGATAATAAAAAGACTGCTGATGCTATAGCTAGAGAAGTTGGAATAGATATAGTGGTATCAGAAGTATTACCTCAAGATAAATCAAATGTAGTTAAAAATCTTCAAAATGAAGGTAAGTTTGTAGCCATGGTTGGAGATGGTATAAATGATGCACCGGCACTAGCACAAGCTAACGTAGGTATAGCTATAGGAAATGGAACAGATGTGGCTATGGAATCTGCAGATATTGTTTTAATGAAAAGTGATTTAATGGATGTATGTAATGCAATAAAATTAAGTAATGAGACAATTAAGAATATAAAACAAAACTTATTCTGGGCATTTGGATATAATACAATAGGAATACCAATAGCAGCAGGATTACTTTATATATTTGGTGGACCACTATTAAATCCAATGTTTGCAGCAGCTGCTATGAGTTTAAGTTCAGTATCAGTAGTAAGTAATGCACTTAGACTAAAAAATTTTAAAACATATAAATAATAAAAAGAGTTACTTTGAGTAACTCTTTTTAGTTTGTAGATTAACTTTAAAGAGTTAAATAGTATAAAATATATAAGTAAAGAAATAATATTATTAATTAAAACAATATTAAAGGAGTAGACAAAATGGCAAAGTTCAACGGTGTAGTAAAGTGGTTTAATAGTGTAAAAGGATATGGATTTATAACTTGTGATACTGGTGAAGACGTATTTGTTCACTTTACAAATATAAAAGAAGAAAATGATGAAAAGAATTTGCATGAAGGTGAAGAAGTTAGCTTTGATATGGTAGAGGCTCCAAAAGGAATGTCAGCTATAAATGTACACAAACTATAAAAATAAGGAACTATCAATTGATAGTTCCTTATTTTTAATTACGGTAAAAATTATATACTTCATAAAAAATTCATATAGTTATAAATTAATTATGATAAAATTAAATATAAATAAAGATCAAATGGAGTTGATAAAATGAGTGAATCTATATTAGTTATCGAAGATGATTCAGATATACAAGAACTTATAGTTGAGTTTTTAGGTTCTAAGGGATATAAAATAGACTCAGCTAATGATGGAGTAGAAGGTATAAAAAAGTTTAAGGAAAAAGAGTATGACTTAATAATACTTGACATTATGATGCCAAACTTAGATGGACATTCAGTATGTAAAATGATTAGAAAAAACTCAAATGTACCTATAATATTTTTAACAGCATTAACTGAAGAATCAGACCAGATAAAAGGGTTTGATTTAGAGTGTGATGATTATATAACAAAGCCTTTTTCATTTAAGTTACTTATAAAAAGAGTAGAAGCAGTGCTTAGAAGGACATCACAAACTAGTAGCGACTCTTTAATCTTTGAAGATTTAAAGCTAGATTTAAATACGTATACAGCGCAAATAAAAGAAGATACTATAGAACTTACTTTAAAGGAGTTTAATATACTTAAAACTTTAATAGAAAAATATCCACAAGTAGTAACTAGAGAAAGTTTATTAGATAGTATATGGGGATATGACTATTATGGAGATACAAGAATAGTTGATGCACATATAAAAAATATAAGAAAAAAAATAGTACTACCATATATAAAAACAGTAAAAGGTATAGGATATACTCTTGAAAAAGATATTTAGTAAGTGGGAAAAATTAAATATAAAGTATAAACTATTTACAATAACAACAGGGTTATTACTAGCATTAGCTATAATAATATACCTAATCTTATATTTTTTATTACCAACATATTATTATGAGTATAAAATAGGGAATTTCGAAAAAAGTGTAGCAAGTCTTAAGAAAGAATCAGTATTTTATACAACAGATGAATTAAAAGAGAAGCTACATCAACTAGAAGCGAGTCAAAATCTATCTGTTCTTTTAACTAATCAAAGTGGAAGAAGAATTTATGGTAGAACAGAATTATTAATACTTAATCATAGTAAATATGTAATAAATAATAGTAGAGAATACCCTAAGAATATTACTATATATACTAAAGATTCAATACTCCCATATAATTTAAGTATAGTAATGCCGCTTCAACCTATAGATGAAGCTACTGAGGTTATAAGAAATCTTATGCCATATATTATAGGGGTAGCTATATTAATAGCTATAATAGGTGCATACATATATACAAAAGTAATAACAAAACCTTTAATAGATATAATAGAAACTGAAAGAGAAGCCGAAAATAAAAGAAAAGAATTTATAGCTACTATATCTCATGAACTAAAAACGCCAATAACGATAATAAGTGGACAGCTAGAAGGTATGATTTATAATATAGGGAAATATAAAGATAGAGATTTATATTTAGAAAAATCATATGATACTACACAAGAGTTAAAAGAACTGGTAAATGAGATGATAGAAGTATCAAAATGTGAAATACTAGAAACTGATTTAAGTTTAGATACTGTTAATTTAAGCAATATGGTTGAAAATATAATAAAAAGACAAGCATTTTTAATAGAAGATAAAAATTTAAATACAGTAATAGATATAGAAAAAGATTTGTATATAAAATGTGATGAAGATAGAATAAAAAAAGCAATAAGTAATATAATAAACAATGCTATAAAATATTCGCCAAATAAAGAAACTATAATAGTAAAGCTTTATACTAAAAGTGTAAAGCTTTCCAGAAGAAAAACTGATTCAAAAATATACTTAGAAGTAGAAAATACAGGAATTACTATAGATAAAAAACATCTAAATGAGATATTTAAGCCATTTTTTAGAGTAGAAAAATCAAGATCTAGAAAAACTGGAGGAAGTGGATTAGGGTTGTATTTAGTTAGTAAGATACTTCAAAGTCATGGATTTAAACATAACATAAAAAATAAAGAAAATTCAGTAATATTTACTATAGAGTTTAATTAAACTTTCAAAGTTCATTCACTTAAAACTCATATTAAATTCATATTAAAAAGTTAATATATAAGTATAGAAAGACTAGCTTAAAAACCATAATATAATACCCTATAATAATGGCAACACTCCCTCACATCCTCCTATGGGTTGCCATTATTTATATCCCCTATATTTTATATAGGGGATATTTTTTATTTTAAGCAAAATATATAATTCATAAAATAATAAATTAGGTTTTGTGTTAAAAAAGAAAGTAATAATTTTTAATAAAATGCAAAAAATAAAATAAATAAAGGAGGGTATATATGACTACTATGAAAAATTATATGAATAATATGAAAAATGATATGGAAAAAGGACTTGATGGAGCTAAAGAAAAAGCAGAAGATGTAAAAGAAAATGTATTAGGATTTATGGCTAATATGGGAAACCAAGTAGAAGATGGAATGGAAAGATATAAAGAAAAAAAATTTGCTAAAAATTTAAAAAAACAAATGGAAAAAGAACATAAATAAATACCTAAAAGAGCTAAATTATTTAGCTCTTTTAATATTTAAATAAAATTGTATCATTACATTTTATATTTATTATATATTTAATATTAATATATAGAAATTGTATTGGTTAGATAGTAATATTTAATTAGGATTCATTAAAAATGGAGGAATAACTATGGATAGAGTAAATGAAGTAAGTAAAACTAAAACAAAATATTTAGTGACAGCATCTTTATTTGCCGCATTAGTTTGTTTGACAACAGCATATATATTACATATTCCAGTAGGAGTTAATGGAGGATATGTTCACATAGGAGATTCATTTATATATTTAGCAGCAGCGATACTTCCTACTCCTTACGCAATGATTTGTGCAGCAATAGGAGCTGGAATGGCAGATTTAGTTAGTGGTGCGGCTATATGGGTAATACCAACAATAATAATAAAGCCAATATTAGTATTATTTATAAGTTCAAATAGCGAAAAAATAATAACTAAAAGAAATATAGTGGGTAGCTTTATTGCAGGATTTGTAGGATGGTTTTTATATATGATAGCAGGGGGAATTATATCAGGTACATTTGTAGGTGCATTTGTATTGTCTCTTGTAGGTTTTGTACAACCAATAGGAAGTTTTATAGTATTTTTATTAATAGGAAGTACTTTTGATAAATTAGAAATAAAGAAAAAATTTTAATAAAAAGGAGATAGAGATGAATATATTATACACAATAGATGATAGCCTTTATGTAAACTTGACTAATAAATGTCCATGTAGATGTATATTTTGTATAAGGGATGAGAAAGATGAAATTGAAAAAAGTGGGAATTTATGGCTAGAACATGAACCAAGTATTGACGAAATAAAAGAAGCATTTAAAAATTATAATTTAAGTGATTATAATGAAGTTGTATTTTGTGGGTATGGAGAACCTTTAGTTAGATTAGATGAAGTAATAGAAATTAGTAATTTTATAAAAGAAAAAAGTAATGTAAAAGTTAGGGTTAATACCAATGGTTTAAGTGATTTGATTCATAAAAAGAAAACAGCAATCCTATTAAAGGATAATATAGATTCTATATCAATTAGCTTAAATGCCCCAAATAAAGATGTTTATACAAGAGTTACAAGACCTAAATATGGGGAAGTATCATTTGAATATATGATAAATTTTGCAAAAGAATGTAAAGAATATATAAGTGAAGTAGTTTTTTCCGTTGTAGATGAAATATCACAAGAAGAAATAGAAATGTCAAAAGTATTAGCAAATGAGCTTGGAATAGATTTAAAAGTAAGAAATAAAAACTAAGATACTTAGAGTATATATTAAAAGCTATAAAAACAAATTTGTTTTTATAGCTTTTAATATATATAATAATAAATAAGTATTAAAATATAAATTTAAATTCACTAGGAAATGGTTTCTAAAAAATAAAAATTTACAAAAAAAGTGCAAAATTTGACGAGATTTATGGTAAACTACAACTGAAAAGAAAATTAAATTAACAAAAGAACAGGAGCAAAGAACAATGGGAATATTTGATATCTTCAAAAAGAAAAATAAAAGCAATATTATATTAGCACCTACAAATGGAGAAATATTAGAGTTATCATGTGTACCAGATGAGGTATTTTCTAACAAGATTATGGGAGATGGATTTGCTATAAAGTCAAATGATGGGGTTATAGTATCACCAGTAGATGCAACAGTTGAAATGATATTTGATACTAAACATGCTATGGGGTTAAAAACTGATGATGGTTTAGAGTTACTTATACATTTAGGAATAGATACAGTAAATTTAAAAGGTAAAGGTTTTGAAATATTCACAAATGTTGGAGATAGAGTTAAAGCAGGAGATAAAATAATGAAGATGGATGTTGACTTTATAAAGAATAATGCAACATCGGATATAAGTCCTATAATATTTACTAGTTTAGAAGATGGGCAGTCTGTAAAGGTTGTAACAGGTGCTGTAGAAGCTAAAGAGGAAAATAGAATAGAAATAGTTAAATAACTAACAAATAGGGGGTCTTTAGATATATCTAAAGACTTTTTATATGTAATAAAATTAAATTAAAACAAATAATGACATCAACAGGAGGAAATTATATGCTTAAATTTTTACAGCGTATAGGTAAATCACTTATGTTACCTATAGCAGCGCTGCCAATAGCAGGTATTATGCTAAGAATTGGACAACCGGATGTAATAAAAGCATTACATGTAGTGCCATTCATGTCTCAAATACTTCCATTTTTTGGAGCGGCAGGGTCTGCATTATTTGACAATTTACCATTATTATTTGCACTAGGGGTTGCAGTTGGTTTATCTGATGATCAAAATGGTGCATCAGCTTTAGCAGGTGTTATATCTTATTTAACATTAACTAATGTTACTACTAAATATTGGGGTATGAATTTTGCACCAGAAGTAGCATCAACATTAAATATATCATTTTTAGGTGGTATACTAGCAGGTTTAATAGGTGGATTATCATATAATAAATATAGAAAAGTTCAATTACCAGAGTTTTTAGCATTCTTTGGCGGTAGAAGAGCAGTTCCTATAATGTCTGGATTAATATCAGCTATAGTAGCTATACCTTTAGCTATAGTTTGGCCTAGCATTCAAGCTTTTTTAGGAAATATATCAGCAACTATAGCAGGATTTGGAGCTATGGGAGCAGCATTATATGGATTCTTTAATCGTCTATTAATACCAATGGGACTTCATCATGTATTTAATTCATTCTTTTGGTTCCAATTAGGAAATTTTAATGGGACAACAGGAGATTTAAACAGATTCTTTGCAGGAGATCCTACAGCAGGACACTTTATGGCAGGATTTTTCCCAGTAATGATGTTTGGTTTACCAGCAATAGCATTTGCTATATACTGTGCAGCTAAGAAAGAAAAGAAAAAAGCAGTAGCAGGTATGCTTTTATCTTTAGGGCTTACAGCTTTATTAACAGGTGTTACAGAGCCACTTGAATTTTTATTTATATTTTTATCACCAGCATTATTAGTAGCACATGCAGTACTTACAGCAATATCTATGTTTATTACAGATTCTCTAGGAGTCCTTCATGGGTTTACATTTTCAGCAGGAGCGATAGATTATTTACTAAACTTTAACTTAGCTACTAATCCAATATATATATTATTAGTAGGGCTTGGAATTGGTGCTTTATACTTTGTAGCATTTTACTTTTTAATAGTTAAGCTAGACTTACCAACTCCAGGTAGAGAAGATGATGATGAACTTAGTTCAAATCCAATACAAAATAGTGAAGTAGCAGTAACTAGTGAAGATAAAATATCTAGAAGATATATAGAATATCTAGGTGGAGATGAGAATATAATTAAGGTTGAAAATTGCGCAACTCGTTTAAGATTAGAATTAGTTGATACTAATAAAATGAATGAAAAAGGTTTAAAATCATTAGGAGCAAAAGGTGTTGTCAAATTAAACAAGACTAGCGCTCAGGTTATAGTTGGTACAAAAGTTGAATTCGTAGCTGATGGAATAAATGAAAGTCTTAAAAAATAGAAAATAATAAGGATATCTAAACTTAGATATCCTTATTTTATAATACAGTAAATTTTAAATTCTGTTCATTTTAGAGAATTTAAATAAATGTTGTTCTAAGTGAATACTAAGAAAAAGTGTCAGTAGTATGAGTAAAGTAAATTTTTGTTGTTCAACTTTTACCAAAATATAGCTATAATATAAAATAAATGAAAATAAAAAAATTATCTAAAAATAGGAGGGGGATATATGTTAAATACTAATAAAGAACATGTAGTTAAATGGTCAGTACAAGGTAAAATTCATCATCCAATAGGTGGAAATTATAGAATAAGTCATGATGGAAAACCTATGATACTTCCAGCAACAGGCGGAATATCATATAATGTATCTGTTGGTGATAGTGTTTTTAATTGGGCAGGTGACCATGTAGAACCAGGTGTATCTATAAGAAATGAAAATAGTTCAGAAAATGCAGCATTAATGACATTTGCATGTATTGGAAATGAAGCTAAAATAGTATCAGGGGATGCTAAAGGCAAAAAGGGATATGTAACAGGTATGCATGGAGGTATAGACCATGTGTTAATATATTTCGATGAGGAAACTTTAGAAGATTTAGCAATTGATGATAAAATAATGGTAAAAGCATATGGACAAGGGCTTAAGTTAAATAATTATGAAAATGTACACATAATGAATATAGATCCTAATCTATTTGAAAAATTAAACATAAAAGAAGAAAACGGGAAACTTAAAGTTAATGTTGTGGGAATAGTACCAGCATATTTAATGGGGTCTGGTATAGGTTCTAAAAGTGCTGCTACAGACGGTGATTATGACATAATGACAGCTGATATGGAAGAAATAAAAAGATTAGGACTTGATAAATTAAGATTTGGAGATTTAGTATTGCTTCAAGATTGTGATAACACATATGGTGTAGGATATTTAAAAGGTGCTGTAAGTATAGGAATTGTAGTTCATAGTGATTGTGTGAAATCAGGTCATGGACCAGGGGTGACAGTTATAATGACTTGTAAAGATGACACTATAGAAGGCATTATAGATGAAAATGCTAATATAAAAAATTATATGAAATAAAAAGTAAGGTCTTCTATTTAAATAGAAGACCTTACTTTTTTAAAGTCAAAATAAGTATATCTATAGTTATTAAAAAATAAATATTTTATTTTAATATATGAGAATATGTATACCTAAAAAAGTGAAATCTATTATAAAAACAATTTTAAAGATTTAAAATTTGCAAAAAATGGTATATAATATGAAAAGACTAACTAGGAGGGGCCAAATGAATAAAAGTAAAGTTGTAATAGTAGGAACAGGAATGGTGGGAATGAGCTATGCTTATTCAATGGTAAACCAAGGAACATGTGAAGAATTAGTACTTATAGATTTAGATAAAAAAAGAGCTGAAGGAGAAGCTATAGATTTAAATCATGGACTTAGCTTTGCACCAAGAAAAATGAAGATATATGCAGGGGATTATAGTGATTGTAGTGATGCCTACATAATATGTATAACAGCAGGTGCTATACAAAATGAAGGAGAAACAAGATTAGACTTATTACATAAAAATACAAAAATAATGAAGTCTATAATAGGTGAAATAAAAAAGACTGGTTTTAAAGGAATATTATTAATAGCTACAAATCCTGTTGATATAATGACTTACGTATCATGGAAATTATCAGGTTATGACAAATCTAAAGTCATAGGATCAGGAACGACACTAGATTCAGCTAGACTTAGATATACATTAGGTGAAAGATTAAATGTAAATCCTAAAGATATAAATGCATATGTAATGGGTGAACATGGAGATTCTCAATTTGTAGCTTGGAGTTATGCACTTTGTGGATTACAACCAATATATCAAATAGCATCAAGGAAAGATAAGAATATAGACTTTGATGATTTAGAAAAAATAGAAGATGAAGTTAGAAATATAGCCTATAAAATAATTGATTGTAAAAAATCGACATACTATGGTATAGGAATGGCTTTAACTAAGATAACTAAAGCTATACTTGAAAATGAAAATACAGTACTTACAGTATCATCATATTTAAATGGAGAATATGGCAATGAAGATGTATATATAGCAGTTCCAAGTATAGTAAACAAAGACGGAGTAAGAGAAGTTATACACTTACCACTTGATGCTACAGAAAAAGAAAAATTAAATGACTCTATAAAGATAATGAAAGAAAATATAAAAAAATTAGACTTATAAATATAAATAAATAATTAAAAGCGCTACTTAATTTTAAGTAGCGCTTTTAATTATTTATAGTTATGTAATAGTATGTTAAATATTTATAGTATTAGTTTAAACAAATTTATCTAAAATATAAAAAAACTTATAATAATAAAACTTTAATATATGGATAACTTAAAAGTAAACACTATTTAAAAGAAAGGATAAGTTATGAAAAAAGAAGTTAAAGTAAATGAAGGAAGGTCAGATAATAATCCATATATGGATAAGTTATTAAAAGAAAACAAAACTAAAATGGAAATTGCAAAAGAAATAAGTACTAATAAAAAAATAAGTGACATAGTAGGAGAAAGATTATCTAAAAAACATCATTTCCCACCATGTTAAATTAAATTTAGGAGGAAACTAATGGAGAATAAATTTTCAAATGGACATTATAAAGACGCAATTGAGTATGCAAAATATATACTTTCAAATAGTTCCTCTATAAAAGAAATAGCTGAGAATATAAATTCATTAGAAAAAGAAGGCGATAATAAAAAAGCAAGTGATAATTAAATTACTAACCAAATAATATAGTTATAAAATAGTAGGTTAATTAATATTTATATTAAATAACCTACTATTTTATTTGAATAAATTATTTAACTAAGTGTAGTTATATATAAATTATTAAAAAATATAAATAAAAACACTAATATTAATTATTAAAGAATGGGGTAATAAAGTTTAGGGGGGATTATTATTAATAAATTACTTAATACATATAAAGGACTCCCAAAAGAGATATATATACTGTTTATAGGTAAAATAGTAAATAGTATAGGTTCGTTTGTACATCCTCTTATGTCGTTGATACTTACACAAAAAATAGGAATGTCAGCTTTTGAAGCCGGTCAATTTGTGACAATGCTCGCAGTATTTCAGGCTCCATGTATGATAATTGGAGGAAAGTTAAGTGATACGATTGGAAGAAGAAAAGTTATAATAATATTTCAAGCTTTAGGCGCACTTATGTTAATTATATGTGGACTTATGGATACTACTGTATTAACAGCTAAGATAATGATATTATCATCATGTTTTTATTCAATATCATCACCTGCTTATGATGCGTTAAATGCAGACTTAACTAATGACGGAAATAGAAAAGAATCATACTCACTATTGTATATGGGAGTGAATATTGGTTTTTCTATAGGTCCAATACTTGGTGGATTTTTATATAAAGATTATTTATCTTTAATATTCATAGGAGATGCTATAACTACCTTAATAGCCCTAACACTATTTATATTTTATGTAAAAGAGCCAACAAAAATTAAAAAAAGCAATGTAATAGAGTCAAAAGAAATATATGATGATGAATATAAAGATTTTTCTACTTTAAAAGTATTAATAAAAAGACCTATACTAATAGCATTTCCTATTATAATGCTATTATATCAATTTTCATATTCTCAATGGGGATTTTCTCTTCCTCTTCAAATGGGAGAAATATTTAAAGATGATGGAGCAAGATTATATGGATTATTAGGAGGATTAAATGGATTTATAGTAATTATATTAACTCCTATACTTACTAGTAAAACTAAAAAATATAAATCTATGAAGGTTATGTCTATAGGAGGAATTTTATATGGGTTATGTTTTTTAGTGGTTAGTTTTTCAAAAGTAATGCCATTATTTTTCCTAGCAATAATATTATTAACTATAGGAGAAGTTTTAATAGCTATTAATAGTTCGGCTTTTATAGCGAACAATACTCCTATATCTCATAGGGGAAGGATAAGTTCTATAGTACCATTGATTACTGGAATGGGATATGCAATGGGACCTATGATAATGGGTAAAATTATAGATTCAAGCTCTATATTTATAGGGTGGATAGTAGTTATGTTGGCATCTTTTATAGGAGCATTGGGGCTTTTAACATTAAAAAAACTTAAATTAGAAATAAATGAAGAATAACTAGCATAAAAAATAGAAATTAATATGAATATTAAGAATAAAGTACTTTTTAAATCGTACTTAAATAGATAAAATTTAAAAAAAGTTCATAAATTATTGAAAAAAAATTCTGTTATGCTATAATAAACCTATAAATACGAATTATTAAAAAAAATTATGGAATAATAATCGGTTTTATAAGGGGAGGAAATAAAAAATGATGAATCAAAGTTCGGTTATCTATCAACTAGATGGGAAGCCCAAATTAACAGAAGCTATACCTTTAGGTCTTCAGCACATACTTGCGATGTTTGTTGGAAATGTTACACCGCTGATAATAATTTCAAATACGCTTAATTTATCATTAGCTGATAAAACTGCTTTAATACAATGTGCTATGTTTGTATCTGGAATAGTAACATTAATACAATGTTATAAAGTTGGTCCATTTGGAGCAAGATTGCCAATAGTTATGGGAACTAGTTTTGGGTTTGTGCCAGTACTTACAGCGATAGGTGTTAAGTACGGATATGAAGCAATACTTGGAGCATGTCTAGTAGGTGGTCTTATAGAAGTAATATTTGGGAAAAGTATGAAAAAATTAAGAAAATTTTTCCCACCAGTAGTAACAGGAACAGTAGTTTTAGCTATGGGGATATCTTTACTTCCAACAGGTATAAATTATTTTGCAGGTGGAGTAGGATCTAGTGACTTTGGTTCGGTATCAAACCTTATATTAGGGACAGTAGTTTTACTAACTGTATTAATTTTTAATCAATATACTAAAGGAATAGCTAGTTTAGCATCTATACTTATAGGACTTATAGTTGGGTATGTAGTAGCAATAGCAATGGGAAAGATAGATTTCTCACAACTTTCACAGGTGTCTATGATATCTATTCCAATGCCTTTTACATTTGGGTTTGAGTTTCGTCTAGACGCAATATTTGCAGTAGCTTGTGTATATATAGTTTCAGCAGTTGAGACAGTCGGGAATATAACATCAATAACACATTCAGGTATAGGAAGAAATGCTACTGATAAAGAAATAGCAGGTGGGGTTATGGCAGATGGTATAGGAAGTGCTATAGGTGCAATATTTAGTGTACTTCCAAATACTGCTTTTGGGCAAAATGTAGGGATTATAGCCATGACTAAAGTTATAAATATAAATGTAGTAGCAACAGGTGCAGTATTTTTAATATTAGCAGCAGTATTTCCAAAGTTTGGTGCGATAATATCTTTAATGCCTTCAAGTGTATTAGGTGGGGCTAGTGTAATGATGTTTGCAATGATTGCAGTTAGTGGGATAAAGCTTATAACTAGTGAGCCTCTTAATAATAGAAATAGTACAATAGTAGCACTTTCATTAGGTGTTGGAGTTGGATTGTCATTTGTACCAGGAGTTCTTTCTAATATGCCAGAATCTATACAACTAATATTTGGGGATTCAGGAATTGTATTAGTTGCAATTATAGCATTAGTTTTAAATATAGTACTTCCAAAAGAAGAAAAATCTGTAGAATTAGAAGTTAAATTAGAAGGTCAAATATCTTAATATAAATAAGAAAATAGCTATTTTTATATATAAAAATAGCTATTTTTTTATAAAAATCCTTTAGATATATGTGTTAAAATTTTGTTTAAATTTAGGTATAAGTTATATATAATTATAATAGGGAAAGATATAACAGGGGGAAATATACCGATGAAAAGGATATTTAATAAATTAAATGGGGATATAATAATTATAAATAATAAGGGAGACATATTATTTTGTAATGAAGTATTTTTAAAAAAATTGGGATATAAACAAGATGATATTATAAAAAATAATATAAATAATATTTTATATAATAGAGAGGATATTGATTATATAAAAAAAGAAAATAATATAGATTTATTGTTTTATAAAAAAACAAAAGAGATTGTTAGATTCAACTGCGATATAATAATAGATTTTTTTGAAGAAAAAGAATCAATTTTTATATTATGTAAAGAAGTAAGCAAATCATATACAATAGAAGACTTAGAGAATCTATTAGATAATATACCAATAGGATTATGGATTAAGGATATAGATGGTAAATATTTATATTCAAATAGCTATTTAGCAGGCCTTGCCAATAAAGAAAAAGAAAAGATGGTAGGAAATTATGATATAGATAATTTTAAAGATGAGTATGCTTATTTATATAAAGAGGTAGATGAAGAAATAATAAATACAAAAAAACCAAGGCTATTAGAAGAAATTATAAGAGTAAATGGGATGGACAGAGAATTTGAAACATATAAGGCACCTATACTTGGTAAAAATGAAGATGTAGTTTATACTGTAGGAGCTACAAGAGATATAAGCTTGAGAAAAAAGATAGAAGAACAGGTATTTAATAATCATAATCAAATATCAACTTTACATAATATTTTAAATAGATCTAATAGAGATATAAAAGGATTATTAGAAAATGTTTGTGATGAACTCTTAAAATCCTTAAGTAGTGACGGAATATCTATATGGTTATATGATAAAGATAAAAAAGAATTAAAATTATATATAAGAAGAGGATATTTTGCTAGCTCACTGCATGAAGGTATAATAAAGCTAGATACAGATAAAATGAGATGGGAGCTTTTAAATGAGATTTCAGATGGGCTAAAAGGGATAAGTGAAGTAAGTTATATGGATATCTATGAAGAAATGAAAAGTGATGGAGTAAAATATCTAGGAATTTATAAAATAAAATTAAGAGATGATAATATAGGTATATTAACTATACCTTATAATGATGATAATCAGCCTCCAGAATATGACCAAAGTAATTTTATAAAGGCTATATGTAGTCAAATGGCTATATTAATCAAAAACTTAAAACTTACTGATGAAATAAAAATAGAAAATAACAAAAGAAGCAATACAGAAAGAGAATTAGCGTTGTTTTTAGAAACAGCAGTTGATTTAGTAGGGGTTATAGGTGAAGATGGATATTTTAAAAAAGCAAACTCAAAATGGAGTGAAGTACTAGGGTGGACGGAAGAAGAATTAATGAATATTAATTTAAAAAATTTACTACATCCTGAAGATAGGAAAAAGGTATTACAAGTTAAAGATTTTAAAGAAGGTTCTAAATTTAGAAAAAATGTTAAGTATAGATATTTGAATAAAAGTGGCAAATATACATGGTTATATATAGGTAGCAAGTATGTAGAAGAAAAAAAGCATTTTTTAGTTACAGGAAGAGATATAACAAAGGAAATGTATGCAGAAGAACAAACTAAAAAATTAGAAAAAGTTATTGAAATAGAAAGTTTGAAAAATGAATTTTTCTCTAATATATCACATGAATTTAAGACTCCACTTAATATAATACTTGGGAGCATGCAATTATTAAATCAAAGTATAGATAAAAATAGTATAACTACTGAAAAACTTATTAATCATATAAATACTATAAAGCAAAATTCTTATAGACTTTTAAGGCTTGTAAATAATCTTATAGACATAAGTAAAATAGAAACAGGATATTATGAATTACAACTTTCTAATAATAATATAGTTAGTATAATAGAGGATATAACTCTATCAGTTGTAAATTATGTGGAGTGTAAAAATATAAACTTAATATTTGATACTGATACAGAGTGTGAAATATTAGCATGTGACCCTGATAAAATAGAGAGAGTCATGTTAAACTTATTATCAAATGCAATAAAATATACAGGAGAATATGGAGAAATAATAGTAAGTTTAAAATCAGATAATAAAAAAGTAATAGTATCTGTAAAAGATAATGGAACTGGAATACCTAAGGATAAAATAGGAATTATATTTGATAGATTTGGACAAGTAAATGATGCACTAATAAAAAGAAGAGAAGGTAGTGGAATTGGTTTATCCTTAGTTAAATCTTTAGTAGAAATGCATGGAGGTTCTATAAGGGTAGAAAGCGAAGTAAATATAGGAAGTGAATTTATATTTGAAATACCGATATCTTTAATTGAAGATGAAGAAGTAACTATATTAGATAAGAATTTAAGAGGTTCACAAATAGAAAAGTGCAATATAGAGTTTTCAGATATATATAATATTTAAAAATCAAAATGTATATTTTAAAAAAAGTAAAAATATAGAAAATTTTGAAAAAAATTCTTGACTTTGAAAATAAAGCTTACTACAATTAACTTGAAAGATAAAAAAATATAAAAAAATATGTAAAATAAATTAATGAATAATTAATTTTAAACCATGAAGGTTTTCACTATCTAAAGTGAAAACCTTTTTTTTGATTTATTAAAAACAATTTGGGTTGAAATTTTAGGGAGTAAACAATTTATTATGGGGGAGAGAAGAATGAAAGTAAAAAAATCAATATCTATAATGATAAGTTTAGCACTAACAGCTAGTATATTAGGGGGATGTTCTAACACAAAAACAGAAGAATCTAAAGGGACAGGAACAAAGGTAGTTAGTGAAAATAGTAGAAAGTCAAGTAATGAGTTAGTAGTAGCAGTGGCATCTGAACCAGAAGAAGGGTTTGATGCTACAGTAGGTGGCCATGGTTCTATGACAAGAGTATTATTTAGCACATTATTTAAAAGAGATAAAAATCTTGGTATGGAAAATGATTTAGCATCTTCATACGAAGTAAGCGAAGACTTATTAACTTGGATAGTTAAATTAAGAGAAGATGTATTGTTTACAGATGGAGAAAAGCTTACAAGTGAAGATGTTGTATATACATATGAAAAAGCTAAAGGAAGTGGATCAAGTATCGACTTAACAATGTTAGATAGTGTTAAAGCTATTGATGATTATACTGTAGCATTTACTTTAAATAAACCACAGTCCACATTTATAGAAAAAATGGCTTATATAGGAATAGTGCCAAAACATGCACATAATGAAAATTTTAAAGACAATCCTATAGGATCTGGACCTTATGAATTTATACAATGGGATAAAGGTCAGCAAGTTATAGTAGAAGCTAACGAAAATTATTATGATGAAAAACCAAAAATGAAGAAATTGACAATGGTATTTTTAGATGATGATGCAGCCTATTCAGCAGTTAAAGCAGGACAAGTAGATATTGCATCAATACCAGGAAGTTTAGCAAGTGCTGATATTGAAGGTAAAAAAATAATTGAATTAGATAGTATAGAGACTTATGGTATAGAGTACCCAATGCAAAAGGGTGGTCAAAAAGATGAAAATGGAAATAAAGTTGGTAACGATGTTACTAGTGACAAAGCCATAAGAGAAGCTTTAACTTATGCAGTAGATAGAAATATGTTAGTAGAAGGAGTTTTAAATGGACATGGAACTGTATCTACTACAGGACTTGAAAAAATGCCTTGGTTAAATAAAGAAACAGTAATAGATGAAAAACAAGATATAGAAAAAGCAAAAAAGATTTTAGAAGATGGTGGATGGAAAGATACTAACAACAATGGAACTATTGATAAAAATGGAGTTGAAGCAGAGTTTAAATTACTTTATACAGATGGAAAATATAGACAGGAACTAGGACTTTCTTATGTAGAAGTGGCAAAACAATTAGGTATAAAAGTAAAATTAGAAGCAAGGACTTGGGATGATATAGAAAGTGAAATACATTCAGAGCCAGTATTATTTGGATGGGGTTCAGGAGATCCATCAGAATTATATAATTTATATAGCTCAAATATAATAGGAAAAGGTGTATCTTGGAATAACGCAGGATATTACAAAAATAAAAACGTAGATGAATACATAGATAAAGCATTAGCTAGTAAGGATGAAAACGCAGCTATAGAGTATTGGAAAAAAGCACAATGGGATGGAAAAACAGGATTTTCAACACTTGGGGATTGTACATATACATGGCTAGTAAACGCAAATCACTTATTTATAGCAGATGAAAATTTAGATATAGGAACACCTGTAGTTCAGCCACATGGAGGTAGAATTTTAGATAATATTGATGAATGGGATTGGAAATAGTATAGGGGAAAAATATGAAAAATAAAGATTTAATACATAAATATATACTAAAAAAACTTGGTAAACTTATAACTCTTTTAGTAGCAATATGTGCTATAACATTTTTATTGATGGAAAATTCTCCAATAGATCCAGTTAAAGCATATGTTGGAGCTGACTTAACTGTTAGTTATGAACAAAGAGAAAATATAGAAAAATATTGGGGCTTAGATAAGCCCCCAATAGAAAAATTTACATCTTGGTTTAGCCAAATAGCAAAAGGAGATTTAGGGACTTCTATGATATATAGAAGACCAGTATCAGAAGTTATAGGAGAGAGATTTTTAGCATCTATAATATTAATGATAATAGCATGGGTAATATCTGGAGTACTTGGGTTTATTATGGGAATAATATCAGGAATAAATGAAGGAAAAAAAATAGATAAATTTATTAGAGGGTATTGTTACTTATTAATATCAACTCCAACATTTTGGTTAGGAATATTATTTATAATGATATTTTCAGTAAAACTTAAAATGTTTCCAGTAGCTTTAGGAGTTCCTATAGGAGTATTATCACATGAAGTTACAATATCTAGTTTAATAAAACATTTAGTGTTGCCAGCACTAACTCTTAGCGTTATAGGAGTTTCTAATATATGTTTACATACTAGAGAAAAAGTTGTAGAAGTTATGAATAGTGACTATGTACTATTTGCAAAAGCTAGAGGGGAAAATAAAAAAGAAATAGTATTTAATCATGTTATAAGAAACGTATCACTTCCAGCTATAACGCTACAATTTTTATCATTTAGTGAATTATTTGCAGGTACTGTATTTGCAGAACAAGTATTTTCATACCCAGGATTAGGCCAGGCAACAGTAGATGCAGGTCTTAAGGGGGATTTACCACTTTTAATGGGAATAGTAATAATAAGTTTAATATTTGTATTTGTGGGAAATACAATAGCTGATTTATTATATAGATTTGTAGATCCGAGAATAAGAGGAGGACAGAATGTATAATGAATGATATAAAATCTTACAGTACAAAACTTAATATAGGCATAAGAGAAAAAACTATTTTATCTATATCTTTATTTACTATATTTTTACTAAGTGTAATGATTTTTGGAAGGATTATAGGTGAAGATAAAATAGCTATAAACTTAGTAAATAAAAATTTAAACCCAAGCATAAATCATCTATTTGGAACAGACTGGATGGGAAGAGATATGTTTTATAGAACTATAAAAGGACTTAGTATAAGTTTAACAATAGGTATGCTTGCATCTATAATAAGTGGTTTTATAGCTTTAATCCTTGGAATATTAGGAGCAACTTTTTCAAAAACATTAGATTCTATAATAACTTGGATAATAGATTTGTTTTTATCTATACCTCATACATTAATAGTGATACTAATATCTTTATCAGTTGGGGGAGGATTAAAAGGTATAGTACTTGGAGTTGCACTTACTCATTGGCCATCTTTAACTAGAATAATAAGAGCAGAAGTTATTCAAATAAGGAACTCTGAGTATTCAAGAATTTCAAGAAATTTTGGTAAGTCAAATTTATATATAGCAATAAATCATATATTACCACACGTTATACCTCAATTACTTATAGGAATAGTATTAGTGCTTCCTCATGCAGTACTTCATGAAGCATCTATAACATTTTTAGGATTTGGTCTACCACCACATGAACCAGCCATAGGGATAATATTATCAGAGGCTATGAAATATTTAAGTAGTGGACATTGGTGGCTTGCGTTTTTTCCTGGTGCTAGTTTAGTTTTAGTATCTATTATGGTAGATAACATAGGTAAAAATATAAGTAAGCTAATAAATCCTAAAAGTGCATATAAATAGGAGGGGATTATGAAAAAGGAGCCAATACTTTGCGTTAAGAACTTAGGAATATCATTTTCACAATATACAAAAGGATTAAGAAAAAAAGAATTAAAAGTAATAACAGATTTAGATATAGATTTATATGAGGGAGAGATACTAGCAATAGTGGGTTCTAGTGGTTCAGGAAAAAGCTTATTAGCACATGCAATGCTTGGTATACTTCCTCACAACTCTAAATTAGAAGGTAAAATAATATACAAAGGAAAAGAAATAACTCAAAAGGAAAAAGAAGATTTAAGAGGTAAGGAAATAGCTTTTATACCACAATCAGTAAATTTTTTAGATCCACTGATGAAAGTATCAAGTCAAGTTCAAATATCAATAAAGGATAAGAATAATAAAAAATCTATACAAAGAAGTATATTTAAAAAGTATAGATTAGATGAAAATGTTGATAATTTGTACCCATTTGAAATTTCAGGAGGAATGAGTAGAAAAGTATTATTATCAACAGCATTAACATCAAGTTCTAAGATAATAATAGCTGATGAGCCAACACCAGGATTAGATGAAAAATCTTTAATGGAAGTACTAAAAGACTTTAGAGATTTAGCAGATAGTGGGTGTGCAGTACTTATTATAACACATGACATAGAGGCAGCACTTAAAATAGCAGATAGGGTAAGCGTATTTTATGCAGGAACGACATTAGAAGTAGCAAGTGTTAAAGATTTTAAAAATGGTGGAAAAAACTTAAGACATCCTTATACAAAAGCATTGTATAATGCACTTCCTCAAAATGGATTTAAATCAATAAAAGGAACACAACCTCTACCATCAGAATTACCTAAAGGATGCTTATTTTATGATAGATGTGATATTCCAAAAAGTGAATGTAAAAACAAAAGGCCAGAGATGACCTATATAAGAGATGGGATGGTGAGATGTTTAAATGCAACTTAAAGCAGAAAATATAGGATTTAAATATAGTAAAGATAAATACATACTAAAAAATGTTAGTTTTAGTATAAAAAGTGGAGAAGTAGTAGGACTTATAGCACCTAGTGGATATGGTAAAACTACTTTGGCTAAAATACTTTGTGGATATGAAAAAGCACAAGAGGGAAAAGTTTTAATAGATGGATATAATAAAAAGAAGGGATATAATCCTGTGCAACTAATCTTTCAACATCCAGAAAAAGCAGTAAATCCTAAATGGAAGATGAGAAAAATACTAGAAGAAGCATTTAAGCCATCTAAAGATCTACTTTATAAAATGGGAATAAAAAAAGAATGGTTAAATAGATGGCCAAGCGAATTATCAGGAGGGGAGCTACAAAGATTTTGCGTATTAAGGGCATTATCAAAAGATACTAAGTTTTTAATAGCAGATGAAATGACTACTATGCTCGATGCAATAACACAAGCTCAAATATGGAATGTAGTATTAGAGTTTGTAAAAGAAAATAATATAGGCATGATAATTATAAGTCATGAAAAAGCTTTAATAGATAGGCTTTGTGATAGAATTGTTGACTTAGGTAAATTTAAAGATGAATTAGAAGATAGTTATATAAGTGAATACAATATAAGTATTAGTTAAGTAGGTTTTATGACCTACTTTTTTGTTTTATATAAATTTATTATTTTAAATAATTGTTTATATTGCTAAAAAAGTGTATTCATACAATTTGGAAATATTGTTAAATTGTATCGGTTAAAATAAAAATATTATATAATTATGTTAGAAAATAAAGAAGGGTGAGATAATTATATGAATAAATTTGTTTACACACCAGGACCAACAATAGTAAGGGAAAATGTAAGATTAGCTATGGCAAAATATGCAACTAATCCAGATTTAGACTATGAATTCTATGATTTTTATAAAAACACATGTAAAAAAATAGGAAGCATAATTAATACTAAAAACCCAGTGTACATATTAGGTGGAGAAGGGATATTAGGGCTTGAGGCAGCATGTGCATCATTAACAGAAGAAGGTGATAGAGTACTTGTAATTGACAATGGTATATTTGGGAGAGGATTTGATGATTTTGTAAAAATGTACAAAGGAGAAGTTGTATATTTTTCACAAGCATATGATGAGCCAATAGACATAAAATATCTAAAAGCATTTTTAGAAAAAGATAGTAATTTTAAGTATGCTACTATTGTTCATTGCGATACTCCAACAGGAGTATTAAACGATTTAAGTCAAATATGTCCATTATTAAAAGAATATAACATATTGACAGTTGTAGATTCTGTTTCAGGTATGGTAGGTGAAGAGATAAGAGTAGATGATTGGAAAATAGACATTGTCTTAGGAGGTTCTCAAAAAGCTATATCATCACCAGCAGGGCTTACTGTAGTAACTTTGAGTGAAGATGCAGTAAATACTATAAAACAAAGAAAAGAACCTGTAACTGGTTTTTATTGCAATTTAGGTATATGGGAAAATTATTATGAAAAAAAATGTTTCCCATATACAATGCCAATAAATGATATATTAGCTTTAGATAGAGCTATTGATAATGTACTAGATGAGAAAATAGAAAATGTATTAAATAGACATAAGAAGATAGCTATTGCTACTAGAAATGCTATTAAAGAGTATGGATTAGAACTATATTTAAAAGAGGGATATTCAAATACTGTAACAAGTGTAAAAATACCTAAGAATATAGGTGCTCTAAATTTAAAAGATCATATTTTAAATAAATATAATGTATTATTAGCTACATCACTGGGAGAATATGAAGATAAAATCTTAAGGATAGGTCATATGGGGGAAAATGCTAAATTAGAATATATTATATATGTATTAAATGTAATTGAAAATGGGTTAAGTGATTTAGGATTTAAAGGAAATGGTAAATTAGTTGAGTTATTTAATAAATATTATTTTTAGTTAGTTAATATAGTTAAAGTATTTGAAAATGAAAAAGAACATATAAAAGGAATAATATATAAAGCACTAGCTTAATTTAAAATAAGCTAGTGCTTTTAAGCGTATAAGAAAGTTAAATTAAATAGTAGAAAGAAAATTTATAATAAAATATAAAAATATTATGATAATATATAACTAATAAATTGGAAATTAAATATATATTGAACTTAGGTGGTGAATTAATGAATATAATATATTTTTTAGTAGGTATAATAGCAACAACAATTGGCACTATATCAGGAATTGGTGGGGGAGTTATAATAAAGCCAGTACTTGACACATTAGGTAATTATGATATAAGTACTATTGGTATATTATCTAGTTTTACTGTATTTTCTATGTCAATTGTGGCATTATCAAAGAGCATAAAAAGTAAGGTTAAGTTAGATGGAAAGAGGACAATACCTTTAGCTATAGGCTCTATAATAGGTGGAACATTAGGTAAGAGTTTATTTACCTTATTTTTAGAGGTTTTAAACAATAATTTAATGAGTCAAAAAATACAATCAACTATATTATTTATACTTATGGGCTTAGTTTTAGTTTTATATATTAGAGAAGATAAAATAAAAGGCTTTAGAGTAAATAGTATATGGTTTTGTGCATTAGTAGGAACTGTATTAGGGATAATTTCTTCATTTTTAGGAATTGGTGGGGGTCCACTAAATGTAATTGTATTAATATATATACTAGGTATGGGAACTAAAGAAAGCTCTATACATTCTATATTTATAATATTTTTCTCACAAGGATCTAAACTTTTATCTGTATTCTTATCAGAAGGATTTAGTGGATATAACCTAGAGGTACTTCCTTTTATGGTTGTAGGCGGTATTATGGGAGGATTTATAGGAAGTTATTTATCAGAAAGGATGAACAAAAACAATATAAAAAATCTTTTTACATATACTATGTTACTTATTATGTGTTTTAATTTGTATAATTTAATAAAAAAATAGTTAAATATTACGTATATTTATTTTATTACAATTGATAATTAAAAATAAATACATATGAAATAACCAAATAATTATTAATATTAAGGAATATCTAAGTAAGAAAATGAGGGGAAAAAATATAATGATAAAAAATATAAAAAATATCTTTTTACTTTTTACTACTTTATTTATAATTTGCGGATCAATAAAAAATAATAATGTATATGCTAAAAAACTAAATGATAGTAATCTGAGTAAAGATATTATAATAGAGAATATAGAAAGTACATATAATAAAAAGGAGTTAGAAAAAACTTATATAAATAAAGTTAGGGATAATTTAAAGGGTGAAGCAAAAGATAGTGAGTATTATTTTATACAAGGTTATATAGACTATAGTATAAAGGATTATAAAGGTGCAATAAAAAATTTTGAGTTAGCTAAAAAAGGCATAAAAAATTCTAAGTACATATTTGTAAAAGTATATAATTATATACTTTTAAATAATTGTCTTTTAGAAGAAGGTAAAAGTGAAAATTTAATAGAAAATGCTAAGAATGCAATTACATATATAAAGAAAGATAAGTTATATAAAAATAATAGTAATGTAGTTTGGGAAGTGATATTTCCATTAAGTTATAATACAAAAACTAAATATGAATCAATAAAATTATTAGAATCGTATATAGAAGAAACTCGTAATTTAGATATAGAGACTAAAATGGCATTGAGAGGAGATTTAGCTATAATATATACTATAGATAGAAAATATGGTAAAGCTATATATAATTATTCAGATGTTATATATTTAGCAAAGAAAAATCCAAATATAAATAAAGCTAGTATGTATGAAGCTAAAGCATATACTTTTATAGGTAATATAGTATATGAATTAGGTATGCATAAAGAAGCTATAACTTGGTATGATAGAGCAGTAGATGTAAAAATACCTAATAAAATAAACAATGCAGAAGCTAGGGTAAATACATATATAAATCAGATGCATGCATACTTAAGTATAAATGATTATGATAAATGTAGTGATGTAGTAAATAAGACAAAAAAATATATAAAATATTTAGATAAAAATAAACAAGATGATGTAGAGATTCTTCTAAATTATAATATAGCAAATATAAATATACATAAAGGAAATTATGAAGAAGCTAAGAAATATATAAAAAAAGGTACAGAGTTATTAAAAGAAGATAAAGTAGAGTATTTTATTCATAAAGATATTTTCCTAGGATTATCATATGCAAGTATATTAAAAGAAGAAGGAAATTATGAAGAAGCTTTAGAGATATACAAGCAAATGCTAGAGTTACCAAATGAAGATGCTAGATATATAGAAATTGATATATATTCTGATATGGCTGAAATATACAGTAAAATAGGAGATTTAGAATCATATAGAAAATACAATGAAATACTAAAAGAAAAGAAAAAATATTTAGATGGAATTATAAAAAATGATTATATTAAATATTCAATAAAGGCATATGAAAATGAAGTACTAAAAGATAAAGAGAAAAACGAACAAATAAAAGTATTAATTATGACTTGCATAGTAGTGATATTAATTATTATTTTAGTAGCAAGAATAGTTCGTGTGAAAGCATTAAAAAAATTACACTATCAAGATAGCATGACAGGTCTTAATAATAGAAGATACCTAGATGATTATGAACAGAAAAATGTAAAGAAGCTAGAAGAAAAGGAAATATCTATAGTATTAATAGATATCGACTACTTTAAGAAATATAATGATAATTATGGACATATAAAAGGAGATAAAGTAATAAAAGAGGTATCAAATTCAGTTCTTATGAATATTAGAAAGGATGGTATAGCAATAAGATTTGGAGGAGAAGAAATAGTTATTATACTAGAGGATACTAGTGGTAATGAAGCTATAGAAATAGTAGAAAAAATACAAAACGACATAAAAAATAAAGCAATAGAACATAAGTATTCATTAGTTAATGATATAGTAACTATAAGTATAGGTATATATACTAAACAGAAAAATATGAAAGAGGATATATATTTAGCAATAGATAAAGCAGATAAAGCATTGTATGAGTCTAAAAATAATGGAAGAGACAGATATAGTATATATAATTAAAAAAGTAATGAATTTTCAATTATAAAAATTATATTAAATTTTAAATAAAAGCCCTTAAGACGTTAACATCGTTTTAAGGGCTTTTATTTAAAGTTTGCATAAGTATGAAGGAATTTATATGTTAGTATCTAATATTGTATAAAGAAAGGTATATGACAAACGTTTATTAGGGGGATTGTATGGAAAAAACAAAAGTAAGAAGAAAGCCAAAGTGGCTAAGAGTAAATTATGAACGTCAATCTATAAAAGAGATTGAAATTATGATGGAACAGTTATCATTAAATACGGTATGCAAAGAAGCAAAGTGCCCTAATTTAGGTGAATGTTATAAAAAAAGAACAGCTACATTTATGATAATGGGAAGTCAATGTACTAGAAATTGTAGGTTTTGTAATGTAACTAATGGTAAACCTCAAAATCTTGATATAAATGAACCAGAAAATGTAGCAAAAGCAGTAAAAGAACTAGGATTATCTCATGCAGTAATAACAAGTGTAACAAGAGATGATCTAGAGGATTGTGGAGCTAGTCATTTTGCAAAAACTATAGAAGCTGTAAAGATTTTAAATCCAGATACTACTGTAGAAGTGCTAATACCAGACTTAAAAGGCGTTAAAGAAAATTTAGATATAGTTATAAAAGCAAATCCTGATGTTATAAATCATAATGTAGAAACTGTAGAAAGATTATATGATACAGTGCGTCCAGAAGCAATATATAAAAGAAGTATAGAGGTTTTAAAATATGTAAAAGAAGTAGCACCTCACATATTAACTAAAACTGGTATAATGGTTGGCCTTAGTGAAAGCGATGAAGAAGTATTTAATGTTATGGATGATGTACTTAAAGTTGGATGTGACATATTTACAATAGGTCAATACTTAAGACCATCAAATAAATATATAGAAGTTTATGAGTATATAACACCAGAAAAATTTGAAGAATATAGAGTAGTTGGAGTAGAAAAAGGATTTAAGTATATAGCAAGTAGCCCTTTAGTTAGAAGTTCATATAATGCACAAGAAGCTATTAAATAGACAAAAGGGGAGAAAATCATGATATATGTAGAAAATAATTCAACTAATCCATACTTTAATTTTGCACTAGAGTATTATCTTATAAATGAAAAAGATTTAAAAGATGATGTTATATTTATGTTTTGGAGAACAAATCCAACACTTATGATAGGTAAATTTCAAAACACGATAGAAGAAATTAATGAAGAGTATGTAAAAAATAATAATATAAATGTAGTTAGACGTATAACAGGTGGCGGAACTATATATACGGATATGAATGGATGGCAATTTAGCTTTATAACTAAAAACTACAATGGAAATGGGATAGACTTTAAAACATTTACCACACCAATTATTAATGCACTAAAAAAACAGGGAATAGACGCATACTTTAATAGCAGAAATGATTTATTAGTAGATGGTAAAAAATTTTCTGGTAATGCACAATGTGTTAAAAATGGATGCAAATTACATCACGGTTCTATATTATTTGATACTAATATAGAAGAGATGGTAAGAAGTATAACTGTAGCTGAGGATAAGATAATATCTAAAGGGATAAAATCAGTTAAAGATAGAGTTGTAAATCTTAAAAATTATTTAAGTGAAGATATGGATAGTATAAAGTTTAAATATATAATGCTAGAGAGCTTACTTAAAGAATCTAGTGGAGTTTATAATTTAACAAAAGAAGATATAAAAAGAGTAGAAGAAATAGCTAAAGAAAAATTTGAAACTTGGGAATGGAACTACGGAAAATCTCCTAAATTTGAGATTGTTAAAGGAAAAAGATTAGATGGTGGGAAAGTAGAGTTTAGGATTAATGTAGATAAAGGTATAATAAAAGAATGTAAAATAAATGGAGACTTTTTTGGAGAAGGCGAAATAGAGGATATATCAAATTTACTATGTGGATGTAGATATAATAAAGAAGATATATTAAATATATTAGAAAACATTGATATAAATAAGTATTTCTATAGAGTGAATAAAGATGAGCTTATAGAATGTATAATATAAGCTCATATATAATAATAGTATAAAACCTGTATCATTGTTTATTGATACAGGTTTTATATTTAAAATATAAGTTATTAATATAATTTATTTATATATTAATGGCATAAGAATCTTCTTTTTTTAATTTTAAATAATTCATATAGATATTAGTTTCAGCTATAACTACAGGAGTAAGATAAATTAGAGCTATAAGGTTAGGTATAGCCATAAGAGCATTAACAATATCTGCAATTATCCAAACCATTTCTAGTTTTAAAAATGATCCAATAAGTATCATTAAAACAAAGACAACTCTGTAAGCATTTATAAACTTAATACCAAATAAAAATTCAAAACATCTTTCTCCATAATAACACCAACCAAGTATAGTAGTAAAAGCAAATAAACTTAAACTAATAGTTAAAAATAAAGGTCCAATATGTGGAAGAACACTTTCAAATGCACTTTGAGTCATAAGAGCGCCATTTAAATCTCCTTTCCATACACCAGACAATATAAGAGAAAATCCAGTAAGATAACAGATTATCAGACTATCTATAAATGTCCCAGTCATAGATATAAGACCTTGTTCAGCTGGGTGGTTAGTTTTAGCAGCAGCTGCTGCAATTGGAGCACTACCAAGTCCAGATTCATTAGAAAATACACCACGAGCAATACCATTTCTAATAGCCATAGAAACACTAGCTCCCATAAATCCACCTACAGAAGAGATAGGCGTAAAAGCACTTTTTAGTATTAAGATAAATGTAGATGGTATTTTATTAAATGAGCCTAAAATAATTAAAAAGCACATTAGTATATATACAAAAGACATAAATGGAACTACTGTAGATGCTACTTTTGAAATATTTTTAATACCTCCAAATATAACTAAGGCTACAATTAATGTTAATATAATTCCAGTTATTTTAGGATTAATTCCAAAACTTCCATTAATAGAATCAGTTATAGAATTAACTTGAGTAAATGTACCTATACCTAAAAGAGCAACTAAAATACCACTTATAGCAAAGAAAATAGCAAGAGGTTTATACTTAGATCCCATACCATTTACTATATAGTACATAGGACCACCAGAAATTTCGCCTTTTTCATTTTTAGTTCTATACTTTATAGCAAGCACTCCTTCAGCATATTTAGTAGCCATTCCAAAAAATGCTGCAACCCACATCCAAAATAATGCACCAGGACCTCCTATTTTTATAGCAGTAGCAACACCAACTATATTTCCAGTACCAACTGTAGCAGCAAGAGCAGTACATAAAGCACTAAAGCTTGAAATATCACCACTACCACTATTTTCTGATTTAAATATTAATTTTAAAGCAGTAGGCAATTTAGTTATTTGTAAAAATCTAAGTTTAAAAGTAAATAATATACCAGTACCAACTAATAGTATTAGTAAAGGTGGCCCCCATATAAATGAGTTGATTTGAGATAAAACATCAATTAAATTCATAAAAATACACTCCTTATATATTCGCTTACTTTTTAAGCGAAGTGAATTTTATGCCTTAATAAATCAATAAAGGAAAATGAATTAATTGACAGGAAGATAAGATATTTAGAAATTTTTAATTTTCTAAATAATAAGAATAATAATTGCTTGAATAAAAAAAGCCAAGTCTTAAGACTTAGCTCTGGATAAACTACAACTATAAAACTATACAAAAAGTAAGTATAGCACATAATCCCTGTCCTTTTGCCTGAGAGATTGAGCAAAATTGCCTTGCCCCTTCGGCGCCTATATAGGTCTCTCCAGAGTTCCCTAAGCTTTACAGTCCTACTTATAAAAGTACCTGAGAGTGCGACTCCTTCGGTGTGCCTAAATGACAACTCTTCTATAAAGCTTCAATCGGGTATTGATTTGTTATTGCATTTTTTATAATAGTACAAAAAAAAGTAAGAAATGTCAAATTAAAAAATCAAAATTAAGGATTTTATCTACATAAACTAGATATTTAAAGCCTTAATAAAATTTCTATAATATATATTTTTGCCTTAAGCAAACTAGAATAAAAATATATTTATTGAACAATATAATTAATGAAAATTAATTAAAAGGAGATATAAAATGAAACCAAATCCAGATGATAGAAGAGACAATGTTGAGAAAATACAATGTAATATAAATCATACTCTCCAAAATATTAGATTAACAAATGATATGATTGAAAAAGTAGATAATCCTAACGAAAGAAAAAAATTAGAGGAAAAAAATAAAAGAAGAGAAGAATCTCTTAATAATATGCGTAGTGAAATAAAAGAAGAAGCTAATGTAAATAAAAATGAGTTTAAATAATTAAAAATACAATTTAATTTTAAATATAAAAAAAGGTAATAAGTATGTAACAACATAAATTTATTACCTTTTTAAATCTTAATCATCTAAGCAAGCCAAATTCCTATCGTATAAGAGTTCATCTAATTTTAGAATACCAATTCCTTTGTTTACACCAAATATAATCACAGCATCTCTTAAATTTTTAGAATATAGTTCACCGCAATCGGCAAGTCTTAAGGCTTTATTAGTTTCTTTAATATCTAGATTTGCTCCTATACAAAGTTTTATAACTTTATCGCGACTAGGCTTTTTGCTTCCATTTAAAATTTGATATCCATAAGTTCTATCTATACAAGCATTTTTTATAAGCTCACTTTTAGTAATTTGTTTATGTTTTAAAATATCTTCAAAAAATGTTTTAAATTCTAAGCCTTTATATTTATCATAGATATCTACTAGATATTCATCTAAGCAACTTTCATCTTTTATATTTTTTAAAACACTCATTAACTCTATTGTTTCATTATTCAAGCTATTACCTCCAATTTATATAGAAGATTGTTTCATATAAAGTTGTTTTTTTACAACTATAGTATTTTTTCTTTTAAATAAATTATATAAATAATTATAATAAATACCAGGTGTTATTATACCATTTATTTCTATTAAATCTAAACCTATAGAGCAAATTATAGTATCTGCGAGCCTTACACAATTTGAAGTGAGAGTAAAGTATGTTTTAAAATATCCAGATTTGAATTTATAAAGTTTACAGTTAGTATCTAAAAACATTATATCTGCTTCATCAGTATACTCTTTAAATGGGTCTTTATTTGCATCACAATCCCAGTGAATACAGTTATTTTTAATAGATGATATTTTATCTTTAATAGCATTATATTGAATTTCATTTAATGCTAAAGTAAACCCTATTAGAGAACGATTGCATTTAGAATTTATAAAATTAATGTATTTTTAGTATCAACTTCTAATAAAACACCATCGCTAACAAGTGTAAATAATCTATTAGAACCACTATCATAAGTTCCATATGAATAAGTTATTACATCAAAAGATATATCAACATGACCAAATCCATTAGCACAATCAGGTGCTAGATGAATAAATATATCTATTGTTGAAAAAGAGCTATCTATTAAATTATCATAGTCACTACTTTCAACTAAGAATTTATTATTAGGATTTACCTTAATAAAATTATTAATTTTATCTAATAGATGTTGAGGTATAAAGGCGGCATAAACTATTGGTAATGTAATCCTAAATTTCCTTTTTAAATTAGATTTAAAGATATTAATATCTAAAATTTCCCTTAAAAAATCAGAAAAATAAGATTATAGATTTTGATAATATAGAAAAAGGGATATAGTTTTTACATTCATATAAAACCTTCTTATAGATAGTATAATATTATCATTAAATTAGAAGTTTAACAAAATTATATTTATGTATGGTATAATTTTTACTGAAAAATATAGATAAAGAGGGATTAAATTTGAATTTAGAAGCAGAACTAGAGTTGTCTTTATATGAAGAACTAAAAATAATACATAAAAGTAGCAAAAGTGAAGTAATACTTGTTCATAATAATATAAAAAATAAATTATATATAAAAAGATTATTAAAAGAATGTAATAAGGATGTATACTATGCTTTAAAAAATATAAAAAGTGATAATATATCTAAAATATATGAAGTATTTGAAATAGATAATAATTTAGTAGTAATAGAGGAGTTTGTTAATGGTAAAACTCTTCATGAAAAATTGAAAGAAAGAGGTCGCTTAGAAGATATAGAAGTTATAAATTATATAATATCTTTATGTGACATATTAAATATATTACATAATCTAAAGCCACCAATAATACATAGAGACATTAAGCCATCTAATATAATGATAAGTAATGATAATGTATTAAAACTTATTGATTTTGATATATCTAGAAACTATAAGTATGGAGAAAATATGGATACAATTTTGCTAGGCACTAAAGGGTATGCATCTCCTGAACAATTTGGATTTGAACAAAGTGATTGTAGAAGTGATATATACTCATTGGGCATTATGATGAATGTACTATCTACAGGAAAGCATATAAAAGAAGTTGAAAATAAAGGGCTATTAGAAAATGTTATAAAGAAATGCACTAAGATATCTCCAGATGATAGATATCAAGATGTATCAACACTAAAAAATGATTTAATAAAATTAATTTCTAAAATAGAAGCTAATAAAGAGAAAAATACAAATGATAATATAAGTAAATCTATAAATACTAAAACTAAAAAAAATATTAAATTAAAATCTAAGTATATACCAGGGTTTAGAAGTGGAAATATTCTTAATATGATATTATCTACAATGTTTTATATATTTTTATTAATAGGATTATTTGTAGGAAGTAGTATTGTTGAATTTATTCAAAATTTAATAGTAGTAACAATGCTTTTAATGTATTTTTTATTATATACTAATTTCTTAGATATAAAAAATAAGTTACCAATTATAAAAAGTAGTAAATTACACATAAAAATACTTGGATATATACTATATTCTAATATTATATTTTGGGGGCTAGGTATACCACTAACTTATATTGTAGGGTAGTTGTATGCTGGTAGCATACCAATAGGTTATAAATAAACTTTATAATAAATAATGAAATAGTTATTATGGAGGTTATTTATGAAAAAAGTTTTACTAGGAGTAATAATAGGATTTGTAGTAATAATAGGAGGATGTGCTGTAATGCTTGCACAAGGTGCATCTAGCGTTAATAATGCTATAGAAGAAACACAATCACAATCAAAAAAAGAAAATAAAAAAATAGAAGAGATGGCTAAAAATATTACTTGGGAAATAAAAAAAGAAGATTACATGACTAAAATAGTTGGAGTTTTTGAAAATACAAGTGATGAAAAGATAGATTATGTTCAGTTTGATTATAAGTTATTAGGAAAAGATGGCACTGTTATAGAAAAGTCTTTTACTAATGAAACTGATATAGCACCAGGAGAAAAAAGAAAAATTGAAATATTATGTGCAAAAGATGATTTTGCTAGCTATGAAGTAACTGCTACAAATAGTGCATTTTAAAAAAAAGTATATCTTAACAATTGTTGAGATATACTTTTTTATATATTAAGTATTATAAATATATTCGTCCACATGTAGCTCAAGCAAATGGAATTTTTTATTAAATTCTGGATAAATTATTAGCTAATCCATTTTTTATAGTTATTGTTTTATCAGAAATTTTATTTGCAAAATCTAAGTCATGAGTAATTATTAAAATAGTCATACCACTTTCTTTTAACTTATACATTATATTTACTATATCTTTTATAGATTCTAGGTCTAGTGCAGATGTAGGTTCATCAAAACACAATATCTTTGGAGATAGGGCTATTGCACGAGCTATTGCTACTCTTTGTTTTTGTCCACCAGATAGTTCAAAAGGATATGAGTTTAGTTTATCTTTTAAGTTAACTAAATCTAAAATATTAGTAGCTTTTTCTAAAGCTTCTTTCTCACTTTGACCTAGTACATTAACCAGTGCACAGGTGATGTTTTCAAGTACAGACATATGTGGAAACAAATTGAAGTTTTGAAATACCATTCCAATTTGACCTTTTAACTTTAGTATGTCCATAGAACTTTTCATAGTGGTTTTATCTATTACAATACTTCCACTATCGAAGTCTTCTAGTCCACATATACATCGAAGTAAAGTTGTTTTGCCAGCTCCTGATTTTCCAAGTAAAACCCCAATTTCACCTTTATTTATAGTAAATGATATATTATTTAATATTTTGTTTTTACCAAATGATTTATTTAAATTCTTTATCTCTAACATATAAAAACTCCTATCTATAATATGAATACTTATTTTCTAAAGCTTTAAAAATACTACTTAGTATGAAAATTAATCCTAAATATATAAGACCAACTTCAATTAAAGGAAGTAGACTTAAAGTTCTATTAGAATCTATCTGAGCAATTCTTAATATATCATTAAGCCCTAATATATAAACTAAAGATGTATCTTTTATTAATGTTATAACTTCATTCGACATTGGAGCTAAAATATTTTTTACTACTTGGGGTACTATTATTTTTTTATAAGTTGTAAATCTGTCAAATCCAAGTACAAAAGAGGCTTCATATTGACCTTTATCTATTGATTCTATACCTCCTCTAAATATTTCTGCAAAATATGCACTATAGTTTAGAGAAAAGGCAAGTATTGCCACTGTAAACCTATCCAATACAATTCCTAAAAGAGGAAGTCCGTAGAATATAAATATTAGTTGTAGCAAAAGTGGAGTACCTCTAAAGATTAATATATAAAATTTTGAAATACTATTTAAAATATTGTTTTTAGATAATCTTAATGTGCAAATAATTATACCTAGAGGTATTGATATTATAAGTGTTAGCATAAATACAATAAATACTATTTTTAATCCTTGTAGCATATTAAATCCTCCTAAATTTAGTTGAACCATTTTTTATAAATTTTATCAAAAGTTTTATCTTCTTTAACTTCAGCTAAAGTTTTATTTATTTTATTACGAAGTGAAGTATTTCCTTTTTTAAATCCAACAACAAAGCTTTCCTCCCCAAAGTTATCCTTTAAGATTACAAAATTTTGTTTATTTGAATTACTTATATAATACTTTGCTAATACTTCATCAGCTACAACTGCATCAACTCTACCAAACTCTAAGTCTCTAAATGCATTATCAAAGCTATCGTAAAGTATAGGTGTTTTATCCTGTAAGTTATCAACTAGATTAGTATCTTTTTCTATAGCATCAAGGCCAGCACTACCTTGTTGAGTTCCTAGTAATTTGCCTTTTAAATCAGATTTATTTTTTATAGAGGAATTATCTAAAGTAACTATAACTTGTTTATTAATAAGATAAGGATTAGAGTAGTCTACTTTTTTTCTTCTTTCTTCTGTTAATGTATAACCATTCCATAAAGTATCTATATTACCAGAATTTAGCTCCGTATCTTCCATGCTCCAATCTATATTTTGAAATTTCACATTCATATTGAGCCTAGAGAAAACTTCTTTAGCAAGATCTATATCAAATCCTACAATCTCATTATTTTCATCTAAAAACCCCATAGGTACAAAAGTATTGTCATATCCTATAACAACTGTATCATCTTTAGTATTATTTTTATAATTAGTAGATTTCTTATTACAACCTCCAATTGATATTAGAGGAATTATAATTAATAGCACTAAGCTAAATTTTTTTAATATATTTTTCATATAATATCTCCTTATAGTAAATTTAATTATTTAAGTATATTTCTTTGCGCGCATAAGGAAATAAACTAAAAAAACTCCCGCCTCTAGCTATTGCTAGAGGACGGGAGTTAACTCTCGTGGTTCCACCTCTATTTATTAATGCCTCACGACATTAACCTCTTTGAGTACGACAAAAAATTGTTTATACTCTAGCACTATAACGGGTGCAGGGAATCCGGAAACAGCCTACTAAGATATCTTTTCGGTGTTCTGCTCAAAGATGTGTTCAAAGTAAAATCAATTGCACCTCTCACCAACCGGTAACTCTCTGTTAAAGATACTTACTTTTACTATTTCTTATCATTGCATTTAGTTATGTAATTAACTTTGTTGTTTTCAATAATAAGGCTATTTTTTATTTATGTCAATATATTTTTTTAATACTATAAATTAACATATTAGTTTTTATTGATAGATTCAATTTCTTTATTTAAGAAATAAGAAATAATTGTCCTTATTATAACTATTGCAGCAAGGCCTAGTATGTGGTTAAGACTAGGATCTAGTATTGATTCTATAATATCTGCACCTATTAGAATTTCTAAGCCAAATAGTATATATGTACCCAAAAAGTTTTTTATGGTAGTAATATTTTCAACAGCAGCTTTTCTAGTCTTAGATGCAATTTCTGATTTTAACCATAAAGTAAATTGAATTGCTATACCCCATATTATAACTATTGTAGACAGACCTTGTAAAATAATTATTAATTTTTCTAAAATATTTTTAAAATCCAAATTAACCATATCCTTTAAATTAATTATATAAATATAGGTTGTGTAAAATATAAAAACTTATTACTGATTAAATACGACAAAATATTTAAAAAAACGCTAAATATAACAAAAATTTAAAAGTAAAGTATTTTAATTTATTATTAAGTATGCTATAACTATTTTAGAAAAAAAATATACGGAGGAAGTTATGGGAAGACAAACTGACAAAAAGAAGTTTAACCTGCCCACTGCATATACTATATTATTTTCTATAATTATAGTAATAGGTATAATTACACAGTTTATACCACAGGTTAATAAAGCGGGGATATCAGACGTTGTAATGTCTCCTATAAAAGGATTAAAAGATGCTATAGATGTATCTTTATATGTACTTTTAATGGGTGGATTTTTAGGTGTTGTAACAAAAACAGGGGCACTTGATGCAGGAATAGGTTCAATAGTAAAAAAGCTAAATGGCAAAGAATTTATATTAATACCAATACTAATGTTTACATTTTCATTAGGTGGAACAGCTTTTGGTATGTCAGAAGAAACCTTAGCCTTTTATGCATTAATAACAGCTACTATGTTAGCTGCTGGATTTGATTCTTTAACAGCAGTTGCTACTATATTATTTGGTGCTGGATGTGGGGTTTTAGGTTCAACTGTAAATCCATTTGTAGTTTCAATAAGTATAGATTCTCTTAAAGGTGTTGGAGTTGAAGTTAATCAAGCGGTAGTTATGGGAATTGGAGTAGCACTTTGGTTGTCATCACTATTAATATCTATATATTTTGTTATGAAGCATGCTAAAAAGGTTAAAGAAAATCCTAACGCTACTTTATTATCAAAAGAAGAAGTTAAAGCTGCTAAAAGTGCATTTACAAATTCAAAAGAAGAAACTTTGGAGTTTACAACTAAGAGAAAAATAGTATTAGCTCTATTTGGATTATCATTTGTGGTTATGATATGTGGAGTTATTCCCTGGGAAAAATTTGGGATAAATATATTTAAGCACACTGATTTTTTAACAGGTAATGCACTTGGAAACTGGTGGTTTTCAGAACTTGCTACATGGTATACATTAATGGCTATTGTAATTGGTGTAGTCTATGGATTAAAAGAGAAGGAGATAGTATCAGCTATAATAGAAGGTGCATCTGAGATGGTAGGAGTTGCTCTTATAATAGGTATATCAAGAGGAGTATCTGTTATAATGAGTAGTACAGGACTTGATGTTTATGTTCTTAATAATGCATCACATGCATTAAGTGGAATGTCACCTATATTATTTATAAACATAGCATTTTTAATATATATAGGTTTATCATTTTTAATACCTTCTACATCAGGCTTAGCTAGTGTATCAATGCCTATATTTGGACCATTAGCAAAAAGTTTAGGATTTCCATCAGAATTAATTATATCAACTCTTGGTGCTGGATGCGGACTTGTAAACTTTATAACACCAACATCTGGAGTTATAATGGGGGGACTTGCTATAGCAAAGGTTGAATATAGTACATGGGTTAAGTTTGCAAGTAAGATAATAATTTGTATATATATATCATCAGCTATTATATTATCAATAGGGATGATGTTATTATAATTAAAAATATTTAATAAATATGAGATAGTGATAGTAAGATTTTAAATTCTACTACAACTATCTCATATTTTATTTTATACCTAATTTATAGTAAAAAGCATATTAACAGAATTTAAAGTAGACCTATCTTTTACAAAAGAGCTAAATACAACATTTCCATCTTTGAAGTTATATTTTTCTAAGTCTAATTTATTTTCTATAATAAACTCTAAGTCCACATAACTATTTGGGTCAATTTTATTTATATCTTTAGATTTTATAGTATAACTATATTGTTTTTCGTATTTATCACATAATATTAAGCTAATATCTGGATTTAAAAATTCATTGATTGATTCATTTTTTAATCTTATATTTATTTTGGTACAATTATTATCATTTATATAACCTAGTAATTCAAATTTCAAATTAAGGTCTATATTATTATCTAAAGAATTAAAACCTATTAAACATATACTTAATGAAAATAATAAAAAAGCTATAAATAACTTTCTCATAATATAAAAACCTCCAAATTAAAAGATTATATAAGTATTCTTTATAATATATATAGTTTCCTCTATATAATTGGTTATTAAGTACAAAGATAATATAAATATTTATAAAAATTGACTCACATTTTGTATAAGGATGCATATATATATTATTAAGAAGATGATATTTAATATATCATGTCTAATTAAAAAAAAGGGTGAATATTATGGGATGTAAAAAAGGAAATCATAAAAATCATAATTGTGGATGGCATAAAGTTTTTTGTTGTAAAAATGCAAACATAAGTCAAAAAGGGTGTTGTAAAAAACATAAATGTGAATGTAATAATAATATAAAATGTCTAGAGTGTAGAAGACTTGAGTGTTTAGCTCAAAGAAAATGTGATGAAGCTAATGAAAGAATAAATAGAGCAAATAGAGCTGCACAACAAGCACAACAATCAGAAAGAAGAGCAGAGGAATTAAAAAGACAAGCTATGGAAGAATGTGAAAGAGCTAATGCATTATGGAATGATTGTAAAAGATTATCAAATGAGGGTGAAGATTTAATGCGTGAAGCTCGAAGACTTATGAAAGAAAGTGCTGAGTGTCATAAAAATTGTCATAAAGATAATGATGAATGTAATTCAAATGATCACAACTGCGGATGTAATTGTAATTTTGGGTGTAGTTTAGACTGCAATTGCGGATGTAATTGTAGATAGTATATAAATTAATAAAAATCCCTAGGTTATCCTAGGGATTTTTATTAATTTTCAAATGGAGAATTAGAATATAGTATGAAATATCCTTGTGGATATGAACAAACTGGGCAAGCTTGTGGAGCTTTAGTTCCTATATGAACATGACCACAGTTTAAGCAAATCCATTTTTCTTCAGTATCTTTTTTAAATAGGGTATTATTTTCAAGATCACTAGCAAATCTTCCAAATCTATCTCCATGAATTTTTTCTATTTCAGATATTTTTTCAAAACTATTAGCAACCTCTAAGAAGCCTTCTTCACGAGCTGTTTTGGCAAATTCTTTATAAACCTTATCCCATTCTTCGTATTCATTATGTTGAGCATCTTTTAATGTTTTAATTAAACTGTCATATACCTCAACAGGATATCCAGCATCTATAGTTATAGAAGAACCAGAAAGTTCTTTTAGATGATTATAAAAAACCCAAGCATGAGCTTTTTCTTGTTCTGCTGTATAATTAAATACTTTTTGAACTACATATAAATTTTGTTTTTTAGCTAAACTTTCTCCAAATGTATATCTGTTTCTAGCTTGACTTTCTCCAGCGAAAGCCCTCATTAAATTTTCTTTTGTTCTACTATCTTTTAATAAACTCATATTATACTCCTTTACTAAAATATTACTATTAGGATTATTTACCAAAATAAATAAAATATACATTTATAGTAATTTAATAACTTTTAAGTAATAGATATTGATATTTTTAGTAAAAATTAAATTAATTAAAGCCTTTGTCAAAGTTTTATATAAAACTTTTCGTGGTATAATTATTATATATAAATATAAAGAGGTGAAATCATGTCAAGTATAAAATATGATATAGTAAAAGAGGTAGGAGTAATATCGACTACAACGTCAGGGTGGAAAAAAGAATTAAATGTTATAAGTTGGAACAATAGGGAACCTAAGTATGATTTAAGAGATTGGTCATCAGAACATGAAAAAATGGGAAAAGGAATAACTTTAACAGCAGAAGAATTAAAATCACTTAAAGAATTACTAAATAATATGGATATATAGAAATTATAGTTTATATATTTTTTATATTTAAGTTAAAATTTAGATAGCTTAGCATATACATATGTATATATTTTAATTTTATTATGAATTTATAGTAGAGATTTTACATAGAAAAAGTATCACCAAAAGCTAATTAGCTTTTGGTGATACTTTTAGTATGTTTTTTGTTACAGATTTTTCTATTTTTGCAATTACGATTTTTTTTACATATGCAGTTATAATTATTTTTTATTTCATAAGAAGTAGAAAACTTTCTAGGGTAATAGTTGGGAGAATTAAATGATGAAATATTATATTTAGAACAATCATCGCAGTAATTTTGATCACATAAAGAATCACAGTTGTTAGATTCAAGTGGTGTTACTTTTTCTAAATCGTAAACAGCTTTGTTTACTAATAATTTGTAATTAGAATATTTATCTTCATAGTCAGACAAATCAAATTGATAAAAGCCTTCATAATCACTTATAGTATGAGCTATTCCTCTGTAATAAATTTGATCGTCATAACATTCAACTCCTAATAATTTTACTAGGGCATTTTCTACTGGATCTCCTTTATGATTTATTACTCTTCCCCAAAGTCTAACTGATTTGTGCTCGGGCATAACAATGTCTGATCTTATTTCAGGTTCACAGTAGTCAACATTAATATCTAAAGAGTTAGCGCCAACTATATTATATTTTGATAAGCAGCCATAGTTATATTCATTGTCTTGGTAATGTGATATACAAAACACCCCCTTTGAAATTTAATAATTTTTAGCGTCTAATATAGCATATGAACAAAGTAATAAATGTGATTTTTATTATTTAATAATTTTAATGTTTAAAATTATATATGATGTTTTATTTAATGTAATTTGAGAATATATAACAGCTTTATTAAAAGTTCTTAAAAATGTATGAATATAATTAATTATAAAAACTTTAAAGATGAAAAGACGTTGTCATGTCTATTAGATTAGTGAATGTAGGAAAAATTTAAAAAAGTGGAGAAGTTGAAGAAGTAGCATTAAAAAATATCACTACAAGAAGTGCTAAAATCTTATAGAGAGTAATAAATAGCATATATTAAAACCTCTTTAAATATATCAATAATAAGAATATATTTAAGGAGGTTTTTATGAGTAAAAAAACATATGAGTATAAATGTGTAGTAATAAATGAAAATGCTAAAAAGACAGCTGAGATATTAAATAAATATGGAAATGAAGGGTGGAAGTTAGTATCAGTTTGGAACTCTTGGCATTACCTTAGTAAAAAAATAAAAACAGATGATGAAAGTTAAAAATAGAATAAATTATTTAATACATAAAGGAGTTTGACTAAAAATTAAAAATATACAAAATTTCAGTAAAAGAACGTACATGTTATAATTCTTTTACTGAAATACATTTTAAAATAGAAGACTATCTAAATTTTAATTAATTATACTTAATCATCAAACATATTAGAGATAGATATTAACTTATTTAAATTTTTATCTAAAAATTGTTTTATGGCCTTACATTGATAATTAAAAGAAGGGATATTATCAACAAAAGGCTCTAGGTTACGCCTACATCCACCACCACAAAGCTTAAAGTACTTACATTTTTTACAAGTATCATGTATATACAATGAACGATTAAAAAATTCTAATGCCTTAGGAGAGACCATAAGTTCATCCAAAGAGTTTTTATTAATATTACCTAATTTCCAATAGTCAAGGCAGTAAAAATCACAAGGATAAACATCACCATTGGATTCAATAACCATATGAAGATTACAAAATCCATCCATACCACAGCTATTTGGATTATATCCTTTAAGAACCGTTATATAGTCCATAAAGTTTCTTATTTCTACAAACTTACCATTTTTAATATCTTTGTACCAAAGATTAAATAATTTATCTAAAAATAAGTAAAAGCTAGTAGTATCTAAGTAATTTTTAAATTCATTTTCTATATATTTGTTTTGATTATCTATCTCGAAGTTTTTTATATAGGGTATGAATTGTATATATGAAAAATCATTAGATTTAAAATACTCATAAATCTCATCTATATTTTTAGCACTTTCTTTAGTTACAATAGATAGTATATTAAAATTAACCTTATATTTTTTTAATATATTAATAGCTGATATAACTTTATCAAAAGTAGAAGATCCGTTTTTATATGTTCTATATAAATCGTGAGTTTCTTTTAAACCATCTAGTGATATTTCAACTAAAAAATCATTTTCTTTGAAAAAAATTGCAAATTTATCATCTATATTTATACCATTAGTTTGAATAGAATTTACAATATTAATATTATTATTGTTATATTTATTTTGTAAGTTTATAAGCTCTTTATAAAAATCAACACCTACTAAAGTAGGCTCTCCACCTTGAAATATAAAGTTTATATAATCTAAATTTCTACTTAAAGCATTTTTAACTATATTTTCTAGTGTAGAAATATTCATAAAATCATTAGAATAAACATCTCTATTTTTTGATATATTTTTACAAAAACAATATTTACAATCTAAATTACAAGCACTAGAACTAGGCTTTATTAAAATTGTTAAATTATTCATAAAATCCCCCCCCCTTTTAGGTAGATAAAATTATATAACAGTTATTAATAAATATTATATATTAAAAAAGAGTATTTATTAAATATAAAATATATGAATAACCCCTGTTTAATATCAAAACAGGGGTTATTCATATATTTTATTATAAAATTAACCTTCTTTAATCTCAAGAATTCCCATAGGACAAGCATCAACACAAAGTCCACAAGCTATACATTTAGATGGTACAGGTTTATCATCTACTTTTGCTATTATGCCCTTAGGACAGGCATCAACACAAGTAAGGCAACCATTACATTTTTTCTTATTAATCATATAAACACCTTTAGGATTTTGAGTTATTGCTTCTTGAGGACATTTCTTAGCACATAGCCCACATTGATTACATGCTTTAACATCTAAAGAATCATCTTTCTTTAACCCTATTTTTATACATGGAGTATTTAATCCATAATGCTTATAAAATGCATTTGAGCAAGTCATTTCACAAGCTAAGCAATTTTGACATAGAGATCTGTCTGTAACAACTAATTTTTTCATTCCCTTTTCCCCCTAAAAATTTAGATAGTATTACTAAATATGTATTCAAGTTAAGTGTAGGTCAAATATTGCTAAAAATCAATTTGAAATTATGGCAAGTAAAATAATTTATGAAATTTACAAATTTTAGAATAGGAAGATGAAAAATATACTAAATATAAATAATTTAATAGGTTTATTAATTTTAAGTAGCTTAATAATAGGAGTGCAGGGAATAGAAAAATCGTATGCATATAATAAAGATGAATTTTATAAGGTGAAATTAAATGATAAATGGGGATTTATAAATAGTAATGGTGATATAATAGTAAAACCTCAATTTGAAAATTATAGTTTTATATAAAATTAATTTATTTACAATTTTATTGAATTTAGAATTAAAAAGGGTAATAGCATTAAAAGCTATTGCTCTTTTTAATATTTAATAAAACATTTGATTTTGATAATATATAAAAAGTCTTAAAAAGCACTTAGAACAATTTAAACTTATATTTAAAGTGTTCATAAAATGGTGGAAATGTTTTTATTATTAAAGAAAGAGGAACGAAACGTTCCTCCTAGGATAAAATATATTTATCTATTAATAATAAGTAAATAAGATGTATAATTAAAATAAATCAATTTTATTAAAACAAAGAAGTAAAAAGGGTGAAAAAATGAATTATAAAATACTTACACATGAAGATTATGACGATATAGTGGATATATCAAGAAATATTTGGGAAGGCAATGATTATTTACCTAGTGTATTTCATAAATGGGTAGATGAAAAAGATGGGTGTTTTTTAGGACTAGTTGTAGATGATAAGGTAGTAGCAGTAGGAAAATATAGCATACTAATAGATGGGCAAGGATGGCTTGAAGGGCTTAGAGTACATGTTGATTATAGAGGTAGACAATATGCACATGCAATTTGCGATATGTTGTTTAACTTAGCAAGAGAAGATTTAAGAAATAATAAGATAACTAATATAGCAATGTGCACTCATAAAGATACAGTAGCTAGCATAAATATGATGAAGGCAAAGAATTTTTATTTAGAAGATAGTTGTCTAGTAGCATTTAAAGACAATGATACTCAGAATAAAGAAATAAATGATTTTAATGTTGAAAAATGGGACATATCATATGAAGAATTTAAAAACTTAGATTATTTTAAGAAAAACAAAAATAGAATAACTTATGGATTTACTTATTTTAATTTATGTAAAAAAATATATGATGAGTTAGTAAAAAGTAATTCTTTAGTAGTAGTAAATGGTCATAGATGCATAGTGAAAATAAAGAAAAATCCATCTATAATATGTATAGATAATACTTTTGAAGGTATTAACGATTGTGTAAATTATTATTTATTAAAAGAAAACTATAATGAAGCTGAAATATATATACATAATTCAAGTGATGAATTAATAAGTAAGTTAAAAGAAAATAAATATGAATCATTAACTAATTTTGAAAATGATTGCTTGTATTATGTTTATAAAGAATAAAAATAAAAGTATATAGATTAATCTATATACTTTATTTATATAAAGGGGATGGGACTTGTGGAATTTAAAGAGTTAGAAACCGATAGATTATATTTAAAGAAAATAAATGAACATTACTCAAAAGATTTATTTGAATATTTATCAAAAGATGAGGTAACAAGGTATTTAGGACAAAGCTCATTTAAAAATATAAATGAAGTTTATGAAATGATAGTTAAGCTAGAAGATAAGTTTAAAGAAAAGAGAGGGATAATGTGGGGGCTAGTATTGAAGGAAAATAATAAGCTAATTGGAACTATGGGATATGATTGTATTTGCTTACATAACAAAAGAGCTGACATAGGATATAATATAAATTCAGATTATTGGAAAAGGGGACTTGCCAGTGAAGCTATTAATGAAATATTAAAATTTGGATTTTATAATATAAATTTAAATAGAATAGGTGCTGTAGTATTTCCTGAAAATGTAGCATCTTATACTTTACTAAAAAAAATTGGATTTAAAAAAGAAGGATTATTAAGGGACTATATTATACAAGATAATATACAAAGAAATACTATAGTTTTTTCATTGTTAAAAAAAGAGTTTTAGGTTTAAAAAATAGTTTATATAAAGGGGTAAAAATTAATGAGTATAGAACTAAAAAAGATAACACATAAAGATATAGAGGATTTTAAATTAATACAAAAATGGGACAATGATAATAGTATAAAGTATTTACTTAGACCCAATTTTAAAGAAGGAGAAATAGAAGATATAACATTAGAAGAACTAATATAAGGAACTAAAATAAATGAATACAAGCATACATACATGATAATTGAAAATGATAAAAAAGTTGGATTTGTAACTATTGATACAAATTTTAAAATGATATTTAATAAAAGTGATAACACTGCTTGGATTAGTATATGTGTAGGGGATAATAAATGTAGAGGAAAAGGTATTGGACTAAAAGTAATGAAGCTATTAGAAGATAAAGTGAGAGAACTAGGTAAAGGTAAAATAGAGTTAGGAGTGTTTGAATACAATACTAAAGCTATAAATTTTTATGAGAAAAATGGATATAAAGCAATAGGAAAATCTGAAAATTTTGTGTATTACAATGGAAATTGGTATAGTGATATAAGAATGGAAAAACAAATAAATTTATAATATATTTTTTTATAATAGAGTAAAAAACAAAATCTTATAAAATAATTAAAATCAATTAGGGAGATATTTTCAATGAAGGAGAAAATAATACATCAAAAAACAGAAAAAGAAAAAATGTTATCAGGAGAACTTTATTGTGCTTTAGATAGTGAATTAGAAAAAGAACATGAGAAAGCTCAAAGAATTCTTAGAGAATTTAACAATTCTTCAGATATAAATAGAAGTGAAATATTAAAAAGTATATTTGGAAAAACAGGTAAAAGTTTTTGTGTAAAACCTAATTTTCGTTGTGACTATGGATATAATATTTATGTAGGAGAAAATTTCTTTGCAAATTATGATTGCATTATATTAGATGTTTGTAAAGTAACAATAGGAGACAATTGTATGATGGCTCCAAGAGTATGCATATATACTGCAACTCACCCATTAGAAGCAGAATTAAGAATATCTGGTTTAGAATATGGTAAGTCAGTGACTATTGGAAATAATGTTTGGCTTGGTGGAAATTCAGTTATAGCACCTGGAGTAACAATTGGAGATAATGTAGTTGTTGCAGCTGGAGCTGTAGTTGTAAAAGATGTTCCGGATAATGTAGTAGTAGGTGGAAATCCTGCTAAAATTATAAAATATTTATAGTAAATAGCTAGTCTAAAATATTTTTCAAAACTATAAAACTTTATTAAAGATAATTAATACCAAGTAATATCATAAAATTTATTTTGATATTAGTTGGTATTAATTTATGTACATTTTTTTAGTTATATATTATTAATTATAACCTTCAAATAAATCCCTTTCAAAAAAATATCAACTTTTAAATCAAATTCATTAATTCCTTTTTATTTAAAATATTTGAACTTCTTTTCTAAATGACTCATCTGTATAAAAATAAATAATGTATATTATTTCTAAGATTAAACATATTTTAAAACTTTCCAATGTATATCCTTGTGTTTTTGTACTTATCCTTGCGTATCTATAAATCATTTGGTATAAAGTTCTTTGAGATAAAATTTATAAATCAATAGTTTATGGCACTGCTAAATGTATTGATTTTACTAGAAAAATTTAGTTGGTGTCAATATTTTGATTATATAACAAATAAATAATTAAATAAAAAAATATTTAAGTATGCAAGTTTTTTAATTTAATTTACGAATTAATTAGTGTAAAAGCTTTTATAGTTAGGAGGAAGTAACTTGCAAGACAAATTAATGATTAAATATATCAAAAAGAAAAATCAAAAAGGAATGGAGCTTTTAATAGATCAGTACAATGCTCTTATTACATCAGTAGTTAGATATCATTTAGGTACACTTATTAATTATGAAGAAGAATGTGTTAGTGATACTTTACTAGCTATTTGGGATAATATAGACGGCTTTGAAAAAGATAAAAACTCTTTTAAAAACTGGATATGTGCAATAGCTAAATATAAAGCTATTGACTACAAAAGAAAATATCTAAATAAGATAGAGACATCTAGTTTAGATGAACAAACATACTATATAGATAAAAATTTATTAAAGGTAGAAATTCAAGAGGAATTAAATGAGACATTAAACTTCTTATCAGAAGAAGACAAAGAAATATTTAGAAGATATTATCTAGATGATGAAAGTGTAGTAGATATAGCAAATGATAAAAAGTTAGCTATTTCAAGTATACATAGTAAATTATCTAGGGGTAAGGCGAAAATAAGAAAAGCTTTATTAAATGAAGGAGGAAAATAAGATGATAGATAAATATAAAGTATTAAATAATGAAAAAATTCAATTTGATAGATATGATGAAGTAAAAACTGATAATGAAAAAATGAAAAATATAATGAAATCTAAGTTAAAGTCAAGAAAACAAGTAAATAAAAAACTAATTGCAGCAAGTATATCAGCAACACTTGTACTAGGCTCTGTGGCCCTAACTAATGAGACTACATGGGCATATATTGATAGATTAGTAAATCATATTGAATCTTTCCTAGATAGAGATTATGGTGAATTTGATAAATATAAATTTGAAGGAAATCAATCTCTAGAAAAAGATGGATTAATCCTTAATCTAGGAGATGTAATGCTTGATGATAGACAATTAATTATAAGTTTAAGTATGGATTATACTAATTTTGATTTAGAGAAACATGGTTTTAATAAAAAGGACTTTATGCCAGATTTACCGCTTATTACAATAGGGGATATGTCTTTCCCTGGTCAAGGAGGAGGCATTAGAAAAAGAGACTTAAGAGCTGAAAACAAAAAAGAATTTTTATATACTGTTAATTTAACTAGTATTGACACTGATGGAGATGGACTTGGGGATACTGACTTTGAGATACTTGATAATCTAAAAAAGAATAAAGATTATGATTTAAAAATTAAATTTAAAGACTTTGATATAGGAGAGTCAAAGACTGAAAAAGGAAGGTTATTAAGTAAAAGCTTTGGCAATTGGGAGTTTAATACAACTATAAATAGTTCTAATATATCTAGTGATGTAAAGACCATTAATATTAATAAAGTTATAGATATAAGTGAAGGGAATATAAAGTGTAAATTAAAAATTGATGAAGTGAGAATATCTCCAATTTCAGTGAAGGTTAAAACTCAAGTAGAAGGAGAGATATCAGATGTAATGTATTTAGATTATTTATTAGTAAAAGACGAAAATGGAAAAGCTTTAGATGGCGGTGGTATTGGTAATTCAAATGGAAATGGCATGTATTATGATTTTGATCTTAAAGGTAGTGAAAAGAAGATTACAATAATTCCTGTACTCCATTCAGAAAATAATACTAAATATTTTGAAGATGAAAAAATAGAAATAGATATTCCTTAAATTAATATTTTTTAAATAATACCAATGATTATTAATATAGTCATTGGTATTACTTATATTTATTAAACTTTTGTGACTTTTTAATAAGGTTATATAAATGCTTTAGAAAATATAATTACAAATATATAATAAAAAAATATCGAAAAACAATAAAAACTATTGAAAATTATTTTTATGTGTTATATAATTTGTTTATCGAAAAACAATAATTATATATCGCATATGGAGGAAAATATGAAAAAATATATTTTAAATTTAATACCATTTATTATAGGGATAGGATGCTTTTTAAGTTTTAGTTTTATAGGAAGTGAAGTAGCACCAGATGGTACTTTAGTAGAGCCATTTTTCTTAGTACCTATTGGATATCTATTTTTATTTATAGGAATAATAGGAGTGTTAGTTAGAGTTGTACTAAACTACTTTAAAAAATCAAAATGTAATCAATAGATAATTTAAAAAAGCTGGCATATAAGCCAGCTTTTTTATTTTTTTAATCATATATTGACTTTGAATATTCAGTAGGTGAGATACCAAATGATGTCTTAAATTTTTTAGAAAAATAGTGAATAGAAGAAAATCCAAGCATCTCAGATATTTCACTAATAGTATAAGAAGTGTTTTTAATAAGTTCTTTACTTTTTGATAATTTTAATTCATTTATATAGTTTTTAACAGTATTATTCATATTCTTTTTAAATAGTGAATGTATCATAGATGGACTTATACAAAAATGATTACACAAAGTATTTATAGATAGTTTTTCACATATATGTTCATCTATAAATGAAAGTATTTCATTTAATAAGTTGTTTTCATAAGTTTGCCGCATGTGAGTAGTTGGTTTAGATTGAAAGTAGGTATTTTTTAGTCTGGCAGTATGTATAATAAGCTGTTTTAAGTAGCAAATAGATAAATCATTGGAGTATATATCATCGTTTGAAAGTTCTTCTATAAGTTTACTTACAATATTGTAGGATTCTCTTTCTAAAGTAAATACTTTATTACAAAGTATTTCATAGTCATTAGAGTCCATTTTAAAGTTAATAGTTAAGTAAGAGCTAATATTATCTAAAGTAGCTTGAGTATGAAATTGAAATGGAGCATAAAATATAAGATCTCCTTGTTTTAAGTTATATTCTTTACCATCTACATTAGTAGATAAGTTTCCTTTATCAACATATGTAAGCTCCCAATAAGTGTGAGATTCACCAGCAAAAGAATAGTTAGTTCCTTTTTCTTGATAAAACTTAGTATATATTTGATCAATATTAAGGGAAGATGAAATTTTAGTATAAGTATATTCTTCTTTTAGATTTATAGATTTAAATTCATCTTTAGATATTATGCTTACTTCACTTTCATCTGAAATTGATATTAAATTAAAGTATATTCCTTTTTTTAAGTTTATAGTTTTATTTATTATAAAAGATTTCATATCTTTCCCATCTAAGGAAACTAATATCATAACGACACCTTTGTTTACTTTTAAAAAGGTAGAATTATCAGATGTTAATTTTAATTCCTTAATACTTTTGTTTTTTATATTTAGATCTTTTGAAAAATCTTTATATAAATTATCGCAAACTAGCTCCCCAAAATTTTTAAAGGTAGGATTAGTAGTTTTTATGAACATGGATACCCCCTAAAAAAGCTTAATGTGTTAAAATTTTCCCCTAATATAATTTTATACTATTTAATATGGTATGTAAATTAAGATAAATAAAAGCGTATTTATTAGATAAATTGTATGGGAAAATGTTTATTCTAAATAGATTAGGGTATAAAAATAAAAAATGTATAAAAAGTTATTATAATAGAAAACAATCCTAAAATAAATTTATTAAGTAAAATATATGAACAAAAGTTCAAAGTAAATTTTATAAAAATTGGTTTTAAAATATTTAGTTTTAATATAAAATGAAATTATAAGATATAAGTATAGATGTAGTAAATATTTGTATATCAACTTATATAAATATAAGTCATAGTATATATTATAGGTAAATTGACTTATATAATTAACTGTGATAAAATCATTTAAAAAATTTATATTTAAAGGAGATATGAGTATGTTAGAACCTGAACCCGAAAGGACCATCTTACAATCAATTTTTAAAAATGTGAAGGATTTTATAAATAAGATAATTCACATTGTAGCAGGTAAAAAAGAAAATAATCAATTAGATAATTTAGCTGTAGACAGTAAGTTTGAATTAAACGACAAAGTAGCTAGAGAAATTATGGTATCAAGTAAAGATGCATTTTTAATAGATGTAAATGAAAATATAGATACCATATTAGATGATATATCTATAATAAATTATTCTAAAATACCTGTATATGAAGAATATGTAGACAATATAATAGGAGTCTTACATGTAAAAGATTTAATGATTGAAGCTAGAAAAGAAGGATTTAAAAATATAGACATAAGAAAGATTCTTCATAAACCATGTTTCATACCAGAAACTAAAAATGTAAGTGAATTATTTAATTCAATAGATTCACAAAATGATAATTTATTTATATTAATAGATGAATATGGAGCATTTTCAGGCATAGTAAGTATGGAAGATTTAATCTGTGAGATTAAGGGTATAACTTATGACAAAAGTGATTTACACCATGATAAAATCAAAAAAATAGATGAAAATAACTTTATAGTTAAAGGAGTATTAAGTGTAAGTGACTTTAACGAAATATTTAATGTTAACATTGAAGAAGGAGATTATGACACCTTAAACGGTTATATTATAAATCAGCTAGGAAAGATTCCAAATGAGAACGAAGACATACAGATTAATTTAGGAAAGTTAATTCTTAAATTAATAAGAGTTAACAAAAGAAGAATAGAAGATATTCAAATAAGTATATTATAGGTGTAGATTATTCTACACCTTTTTATAGTGTTTATGTTAAATGATTATAAAATAATAGTATCTATTTGATATACATAATATAGTAACTTTTAATTATATATTGTCATATACATATACAAAATAAAAAATCAACTAGGGGGATTTTACATGCAATTAAATAATGACAATATGAATAAAAATAACATGAAAAATAAACCTTTACAAGGGCAAGGAATGAATTCACAATTCCCAGGGGGATCTCAAGGTCAAGGAATGAATCAACAATTCCCAGGGGGATCTCAAGGTCAAGGAACAAATCAACAATTCCCAGGAGGATCTCAAGGTCAAGGAACAAATCAACAATTCCCAGGAGGGTCTCAAGGCCAAGGAATGAATCAACAATTCCCAGGAGGGTCTCAAGGACAAGGTGGTTTACCAAGTATGCCACCGCAACCACAACCAAATCAACAACAACCGCAACTAAAGTCAAAGCCACAGCCTGATGATGATAATGAAAGGTCAAGAGTAAAGATAAAGTCAGTATTTGAAGATAAATTTGTAGTAATTGGAAGAGATGTTTTTTTATATGCAGCAGCTGAAAGCGCTAATAGAGGTGATACATTTAGGATTATAATAGATGGCAATAAAGCAAAAATAAGAGAAGCAGGAGGAAGTTTCGTAAGAGTAGATAATAGAGACTTTTTAATTGCAGATACTGATAGAAGAGGAGCTACAGAGTTTACAATATATAGAACAGGTGATAGGGAATATGTATTAAGAGCTCCAAATGGATACTTTGTTAGAGTTAGAGAAAATGATAATAGATTAGTAGCAAGGGCAGTAAGTGCTGGTTCAAGAACTAGATTTAGATTTAGAAGGGTAGATTAATAATAAAGCGTATCTTATAATGTTATAAGATACGCTTTATTTGATTAAAAAATGAATTTTATATTTTTCTATATCTTTTTAGGCCTACTATATTTAATAATGAAAGTATTATAGCAAATAGTATTAATATAATTATATCCATGTATATATCACTAAATGTATAGCCTTTTACTATTATACCACTAAGTGCATCAGATCCGTAGTATAGTGGAGTAAATCTAGATAAAACTTGTAGCCAATTAGCCATTGATTTTACTGGCATTATTCCTGTAAAAAAAATTTGAGGAACTATTATAATTGGTATAAACTGCACCATCTGAAATTCTGAATTTGCAAAAGTAGACATTAAAACACCTAAAGATAATGCTACAAAGGCTATTAGTATATTTATAATTATTACTAAAAATACACTTCCAATTATTTTTATATTTAGAACATATACAGAAAATAGTACTAAAATTATAGTTTGAATAACTGAGAATAATCCATAACCTAGTAAGTAACCTCTTATAATATCACTTCTTTTAATTGGAGTAGAAAGTAGTTTTTCTAGTGTGCCTGAAGTTCTTTCTTTTAAAAGAGATATACCTGATACTAAAAATACAAAGAAGAATACAAAAAATCCAATTAGTATAGGGCTTAAAGTATCAAAATAAGATAAATTTTCATCTCCATATATATAGTTATTTTTAATAGACACTTTGCTAATATTTAAGTTAGTACTTGAGTTAAGTATATTTTTAGCAAAGGCAAATTGTTTTTGATATGAGTTAAGCGAATTTTTAATATTTATTATTTCGTCTTTTGCTAATGTAGCATTTATCTTAGCTTCTATTTGTTTACTATCTTGAGGAGAACTATTTTCATAAGTAACATTTAAAGTATTATCATCTAAATATATAAATGCACTTAAATCATCTTTTAATATTTTATCTTTTATATTATCTTTATTTGAATAATTTAATATATTTAAATCTGTTTCCTTTAAGTTATTATTAAATTCACTATTAGTATTACACACACCTACATTTAGCTTTAAATCTTTACTTGAATTAAATAAAAAATATACTAAAGACATAACTATAAGAGGTGCAAACATCATAAGAGCTAGGGTTCTTTTATCGTTTATAGTTTGTTTTATAATTCTAATTGCTAATGCTTTAACTCTCATTTAGTTTCACCTCCTAATTTTAAAAATATTTCTTCTATAGTATTAACTTCAAATTCTTTTATTAAATTATTAGGAGTACCAGTAGCAATTATTTTACCGTCCCTTATTAAAGCTAATCTATCACATTTTACTGCTTCATCCATAACGTGAGTTGTTACTATTATAGATTTTCCTTCATTTTTTAAGTTATAAAGCTCATTCCATATATCAAATCTAAGGCGAGGGTCTATACCTACAGTAGGTTCATCTAATATTAAAAGAGCAGGGTCTTGAATTAGAGATATAGCAAGTGATAGTCTTCTTTTCATACCTCCTGAAAAACTTTTAACTTTTTTTGAAAGATGATTTTCAAGATTAACTAATTTTGAAGTATAATCTATTCTTTCTTTTATTTTAGATTTATTTAATCCAAATATTTTTCCTAAAAAATCCAAATTTTCTTTTGCACTTAAATCTTCATACAAAGCATCTGATTGTGCCATATATCCTATGTTTTGTAATAAGTCTAAATTAGGAATGGGTTTATTAAATACTTTTATAGATCCACTATCTATTTTTTCCATACCTATTATAGCTTTAACAAAAGTTGTTTTACCAGCACCAGAAGGTCCTATAAGACCAACTATTTCACCTTTTTTTATATTTAAGCTTAAACCATCTAAAATTATAGATTTAGATATTTTCTTAGAAATATTTGAAACTTCAACAATATTCATAAAATACTCCTTTCTATTTTAATATGTACTGTGCCTATTAATGATTATACTACAATTATAATAAAGTTAGAAAACTTAAGGATACTTAAAAAGAGGACTCTTAATTTTTAAGTCCTCTTTTTAAGTATATTTTTTATTAGTCTATTATTTCTATAGATTTTATATTGTTTTTATCTAAAGATATAGAACTACCAAGCTCAAATCCAGATACAGTAAGTAAACTTACATATTGATTAGAATTAAATTTGTCCATCCAATCAAGTAATGAATTAAAGTTTTTAATGTTATTTCTTTCTACTATTTTAGTAAAACCATTATTAAAGGTTATTTTTAATTTATTAACGCTCAAATATGTCACACCTTTCAAAAATTAATACATAATAGGTATTAAAGAGCCTAAGTCTAATAATTTTTCATCACTTAAAGAAACTATTTCTTTATTTTTAGATTTAACAAAATCATAAATCATACCATAATCAGGATGAAGCTTGATATTACCGTAAAAAGCTAATTCTTTATGAGATATAAGTCCGCTACATCCACCTATAAATCCATAATTCATATTAAATAATTCAATATTTCCTTTAGATATAAGTAAGCAATCAATATTGTGTTTTATTACTTCTTTATATATACCTTCATCTGAAGTTATAATAGAATTTTCATCAACAATACATACCGAACACTTTGTATATCCTTGATTTACATTAATCATAGTAAGATTATTTTCTTTTATGTAATTTAAAATGTTTTTGTCTGTATAATCAAAATTATGAATAGCATACTTTCCAAACAAGCAAACATTATATTGTATATTATTAGGATAGTTACTTTCTATAGGTAAATCTCCTTTTATGACATTAAAGTTATATTTTTTTAGTTTATCATTATAATAGTCATAAACATCAGGAGATACAACTATATTTTCATCATTTAATTTGAATATACTTATATCTGGATGAAACTTTATAGCATCATAAGAATTTTCACATCCAATTGTTTTTATTAAATCTACACCTCTAGCTCTTAGATTTTTCTCCATCGTAGGAGTAATTCTTTTGTCTACTATTGCTAATTTAACATAGTCATTAACTATAAAAGAATCTTTTATAAATTTCATAAATTTTCTCCTAAATATATAATAATTTTAGCTTATCATAAAAATTTAATATTTTACAATATTAAAAGGCATGTTTTTACATGCCTTTTAAGTAAGATTATTATTTGTTATCTTCACTATTACTTTCATAAATATTAGGGTCTTGGGATGGATAAGAGTTATTTGTATTTATTACTCTAAAATTTATTAAATCAGTAGTTTCACTATCAGAACTTTCAAAAACGTTATTATTATCTATTATTTGATTGTATTGGTCATCAAAATGATTTAAAAATGATAAATTATCATGTTTTTTGTTAGAGTTTTTTTTCATTTTATACTCCTTTGATAATAAGTTATATATTAAAAGTATATGTAAGTTAATATATTTTATGCTAATACTTAGATTAAATTGTTATAAATTTAGATAATATAAAGATTAAAAGTGGGTAATATATATAAAAATGTAAATATTAATTAATAAATAAAATAAAAGTCTTGTCATAATAAATAAGAAAAGGTTATAATATTAAAGAAAAATAACATTTACATTTTAATTATATTGGTAAATAAAACTTTATTAATTGTCGAAAAATATTGAAAAATGGTATGTATGGGGCAAGGCTTCTAATATTTAAGAAGTGCATATTATAAATATTTAGACTAGGTAAATAAACTAAACTTACCAAAAATTAAACAAAAGTAGAGGGCGAGAAAATATGACAATACTAATAAATGCACTAGGCATAATTATCTTGTTAGGAATATTGTATCTGTTATCATCTAATAAAAAAGCAATAAATAAAAAGATGATAGCTAAAGCACTTGTAATACAATTTGTCCTAGCATTTTTACTGGTAAAATTCCCACTTGGAAGAGCTGCACTACAAAAGTTATCTGATGTAGTAACTGCTACTTTAAGTTATGGATTTGAAGGTTTATCATTTGTATTTGGGCCATTAGCAGATTCTGGGGCTCCAACAGGTATGATATTTGGTATACAAGTTTTAGGTAACATAATATTCATATCATCATTAGTAGCTGCATTATACTATTTAGGTATAATAGGGGCTGTTGTTAAAGTAATAGGTGGGGTTATAGGTAAAGTACTTGGAACTTCTAAAGTAGAAAGTTTCGTTGCTGTTGCTAATATGTTCTTAGGACAAACTGAATCTCCAATATTAGTTTCAAAATACTTATCAGGAATGACTAAAAGTGAAATAATGCTAGTTTTAGTATCTGGTATGGGGAGTATGTCTGCAACTGTTTTAATGGGATATGCAGGACTTGGAATACCTATGGAATACTTACTTATAGGTGGAGCATTAGTGCCACTTGGAAGTATAATAGTATCTAAGATAATACTTCCAGAAACAGAAGTTGAACATGAATTTGTAGACAAAGGTCATGAACATGAAGGTGCTAAAGAAGAAATAAGTATAGATAATAAAGGGGATAACCCAAATCTTATATCTGCAATATCTCAAGGTGCTAATGACGGGCTTCAAATGGCATTAGGTATAGGTGCTGCACTTATAGCTATAATAGCTTTAGTTGCTCTAATTAATGGTATATTAGGAGTTGTAGGATTATCATTAGAACAAATATTATCATATATATTTGCACCAATAGGAGCATTAATGGGTCTTTCTCCAGACAAGATATTAACAGCTTCTAAGCTTTTAGGAAGTAAGTTAGTATTAAATGAATTCGTTGCTTTCGGACAATTAGGTACTATATTACCAGACTTAGATTACAGAAGTGGTCTTATGATGGCAATATCTCTTTGTGGATTTGCTAATATATCAAGTATGGGTATATGTATATCAGGAATATCAGTATTCTGTCCAGAAAAGAGAAACTTACTATCTAAGCTAGCATTCAAAGGAATGTTAGGAGGATTCTTCGTTAGTGTACTAAGTGCATTAATAGTTGGATTAATAATAGCTATATAATAAAATAAGATTAATTTAAGGAGGAACGAATCGTTCCTCCTTTTTTTGTTATACTAATTAAGATATAAATAAAAAGGAGAGTTAAAGTGGAAAATAAATTTATAAAAAGAACAACCATTTTAATAGGTGAAGATGGATTAGAAAAACTTAAAAATTCAAATATTCTAGCTATAGGAGTAGGTGGAGTAGGAAGTTTTTGTGTAGAGGCTTTAATAAGAGCTGGAATAGGAAATATAACTATAGTAGATTATGCTAAAGTTTGTGAAAGTGATTTTAATAGGCAACTACCAGGGCTTAATTCAAACTTAGGCAAAGATAAAGTAGAGGTAGTAAAAGAAAGACTTCTAGATATAAATAAAAACTTAAATATAAAAGCTATAAATTCTATATTTAACAAAGACACTAGCAAAGAAATAATTAATAATGATTATGATTATGTAGTGGATGCAATAGATATGGTATCATCTAAAATTCATTTAATAGAGGAGTGTACAAAAAGAAATATACCAATAATTAGTTCTATGGGGATGGGAAATAAATTAGACCCAACAAAAATAGAAGTAAGTGATATTTCAAAAACTCATACTTGTCCCCTAGCTAAGGTAGTAAGAAAAGAATTAAGGGATAGAGATATTAATCATTTAAAAGTAGTTTTTTCAAGTGAACACCCTTTAGAGCTAAAAGAAAAAATATCAGATGGTCATAGAATAATTCCAGGAAGTATATCTTTTATGTCATCTTCTGGAGGACTTATTATGGCATCTGAAGTTGTTAGAGATTTGTTAAATAATAAATAGAAATTAAAATTTTATCTATAATTTCTTTAAGTGACAATGATAATAAAGACTGCATATTATATTTAAAGTCTAATTATAGCATTGTTACGGGGGGAGTATGTTTGATTAATTTTATTATTTATTTAATGTGCATTTTTTTATTCATTTTTTCATTTATAAAAGATCCCAAAAAAACAAAAAGTGCTTTTGTAAAAGGAATGAAATCATTAGAAGCTATAATGCCTCAATTCTTTCTTATTGTAATTATAATCGGTATAATCCTATCTATATTAGACACAGAGTCTATATCAAAGCTTATTGGCGAAGAATCAAAATTTATTGGAACAACTATATCATCAGTAATAGGCGCAGTTACTATGATGCCTACATTTGTAGCTTTTTCAGTGGGGGATTCTCTACTTAAAAGTGGAGCTGGATATGCACAAGTAGCAGCATTTATATCAACTTCTACTATGGTTGGAATATTAACACTTTCACTAGAATCAAAATTTATAGGAAAGAAGGCTGCTCTTTATAGAAATGTTGTAGCATTTATATTTGCTTTTGTAGTAGCTTTTTTTGTAGGGGGAATTTTAGGATGATTAATATAAGATTTATTTTAAATAGATATAAATATGTATTTATTGGATTTATTATTTGCATATTTATATATTTTTTTAATAATAATTTGGGAGCTAATATTTTTAGCAATGTAAAATCTAGTATTTTGCAAATGTTAGGTATTCTTCCAGGAGTTATGATTTTACTTTCTCTTTTGGAGGAGTGGGTTCCTAGAGAGTATTTTATTAAGTATATGGGAAATAAATCAGGCTTACTTGGTATATTTTTATCTTTTGCTTTAGCATGTTTTGCAGCAGGTCCTATGTATGCAGCATTTCCTTTTGCCAAAGTTCTTATGGATAAAGGGGTTAGGTTTTCAAATATAATTATATTTTTAAATGCTTGGTGTGTTATTAAGATTTCTACGTTGACATTTGAAATAGATGCTCTTGGATATGAGTTTACATTAGTTAGACTTATAATTGATATAATTGGAGTAATATTTATGGGATACTTGGTTGAGTTTATAGATAAAAAACAAATACATTTTAGTAGAAGGCATAATACCTAAAGGTATTACATCTTCTAAAATATTATATAAATGTTTTAGTTTTATTAACTATAGAATTTGTAATTAAGTCAAATTTAACATAATTTCCAAGTTGGACTTGGTCTAAATATTCTACAATTATAGGATTTAAATCAACGTAAATATTTGATGCAAATATACCTATATTTTCGATTGGTTTAAGCTTTATATGAAAGCCATTATCTACTAAACTTAATTTTATATTTTTTAGATTGTTTATAGCTTGTTTAGTTTGAGATACTATATCCATACATTCTATTGTTGAGTTTTTAATAATTTCTATTATTTCATTTATATTAATTTCTATGTTTAAGTCTTTAGGATTTTCATTTTTGCATTTAGATGATTTGTCAATTATATAGTAAAGTATTGTTTTTTCAAGTATCGGTAGCTTAGTTGGTGAATTAGCTATTATTTTTGGTAAGTAAATTTCCATATTATATCCTTTCTGTAATGTATTTATTGGTTATTATAACATGAATTTATATTAAGTTTAATCTATAATCATAATATGATAATAATAAGCCTATAAAAAGATGATTATATTAAAAGAAGGAGGAATGAATCGTTCCTCCTTCTTTTAATATATATTTTTTAATGGTATTTGAACAAATATTAAGTATAACATTGTTATCAAAGAAGCCAATGTGGCAGTATCAGAATAAAGCTAAATTAAGGGGAAGACTATAGCATTATATATATTAGATTTTAATAATTGCTAATAAATTAAATTCATACTCAGAATAAGTGATATTAAGGGTGCCACTATATTTTTTTACAATATCATCTATGTTTTCAAGTCCAAATCCATGCATATTTGAATCTAACTTAGTAGAGTTATACTTTCCATTGTTAAATTTAATAATATCATTGTAATTATTACAAATAGAGTAGCTAAAATAACCTTTATTGCAGCGAACTTTCAAAGATATTTTTCTCTGTGAAATGTCACTTAACTTTAAAGAAGCCTCAATAGCATTATCAAGCGTATTTGAAAAAATAGAACAAAGGTCAATATCTTCTAAAGGAAGAATCTCGTCTATATCAATATTAAAAAAACAATCAATCTGATTTTGTATTGCTAAATTGTATTTTGAATTTATAACTGCATTTACAATACTATTTTTACAAAAGGCTCTATTACTTACATTAAACTTACCTGAAAGTTCATTAAAATATCCTTTAGCACCTTCTAAATTATCATACTCTAAAAATGAATATATTACAGATAAGTGGTTATTCATATCGTGACTTAGTTTTCTTACCTTTTTTTGATTTTCTTCAAGTTCCCTATAGTAGCTATATTCAAGTTTTAGGTTTTGATTTTCAAGGCGATTCTTAACGCTTTTAACTATGTATTCAATAAGAAATATCATAGTCAAGCTAGTAATTATACATGCAATTGCTATGGGATATGCTTGATATTCTTTTCCTATAGGTGTATTAATAATTGTTGTTATTATGGAAATAAACGGTGCCAAGCATATAATATCTATCATAATCCATGTTTTTATATCAATATATCTACCTATATTACTTAGCTTGTCTTTAGAATAATGGTAAATTAAAAACCAAGAAAATGAAATGATACACATTTCTAGTGTTTGAGCAAAATAATCTATCCATAAAGTTTCACCTAAATAAAGATAAACCTTAGCACAAAAGTCATTGGCAATTAAATTTATAGATACTACAATAGGATAAAAAATCATTACAGCAGAAATATTTTTAATATAGCTAGATTTATAAAAAACAACCATTATTAAAATAAAACCAATCATAGTATAGAAAACATTAACAATATCTGAAGTATATATAATTACATTTGGAATAAGATAAGCTCCAAGTATAGAAGTAAATTTAGCATATTTATTATCTTTAACTGATGAAAAATTTACTATAACCTTATAAAAATAGTAGCTTGTTACTGCATAAAGTATTAAAGTTGTAAGATTGTAAATTATATCATACATAAAGGTACCTACCTTAGCATTGTTTTTGCAAACTCAATCATAAATGAATTATATCTACCACGACTTATAGGTAAGGTTTCTTTATTTATAACTAAGCTACTAGATTCTACTGAAGATACATGGTTGATATTAATAAGATAACGTTGATGAATTCTTACGAAAAATGAAGGTAGATTTTTTTCAAGATTATCTAGTTTATCATAAAAATCTATAGTTTCCGTGAAAGTAACTGCATTTACCTTACGCCTATCGCTAGTAAAATAATAGGTATTACTTAAGTTTATCTTTTCAGTTTTAGATTTGGATTCTACAATATAGAACTTATCTTGAATTTCATCTAATTCTTCAAGAGCAGAGTTTAAAACTTGTCCTATTTTTTCTGGTTTATAAGGCTTTAATATATAGTTAAATGCCTTAACTTCATACCCTTGGAAAACAAAATCAGGATATGATGTAACAAATATAATTATAGATTTTTTATTGTGTAATCTAATGTTTTTTGCAGTATCTATTCCATTTAGATCTTTCATTTCTATATCCGAAAATATAATATCATAATTTTCTTTAGTAATTGAATCAATAAGACTTTCTCCACAATCAAATTCATAGATTCTATAATCTAACCCCTTTAAATCTAAATGTATTGATAATATATTTTTGAGTAAATTAATTTGAGATTTTTCATCATCACATATTGCAATTTTAAGCATAAAAATTATTCCCCCTATTTTTTTATTATAGCATACCAAAAATTACAATATCACTGCAAAAGATTACATTTGGTATAGTTTTTAACGCCTTAATAAAAATATACAATTAAATTATAAAATATTAGGAGGGAAGATTATGCTTAAAGTTAAGAATTTATATAAAAGTTATAAAACAGGAAATGTAAATTATGATGTATTAAAAAATATATCTTTTGATGTGAAAAAGGGAGAGTTTGTAGCTGTTATGGGGCCATCAGGAAGTGGAAAAACTACACTTTTAAATTGTATTTCTTGTTTTGTGCCTTTTAAAAAAGGCGAAATATTACTTGGAGGAGAAAATATATCAGGATTAAATGAAGAAAGTTTAGCAGATATAAGAAATCAAAAGTTAGGGTTTGTTTTTCAAGATTTTATGTTATTAGATGGATTGAGTGTAATAGAAAATATTTGTTTACCACAAATTATAGCAGATAAAGATGTTACTAAAATGGAAATACTAGCAAATAAACTTTGTGATACTTTTGGTATTTCACATATAAAAGATAAATATCCAGCAGAAATATCGGGAGGAGAAAAACAACGTAGTGCTGTTGCAAGAGCTCTTATTAATAAACCATATATTATTTTAGCAGATGAACCAACTGGAAACTTAGATAGTAAATCATGTAGAGCTGTTATAGATTCATTTGTTCAAGCAAAAAAAGAATTAGGTGCAACTGTATTTATGGTAACTCACGATAGTTTTGCAGCATCATTTTGTGATAGGGTTATAGTTCTTAAAGATGGAGAAGTATATACAGAACTTACTAAAACTACAAGTCGTATTGAGTTTATGGATAAACTCCTAGATACACTTAAAAAACTAGGGGGTGATGATAGTGACAATGAATAATGTTATATCAAGGCTTAGAAAAAACAGCATAAAAAATTATTATATGCTTGCTTTTTGTATAACCTTATCAGTGCTTTTAGTTACCTCATATGCATTGATGTTTTTTAGCCCAACAGTAATGAACATCTTACCATCAGGAGGAGATAGTAGAAAACAAGGTTATATGATATTTTCTATAGCAATTATTGGATGTGCTGTATTTACAACTTATGCATCTTCTTTATTCTATAAATATAAAAGTCGTGAGTTTGGAATATTAATGGCATTAGGAGAAAGAAAGTCAAAGCTTAAAAAAGTTTTGTTAAAAGAACTTATATTTATTATTCCTATATGTTTAATAGTTGGGGTGGTTCTTAGTATTCCTGTTTCTTATATAATATGGAAGATTTTTCAAATATTTATTATAGATACAAAAGAAATGGCATATCAATTTGGAGCTACAGGACTTATATTTGGAGTTGGCTTTTGTGTTTTTGTAACATTATGTATATTTATAAATGGTGCTAAGTTTATAAAAAGAAGTAATATTATGGATATTATCTATGAACAAAGAAAATCGGAAGTTGTAAAAGATATTAAGCCTTGGGCTGGAATAGTTGGCTGGATATTAGTTATAAGTGGATTATTTTTAGGATATGGGGTTCCAATTATAATAGCAGAAACAATAGGATATCATATACCATCTATATGGAATATTGTGTATTTATTATCACTTTTAGGTCTTTATATGGTATTAACTCATGCAATAATTTACAGCAAAAAAGGGAAAAATCCTAAAAAGTATTATAAAAATATTATATCAACAAATATGATGAGATTTTCAGGAAAACAAACAGTTAGGAACATGTGTGTAATAACATTTTTAATTGCAGGAGGATTGTTTGCAGCATTTTATACACCTACAATGATAGCTAGTCACTTAGTAGATATAAAAAACAATCCAATAGATTATGCTTTTTATTACAAAGGAAATGAAAATCAAATAAATAAAGAAGACATATATTCTCTTTCTAAGGATCATAATGTTTCTATAACAGATTACTATGAAGTAGATTCTATTTCACTTATTACAAATGGATATTATAGAGATTATGATGAAAACAATATGCTTATAGATGAGTATATAAAAAAAATGCAATATAATGAGTTTTTCAAAGAAAGTGATTTTAATAAAGTATCAGGACAAAATATAGATGTTGCTAAAGGTGAGTATTATAAAGTTATAGCTGAGGGAGAATCTGAAATTATTTGGTCAAAATTTAATGATTTAGATACAATAACTCATCCAGTAACAGAAGAATCTGAGAAAATAAAATTTGCAGGAACAGTTTCTTTTAGACCTTTTATAAAAGAAAATCAAGGAAAGTATGTAATATCAGATGAAGATTATTTAAGACTTTCAAAAGGATTACCAAAAGAACAATATGATAAGTTTGTGTTATTTAATGTTATAAATCCAGATGAAACTTATGAATTTGCTAAAGCTTTAAAAGAAGAAATTATAAATAGAAGTTCAAAAGATATGGCAGTATCTACTTCTTTCGATGAGTATGAAAAAATGTTAGCAGAAAAAAAGGGAGAAGAGTATGATCATGATACTAAGTTAGAACTTTCTCCAGATGATACTCAACTTTTTAGGGAGTGGAAGTATTATCCTATGTTTAAACCTTTAGACAAACAAGATTTACTTAAGAATATGGCTGTGTTTATTATGTTATTTATTTATATATCAATAATATGTTTAGCATCAACAGCAATAATAGCTTATACTAGAGCAGTAACTATTGGACTTGATAATAAACAGCTGTTTTCAGATATTAAAAAGCTTGGAGCAAACAAAAAATATATTGAAAAAAATATTAAGAAGCAGTTAGCTAAGGTATTTATATATCCAACAGTGATAGGGAGTATTTTTACATATATGATATATCTTACTATATTCTACGGAAATAGCGGAGGTAATATATCGCAAGGAGAGTTTTTAGCTCTTGTTGTAGGATTATTAATAATTTTACTAGTAATATTATTTATGTTTATAATATATAAGTTTTCTCTTGAAAAAGTTAAAAAGATAGCTAAAATTTAGCTAGCAGTTTATATTTATGCTTGCCTATATAACTATTTGAATGATTAATATATTAATTAAAGAAAATATAAAACTATTATATATATAAAGTAAATTTTATTATTATAAACTATAATATAAAATTTAATAAATAACTGTACCTGAGATTTTAAAGTATTTAAATACATAAGGTACAGTTATTTTTATATTATGTTTGTTTAACATAATTAATACTTAATAATATTTTAGACACTAGAAATAACACAGGCAATTCTATTAAAGGTCCTATTATAAGCGCTAATGATATTAAAGGCTCATTAGGAAAAGCTGAAACTGCTATTGCAAGTGCTATAGGTGAGTTTCTAGCTAAAGTAGTTAAGTTTAAAGCAACATTATCCTCTTTACTTAATTTTATTTTTCTACCAACAACTTGTCCAATAACTAAGTTAATTATAAAAAATAATAGTACTGGCAGTAAAAGCTGTAAAAGTACTTGAGGATTTTTAAGTAATACTTTACCTTGAGATGCAAACATTGAAATTATTGCTAAATTTAAAAAATAACCTTGGTAATCACAAGCTTTTAAAGATATATTTTCTTCAAAATAACTTAAACCTTTTTTATTAATTTTAATTTTTCTAAAAATAGTAGCCAATAAAAGAGGTATAAATAAACTTACAACCATTCCTTGAGTAAGGCTTAATGCATCTATGTTTACACTTGAGCCTCCAATTAAAAATACATACACAGGAAGTAGTAGTAATTGAAGTATAAAGTTTAGTGGTAAAATTGATGCTCCTAATGCAACATTACCTTTTGCTATAGCTGTAAATATTAAATACCAATCAGTACAAGGTGTTACCATAAGCATTATAAATCCAATTAACAGCTCTGGGCTATTTTGTAAGAAAAATTTCCCTAAAAAGAATATTAAAATAGGTGTCCATACAAAATTTATAAGTATCGCTGTTAATGTAAACTTTATATTTTTAAATGATTTTGTAATATCTTTTAATGGTATTTGTATAAATACTAAAAATAACATTATTATCAAAGAAGGCATGATTATATATTCAGAATAGATTTGTATAATATTTATTTGCCCGAGTATTATTCCTATTAATACCATCAATAATATAATCAAACTTTGAAATTTATTAATATTGTCCATTTTAAACCTCCTTATATATTTACAATTTTATAGATATTTATTATCAATTGCAACTGTTTATTAAGAAGAATTAAAATATAAAAAATGGAAAAATAAAAGAGGAACGATTCGTTCCTCTTTATCTAAAGTTTATATTTAATTATATTATCATCACAATTAGTAATTATTACTGGAGCAATTAAAGATATATGCTCTGCTAATATTGCAAAAGATATATTAGATGATACAATGGAAGCTAGTAAAGATTTTTGGCCAACATTAAAATAATAGATAAAAAAGGGAATGTATTTCATTCCCTTTTTTATTTTATATGTTTAAAAGAAGTGTTGTTTTTTAAATGTATTATACTAATATTAAGCTATAATATAAGTATTCAAAAATTGCAGGGGATATTTTATAGAAGACATTACGAAAGATATAGTTGATGATGAATTTCACAACAAAATAGACAAAGAGTTTTTAGAAAGTCAAAAGGCAAAATGTTATACGTTAACTAATCCACTAGTAGAAAAAGCAACCCAAGGGATACTTAGTAATTATAAAGTAGTAAAAAAAGGAATTTTATACTTTGCTGATTACTATGGCGATGGATAGTAAATATGAGATAAGGGGTGATAGTTTGGATAAAAAAATACTATATTCATTATTAATTACTATAGGTATAGTTTTGGTATGTTTGTTTGTTGTAAATATGGTTTTAAATGCTATATTAGGAGAGCTTGGGATATATGTATCAATGTTTGCAACTATAATATTTACCATAATTTATTGTACTCAACTAATACTTAGTAAATTAGATAATAAATAAAGAGTGTAAAAAGGTTATAAATATGAATGTTCACGAAAACATCTATTTTTATGTACACTAATTTTCTTATAAGTTATTAAAGGATATTAAATTAATATGTAAAATTTTATGTAGTAGTGTTTATTATAAAATTTTTATTAAAAGGGGATAAGCAAAGTGATTAATAGCAAAAATTTAATAATAAGACAATTGGAATTAGGAGATGAAGAATACTTATATAAATGGTGGAATGATGGAGATATGATGGAACATGCTACTCATGTATTTGGAACTTTACAGAGTAAGGAATCAATAAAGAAGAGCATTTTAAAAGATATTGAAGATACAACAATGTTTCCAAATTCTAAAAGATTTATTATTTGTAAAAAAGATACTTTGGTTACGATAGGGGAAATAAATTATTCTAATTGGGATAGTAGGAATCAGAAAGCTGAGTTAGGCATAAAAATATGCAATATTGAAGAGCAAGGTAAAGGTAATGGAGTAGATGCTTTATATCACTTTATAGATTTTATGTTCAAGTTCTTAAATATAAATAAAATAGAGCTGACTACTATGAGTGATAATAAAAGAGCACAACAATTATATAGAAAATTAGGCTTTAAAGAAATTGGTATAATTAGAGAGGCTTATTTTGATAGTCGATATGGTAAGTTTGCAGATGTAATGTATATGGATTTATTAAAAAAAGATTGGGATAATTTAAAAAGTGACATACTTAAATTTGAGAGAATTGAAGAATTAATATAACAGAAAAAATAAAAAGCTGGCAGGAAAAAATCCTACCAGCTTTAACACAGAAAACAAATTTAACACAGAAAGGTATCTGTATTAAAATTGAACATTTAACATTATATCATAAATTTTATAAAAAGTATAATAAGAATAGTGAATATATTTTTAAAAATTATTTAAATATTAATACTTTTCTACTATTCCAAGTTCTTTTTTTAAAGCATCTTGTAGTATTTGAGAAAAATTTAAATTTTGTTTCATAGCTTCTATGTTTAACCATTGTGGAATAGTTAAAGTTTTCTTTATAGATATATTATCAAAAGCCTTTCTAACTCTAGGCATTATTGCATTTACAGACATTAAAAACTCATTATCATTTAACTTATCTTTATATTCAATAGGATTTATTGGATCTGGTAAATCTTCATTGTCTTTTTCTCTTCCGTATATTCCAAATTCTAAGCATTCAGTTATATTCTTTAAGAGTTCTTCTAAGTTTTCACCATCTGTATATACTTCACCAAAATTTGGGACATATGCTGCATAATATTCATTAGGACGTGAATCATCTTTTTCTAAAGATACTACGGCTATATAAGTATAAAAATCTTTTTTCATTTTTTATTTTCTCCTTTGATAATAATTGGTTTGTTAATATAAAGAAAAATAGGTTTAAGATAACTAATTTAATCCATTACTATATATATAATAATACGTATTTAAATACGTGTAAATATGTAAATCCAAAATAATCCAATTTATAAATAATTATACTTGTGGGGAAATTTTATTTATTTTTATAAATTTAATAATAAATTTAATTCTATTTGTTAAATATAGTAATGAACTTACTAAGAAATGAAAAGAGGACAGCTATGTTTAAAATCAAAGTTATATTTTTAATTACAATAGCACTAATAAGCACACCTATAATAGGAATATGTGAAGGAAAACATGATAAATTAATATTAGGTGGAAAATATATAAAAGAAAGAAAAGTAGAAGATGAGCATGATGTTGATAATAGTGAAGAGTATTATAGCCTAGAAAGATTTTTTAGACCATCTAATATGCCTATATTAAACGATAGAATAGAAACTTCACTTTACAATATCTACAATGGCAAACCTTCTGATGTAAAATTACCTAAAAAGCTTTTAGAAACTCCAAGGGATACTATAATAAACTATTTTAGTGTTTTAAGAGAAGCAGCAAATCCTACTAAAGGCACAAACACTGGATGTGGTACATTAGGTGAAGCAAAGGGTCCTTATCCTGTTTCATATAACTTTTTATCAGACTCTTATAAAGAAAAATATTCATATAAAGATTATTTAAAATCATTTGAAAATAAGCTACATATTAATCTAATAAAACTAAATGAAGTGCCGCCAAGTGAGAATAATCCTAATGAAATTAAGTACTTTGTTGAGCTAGAGGTAATAGAAGGCTCTAAGGAGCAAAAGGGATTATTTGCATATTATTATGGATATATTTATTTAGACAATGAAAATGGACAATATAAAATTAAAGATATAAAATATTTGGCTGAAAACTATTTGTGTGCACCATATCATGGGTGGTCATATGATGCAAAGAGTCTTGTTGCCATTGAGTATGGAGATTGGTGTTCCTTAGTTAGTGGTGATATAGATGTTAAGGAAGAAGGATATGAAAAGAGAGTTTATTTTAAGGATAAAGAAGGTAATGAATACTATGTTTTATTTTACCAGTTAACTAATGGTGTTGATATAAAAATAGCTGATTATAAAAAAGGTAAAGATGGTAAATGGGAATTAATTTATATTTACCCTGAAAAATGCCTAGAGAAGAAAAAGAGTTAATAATAAAAAGGGATGAAATTCATCCCTTTTTGATACTTAATATATTTTTAGATAAATTATTAATACTATCAGTAAGATTTAATAGCTTTCCTTCAATTCGTATAAGTAAATACATAGACAAAGTGATAGGAAATCCAATATTAGATATTAAAGTTTGTATATCAAATTCCATAATATCACCTATATTATAATACTAAATCGTATTCAGTAGTGCCAGTCTCAACAACTTTAGCTTCAACTAAAGAATCTAAATCCTCACCATTTACCTTAAATATATTTTTAGATAATATAGTAGTCATAGCTGTTTTTTTTTCAGATTCAGTTAAATTTTCTCTAGGGTCATCAACTGATATAGATATTTTTTTACCAGATAAAGTTTTAAAAGACATAATTAATTTTTTCTTGATTTCCATAGCATACCTCCTTAAAATTATAATTAATATTAAGCTGATAATATAGTACCTACGTCATATACATCTTGATCAGTTGCATCTGGATTTACATTTGAGTAAGACTTTGTTCTTACTACTGTTTTACCAGTTTCATCATCTTTTCCACAATCAAATCTAAGCTTTAAATATGATGGATTTTTAGTTATAGTTACTGCCATATTCATTCCCCCTTTAAATTTAAACTATAAGTAACTTCCCTTACTTATAATTAGATAGTACTTAAGATTAAACACATGTAGTTAAAACATAAGTGTACAAATTTTGTTTAGGAGGAGAATATGAAGATAAAAAATGAAGATGTTAGTGAAAGATTAGAGGTGCTACTTGAAATAGTAGGTAAGGAGAAGTTTTTAGAAATAGCTAGAATGTATGGAGGAAGTAATGTTTATATACCAACATATACTAGCGCTATAAAAAATGCCAGAAATAGAGAGATTATTAAAAAGTACAATGGGTTTAATGTAAATAATTTAGCTAGAGAGTACAATATGAGTGTTACTCATATAAAAAGAATACTAAAAGAAGATATAACAATAGCTCAATCAATTATACAAAGCTAATTAAATAAAGGGGAGATTTATATTAAAGAATTATTATTTAATGAAAATTTAAGAGCTCTTCGGATTACTGAAATTAAGGAAAAAGAATTAGCAGATGCTACAATAACCCCACTTGGTCATGAAAGACTACTAACGGCAGCATTAGCATACACAGGATATGATGTTTTAATTAATAAGGTAAATTTATAATAAATTATTTATTAAAATTTGGAGGAACTAATAAAATAGGTTTAAGATTTAATGAAGGAAGGGATACAAAATAAAATTGATTCCTTTCTTTTTGTATTTGTATACTAAGTTTTATTTGTTTTAAAATTGTAACGAGTCGTACCACTATACGTATAACCAATCGTTAACAAGTAGTGAAAAAAATTAAAACGACTCGTATTAAAATATAGGACAAGAAAAAGAATAAGAAAAAGAATAAGAATAATAATAAAAAGAAGAAAAAGAAGGAAATAGTGTAGGTATGCTAAATTATATTAAAAAGTATAACTTTAGAAGATAAAATTAATTTAGTTAATTATTATAATTTTAAATGTAAAATATATTTTTTAATTTCAATCATAATATAAAAATCAATGTGATATATATGTAATATATAGATATAAATATATCACATATATAAAGGGGGATTTATTTATGAAAGAGTTAAACAAGTATTCAATTTTTTTTGCACTTTTTGGATTTTTAGGTTTTAAAGAATTAAACGGTGATCCACTAGGACTTCTATATTTTGCCTTCTTTGGTCAATTAGCTAATTATTGGTGGTACAAGCTAGGCGATTGTGAAGATGAGAGATTAATTTACAATAAACATAGAGCAGCTTCTATAGTATTTCCTGCATGTTTTGCTATAGCAATTGTATCAAGTGTATTAATTCAGTTATATACAGTAGATGTACTAACACTTTATAGACTACAAATATTAATAGTAGCACTTACTTTTGCAATATCAATGAATTTATGGGCATTTTTAACTTACAAATTTGATTTAGGTAAGTAAAGATTATGGCAAAGTTTATTAGTAATTTAAAGAAATATCGTCAATTTAATGAGTTAACTCAAGAAGAATTAGCTAATAAAGTTAGTGTTAGAAGAGAAACTATAGCTCGTTTAGAAAATGCAAAATACAATCCTTCACTTGAATTAGCTGTTAGAATTTCAAGGGAGTTAAATACTCCCATTGAAGAATTATTTATTTTTGAATTTTAATAAATTTATATCTAGATAATAGTTTAATAAAAAGTTGTACATGAAAATAAATATGTACACAAATAAATTAAGAGAAACCTAGAAGTAGGTTAATAGAGGTATTATAAAATATTCGAAAAAAACACTGCTGTTTATTAGTAAACAGTAGTGTTTTTTAATCATTAGGTAAAACTGTAGATTTTTTAGTTTCTTGATCTACAACTAGAGTTATACGTGTTGCTTCTGGGTCTCTTTTCTTTTCTTCGTATAATTCTTCTTTTCCTTCTTTTACATACTTTTTATTAAACATTCCATCAACAACAAAGTCTTTTTCCAACCAGATACCTAAGCTTTGTTTCTTTGCTAGATTTTCAGTTTCTTCTAATTTTGCTATATTTTCATGCCCTTTACTAAGAAATATATTACTCTTGGTATAAGCCAACCCCGACTTAATTTGTTCATTGTTAAGTTGCTTTACTTTATCCCCTGTTTTAACGTAGATAAAGGCTCTACGTGTAACCCCATCCTCAGAAAATTCAATATAAACCTCATCTCCAGGAGATGCTAAATCTTCTAGGTTCTTTTTTGATTCTTCTGCATAAGGCATCTTGTTGAATATATTATGTGTAATTTCTGGAGCATTAATACACTCTAGCTCGAATAGAGTCTTTTTTCCTAATCCATCTTTTCTATGTTCTGACCAGTCTATGTATAAACTATCACCATCTACAATGCTATCAACTACACCTTTTGCAAAGCTATCCTTTATTTCATATGTATTTTCATTAGAAGTGCTTTGTTCTACTCCTTTAGTATCTGTATTTGATTCTTTCTTAACATCGTCAGTTGAATCACTCCCACATCATACTAACCCTATGCTTGCTACGATTGTAGCTATTAAAAATCTCTTTTTCATTGTTTTATCCCCCCCCCTTTTTTTTACATTTTAACCGATATTTGGTATAAATTAAAGTATTGCCTGAAGGCAGTGATGAATAAAAATGTATACACTTTGGTGAGGAAATAGCCAAACTATAATAAATACTTAAACCCTTAATTATGTATTCAAAAGTATATTAATCTTTAAGATACTTTTTTTATGTAGATAAACTAGTTAAATTTTAAAAATAAGTAAAACAATTATGTATCATAGTTAAACATTATTGGTGTTTTGATTTAAATATATTTTTAGATTGTAATTATTAGATAAAATTATAGAAAATTAACATATTGATAGTACAATATAATTAAAGAGCAAAAATGGTAAAATTATTAAATTTAGGTGGAGATTTATAAATAAAAAAAGAAACATTGTAGACTTAATATTTTAATAAGGGGATTAGAATATGAATTTTAAGAATTTAGAAACCAATCGATTGTTGTTAAGAAGCATATCAAAGAATGATTCATTAGATATATTTAACTACTTATCAAAGGATGAAGTTACTAAATACCTAGGAAAAACATCACTTAAGTGTGAAAATGACGCCAAAATATTAATTGATAAAATTTTAAAAGCTAGTTCAGAAGGTAATGGTATGAGATGGGGAATTGTTCTTAAGGAAGATAATAAATTAATTGGGTTAGCAGGGTATAATAGCATAGATTTTAAAAACAAAAAATGCAATTTAGGATATGATATAGATAGTACTTATTGGTACAATGGCTATGGAATGGAAGCTGTTAGTGAAATAATTAGATATGCATTTTACGATTTAAATTTACATAGAATAGAAGCTGAAGTTGTTATAGGGAATAATTCATCTTCTAATTTATTAACAAAGCTTGGATTTAAAAAAGAGGGAACACTTAGACAAAGCATATTTAAAGAAGATGTTTTTTTGGATGTGGAAATATTTTCGTTAATTAAAAATATTCTATTATAAAATTAGGCTCTGTTAGACAATTATGTAAAAAGTATATATAAAAGTCATAGTTAAATATTCAAATAAAAATTGAAAATCATTTAAAATCACTATTTTTAAAATGCTTAGAGAACATAGAAAAAGAGGTAAAGGAAATAAATAATTTAATAAAATTTATGATATAATCAAAGTCAGTAACTGTAATTTAACATTAATTACTTTTATTAAACAAATACATAAGTTAGAAAGCTAGGGGGGAATATCATTATGGATTATGGTTTGTTAAATAGGGGAAGTTTATTATTTGGGTTGATTGCTCTTATTATCCCAATTATTAATCTTATGTGGGAGAATAAGTCTATCAATAAGAAGTGGGGGATTTTTTCTATAGCTAGTGCTAGTGCATGTGCCATTTCATTGTGTATGCAGATTTTTTATATTAATCATTTGGTTAATATAGAGGACTGGACAGCGATGATGGATACTTTAAGTACAGTAGCACTTACATCAGGATTACTTCTTGTAATTACAATTACACTAAATGTTATTGTTTGTGCTACATATTATAGAATAAAATCAAAAATTTAGTAAATAAATGTACCTTAGTATTTTAATATATTGAAAATACTAAGGTACATTTATTTTTATCTATAGTATATCAAAATAAAAGCTAATATAGCCTAAAAATAAATTAATTTGATTAATTTAAATTTATAAGATATAGATTTAATGTTATTTTGGTATTGGTAAATGAATTTACAAAGTATATAATATAAAAAGGCAACAATTATTATGTATTAAAATTATTAAAATTATATAAGTAATTTTTAAAAATTTTCAACAAAAGGGTATGAGGAGTGAAATAGTGGAAGAACAAAATCAAATAGTAGAGCAACTTAAAGATATATCTATGGAAATATCTAATTTGCAAAATAGTGTAGAGAATGTAAGTAATAGTATAAATAATTCAGGTGGAACAGGGATTATAGGTATTTTAATTTTAATATTATTAATTTCTATAAATGATAATTTACGTAAATTAACACGGGCAATAAAAGATAATAAAAATAATGTATAATCTATTAGCATAAAAAATATCTTTTTAATCAAATTTAGAATTTATTAGAATTTTGTATTATAAATAAGCAAAAAAATGGCTAGAACTATTGGAATTATCAAAAGTCTAGTCATTTTTATATACTTTAGTTTAAATATGTTAAGATTCTTTACTTAATCTACTCAATAAATTGGTAATTATTTTTTTAAAAATGTAGGTTTTAGCAATAATTTAGCTGATATCATAAAAATAGCTAAAGATATAAAACATGGTAAAACTCCAGATAAATTTGGGGGTAACTTGGTAAATACAGGCTCCATTAATAATATTACTCCAAGAACTGCTATGCCTAACCCTATATAAGAAATTACTCCATATTTTTTTATGTACTTTCCCTCTTTATAATTTTTTACAATAAAATAAAGCCCAACAATAAATAGTAAAATACCAAGAAACACCATAATCCATAATAACATGATAAATTACCTCCCACCGTAAATTTATAACTAATTATCTATAGCTAACTTATTATTTTTTTCTTGTAATTGCCTTATGTAGTTCAGCCCTTTTACAATACAATATAATCCTAAACAAATGTATGTAATTTTAATTATTATATTACTTGGTACTGGTATAAATATAATTAAATTATTTATAAAATGAGCAAAAATAGATAGTTTCATAGATTTTGTATAATAATAAATATATCCTAGTATTACTCCTAATATAAAGGCATTTATCCCTTGAGGTATATTTAAATGTGCAATAGCAAATATTATCGCAGAATATATTATAGCTTTTTTATAATTTGTTTTATATTTACTTAGAAATCCATTTAATAATATTCCCCTAAAAAATAATTCTTCAAATATAGGTGCTTCTATAAGTGTTTGTAAAAATAACATTAAACTCAGTATAAAAAATTCTATACCACTAGAATTTTCAATAATAAAATCAAGAGTTTCATCAGGTATAGGTCCTTCAAACTGTGTTAATACTTCAAACAATGTAGCTTCTCTAATTAAAATATACCCTATTATTATCAAACAAATATGTAAATAGTCTTTCTTGTTAGGTTTAAAAATATTGCTATTTATTTTAGTACTACCTTTTTCTGTAAATATATGCCCTGCCAATATTACTATAGCTATACTTATAAACACTGTTGATATCATTATAAGTATCATATTATTTCCAAAAGACATGTTTGGATTTATTAGAATACTAATAAAAACTGATAACAAACTTATTATATTTTGTACTAAAATATATATAGCTATAGCAAAAAGTGATTTTAATAAAGATATTGGTTTAATTTTTATTTCATTTTTATATATTTGATTTAAATTATACATCTCCACCCCTTAAATTATTTACCCACATATATTATTTACAATTTATAACAATTGTAAACTTTAGTTATATTATACATAATACTTAATCGTTTTCCTATTACAAAATGGTTTCATTAAACTTTAAGTAAAGTATCTTGATTTAAGTTAGCTAAAGAAATTAAATGGGAATTTTTTGCATAGAATATTGTATAGAAAGAGGACAAAAATTAGCCTTCTTTAATAATATTTATAAGATTATAAACAAAATTTTATTTAGTAGATTTATTAGAGAATTTAATGATAAAAATTTTAAAAAAATATTGACAAATTAATTGAAAAATATTATCATTTAATTAAAGAGTTTGATAAGGATTATCAATTTCTATCAATGGATATATATACTTTGGTGAGGAAGTAGCCAAACTATAATAAATCCTTAAACCCTTAATTATGTATTCAAATTATGTATTCAAAAAAGTATCTTAATTTTTAAGATACTTTTTTTATGTAGATAACTAGTTAAATTTAAAAAATAAGTAAAATAATTTTGTATCAATCTTAATATTGCTGGTATTTTAATTTAAATATATTTTTATTTAATAGCATTGCTTGTATTCACAAAATTATATGTTTTAGTGCACATACTTCAAACTATAAGCTCTGATATAATTAAATTAACAGATATCATAAATTCAGAAAAATTAATTATATATAGATGAAATGGGAGGAAATAGATTGTTAGATAATAAGGGGTTTGATTTATGGGCAAGGGAGTATGATAAAAGCGTAGAAAAAAGTTCAAATGAATATCCATTTGATGGTTATTATGATGTATTAAATTATATTTATAATTCAATTATTAACAAAGAATCAAAAAAAATTTTGGATGTAGGTTTTGGGACTGGACTATTAACTAGTAAATTATATGAAGATGGAGCAAAGATATTTGGAATTGATTTTTCACAAGCAATGATAGATATAGCAAAGGAAAAGATGCCTGATGGTCTTTTTATACAAAGCGATTTTAATTTAGGTATACCTTCAGAATTAGCACATGAAAAATTTGATTATATTATATCCTCTTATGCAATTCATCATTTAAATAATGATAAAAAAGTAGAATTTATATCTAAGTTAAAGGATTTATTAAGTGAAGATGGGAAGATAATAATTGCTGATGTCGCGTTTAAAACAGAGGGTAACTTAATTGAATGTAAAAGTAAGAATTTAAATAAATGGGATGAAGATGAAATATATATGATTGAAGAGAAAATAATACCATCATTATATAAAAATAATGTTAATGCAAAATATACACAAATATCTTCTTGCGCAGGTGTTTTAGAGGTTGATTAAAGGAATAATATTACAAATTATAAGTGAAGATGAAGTCTATGGATATAAAATAATAAAAAGATTAAATTCAAAATATAAAATCTATAAAGATGGCTAGAATTGGTAAAATATATCAAAATCTAGTCATTTTTCATTATACTCTTCATTTAATTATTATAACAAGTTTAAAAAGAAAAATAAACAGACTTTAAGAAGGAGATAAAGGACTTAAGGAGCAGATTAAAATTAATTATGATGATATATATAAACAGTTATAATATAATTATATCATGGAGATATATTTAAAAAAGGTGTTGGAGAATATTTAAAAATAATAGTTGAAAGTTCGACTATTATTTTTTAGGAGATTAATTATGAAAAGAATATTAATGCTTTTTCTAAGAATGTTATCAGGCTTTTTATTATGTGCACTTTCTACTGTAATGTCAATAAAATCAAATTTGGGTTTGAGTCCATGGGATGTTTTTCATCAAGGTTTGTCTAATTTAGTTGGATTTACAATCGGTCAGGCAAGTATCATTGTCGGTCTATTAATTGTAACTATAGTTAGTATATTAGGTATAAAAATAGGATTTGGAACATTGGCAAATATGATTATGATTGGATGTTTCATAGATTTAATAATCTATATAGATATAATTCCTACAAGCATTAATTTATTTTACGGCATACTACTCATGATAGGAAGTATGTTTGTTAATGCAATAGGAAGTTATTTATATATAGGGTGTGAAATGGGATGTGGTCCGAGAGATGGATTAATGGTAGTCTTAGTAAAGCTTACATCAAAGCCTATAAGTAAAATAAGATTTTTTATAGAAGGACTGGCTCTAATAACTGGATGGGTATTAGGTGGGACTGTTGGACTAGGTACTTTATTAACTGTATTTGGGATAGGTTACTGTGTTCAAATGATATACAAAATATTTAATTTCGATGTTAAAAATTTAAATCATAAAGATATAAAACAGTGTTTTGCATTTGTTAAAGAATGCATAACTGACAAGGAGGATATTAGTGAAGTTTAGAAAATCAAAAACAAATGATGTAAAAAGTATAATGAAAATCATCAATCAAGCTCAAGAGTTCTTTAAAAATAAAGGAATAGACCAATGGCAAAACAATTATCCAAACGAAGATACAATTATTGGGGATATAAAAAATGTTGAAAGCTATGTACTAGAAAAAGATGGTGAGGTTGTTGCTACTTCAATGGTAACATTTAAAGGAGAGCCAACGTATGAATCTATCTATGATGGAAAGTGGCTAAGCAACAATAAATATGCAGCTATCCATAGAGTAGCTGTAAGTAATAACCACAAAGGGTTAGGTCTATCAACTGAGATTATTAAATGTGTAGAACAACTTTGTGTAGATAGCGGTGTACATAGTATTAAAATTGATACACATGAAGAGAATATTCCTATGCAAAGGGTACTTGAGAAAAATGGATTTAAGTATTGCGGAATAATATATGTAGATGATTCAAGTAAAAGAATAGCTTTTGAAAAATTGCTATAGTTTAATTTATTTGGTAATTATGCAATTTCTTTAGTAGTTTCTAAATTTATGTTTAGATAATAATTTTATAAAATAAAGTAATTTAATAAAACGTCGTACATGAAAATAAATATGTTTTTGTGTATGACTTTTTTATTATTACAACTTAAAAGTAATGGCTCCTTTTTTATATTAAACACAATAGATATAATAAATGTACAGCCCAAAATGCGTAGATTAGGACTTGGAAAATCTTTATTTTCAGCATCAGCACGTATTGCTATAGAAAGAGATTGTAAACGATTAGATTGGTAGTGTCTTAATTGGAATGAACCATCTATAAAATTTTATAAGAAGATAGGTGTAATTCCAATGGATGAGATTTATCCTCTATTATGCATTTGGGTAACAAATGTAAATTTCTCTTATATAATATATTAAATGTAAAGTTAGCTTGACATTTGATTTTAATATGCTACTATTAATGTATGGAAAGTTAACTTTACATTGTGTTAAGAAGGAGTGCATTGTAGTATGAATAATAGATTAGAAGAAATTAGAAAACAAAAGCAAATTACCCAAGAAGAACTAGCATCTGCACTAGAAGTTTCTAGGCAGACAATTAGTTCTTTAGAAAAAGGAAGATATAATCCTTCGATTATTCTTGCTTTTAAAATTGCACGATATTTTAATATGTCAATTGAGGAGATATTTATATATGAAGAGGAGGATAATAATGTTAAGTAAAAAAAGGAGTTTCATTATGCTAATATTAGGAGTAGTATTAGCAATTGTAGGTTTATTAGCATCAATTTTTGTAGATAAAGGAGATATAATTTCAAGGTTATTTGGATTAGTTTTTGCATTAGGGTTTGGATTAATTGGTGGAGGTTTAGGTTCGTTATATAAGATTAAACGTATTGAAAAAATACCTGGTAAATCTAAGCAAATAGAAATAGAGTATAAAGACGAAAGAAATGAACTTATAAGAGATAAAGCTAATGCTAAAGCAGGGGATATATCTAACTGGTTTGTTTTACTAATTGCTTATATTTGCATCATAATGGGATATCCAACATGGTTAGTATTCCTTATTTTAGGTGTTTTCTTATTAAAATATATTTTATGGATACTACTTATAAATAAATATAATAAAGAATTCTAATTTAAAAGGACCATATAATGGTCCTTTTAATTATTGTATTTTTTAATATTATAATTAAACATAGCATAAAAATTTATAGCATTTATTATAGTAATAGATCTACTTTTTATATTATTTTAAATATTTTACGTATGGTTTAAAACCTTTTAATTCTTCAATTACTTCATCTTCCATCCATTGTAAAACTAGATAAAATTTCTTAATATTTACTTTCTAAAACAATAATTATTAATTTTTAAGTATTTACTTGATATTTATATGATAAGCAATCTATATCTTTAACATTTTTGTTAAAATGCTCTATCTAAATTTAAAAGACCTTCTTTGGTAATGTGTTGAGCTTTAAATTCATCTACTAAAAACTTTGAAATGTATTTTATTTTACATTTGATCCCTATATTCACCAATATTACCACCTTATATTTTATTATATATAATTATAGATTAAATATATATATTTTAAAACTTATTAATGGTTTCTAAATATAATTCTAAGTAATAGCATTTTTTGTATTTATGAAATCACTTATCTTAGTGTATACTTTTTTAACTCTATATAAACTAATTAACAATGGTATAATACTAGGTACAATCTTTATATAAGTATAATTTTATTTAATGATATATTAAAAAAAGATAAAATACAAAGCTAAAGCTATAGCACATATACATTGAAAAATAGGCATAGTCGATATATATTTTTTAGTGCTTTCATTTTCATCTCTATCACTTAAATATTTTAAAATATATTTAGATCTAATCCATTCAGCTATCAAAGCTACTATAATTATTAATAAAGTAAAATAAGTATTTTTATTTAGAGGAGAAGTTATTAAAATAACTAGTATTATACCTAATATAAAAAACCTTCTTGAAAATTCTAAATCTTCAATTTCTTCTAAAAGTGCTTTATTTGGTTTAAATTTCTTTTCTGATATATAATTCCCTAAAAACATAATTATTAAAATTATAAATGGAATAACTAATTTAAAATCAATAATATTATCCATAATATTCCCCCTAATTAACTAAATAATTGTTATGTATTAAATGATAACTTACACCTATTATAATAACTAAAAAGAATGGCAATTTTGATATTTTCTTATATTGTGTATCGTTTTATATATTACTTTATATCATTATAATCTTTTAACGCATATTCAATAACATTATTATTAAAACATATATCCTTAAATGAAAATAAAAAACCTATAATTAAACCTGCTATAATATCACTATCATTAAATATAGGTAAAATAAAAATTATTATTAAAAATAATATATTTGCAATTATTCCTAATCTACGTTTCTTTTTTTCACTTAAATTATTTATTTTTCTTTGTACTTCTTGAAATAATTGTGGTTTGATATGATTTAACTTATAAAATAAAAAACTAAATAATAGTGTTGATAAATATGCCCATATTACAAAAATTATAAATGACATTATGTTTTCCCCCTAATATATTTACTTTCATATAAAATTCTAATATATCCTATATATAATTATACATTATAAATTAGTGATTTAGAATTATTAATAATGTCTGCAAAGTTAGTAGTATTAACATAGGTATAGCTAGGTCTATAAGCTCCCATAACTTTAAGCTACATATAGCCATTGATAAAAATAATGATAAACATATTGAACCTATGCTTTCTAATTTATTGATTGATATCTCACATATTCCTTTTGCATCTGAAATATTTCTCATAATAGCTGCTACTATCATATAACCTATATAAGATAGCATTGTTATACCTATGTATAAAAATAAGATGAATTATAAAAGATTTAGTGAATCAGATTTAACATTACTTTTATTATATTTGAACTAATTCATATCAGATTTTGAAAATAAGTATATCTTAGAGCTTATATATTACAGTAAATAATAAACCGTTACTTTGTTGGTAAATTATATCAAACTTAGCTAACAGAGCTAAAACATATAATATAAATTAAAAATTTAGAATTACAAATAATGAACCCTATCATAAGTAAGGGATAGGGTTCATTATTAAATAGCATTTGTTTGTTGATCAAAACTTGAAATAGGTGGAAACATCTTAAAAAATAAAAATCTTACTAAAGGAGATACAATTAATAAATTTAAAGGAATTGCAAAAATAAAGTTTGTAACTAAAGCAACACCATAAGCAGAAATAAAGTTAGAATCTAGTCCTACATTAGTAATTACTCCGAATAATGACATCCAAATAACCATACCACATCCTGTGAAAAATGACATACACAATCCTACTTTTGCCATAGAGTCAGTGGGCTTTAATATTTTACTTGTAATGACTTTCACGATTTTACCAACTATAAAAATATCTCCTATTAATGCATAAATAAAAGCAACTGGGAAACCTAGCACTGCATGCTTAAATATAGATAATGAAAATCCTTCAACTATAGCTATATTATAGCAACTCATTATAAATACCATTGTTGTAGCAATCATTAATATAAATATAAAATGCTCTTTTTTGTTTTTAAACAAGTTAAATACCTCTCTTCTAATATATTGTCAACTTGGTTGACTAATGTATAATACCATTTTTAACTCTAAAATGTCAACTAAGTTTACTAAAATTGTATTATAGAGTTAAAAATGATATATAATGTATATAGATTTAATTAAAATAAAGGAGTATTTATATGAGTTCAAATTTTCAAAGTTTAAATATAATAGATTTAATAAGTGAAAAACATGCAAAGCTTAGAAAAATGGTAATAGAAACTTGGGTCGAAAGGGGAGAAGAAAGGGTTAGTGATACAGAATCATATATGATTGCACTAATAGAAAAAAATGAATTAACAGTGGCACAGATTGGAAGGATAATAGGAATATCACGCCAAGGAGCTCATAAATGTGCAAAAGGCTTAATTGAAAGAGGATATATTATTATAGAAAATCAAGACGCAAATTCTAGAGATAAGATACTTTCTTTAACTGAAAAAGGATTAAGATTTTGTAAAGAGACATTAATTTTAAAAGAAGAATTTGAAACTAACATTATAAACTCTATAGGTGAGGATAAATTTAAAATATTAAAAGAGTGTTTAAATGAAAGTTGGTTTACAAAATAAGTATTGTGAAAAACTAACTTTAATATAAAATCCTTTAGAATATATAAAAATATAATGTGTAATAAAAAATTTTAAAAGTTACTTCATATAATAAAAATACGTTCCGTATAGCAAGATACAAAGAACCGTATCACAAGCAAGGTATCTTGATTCTTTAATATATTATAATTTAGATAAAACCTCTCATATTTGTGAATCAAATGAGAGGTTTTTAAATTTATTATTTATTATACTATTATTTGTAAGGTGATAGCCTATTGTACAACATATCATTTTTAAAGGATGTTTTCATATAGCAGGAACTCCTTTATCAGAACATATAAGATGTTAACATACAAGGTGATATTATGGAAAATGGTTGAATATAAATAATCGTTAATATACTATATAGTAGAGGTCATATTTAAAAGAGGGGAGAAAATATGAAGCTAGAAGTAAAGGATCTAAGAAAAAGTTTTTCGGAAAATGAAGTATTACATGGAGTATCCTTTTCGGTTGAAAGTGGAAAGGCACTTGGATTATTAGGGAGAAATGGTGCAGGAAAAACTACAACAATTCGTATATTAATGGATGTTTTCAAGGCTAATTCAGGTGAAGTATTAATAGATGGAAAGAAGTTTAATCCAAGAGATTATCAGATAGGCTACCTACCAGAAGAAAGAGGATTATATCCTAAAAAGAAAGTTACAGAACAGATAGTTTATTTAGCTCAGTTAAGAGGTGTAGATGCTAAGTCTGCAAAAGAAAGTACAAAGATATGGCTTAAAAAATTAGGTATAGAGGAATATGCAAATAGAACATTAGATAGCTTATCAAAAGGAAATCAACAAAAGGTTCAATTAGCACAAACATTAGTATGTGATCCAGAAATAGTTATACTTGATGAGCCATTTAGTGGGCTAGACCCAGTTAATTCACAGATACTTAAAGATACTGTCAGAGAATTAATAAGTCAAGATAAGCTAGTAATATTTTCTAGCCACCAGATGAGTTATGTTGAAGAATTTTGTGAAGAAATAGCTATAATAAATAAAGGTGAGATTGTACTAAGTGGAAATCTTAAAGAAATAAAAAAAGAATTTGGTAACAATAGATTAATATTAAGTGCAAATAATCTTACATTAAATGATTTAGAATCTATATGCAAAGATAAATTTAAGGATTTGGTAATAGTAGATGAAGTTAAAAAGGATTACTTAATACTAGTGTTAAATGAAGATGTAACTAAAAACCAACTTTTAGAAAATATATTAAAAGAAAATATAGATATAGAGAAGTTTTCTGTATATGAACCAGACTTAACAGATATATTTGTAAAGAAAGTAGGTGAAGAGTAATGAAGCAATTTTTCACAGTACTAAAATTTGAACTTGGGAATTACTTTCATAAAAAATCCTTTATAGTAAGTACTATAATAATTTCATTAGCAATGATAATTGGATTATCTCTACCTAACTTTATAGATATGTCATCCATATTGCCAGTAGGAAATAAAGGTGAAGCTAAAGTAGAGGATCTTATAGAAGAAGATAAAACTAATTTTGCAATATATGATGAAAAGAATATTATTTCTAATAAAGGAGAGCTAAAGGCCTATTTTCCAAATTCATATTGGAAAGTTGTAAAAAATAAAGATGAATTAAACAAGTTAGTTGAAAATAAAGATGTAGAAGCAGGTTTTAATGTTAAAAGTTTAACTGAATATGATTATGTTGTTCAAAATACTAAATTTAATGATGAAAATAAGTATATATTTGATGAACTTTTACAAAAAGAGTATAGAAAAAATAAACTTACTAGCGAAGGAATAGATTTTAACAAGGTAGATACAATTTATAATACTCAAATAGCAGCTAATGTTGAAATACTAGGCAAAGATAGTGCAAATAATTATTTTTATGCCTATATACTAATTTTCGTTATATATATGATGATTATAATGTATGGTCAATTAATTGCTATGGGAATAACTGCAGAAAAAAGCAATAGAGCAATAGAGGTATTAGTAACAAGTACAAATACAAATAATTTAATATTTGGTAAAGTTATTGCAGGTGCAATAGCAAGTATATTACAAGTTGGAGTAATAATGTCATCAGTACTTATTGCATATAAGGTAAATAGTGAAGCTTGGAATGGAATATTAGATAACTTATTTAAAATTCCTTCAGAATTAATAGCTACATTTGCTATATTTGGGATATTAGGTTACCTATTCTATTCATTCATATTTGGGGCATTAGGAGCATTAGTATCAAAGACAGAAGACATAGGATCAAGTGTTGGACCTATAATGATGATATTTATTGTAGTATTTATGATTAGTATATTTGGATTAACTAATGGAGATAGTACACTAATAAAAGTTTGTTCATATATACCATTTGCATCTCCAATGACAATGATAGTAAGAGTTGCAACAGGAGCTGTTACATCAGTAGAATTTATAATATCTGTATTAATATTAATAGCATCAACAGTATTAGCGGGAATAGGTGGTGCTAAGATATACAGAATGGCTACCTTAATGTATGGAAATCCAATAAAATTAAAAAATGCTCTAAAATGGCTTAAAAGTGAAAAGTAAATATTAAAATATGTGAAAAGCTAGGCTTTTAGCCTAGTTTTTTTAGTGCCTAGATAAATATAAATTATTTATAAAATATGTAAGTAAAAGTATACCTAAAAAATTTAAAAATATATTGACAAACTAATTGAAAAGTATTATCATTTACTTAGGGAATTGAGAAAGATAATCAATTTCGGAATGTGGAGGTATACATATGAAAATAATATATTGGAGTGGTACAGGAAATACTGAGGCTATGGCAAATCTTATAGCTAAAGGAATAACTAACTCTAAAAAGGAAGTTACAACTTTAACTGTAGATAAAGTCAGTATAGATGACATAAAAAATGATGATATATTAATATTAGGATGCCCTTCTATGGGGTGTGAAGAACTAGAAGAAAGTGAGTTTGAACCATTTATAACATCTTTAAAGCAAATAGGAAATGGTAAGAAAGCCTTATTATTTGGGTCTTATGGCTGGGGAGATGGAGAATGGATGAGAAACTGGGAAGAACAAATGAAAGAATATGGCTTTGAAATACCTCTAGAGCCTGTTATTGTAAATGAAATGCCTGAAGGCAGTGATGAAGAAAAATGTATACACTTTGGTGAGGAAATAGCTAAACTATAATAAATCCTTAAACCCTTAATTTATGTATTCAAAAAAGTATCTTAATTTTTAAGATACTTTTTTTATGTGGATAAACTAGTTAAATTTTAAAAATAAGTAAAATAATTATGTATCATAGCTTAACATTATTGGCGTTTTGATTTAAATATATTTTTAGGAGTAATTATTAAATAAAATTATAGAAAATTAACCTATTGATAGTACAATATAATTAAAGATCAAAACTGGTAAAATTATTAAATCTAGGGGGATATTCATGAACAAAAAAAGAAATATTGTTTTAAGTATATGTTTTTTATTGGGAATAGTAGGTATTGTTATGGTATATATGAAGGGTAATGATGGGAAAAAAATAAAGAGCTTAAAACAAGTGTATTTTGAAATGATAGAAGATGATATAAAAGGAGAAAAAATTACTTCAGATGAAGTGGTGAAAAATATTGAAAAAATTTTAGCAAAAGACGACTCATTTACTTATGAAAAAACTGAAGATGAAGGTAATGAAATTAGAAATAAAATAAATACATATAAATTTGAAAATAAAAATGAAATACTAGAAGTGTCATATTTAAAAGATGAGAACAATAAAGAAGGGGATATAAATTTTATATCATATGAATTAAAAAAAGAAGAGAGCAACCCATATATAGGAATAAGTTACTTTAAGCAAAAAGAAGGTACTTATGTATTAGGAACAGTATTATATCCAGAGAATTTAACTGAACAAAGAAAGTTTCTAAACATAATTAAAAAGGGAAAAGAAGTCGATGAAATATATAAGATGTATTATGAATTAGCGCCATATGTAGAAGATGGTAAGAGCATAAGTGTTGAAGCAATAGAGAATATACTAGTAGAAAAATCAGAGGACATAGAACATGATACAAAAGATGGAGTAACTACTTATTATATTGTAAAAAAAGATAAGTATAGACTTAATATTTTATATAATAAAGAAGAAAACAAAATAATTTTTACCTCAATTGAAAATGATTACCCTATAAATGAAGCAAATGTATATTGTAGTGAAGATAAAACAGAAAAAGAATCTAAAGTGATTACGACAATTAATAAAGATTTAAAAGAACAGAAAACTATGGTTAAAGATGTAGTACAAAGTAAAAAGTAAGTAATATTAATGCTTTTAATATAATTTTACTTAATAGCTTTGTTTATGTTCACGAAATCATCTGTTTTAGTGGACATTTAGCTTAATATTAAAGTTGTAATACAGCTAGGCTAATAGTTATATTACAATATAGGTAAAATGGAGTTTACAGGTACAGGGGGATAAATATGGAAATATAGGATATTTATGATAAGGATAGAATTAAAACAGGAGAAACAATGGTAAGAGGTAGCAAATTTAAAGAAGATACTTACCATATGGTAGTCCATGTATGTATTTTTAATTTAGAAGGCAAAATGCTAATTCAACAAAGGCAGCCGTTTAAAGATGGATGGCCAAATATGTGGGATATTACAGTTGGAGGTAGTGCTATATCTGGGGATACAAGTCAATTAGCAGCAGAGCGTGAAGTCTATGAGGAAATAGGCTATAAGTTATCATTGGATGGAGTAAGGCCAGCCCGTACGATAAATTTTGATAAAGGATTTGACGATATATATTTAATTAAACAAGACATAGATGTATCGAAGTTAAATTTGCAATATGAGGAAGTTCAATCAGTTAAATGGGCATCAATGGAAGCAATATTATCTATGATTGATGAAGAAACTTTTGTACCCTATCATAAAAGCTTAATAGAATTGTTATTTTTTATGAGAAATAGGAACGGTACACATACTAGGTAAATGTCAAATTCGTAAAATGTATGAATTTATTATAATACTTAATGTTATTCATGGTGTTCAATAAAACATATCTTTTTATATTTAGTTGTTATACGTAAATTTTATTGCTATAAAAATAGTTAATTTAATTAAATACTGCTCAAGAAATTAAACTCATATTTTCTTACACAGGATATTTTATATTAAGAGGGCTAAAATTAGCCCTCTTTAATAATGCTTATAAAATTAGTTTGAAATATATTAATGTTGTTTAAGAAACTTTAGTTTTGATTATTTATATAGTAACTTATTAAATCAACTAGATACTAATTTTCTAACTTTGTATATTTGTAAATTCTGTAATATGCTCCAAGTTCTATTGTCAAACTAGACAATAGAACTTGGAGCTATAATTATATATTGATAAGTATCTTTTCTATAAAAAATTAATGAAATGTAGTTGCCACCTTTTATTATTTAAAGTTTTAAAAAGGATTTTTTATACAAAAATAACAAAAGTACTTGAAATAATTAACTACTTAGTGATACTATATAGCAGTAGTAAGTAATACTAAGTAGTGGTGGTGATTAAAATAGAAAATATAAGCGAAATGTTAAAAGGGATTTTACAAGGAATAATATTACAAATTATAAGCGAAGATGAAGTTTATGGATATGAAATAGTAAAAAGACTAAATTCAATGGGATTTAGTGAAATTGCAGAGGGAACAGTTTATACAGTTTTAGTTAGGCTCGAACGAAATAAAATGGTAAATATAACCAAAAAACCTTCACAATTAGGTCCACCTAGAAAATTTTATTCTTTAAATGAAAAAGGAATCACTGAATTAGAATCATTTTGGACAAGATGGAATTTTTTAGAAAGTAGAATTAATGCGCTAAAAAAATAGGAGGTATATTAGAATGAAATTTAGTAAAGATACAATGGATAGCATAAGAAAGTTTGCAAGCATTGAGGCAGTAAAACATTTAAATGATAGTGAAATAAGTTATATTGAACAATTAAATAGAAAAACTAATAACTTTAAAAATAAATTTAAAAACAAATTAGATAAATTTAAATTAACATCAAAACAGTCTAAAGAAATACAGGAAGATTTCATAATTTATATGAGTGATTATATGACAGACTTAATAGATAAAGGTCACTCTGAGGAAGAAGCGCTAGAAATTGCAAAAACTAACCTTGCATCAAATAGTCAAAGTGATGAATCAGAGTATTTAAAAAATAAATATACTGAATATTATCTATCAAGAGATCCACAAATGGATGAAATAATAGGGCTTTATTATGGTGGATTTACTCTAATAGGACTTACTTTAGGAATAGTAATTGGGATTATTATTTCATTTACTTATTTTAAAAATTATTCCTGGGTAACAATTGGAGTATCTACAATACTAGGAATTATACTTGGTGTAGGAATGGGATTATTAAAAAATGCTTCATTAGTAAAAAAATATAAATAATAATATTTTCTGTGAATATTAAATAAAGCATTTGTTTTAATGAATATTTATTGTGATGTAAATTCTGCTACAATTAAATAAAAAAGGAGTTGTGGGTTATTAAAACTTTTAATAATATTCAATACAATAGTATTCAAGATGGGGATGTAGTTATATTTTATGTAAATGAATTATATGCAAAATATACTTTGACAGAAATAAAAAAATGCATAAGTGAACTAAATGAAAAATTTGTAGTAAAAGAAAATATATTTAAAAATACTATAAATGTATTTTTAGCACCAAATAGAAAAGAATTTGAATATCTTATTTTAAATATTTTAAAGGTTAATATTAAAATTCCAACAAATAAAGCTAGAATTGCACAACCTCAAAGGACAGATTTGATTTTATTGTGTCCTACATCATATGATACTGATTCAATATATACATACGATGAAGGATATTATAAAAGATTGTTAAAACACGAGATGATTCATATGTTTCAGGAGCACTTAAATGTTGATATGGAAAATACATCAAGAGGGTTTGCAGAAGGAATTGCAGTTTATTTATCAAAGCAGTACGAATATGAAGATGAATTTAAAAATCCTGTAATTGAAGGAGTTTTAAATAAGAAAATACCTTCAATAGAAGAGATAAATAATAATATTGTACTTTGTTATGATTGGGGATGGACTATTGTTAAGTATATAGATGAAGTTTATGGCTTTGACACTGTACTTAATATTTTTAGAAGTTGTGGAAGTTATGATGTCATAGGATTTATGAGAAACGATAAAGTAGAATTTGAAGAAAAATGGAAAGCTTGGCTGTTAAGTAAATAAAGTTTTATTTATTGATTTTGTTATAAAATTGTGTTATAAAATATAAAAAAGTGGCTTCTATTATAGTAATAGAGCCACTTTTTTATATTATTTAAAATATTTTCCGTAAGGCGTAAAATGATTTAATTCTTCAATTACTTCATCTAAAGGATTATGATTTTTTTCAATATCATCACCAATAAACTTTGATAGATAATTAAATAAAAATTCTCCAATTCCATCCATTACAAAACTAGATAAATTATCTCCATCTTCACTTTCTAAAACAATAATTATTAATTTACCAGTGCTTATTTGATATTCATAAGATGAGCACTTTATATCTTCATCATTTTTGTTAAAATGTTCTATAGTTATTTGTATTTCTGATTTTTCATTTTCACTTAGTAGAGATTGAATAAAATCTGAATCACTTATTTTATATATTATTGAATTGTCATTTAACTCAATCGTAGAAATATTTTCATTTAAATTTAAAAGGTCTTCTTTAGTAATTTGGTGAGCCTTAAATTCATTTACTAAACACCTTGAAATGTCTTTTATTTTACATTTGTTCCCTATATTCATCAATATTACCCCCTTATATTTTATTATATATTATACTATATTATGTTAATTTGATATATCTATTTTGATATTATATTGTGTAATATAAGTTTCTTTTGTAGTAACACATCTAGTATATTTTTACTTCTAGTTTTACCAAGGCTAGAATAGGATAACTCATAAATAACTTGAAAGGCTTTACAAAGGATATATTGGAGAAAATTCTATATTTTAACTGTATTTTTATATATAATTATCTTAGAATTATATTAGGGAGGGGTAAATTTGAACAAAAAAGTAAAATATGAGATATTAGAATGGATTAAAACCATATCTTTTTCGTTAATTCTTGTAATAGGAATAACCTTTATGGTGCAACCAACTATAGTTAATGGGCAGTCTATGTATCCAACATTAGAAAATAAAGATTATTTATTTGTAAATAAGTTAGCGTACAAGGTTGAAAGTCCTAAAAGAGGGGATATAATAGTTTTTAATACAGAATTAATTGATAAAAAAAGTAATAAGATAAAAAACTTAGTAAAAAGGGTAATTGCATTGCCTGGGGAACATATAGTTATAAAAAATAGTGAAGTTTATATAGATGGTAAGCTTTTAGATGAAAGTTACATAAATGGAGTATATACATCTGGTGATATAGATATTATAGTACCTGAAAATCACATATTTACTATGGGTGACAATAGGCCATATAGTGGAGATAGTAGAAATAGTGAGGTAGGTACTATATCTTTAGATGATGTTGTTGGTAAAGTTTCAATACGTTTATATCCCTTTGATAAGTTGGGAACGGTTAATTAAATTGAAAATTAATAAGCATTGATATAAAAAAGGGGAGTGGTCATTGGTAATTAGGATTCAATATATCGTAATTTTTATTATTATTTTATCCACGATGTACTCTATATATCTAGGGGATTCATATACAATTACAGGCATTTTAGGAATTATATTTATGGTTTCTTGCATTTTAAGAAGTAAATCAGAAAATAGAAATATAATCGTAAATTTAGCATTTTGGCTATCTAGTATAATTATAGTAACTTCTTTTGTTTTAGAAAAATTTATTAAATAAAGAATAGTGTTCAAAAAACATATATTTTATATTCAGTTACTATATACAAATTTACATAGTAGTATTATTTGTGTTCGTCAAATCATATGTTTTAGTAAGTTATAGATATGCAGAATTGATTTTTTAGAAACCAAAAAAGTATCTTAATTTATAAAGATACTTTTTTGTAAATTTATTTAGTAACTACATTTAATAACATAGCCTTTATTTATTAAGATAAATATATTTATAGTAGATTCATAAATGTTGTTATAACTGCTGAGTTTATAAATTCTATAAATAATGCTCCAACTAATGGTAATATGAAAAATGCATTAGGTGCAGGACCGTATTTAGAAGTTACAGATTCCATATTTGCTATTCCATTTGGTGTAGCTCCAAGGCCAAATCCACAGTGTCCTGCTGCAAGCACTGCTGCTGTGTAATCTTTCCCCATAACGTTAAATGTAACAAAGTAGGCAAATAGTATCATTAATAATGTCTGTAAAGTTAGTAGTATTAATATAGGTATAGCCAGGTCTACAAGCTCCCATAACTTTAAGCTACACATAGCCATTGATAAAAATAATGATAAAGATATTGAACCTAAGCATTCTAATTCATTACTTGATACACTATGTATTCCTTTTGCATCTGAAACATTTCTCATAATAGCTGCTACAACCATAGAACCTATATAAGATGGCATTGTTATACCCATATATGAAAATAAGCCTGATACTATAGTTCCAAGTCCCATAGCTATTATTATTTGTATAATTGAGCTTATCAATTTACTTTCTGAAAGTTTTCCTATAGATATTTCATCGTATGATACTTCTTCAGTTACGTTTGTTGATATTAATTCTTCTTTTACTTCTATTTCTTCTGGTTTGAGATTATGTTTTTGAACTAATCTATTTGCAAGAGGACCACCTATAATACTTCCAGATACTAGTCCAAATGTAGCACAAGCCATAGCTATACTAAGAGCACCTTCAAGTCCATTTGCTTCCATAATAGGGCCAAATGCACCAGAAGCTCCATGACCACCTGTCATAGAAACTGAACTTGAAACTAATCCTAATAGTGGGTCTACACCTATTAACTTAGCAGAGAAAACACCAACTATATTTTGAGCTAATATCAATATTACTGATATAATTAAAAACTTAATTACCTGTGTTCCACCTTTTTTTAAAACTTTCAGACTTGCAGTGAATCCAACCGTTGTAAAGAAGGCTGTCATTAATATATTTTGTAGCGTTGTATCAAATACTATAGTAATTACTCCTGCTTGTCTTAATATAAAGGCTATTATTGCAAAAGAAAATCCTCCTACAACTGGCGATGGTATGCAGTATTTATTTAATATAGAAATTTTACTTTTTATAAAAGACCCGATTAAAAGTACAGCAGTAGTAAATGCAATACTTTGAATTATATCTAAATTTAGTACCGTCATTTTTAATTCACTTGAAAATTGAAACATAAATTTTTCCTCCTTAATGTAATTTTGAAGTTTAAATCTTAAATCTTACGATGAATAATTTTAAAATTTAAATTCTTTTGAATTTATTTTCTGATAATTAAGAACAGAAAAATATCTAATTTTGTAGAACTTATTCTATATATTACAATAAAATGTTGATAAAGTCAACTTAATTGATACATTAGGAGGTTTTATAGACAAATTATAAAGTATTTAGGAAATTATATTTTAAAGCAAAGTGGAATGAAAAAAGGTAAATATATAGCGATTAAATACGAAAAAGTACAATATAATCGGTGTATAAATTGAAGATGATGAATTAATAAAACTAACAATGTCAATTGCATTATTTGTAGGAGGGAAGGGGTGTTATATTACTTTCTAAAAAGACGGTAAAGATATTAGAATCTAGTGGTTAGGTTTACTACGTATTTACTATTGGAATCATGAAAATCATATTGATTTAGTAATCAATATGATTTTTATTTTTAATATAAAATGCATACTCTACATTTATTCATTAATACCTTTCGTTATGTTCAGCAGCTTCTGCATTTGCTTTAGTTTCATGAACTGCACCATGTGGGTGCTCAGGAGGAGCATAGATAGCGTACAATTTAAGTGGTTTATTTCCCGTATTAATTACATTGTGCCATTTACCAGCAGGTATCATGATAGCATAGTCATCATAGACTTTTCTTTGAAAATCCAAATTATCTTTACTATCTCCCATTTTAACAAGTCCTTGACCTTCTTCAATACGTATAAATTGATCACCTGTTGGATGAACTTCTAAACCTATGTCATCTCCAATATCAATGCTCATTAGGGTAACTTGCAAATCATCTCCTGTCCATAAAACTGTACGAAATGTATTGTTTTGTTCAGTAGCATCATCAATATTAACTACAAATGGATTTGGACCAGAATCCTTCAATCTAATAAAGGGTCTATCGAAGTCTGAGTTATATATTTGTGCGCTACCCCAGAAAGTTTGAGGATACATATTATACATTTGTGGGTTAATCCAGAAAGGGTATTGGTACATATTATACATTGATGTATTAATCCAGAAAGGGGATGAATAGGGATTATAAACATTATACATACTTATCACTCCTTTTATAGACTTTATAACACTATATGATATATGTTTATAAAAGATGATTATTTCATTTTAGGTTAAGATATAATTGATCAACATATAAAGTGATATTATGGAAAATAGTTGAATATAAATAATCGTTAATATTCTCTATAGTAGAGGACATATTTAAATAGGGGAGAAAATATGAAGCTAGAAGTAAAGGATCTAAGAAAAAGTTTTTCAGAAAATGAAGTATTACATGGAGTATCCTTTTCGGTTGAAAGTGGAAAGGCACTTGGATTATTAGAAAGAAATGGGGCAGGAAAAACTACAACAATTTATATATTAATTTGATGAGCTTTTACAAAAAGAGTATAGAAAAAATAAAATTACTAGCGAAGGAATAGATTTTAATAGGGTAGATGCAATTTATAATACTAAAATAGCATCTAATGTTGAAATATTAGGCAAAGTTATTGCAGGAGCAATAGCAAGTATATTACAAGTTGGAGTAATAATGTCATCAGTACTTATTGCATATAAGGTAAATAGTGAAGCGTGGAATAGTATATTATATAACTTATTTAAAATTCCTCTAGAATTAATAGCTATATTTGGAATATTAGGTTATCTATTTTATTCATTCATATTTGGAGCATTAGGAGCGTTAGTAGCAAAGACAGAAGATATAGGATCAAGTGTTGGACCTATAATGATGATATTTATTGTAGTATTTATGATTAGTATATTTGGATTAATTAATGGAGATAGCACAGTAATAAAGGCTTGTTCATATATAACATTTGCATCTCCAATGACAATGATAGTAAGAGTTGCAACAGGAGCTGTTACATTAGGACAATTTATAATATCTGCATTAATATTAATAACATCAACAGTATTAGCAGAGATAGGTGATGCTAAGATATACAGGATGGATACCTTAGTGTATGGAAATCCAATAAAACTTAAAAATGCTCTAAAATGGCTTAAAAGTGGAAAGTAAATATTACAAATGCGAGAAACTAGGCTTTAAGCCTAGTTTTTCTTTATAATACTTGAGCAAATATAATTTTATGTAATAGTATTGTATCAGTTACTACCACCTTTATATAAAGAATCTGTATTAATTGAATATGAAACATCTGAACCAACTATTACTCTTTTACACTTACCAGTAAATAGAAAATCCATAGCATAATTAACTTCTTCTTGTGTCAATTCTTCGAACTTTCTATCTTGATAAAATTCAATTTCATCTTTTACATCATTTATATCAACATTTTTAAGATTATTTTTTAGTTCTTCATCTGTTATTACCTTAGGTTTTAATTGAGAATTTTCATTCGACTTTGGATTAATTTCATTATTTATTTCTGATTGGTTAGCATAAACTGTGTTTTGTTTGTATATTAGATTAAATGATAAAATTGATAATGCTGAAATACCACATAAAAATATCGTTATAAGTGTTCCTTTTTTACGTTTTTTTAAATTCATCATTCCTTCAACTCTCCTTTTAATTAAATCAATTTGGTTAGTGTTAAACTGAGAATAAAGCATAGTAGATTTTAGATTATTTCTATATCTTAATGTGTTAACTAACACTAAAGCATACTCTTTAATATCATTTATATTAGATTTTTTTAGTACTTTTTCGTCGCAAGAAAGTTCACATTGCTCATAAAAGTAAACTTTTAATATTATTATTAATGGATTAAACCAGTGAATTGCACAAGCAATCATCAATAATAATTTTAATAAATTATCTTTTCTTTTAAAATGAGTTAGCTCATGTCTAAAAATCCACTTTAATTGTCTATTATCATAGTTTTTATTAGGTATTATTATTTTGCTGCTTAAAATATTTATTAAAGCAGGTGAAGAAAGTCCATCAACTCTAAATATATTAATATTTCTATTAATATTTAAAGCTTTTTTTTCTTCTTCAAAAGCATTTATTATATTATCATCAGTTACTTTATAAGTTATATTTCTTATTTTTTTATAAAATATAATTTGTTTATAAATATTTCTAAAGATAACATATACAGCCCCAAAAATCCAAATGACAAATAGTATTTTAACATAATTTAATGAACTAATATTGTGATTATTTATGTAGTATACGCTTTTTAGAGTTGTATTATTTTGAGTTTTTAAAAATTCAAAAGGCAGATATACTTTTATATTTGATATAAAAAGCATTCTTAAAGTTATTAAAATGCAAATTATATAATTTAATTTATAAGTATATTGACTTAGAACTTTATCTTTTAATAAAGCTATTAATATAATTGGTATGCTTATATATATACTTGTTTTTAAGATATCAAATATGATATAGCTCATAGTAATTACCTACTTTCTATCCATTCTTCTAAGGCTTTAATATCTTCTTCTGATATATCCTTAGAATCATCAAGAGCTGATATCATACTAGATAAAGAGTTGTCATGTATAAAACTAAAGAAGTCTTGAGTTTCAAATTTTAGATACTCTTCACTATTAATTAGTTGATAATAAAAAATATGCCTACCTTCTTTTTCTGATTTTAGAAATTCTTTTTCAACTAGTCTCATAAGAGTTTTAGATGTAGTTCCCTTTGACCAATTATACTCTTCATTCATAAATTTTGTAATATCAACAGAAGCTACCCTAGGTTCTTCTTGAGCCCATATGTACTTCATAACTTGGAGTTCTGTTCTAGGAATCTTTTTCAAATTTAACACCTTCCTTTCTTACGGCAGTTGCCTACCTTTGTACTTAAATGGTAGTGCGACAATTGCCTTCTTGTCAACATATTTTTATTAAAATTAATATTTAAATTTTTTATTGCGAGGAAATATATGTGTTCAAAAAAATTTGCTTTAGTGAAAAGATACTAATCTATAAGTTCTGCTATAATTAAATTAACAATTGTTATATATTTTAATAAAAGATTGAAAGGGGAAATTATTGTGAGAAAGTGTACTGAATGTAATCATAAGTTTACATTTTATGATAGATTAAAATGTATTTTTAATTCGAAAGGGCATTTGAAATGTTCAGAATGTAATTCAATTTATAAATCTAAAGTAAATGTATATAGGGGAATATACATTTTTATTATTACTATGTCAAATATATTTGTATTTAATAATATCATTATTTTAAATGACTTTATGCTAAAATTTAAACTGCAAATATTAATATTAATTATAGCTATTCCTTTGTTTGATTTATTACCTCATAGGTTGCATAGATACGAAAAGATTAATTAGAAATTGCTATATATTATAAATTATGTAATAGGCTATACAGTATTATACAAGGGGGAAAAATGAACTCGAAGAAAAACAAGACAATCCTAATATTAGGTTTGATAATAATTATTATGTTTATTGCTATAAAAGTATTTGTAAAAAGTAATGAAAAGTTTGGTGGAGCAGTAATAAGTGGAAGTATTGGTGCACTTAATCTTGATAATAATGTAAACATCTCAAAAGAAGATGAAGAATATATCATCAGAGTTTGTTTCACAAAACGAAAAAATGGTATAGATGTAAATTCAGAAAGTGCTAGAAAATTAGGAGAACCAACAAATACTATGTCCTTATTTTTATACAATAAAATTGAGGGAGTATCAAGTAGAGCTTATCGTTATAATTTATGGATAGGTAATAAAACAGGATATATTCAAAATATTAAAGATAATAAAGTTTATACATTGAGTAGTGATGAAAATAAATTCTTTATAGATCAATACTTGAAATTTCATAGTATTGAAGAAGTAAAAAGTATGATATCAAATGAATTCTGATTTAGGTTATAATTTTGTTATATTACGAATTAAAAAATTTAGAGGTATAAATAATTAGTAATTCACAATGTAGCATGTTTATTTGAAGGTTTATTTTCTAACATGGGAGCGGTAGGAATAGGATACCTTTTAGAGAAAAAATTTCTTATTTTTAATAATAAGATAAGTTTTAATAAATAATATATTTATATATGAGTATAAAAATAGGAGGGGTATAATATGAATTACTTTGAACATTCATACTATCTAGGTATATTAATGATAATTGCAGGATTGATTATGAGATATGGTGCGGGGGAAAGACCTAATTCATCAGGATATAAAACATGGGCTTCTTGTAAAAATGGTACTAATTGGGTTATTGCTAATAAATATGCAGGAAAGCTAGGTATAGTTTTTGGGTTTATATATACTATAGTTTTCTATTGCATAGATAGATTTTTTACTTTAAAAAATGAAGTGGGTATATCATTGTTTGTATTTGTTACAGTATCCTTGGTTATTGTAATAGCAACAGAAATTCATTTACATAAAGAAAAGAAAAAATCATGTTAAGTTTATATAGTTAAACTTATAATTAAATATATTTAAAAAGTATCTGTTTTAGTTGACATTATAGAATGTAGATATTCTAGTATAATTAACTTAGTAACTTATAAGATGCATAATTTTATAGATTTATAAATTAATTCCCTATAGGTTATGTTGAAGACACAATATATTCTATTAAAGATAATATACAATTTACTTGGTCAAATTCCAGGTATATTGCAAGATGGCTAGATAAAGATTTAGCGTTACATGATATATATATGGAAAATAAAAAGCTAATATATTATCTAAGAAACAATCATTTATTTCAAGATAATTAATCATATATCCTTAATGCAAGAAAAAGTATAAAACTTAATGTATATAGTATAAATATGTTATAGAATATATTTATACTATATTGGAGGATTTCGGTATGAGTAACAAACACACTACTTTAAGAAAGCCAGTACTATTAACATCATTACCATTGGGCGTGATGTCATTTCTACTCCCCATATACAGCAAAAAACTTGGTATGAATGCAGTAGAGATAACAGGATTATTTTCAATACTTTCATTAATTCTAATTATAACAAGACCGATTATCGGTAAATTTACAGATAGCTTTGGAAGAAAGCCTATTTTAATAGTTTCATGTATTTTATTTGCAGCTTCCTATTTTATATTTTCCATTGCAACCACATCAGTACTAATATATGCTGCAAGGATTTTTCAAGGAATAGCAACAGCTACAATGACCATTTCAACATATTCAATTATTTCAGATACTACAAAAGAAAATAACTTCTCAAAAGCATTCGGGAGAATACATTCGTATAAATCAACTGGTTCTTTATATGGATGTATTATAGCATCTATTATATTATCATTTATGACATTTACACAGGGATGGAAAATGTTGTTTTTAATATTTTCTATTTTATCTATTTATTCAGTAATAGAGGTAATAAAGAATATTCCAGAAAGCAAAAAAATAGTAACAGTCAAATGTGATATAAATAAAAATAAGTCAAGAAATACAATGAAGCTATTAATAATTGTATTTATGACATGTATATCATCATCTATACTAGGACCAGTATTTATGATATATATGCAGGATAAATTTACAAATAATATTTTATTGCTAGCCTATGCATTTTTTCCAGCTCTTATTTCAGAAAGTTTACTTTCAAAGCGAATTGGTGCATTTTCAGATAAATGTGGCTATAGATACTCTATGATTTTTGGTATATTAATTTGTGCAATTATATCAATTATTACACCAAGTGCTAATTCTATTTTGATATTAGCTATATTATGGATTTTATCTACATTAGGTGGTGTTTTATATAATGTATCTGAGAAAAATATATATACAGATATGATAGGTGAATCATGTGTTGGGGTTATGTATAGTATCTATAGCATTGTCTGTGATTTTGGATTAATGATTGGACCTTTAGTTGGAGGGATTCTTTATGACAATGTTTCACATCAAGCACCGTTTTATTTAAGTGGTTTTTTTATGGTCATTGTAGCGATACTGATATTAATTCTAATTAAAAAAGATTCAATTTGTAGAGTAGATTAAATTAGCTTTACGTAAATAATTTTAATATGCTAAGAACTAAAGAGCATTAATGAATGATGCTCTTTTTGGTGTTTAAAAATATATGCTTTAGTGGATACTTGATAGAACAATATATTTTATGAAGTGCTATCTAATTTAACACATTTAACGTTATAATTAAAGTAGCAAATTTTAAAGTGGGGTGTAAAAGTGGTAGAGTATAAAAATAGACAAGAATTGATTTTAGAAATTTCAAATCGTGCAAAATTATTTATAGAAGAATTTAAAGACATTGATGAAAAAAATAAAGATAAGTTAATCGATGGAGTTGATAAAACACCAACTCAAATGATTGCTTATCAGTTGGGATGGATGAATCTTATCCTTGATTGGGAGAAGCAAGAACAGCAAGGATATACTGTTATAACTCCAACACCAGATTATAAATGGAACAACCTCGGTGGTTTATATGAAAGCTTTTATAAAGAATACGAGGGATATACTCTTAAAGAGTTATGCAGTATGTTTATAAAAAAAGAACAACAAATTATTGATCTGATTAACAGTTATACAGATAGTGAATTATTTCAGCAAGGGGGAAGAAAGTGGTCATCATCAACACCATCTAATTGGCCAATATGGAAGTGGATTCATATCAATACTGTTGCACCATTTAAGTCATTTAGAACAAAAATACGAAAGTGGAAAAGGTTGCAACAATAATAAAAGTAGCTATACCACAGTAACTAAAATTGATTTAGTTAAGTGGTATAGCTATCTAATAAATTTAATTCTATATAGTTTAAACTTTATATAATATATAATTCTTTTAATATTGAATTATTCATAAAGCTTTTTGTCTTTTTTATATTTCTTTACTAAGCTAAAGTATTTTACAGTCTGTATTCCTAAAAATAGAGTAATTAAAATTAATGCCCCTAATAGTGTATTTAATAATAAATGATTATTAGCTTTATATTTACTTATAAAAATAGTTATTGCAAAAAGTATAGTTGTGAATAAATACATATTTCGTATTGGAGTAAGGTATTTTATTAAATCATCATTACTTGTATGTAGGTTAAAATCCATACCATCATTTTGCTTTTCTAATATTAGTAATTCTTTGTTAAAACTTCCTGGGGAAGTTGAAATTTTACCACCATTACTCCATGGTCTAAATTTCATTTTTCCAAATGACCAGTTTATATTTATATTTTTTCTAAAGCTTTTATACCCAATATCATCTTCTAAAAAATTCTTATATTTTTTTATTTCAGAGTTTGACTTATCAGCAACAAATTCAACACAGTATATATATTCTGATGGATTGCATTTTTCAAACTCATAGGTTAATTTTCCTACCTTAATAAGCCTATATCCATGTTTAGCCATTTGATTTAACCATTTTTCTTGACCCTCTAAAAAATCAAAGAAATACTTAAACACTATTTTTTTCATATTTTATCATCCCCTACTATTTTTAAAGAGATATTAAGAACATCATTTAATCGTGCAATTTCATTTTCAACTACGATTTTACCTTTAGATGTTATTAAATACTCCTTTTTCCTACTATCATCTTTACTTTCATATGGCTCTATCCATCCTTTTTTTAACAAAGTATTAATAGCTCCATAAAGAGTACCAGCCCCTAATGATAAACGACCACTTGTTTTTAATTCTATAAATTGCATAATCCCATAGCCATGGTTAGGCTTATATAGTGCCAATAGAATAAAAAGTGTAGTTTCTGTTAAAGCACCACCTTTTACATTATCTCTCATTTTATTTCTCCTTTATTACAGTAACCTTTATTACGTTTACTGTAATAAAATTATATCAGTAAACGTAATAATTGACAATAAAATTATATCTTTATTAAGGTTTACATTAATCTTATGTATATTATCATTTTAAAGATATAAGATAACAAGTTAAAGTCAATTATGTTGAAATATACAAATAGTTATAACATATAGTATAATTATGTAGATTATTTGTTTACAATTATTATATAATACAAAATAAAAAATAATAGTAAGGGGGATATTTAAAATGATAAGTGAAGATACTAATGAATCTTGGTCTATTAGAACATCTAAGGATGAGTTATTAAACTTTATTATATTCACTGGGTGTATGTATAATTTAATTGATAATGAAAACTTTAATGAATCGAATACACCTTGGCCAACTAATCTATCAAATTTAGTTTTTGATGATTTACATATTGAAAAGCTAAAATTACAGTGGAAACTATGGTTTAATGGAGTTATAGAAAAAAGGTGTAATAATATTAACCATAATAGAATGAGTTTACTTGTTAGTGAAATATATAATGTAAATAATTTTTTAGAGCTGGAATATATTGAGCTTAGGGAATGCTGTAAAAAAGCATATCCATACTTCATTGAGTGGTGGGATATGCAAGCTGGAGGTAAAAGTGCGATTTCTTACTATGAAATTATGGTAGAAAATAGATTTTGTGATTATATAGATGAATTAGAATGTGAATTAAATAGAAAAGTTAAGGGATTTAATCTTTATATAGATATAGTATATACGGGAGTACCAGATGTACTAGATGTAAATGATGAATATATTGTAATAACTCCAAATGGATATATCAATTTAACTAAGGATTGGTGGATGAGAAAATTAGCTAAATTAGCATAATAATTACTGAAAAATTTTAATATAATGCTAATTTAAATAAGATACATTTTAGGGGGATTATCAATGGATTTAGAAAAATGTCCATTATGTGGATGTAGTGAAATTGGAGAAGGTAGTTTTGTAGGTTATGGTGGATTAATTAATTCAAAGAGTTTAATTCCTAAAACACAAGAAGTTGTAGCTAGTGTATGTACAGAATGTGGATACATAATAGCCATGAGAGTTTTAAAACCTAATAAATTTAAGAATAGTAGATAATAATATATAGGTTTAAAACTATCCATAAAAAATAAATGTATGTTATTAAATGAAGGATTAAGAGATATGAATAAGATTTTAATGATAGAAAAAACTAAGAAGTTTGTCAAGAATAAACTATATGGTGAAGGAAGTGGACACGATTGGTTTCACATAGAAAGGGTATATAACTTAGCTAAATATTTAGCAGAAAAAGAAAATGCAGATTCTTTTATTGTTGAGATGACAGCATTATTACACGATATTGATGACTGGAAATTTTCAAATACAAATGATACAAACACTACAGTTACAGAAAACTTTCTAAACTCTATAAATATAGATGATGAGTCTTTAAAAAAAATAATTAAAATAATACAAACTATGTCCTTTAAAGGTGGAGTTATTGATTCAACACAATATACTATTGAAGGAAAAGTAGTTCAGGATGCTGATAGGTTAGATGCTATAGGGGCTATAGGAATAGCTAGAACCTTCGCATATGGAGGAAATAAAAATCAATTAATGTATGACCCAACAATAAAACCAATAGATTTTAAATCTTTAAACCAAGTTAAAAATGCACAAAATCATACAATAAATCATTTTTATGAAAAATTATTAAAATTAAAGGATTTAATGAATACAGATACAGCAAAAGAAATAGCAGAAAAAAGACATAAATTTATGGAAGAGTTTTTAAATGAGTTTTATAATGAATGGAATTTTAATGGGCAAAGTGTTAAATAAAGGGGGAATAAAAATGACTACATATTTTTTTACAATTCCATATGGGGTAATTGCAGTATTTGGGATATTGATAGCTGGAGTTGGCTTATTTTTATATAATAAAAATAAGCATAAAAAGTAAACTAATAGAGGATTTAAAATATTTCCATCCTTATGGATTATCATTTAGGAAATATTTTAAATAATATAGATAAATAGGAATTTACATAAGAAAGTGAATTAGACAATGATAAAATTTTTAGAACAAATAAGAATTCCTAAGAATGATTTAATGACTTCCAAAAAGATAATGAATTCAATTATAATTTTTCTTCTTGGAATTGGACTTGGAATTTTTTCAAAATGGCTAGATACTTTATCTATAGATGATGGTATTTGGTGGCAGCATATTTTAGGTATACTCGACTTAGGAAATGTATTCTCTTTACTTGGAGTGTGGATTTTAATAGCAGTATGTATATCTATTTTTAGTAATACATCTTTACGAGCGGGCATTAATGTATTTTTATTCTTTTTAGGTATGTGTGTTAGCTATCATCTATGTAGTATTATTTTTGCAGGATTTAATCCTATGAATTACATGATGATATGGTATTTGGTAACACTTATTTCTCCATTATTGGCATTTATTTGTTGGTATGCTAAAGGAAATGGAATTATCCCATTTATTATTAAGGTATGTATAATTACAGTTATGATATTATGTTCTTTTAGTATAGGAATGTGGTATTTCGATTTTACAAGTATAATAAATACAGTGTTTTTTATAATTACATTAATTGTTTTATACGATACACAAAAGGGATCTATATATAGTTTAATAACTTCTATAGTATTGGCATATTTAATCAGATTATTTATGTAGTTAGGATAGCTGTACAAATTAAAAGAATATAATATATTAAAAATTTTAATATATTTATTATTAAAGTATATAAAAATAGCTAGAGTTTGGAGAATTTCTATAGGTCTAGCTATTTTTATTGCTTATTTATTATACAGTTGTATAAGGTAGCTAAAAATAAAATATTAAAAAGTATATGGATATATAAATACTACATCATCAACACTTTGTGAAGAAAGTTAAAACTACAATAAAATTCTTAAAGTATATATTAAGAATTTTATTGTAAAATTTTATAGCATTATTTGGGTTTATGAAATTATTTACTTTAGTGTACAGTTATTTAACTATAAGTTCTGCTATAATTAAATTAGCAATTGTTATATATTACAATAAAAGATTGAAAGGGGAAATTATTGTGGGAAATTATACTGAATGTAATCATAAGTTTACATTTTATGATAGATTAAAATGTATTTTAAATTTGACAGAACATTTGAAGTGTACAAAATGTAACTCAATTTATAAACCTAAAGCAAATGTGTATAGGGGGATATATATTTTTACTATTCTTATTTTAAATATATTTGTATTTAATAATATCATTACTTTAAATGACTTCATGCTAAAAATTAAATTGCAAATATTAATAATAATTGTAACTTTTCCTTTGTTTGATTTATTACCCCATAGGTGGCATAGATACGAAAAGATTAATTAAAAATTTAAATATATATTTGTGGTATCATTTATAATTTCCTTAGGCACACATATAAAGGATAAAAAACAAAGTAAATGATGTTTCGAAAAACATGTTTTATTTTAATATTCAAATGGAGGCGATAGTATGAGAATGTGTTTAAGATGTAATGAAACTATGGTTGAAGATTATATGTTGAAAACTGAAAATTTTACAGCTCAAGCTTCAGTGTTATTAGGAAAAGGAAGTGGAGTTTTTTCAGATACCAAAGGAAAAGTAAAGGCTACTGTTTGTCCAAAGTGTGGTGAGATTTCAATATTTTTTGATAAGTTAGATAAAATTAAGTAGTGTATTTATTTAATATATTGTGAACTTACGGAGTAGTAATCTAAAATTATTACTCTATTTTTATGTATTTGATTTAATTTTATGTAAATGCTTAATTATTGTTGAATATTAAGTACTAGTTTGCTATCATTTGTGTTGATGCTTATAATATTTTGTAACAACTAAATATTTTATTTAAAAATTTTATTCATATTAAAAGGGGGATTTATTATGAAAAAGATTTTCGATAGCTTAATATTTAAGCTAGTACTAGCAGTTATTATTGGTCTTATAGTTGGATTTGCATCTTCAGAGTCCGTAATGAACGTAATAGTTACTCTTAAATACGTTTTAGGTCAGGTTATATTCTTCTCAGTTCCATTAATAATCATTGGATTTATAGCTCCATCCATAGCTAAATTAAGACATAATGCTTCTCAATTACTAGGATTTGCAATTGGTTTTGCCTACATATCATCAGTAGGTGCAGCAGCATTTTCTGCAATATTTGGTTACATATTAATTCCAAAGTTATCAATCGCTTCAACTACAGGGTCTTTACGTGAATTACCAGAACTTATCTTTCAATTAGACATACCGCAAGTAATGCCTGTTATGAGTGCTTTATTTTTATCTATAATAGTTGGTTTAGCTGTAACTTGGACTAAAGCCGATTTAGTTGAAAAATTTCTAAATGAGTTTCAAAATATAGTTTTAAGCTTAGTTAATAGAGTTGTAATACCTATATTACCTTTCTTTATAGCTACAACATTTGCTGCTTTAGCATATGAAGGCTCTATAACTAATCATCTTCCAGTATTCTTAAAGGTTATAGTTATTGTACTTATTGGTCACTTTATATGGATGTCAGTATTATACCTTGTTGCAGGTATGATGTCAGGAAAAAATCCAATAGAAGTTATAAAATATTATGGTCCAGCTTATTTAACAGCTGTTGGAAGTATGTCTTCTGCTGCAACATTACCTGTAGCACTAGAATGTGCTAATAAGTCTAAGGTTTTAAGAAAAGATATATTAGATTTTTCTGTTCCACTTTGTTCAAATATACATCTTTGTGGTTCTGTTTTAACTGAAGTATTCTTTGTAATGGTTGTATCTCAAATTCTTTATGGTAATCTTCCAAGTGTTGGGACTATGGTTTTATTTATATTATTACTAGGAGTATTTGCAATAGGTGCACCTGGTGTTCCTGGGGGAACAGTTATGGCATCTCTTGGTTTGATAACTAGTGTTCTTGGATTTAATGAAACTGGAACAGCTCTTATATTAACTATATTTGCCCTTCAAGATAGTTTTGGAACAGCTTGTAATGTTGTTGGAGATGGTGCGTTGACTCTTATGCTTACAGGAGTTGCTGATAAGAAGAATATAAAGAGTGATGATAAATCTTTTAATTTATAGTTAGTTTAATTATTTTATAAATATAATAAAGCCTTACTACATGTATTTTGTATAAGGCTTGTTTTTATATTAATTAAGATTTATAGAAAAATTATAAGTCTTAATTATTTTTTATTAACTTAATTGTAATACAACTATAATATAACTAGAAAATAATTGAATATTATGTATAATATAATCAAAGTTCGTAATTGTTATATAACTTGAAATAGGTGAAGGGAAAGTTATAATTTTTCTCCTTGGAATTGGACTTGGAATTTTTTCAAAATGGCTAGATACTTTAGCTATAGATGATGGTATTTCGATTTTACAAGTATAATAAATACAGTGTTTTTTATAATTACATTAGTTGTTTTGTACGATACACCAAAGGTTTTTATATATAGTTAAAAGAACTATACAAATTAAAAGAATATAATATAATAATAATTTTAATATATATTGTATTAAGGGGGATATGTAATGATACTTAAGAAGAAGTATATTTTAGGATTGGCAATTATAGTTGGACTAACATTTATAGGATTAGAGAGTTTTGCTAATTCTCAAAGCAATTTAGATGATATTTCTAATAATGAAAATGTATACGAAATCAAAGAAAATGAAAATGGACAAACTTATGGTAGTAATTTAGCTACTATAGAATATGACAATGGACCAGATTTAATATCGGTTGAAATGGAAAATGGTAAAACTGGTTATGTTTACAGAGATGAGTTTTATGATAATGCAAATCAACCAAACAACCCAGAGGAAGCAATGGCTTATATGGAGAAGGTAGAAAAAAACATTAAAAAATATGGCTATTATAGAGCAATTCCTGTTTACGAAGAAGATGGAAAAACAGAAATAGGCTCATTTAAAATTGGTGGAAATTAAGTATATAAAGGTTTATATTAGATTATATACTTGGAAAACATATTATTGAAAATGTGATTAATGAACATACATTATTTATAGATATGCTAATTGAAAAAGAAATTTTAGATAAATAGATAGAGCTAGATAACTAAAAATTAATCTATATTGAACTTAACTCCCATGCCTAAGATGAATTTCTTGAGTATGGGAGTTTCTTATGAAATTAAACCACACTATATTCATAGATGTTTATCAAAACTGCTTGTACTAATAATATAAAACTACAAACCCATACAGCCTTAGTACTTATAGCAATAGATATTAAAGCATTATATAATAATTTTTCATATAATTTTACCTCTTAATATGTGAATATAACTATTAATGATATATATTATAACCTAAATTATGATAGTTACTTTAAAAGTAAATTATTAGTATTACTAAAAGCATTCTAGCCAAAGTACAAAATCAAATTATTAAAAACCCAAAGCTTGTACCATTTGAATTTAGCACTCATGCATCATTTTATGATCAGCAAGAGAGATTTAACGAAGAATTGGTAAAATTTATTGAAGAATAAAGTTTTGTATGAGTAAGGACTATTTGGTAAGTGTTAAGGAAAAGAGGTTAAATTATAGGATATATAAATAAGGAGGAACGATTCGTTCTTCTTTGTTTATGTAGTAAATGGAAATTACTCAGTTGATTTTGATGAAATATAGTTATTTACTTATGTTAAGGTTGATATTATAATATAAATAACGATTATTTACGTAGGATTAACATAGGGAGTATTTAAATTTCGGACAGAGGGGATTCCCTCGTCTTTACCATTGAAATTCATGAAAAAATGTATTGGTTAAAAGTCAATATCTTTTTTTGTGGTATAGATATATATTATTCTAAATGAAGCCAAAGTAAGTTATAATTAAGTGATAAAATTTATCATACAAAAGAGGTATTATTATATACATAGATTATAGATTATAGTAAATACTAGTATACTTAATTATACGTTAAAAATAAAAAGGGGAGAGATATGAAACATGTATTTATATATAATCATAGTAGTATTGTTATTAAGTTACTTTATATCAAGGCAAAAACCTAAGTATAGAAAAGTACTAATAACAACAAATACAGTTACATCCATTGTATATATAGTATGGAGATTTACGGTTATACCTATAAACAATGGTATGTTTAGTTTTATAATGGGGACTAGTTTATACTTAGCAGAGATAGTAGGATTAATATCATTTTTAAATTTTAAATTTTTGTTTACTAGAGAATATAAAATAGAAAAGAAAAGCATAAAAAATTTTGCATACAATAGGGTACCAAATGTAGATGTATTAATATGCACTTATAATGAGCCACTAGATTTATTAGAAAAAACAATAGTAGCTAGTATGGGGATGGAGTATGATAAGAATAAATTTAAAGTATATGTGTGTGATGATGGAAGAAGGGATAGTTTAAAAAAATTATGTAAGAAATACAAAGTAAATTATATTACTAGAGAAGATAATAAAGGTGCGAAGGCTGGAAATATAAATAATGTACTTAAATATATAAAAGGAGATTTATTTGCAGTATTAGATGCAGATATGATTCCCAAAAAAGATTTTTTATCTAAAACCGTTGGGTACTTTGTAGATGAAAATTTAGCTTTTGTTCAAACACCACAAGTATACTATAACCAAGATATGTATCAATACAATTTAAATAAGAATATACCTAATGAGCAAGATTTCTTTATGAGAGAAATTGAAGAAGCGAGGGCATCTATAAATGCAGTTTTACATGTAGGTACAAATGCAGTATTTAGGAGATCTACTGTTGAAGAAATTGGTGGTTACCCAACATGCTCAATAACTGAAGATATGGCAGTAGGAATGTTGTTACAATCAAAAGGGTATACTACAATGTTTATCAATGAAGTATTAGTTTTAGGTTTAAGTGCAACTACGTTTTCAGAGTTAGTGAAGCAAAGGGATCGTTGGTGTAGAGGTAATTTACAGGTGTTAAAGAAATTTAACCCTTTATTTACTAGAGGACTTACTCTAAGTCAAAAAATTGCATATTTGGATGGTGCTATATATTGGTTTTCTAGTTTACAAAAGTTAATTTATATAATTTGTCCTTTAGTATATTTAACTACTCAAAAACTTATAATAAATGCGGATGCTTATTCGTTGATTAGTATGTTCGTGCCATATTTATTGGGACAGATTTTAATATTTAATACATTGTCACCAAAAACTAGAAGCTTAAAATGGGCACATTATTATGAAATGGCTATGGCACCTCATATAAGCTTATCTGTACTTAAAGAGATGTTATCTATAAAGGTTAATTTTAATGTTACTTCAAAGGATATTACTAATGATAGAAAACAGTTCCAGTTTAGAATAGCCATGCCTCATATAGTTATAATAGTAGTTACTTTAATTGGTTGGTATATTAGTGGAAAAATGTTTTTAGAAGGTAATATACACGTAGGTGCATATCTTATTAATATGGGATGGAGTATTTTTAATTTTATTGGAGCAATTATATGTATAAAGGTTGCTTATCAAAAGCCTATATTTAGAAATACAGAAAGAATTGAAGTTGTAGATGATATAAGAATTGAGTTAGAAGATGGTATGAATCGTTTAAGAGGAAAGGTAGTAGATATATCTGAGAAAGGCATTGGAATAGAGTTAAGTAATGATGAAGAGATCGAACTCGGAAATAAGCTAGGTTTAGTTATTAAAGGGATTAAGATTAATTGTAAGGTTGCTAGAAAAAGAGGTACAATAGTTGGGTTAACTTATGATAATCTAAATGTTGAGCAAATGGAGATGATTATGGATATTTATGTGGATAATATGAGTCCTTATTATGATCCAAAGAGAACTCAGCGATATGTAGAAGATAAAAATATAGAAAAATCAGTAGCTGTATAAACGTAATTTAAGTGTTTGACTTAATATAAATTAAGTCAGATTTTTTTGTAATAATTCCTATGAGATTAAGGATGTTATAAGTATAAGGAAGAAGAACAGTGTTAAATGAAAAGAAAACAATAAATTAAATGAACTTATATTTACTAGAAGGTAAAAAGTAAATTAATTTCGGGTATTATTTCTGATATTCCTCTCCATAATTGAAGTCCACGAAAAAGGTATTGACCATATTTAGTCAATATCTTTTTTATTTTGAAAATTATTGAAATAAAGTATTATATGTATTACTATATATAACACAAATAATACTTTATTTTAGTTTCAAATTATTTTAAAATCGAGGTGTTTTAATGATTATTAATTTAAATTTTGAAAGTGAAGTTCCTATTTATTTACAACTTAGAAATGAGATTGTAATAGGAATTGGTAAGGGGGAATTTGTTCAGGGAGAAGGTATTCCTACTGTTAGACAAATGGCTGAGGATTTAGGGATTAATCCTATGACAGTTAATAAGGCTTACGGTCTTTTAAAAAGAGAAGGTTTTATTACAATTGATAGAAGGCATGGGGCTAAGGTTAATTTACTTTCTGGTGGAAAGTTAGAGTTTAAGGAAAAGTTAGAGGAAGACTTGAATTTGGTTATATCAGAAGCTAGTATCAAAGGTGTAAAAAAAGAAGAGTTTATGGATATGTGTGAGAATATATTTAATCTGATGAAATGTGTGTCCTTAGATAGTAAATAGGGGGGGGAAGAAAATATATGAAGAATTTTATCTTAATGCCTGCATTTATTATGATTATAATTATGGTTTATTTTACAATGAAGAGTGCAGCTAAACCAAGCAGAAATATATTGTTTGGAGTTACTCTTCCAACGCAAGCTTTAAGTGATGATGCTATTTTAAAGATGATTGATGATTATAAGAGAATAACAAATATATTTACATTAGTAATTATATTAACTGGATTGCCAATAGCTTTTATAAATAAGGAACTTTTATCAGTTTTATATTTGCTTGCTTGGAGTTTAGTTACGGCAGAATGGTTAGTTAAGCAACCTTATATACATATGAATAGAAAGCTTAAAAAGTTGAAGAAAGATAATGAATGGTTTATTGGTGAAAAAAGAGTTGTAAGTATGGATACTAAAATTAGTAGGTTAAAAGATAAGATGCCTATACCTAATAAGTATATTCTTATACCTTTTGGTATATCTTTGATTCCACTCATTATATCTATAGTTAAATATGATGAAGATTTAAAGTATGCAACTTTTACAGCATTTATATTAATGATTGTATTAGTATTATTGTATTTTGTAGGATTTAGAAGTAGTAATAAGCTTAGATTAAAAGTGTATAGCAAAAATAGTGATATTAATTATATTTTGAATAAAGAAGAAAAATACTTAAATTCAATTTTTTGGTTTATTACATCTCTAACTTCAAGTATAATTTTCTTGTTTACATATTTAGTAATTTATGAAGTTATTAATGTAAGTTATTACGTTATAACTATTATAGCTATTTTAGGAGCTATAATAGTAATTATAGCTCCTATTTATACTAATAATAGGATAAAAAATTTAGAAGAAGAGCTACTTAAAATAGATAGGGAAGTTATTTATACAGATGATGATGAATATTGGATAGATGGATATAAATATTACAATGAAAATGATCATAACTCAAAAGTAAGACCTAGATTTGGATTTAATGTATATACTTATAATTTAGCTACTAAAAAAGGGAAAATATCATATTATTCAGGATTTGTAATATGTGCGGTGATTTTTATACCATTGTTTTTTAATTTATTAAGTATGGAACTTACTAATCATAAGATTACTATATCAAATGAAAGTATAAGTGTTGATTACCCTTCTTATGATTATGAATTTAGTGTTAATGATATAGAAGATATTAAATTAGTAGATGAGGTTAGTTTTAAACTGAGAACTAATGGTATAGGCACTGATGAATATTGTAGAGGTAATTTTAAATCTAGAGAATATGGAAAGTGTAGGGTATATATTTATAATAATAGTAAACCATATATCATTGTAAAATTGAAAAATAACTATTTTATATATAACGAAAAAACTAAAGATGAGACTATGGATGTATATAATAAGTTAATAGAAAAATTATAAAATCATTATATGTATATAAGGTATAATGATGACAATGTAAGAATACTTAGATGGATAAATAAAAGTAAATTTTACTCCCATACCTAAGATGAATTTCTTGGGTATGGGAGTTTCTTATGAAATTAAACCACACTACATTCATAGATATTTATCCAAACTGCTTGTGCTAATAATATAAAACTACAAACCCATACAGCCTTAGTACTTATAGCAATAGATATTAAAGTACCTGGAATAGCTCCTAATGCAAAGGAGAAAGTAAGACATGCAAAAATAATTAACTTTCTTATGGAATTTTTACTTTTTTCGTCTAATGCATTATATAATAATTGACCAACATTTCTAATATTTCCTGTACATATAGTTGTGTTAAATGCAACACCAAGGCATTCTCTAAATAAACATAGCTGATATCCCATAAAAAAAGAAACCAAATTAGTAACAATAATATCCGGGCAAGAAGTAGGTATGAGTCCTATAAAGAATAGTGCAATTGATTCTAAAATCAGGGCTAGTTTTCTCCAGTCTCCTTTGAATTTATGTATTATAAGTATAGCTTTAACTAGCTCACTAAATGCAGCACCTAATATACAAGCAACAATTGGAATAAAGTAGCTTAGTGCATCTTGCCACTGACCAAGTGCTATGTTAATTCCTAATTTAGACATATTAGCAGTGTGCATATTAGCTAATATATGATTTCTTGTAATGTAGGTATATCCATTCATATACCCTCCAACAATGGTTACTATCATTACAAATATAGGCTTTTCCCAAGGAGGGACTTTCTGTTTTCTCTCATTATTATTTTTCATATAATTTTACCTCTTGACATGTAAATATCACTATTAATGATATATATATTATACCCTAAATTATGATAGTTCTTTAAAAATAAATTATTAGCATTACTAAAAGCATTTAGTCTTTTAACTTACGATATTTGAAAATTACAATACAGAATAAAAGCGTAAAGACAACTTACATATTTATATGAAGAAGAATAAGTTACTAATAAAGACTTTATATTAATGGAGGTATTTGTATGGGATATTATGTTAAAGTAGAATCAAATGTAAAACTTTACGTAGAGGATCTTAACCCAGAGGGGAAGAATACAATAGTATTTTTGCACGGGTGGCCTGGTAGTCATAAGTTGTTTGAATATCAGTTTAATCAACTTCCTAAAATGGGATATAGATGTATTGGTATAGATCAAAGAGGATTTGGTAAGTCAGATAAGCCTTATGGAGGTTACGACTACGATAGATTGTCAGACGATGTTAGATGTGTAGTTAATGCATTAGGGATACATAATTTTACACTGGCAGGACATTCAACTGGAGGAGCTATAGCTATCAGGTACATGTCTCGCCATAAAGGATATGGAGTATCTAAACTTGCTCTTTTTGCTGCAGCAGCTCCTAGCCTTATCAAACGTCCAAATTTCCCATATGGTTTAGAAAAAGATGCGGTTATCAAAATTATTGAGGGAACATATACTGATCGTCCTAAAATGTTGAGTGATTTTGGTGACATTTTTTTCTTTCAGTATATAACTAAACCATTCTCTGATTGGTTCTTGCAATTAGGCTTACAGGCATCAGGTTGGTCAACAGCAGCTATTGCAAATACTTGGATAAATGAAGTTTTATTTACTGATTTAGGAGCAATTAATGTCCCAACTTTAATTATTCATGGAATTCATGACAAAGTTGTTCCATTTTCACTAGGCAAAGTACAAAATCAAAGTATTAAAAACTCAAAGCTTGTACCATTTGAATTTAGTGGTCATGCATCGTTTTATGATCAGCAAGAGAGATTTAACGAAGAATTGGTAAAATTTATTGAAGAATAAAGTTTTGTAGAAGTAAATCTAGCATGGTATTGTAAAAATATATAGAACTTTCATGAGATTGTTGAAATTGATGAGGCTATTAGTAGTAGGATTATTTAAGATGAGTAAGGGGTATTTGGTAAGTGTTAAGGGTAAGAGATTAAATTATAGGATATATAAATAAGGAGGAACGATTCGTTCCTCCTTATTATATGTAAAATAGAATTTACCAAGTTGATTTTTATGAGAATTTAACAAGTCTTAAGCATACTGCAAGTATTTTTGGCATACTAGTTACATCAATTAAAATTTATAAATAATTTTTTAATTTATTCTTGTTTTCATTGTATTTAATTATAGGTTCGGTGTAATATCTATCACATTTTAAAGCATCAAATACCATATTCATTAAAACTAATTTATACTCCTCATCATAACAATATAAACACAATCCTTCCTTTTTTAAAACATAAGAAATAGGAAATACCTCCATAACAGTATTTTCAAGATGTAACTTTACAAAAGACTTATTATCTATGGCATCTTCAATTACTTTATATACATCTTTTTTATCAATACTTTTGTCTTCATCTAAGTCTATTATATATATTTCTTCTAGTTTTTCTAATATTTTATTACATCTATCAGAGTCAACTAGCTTGAATTTTTCAATAAGATCTGTCTTTTTTAAATCTGGTTTTATATGCTGAGAAATATATAGTGACAATATTAAATCTTTATAATCATTGTCAGTTAGTATATATTTAGCTATTATATAATTTCTATCTATCTCTATTCCGCCATTTACACCTCGATATGAAATTATAGGAATACCTAAGAGTGATAATTTATCTAAATCTCTCTGTATAGTTTTTTCACATACATTAAACATCTCTGCTAAATTTTTTATTGTAGTTTTAGAGTTGATTTTTAATAGATAAAAAAGTATTTCTAATAATCTCATATCTTTCTCCTTTTAATCAATTACTTATTATTTTTTAGCCACTCAATAGCACAATAAGCATGCATTGCTGCTCCTGTAACCATTATGTCCTCATTAAATACAACTTTATTATTATGCATAGGAAGCCCATATAGTGGATTTTCTTGTTCAGTACCTGCACCTAGCATAAAATAAACACTTGGAACTTCGTAAGAGTAAGATGCAAAATCTTCAGAACCCATACCTCCACCTTCAAATGAAACAACAGATTTTTCTCCAACTAAATCTTTTACATAGTTTCCAAGTTCATTAGCTAAATTTGTATCATTTGTAAGAGGTGGAACAGAAGATAATTCTATAAGTTGTGCTTGTCCTCTAAACATTTGTGCTGTTGAAGTTACTATTTCACTCATTCTATTAAATATAAATTCGCCTAATTCCTTATCTAAACTTCTTATTGTACCTTCCATAACAACTTCTTCAGGTATTATATTTGGAGCATCTCCACCAGCAAATTTACCAATTGTTAGTACTGCTGGTTTAGTTGGAGATATTTCTCTACTAATTATCTCTTGTAAAGATAAATATATATGAGAAGCAATATTTATAGGATCTACGCCTGTTTCAGGAAGAGCACCATGGCATCCAGTTCCTTTTACAACTATTCTAAATCTAATACATCCTGCTATACTAGTTCCTAATCCATATAAAACAACATTTGAAGGTGTTCCAGAGTGAACATGCATAGCCATAGCAGCATCAACTTTAGGGTTTTCAAGTACACCTGCTTTTAACATATTTTTAGCCCCAGTAAATCCTTCTTCATCTGGTTGGAATACTAATTTAACTGTACCTTCAATTTGATTTTGGTTTTGTTTAAGTAGTTTAGCTGCTCCTAAAAGCATTGCAGTATGCATGTCATGACCGCAAGAATGCATACATCCATTTGTTGATTTAAAATCACACTCAGTAAATTCCTCCATTGGAAGTGCATCCATATCTGCTCTTAACAAAAATGTTTTTCCTGGTTTATTTCCTTGTATAGTAGCTATTATACCACTTTCACAAATTTCCTTTGGATTATACCCAAATGATTTTAATGTATTTATTACAAAAGCCTTTGTTTTAGGTAATTTAGCCCCAACTTCTGGGTTACTATGAATTATTCTTCTATAATTTACTATCTCATCTTTTATTAAATCTGCTTGTCTTATAAAGTCATTCATATATTTGCACCTCTTTATTAATTTTGATAAAAAATTTGCTTATTTTGTATTTTTCACTATATATAGTAAAAAATTCTTTAAGATATAAAGTGTTTTTTTTAATATAAACCTTAAATAGGACATATATAGTCTGTTTTATAGATATTATTTATTTTTGTAGATAAAGTTAATAGTCAATTAAATTTTTAGTGTTTTATATTGAAGACATATAACTAGTAAGATAATATAATTGGTAAGATAAGACAAATTATAAATGGGGAGAAAAACATGTTTACAATAATGATAATTGATGATAATGAACAATTACAAAATGAAATAGGGAATCTACTAATAACAAATGGATACTCTATCTTAAAACCAAAAGACTTTAATCAAATACCACAAATAGTAAAAGAAAATAATCCAGATTTAATTTTATTAGATATAAATTTACCTAATGATGATGGATTTAAAATATGTACAGAAATACGTAGTTTTTCAAAAGTGCCAATAATATTTATAACAAGTAGAAATACAAATATAGATGAACTAATGGCAATTACCTTAGGTGGAGATGATTTTATTACAAAACCTTACAATACTCAAATACTATTAGCTAGAATAAATGCTCTTATTAAAAGAGCTTATCCAAATGATACTAACATGGATATAGTTGAGTATAATAATTTAAAACTAAATATTTTATCAAGTACAATTGAGCACAATGGAAATAGTGAAGAGCTTACAAAAAATGAATTAAAAATACTATATTATCTATTAATAAATAAAGGAAAAATTGTATCAAGGGTAGATATTATGGAGTATTTATGGGATAGTTCCATGTTTGTAAATGACAATACACTTACAGTAAATATTGCAAGGATAAGAAATAAATTAGAAGAAATAGGTCTAAAAGATTTTATAAAAACTAAAAGAGGACAAGGTTATATAATATGAGTTTAAAAGATTACTTAAAAAGTAAATTAGGAACAATATTATTAAATACTATAACCTTAACAACTTTATCTACTTTTCTTTTAAGTGTAGGTAATGAGTTTGAAGTTATAATGACAATAGGAATTACATGGATTACTGTTTTATTTATATACATTATGTATGAATATAAAAAAAGAAAATCTTATTTTGAAATTATAGAAAAATGTGTATCAAATATAGATAAAAAATATTTAATAAGTGAAGTATTAGAAGTTCCACCATTTGTGGAATCAATACCTTATTATTATTTATTAAAAAAATCAAGTAAATCAATGAGAGAAGAAATAAATAAAGAAAAATCTAGACTTAAAGATTATAAAGAGTACATAGAGCAATGGATTCATGAAGTAAAAACGCCTATATCACTTATAAAATTAATAGAAGAAAACAACAGAACGACAAAATCATCAGCAGTGCTTATGCAGTTAGAAGAAATAGATAGATATGTGGAACAAGCTTTATTTTATGCAAGAAGTGAAGATGTAGATAAAGATTACCTTATAAAAGAAATAAGCTTAAAAAATTGTGTAAACAGTGCAATTACAAGAAATAAACAAGGATTTATTTTAAATAATATAGACATTGAAATAGATAATATAGATAAAACAGTATATTCTGATAGCAAATGGCTTGAATTTATTTTAAATCAGATAATAGTAAATGCTATAAAATATACAAATGATAAAGAGCCAAAGGTAAAGGTATATGCAGTTGATATAAAAAATGGAATTAAATTGATTGTTGAGGATAATGGAATTGGTATACCAAAAGATGAAATAGATAGAGTATTTGAAAAAGGGTTTACAGGAAATATAGGAAGAGTAAATAGTAAATCTACGGGTATGGGGCTATATTTATGTAAAAAATTATGTGATAAATTAGGGCTATTAATAAATATAGAATCAGAAATTAATAATTATACAAAGGTAATAATAACTTTTCCTAAGGGAAGTTTTTGCAAATTTTAGTTATAGTAATGTTACAACAATGTCACCTAAAAGTAATATTAAATCGAATCTAGTATGTGGAATATAAGTTAAAATATCATTGGGGTGATAATAATGGATGAAATATTAAAAATAAATAAAATTGAAAAATATTATGGTAACAAAGGAAATATAGTTAAAGCAGTTGACGATATAAGCTTTAGCGTGAAAAAAGGCGAGTTTGTAGGAGTAATGGGACCATCTGGTTCAGGAAAGACAACATTATTAAATATGATAGCTACTATTGATGATGTTAGTTCAGGAAACATTTATTTAGATGGAAAAGATTTAACTGAAATAAATCCAAAAAATATAGCAAAGTTTAGAAGAGAAAACTTAGGATTTATATTTCAAGATTTTAACTTACTAGACACATTAACTATTCATGAAAATATAGCATTAGCACTTACTATAAATAAAACTAAAAAAAGTGAAATAGATGATAAAGTGTTAAATGTATCAAGAGAACTTGGAATAGAAGATTTACTTTCAAAATATCCTTATGAAGTATCAGGAGGACAAAAACAAAGAACTGCTTGTGCAAGAGCATTAGTAACAAATCCAAAACTTATATTAGCTGATGAGCCAACAGGTGCCCTTGATTCTAAATCAGCTCAAATGTTAATAGAGATGATGTCAAATTTAAATAAAGATTTAGAGGCAACTATATTAATGGTAACTCATGATTCATTTACAGCTAGTTATTGTGATAGGGTATTATTTATTAAAGACGGTAAGATATTTACAGAGTTAGTAAGAGGTGAAAATACACGTAGACAGTTTTTTAATAAAATACTAGATGTAGTTGCATTATTAGGTGGTGATGTAAGAGATGTACGTTAAATTAGCCAAAAGTAATGCAAAAAAATCTATTAAAGATTATTTAATTTATTTTATAACTATAACAATATGCGTAAGTTTGTTTTATGCAATTACATCACTTTCTAGTTCTAGTTATGAACTAATTACAGAAAAATCTTATAACTTTAGAAATTTAAAATTAATATTACAATACTCAACTTATATAATAACAGCAATTCTTATTTTACTTGTATCTTATGTAAATAAATATATGATAAGAAGACGTCAAAGAGAATTTGCCACATATATATTACTTGGAGCAGAACAAAAAAATGTTGCACTTATGTTTTTTAGTGAAACACTTGTAATTGGAATTTTGGCTATAATAGCAGGAATATTTGTAGGAACTTTATTTTCTCAAGTAATTACAGCCATAGTTTTAATAAGTGCAAAACAAGAAGTAGTATTTACCTTTAAATTGTATATTGATACAGTGATAATTACATTTATATTCTTTGTATCTATGTTTTGTTTAATAGGATTATATAATATAGTAGTTTTAAGAAAAATAAAACTTATAGATATGTTAAATGCACATAAACAAGTAGAGTTTCAATTTAAAAGAAGCGCTAAGGTGTATAGTGTAGTATTTGCATTATCAATAATTTTATATATTATATGTGGTTTTTGTACTTATAAAATAATAAATAGTAAAATAGATTATAGTATAGAATCAATGATATGTATAGCCATATCACTTTTTACATTTATAATGGGGACTTATGCACTGTTTTACTCTATTGCTTATATACTAATATACATAAAAAATAAGTGTATTAATTTTAAATATGAAAAAACTAATTTATTTTTAATAGGATCAATAGTATCTAAAATAAAAACAGCACCCATATTAATGGCTACTATATCTATGACATTTTTAGGAGCTATGATAAGTTTTATAATTACACTTGTAATGGCACAGTGGGCAATGGGATATTTACATATGAGAGTTCCATATGATATAGATATAAGAAATTATTATCACTATAGTTTTTTAAAAGAATCTAATATAAGTAATATTAAAGAATTACCTAAATTAGATTATAGCGAAGTGATAGAGTATTTAAATGATAAGGGCTATGATATAGATAGTTACTGCCAAGTAGAAAAATACTTTATAAATAAAGATGATTTTTATAATATAGATAAAAATAATGAGGCAACTGTAGCTATAAGATTAAGTGATTTTAATAAACTAAGAAGTATGTTAGGATATGAAAAAATAGAGCTTAAAAATAATGAATTTACTACACAATGGTACAGTACCATTAATGATGAAGAAATAAACAATTATATAAAAGAAAACTCTCATTTGAATATTAATGGAAAAACTTTTAATATTAGTAAAAACTCAAATTATAAGGAATCTATTGGAGAAGGCTTTTATAGCCCTTATATAGACAATATTATAATACTACCAGATAAAGTATGCGATAATCTCACTTTAGCAGAAACAAACTTTGTAGCTAATATTAACGATGAAATGAGTTATGAAGAAGCTAATGATTTCCAATATAATTATGTTAGGGATTGGTTTAGAAAAAATAATGAGGAATTTGTAAAAAAGTATAGTAAAGAACATGATGTAACATTTAGTGTAATTAATACAAGAATAAAATCATCAGAAACTAATACTATTTTAAATATGACTTTAGCTATGAGGATTCTTGGAATATATTTAGGAGTAGTACTTCTTATGATAAGTTTGACTATTTTATCACTTAGCCAACTTTCTGAATCTATTGAGCATAAGGATAGATTTAGTGTACTTAGAAGATTAGGAGTTGAGGATAAAGAGATAAATAAGATTATTTTAAAGCAAATTTCAATATATTTTATAGTTCCTATAGCTATAGCAATGGTTGGGGCTATAATCTTTATATATAATTATTATATATATTATAAGGATGTAATTACGACTTATGTTGGTGATACCACATTTATCTTGAGTATAATTGTTGGAGTTGTTTTAATGATAGGAGTTTATATATGTTACTTTGTAGGAACATATTATACTTTTAAGAGAAATATTAATAATTAATTTAATCTACATTAATGTTATTTAAATAAAGGGGATATGTTAGTACAAAAGGTATTGGTTATGCTATTTAAAGTAGGATTATTTAAGATGAGTAAGAACTATTTGGTAAGTATTAAGGACAAGGGATTAAATTATAGGATATATGGATAAGGAGGAACGAATCGTTCCTCCTTTTAATTTTGTATAAAATATAGGTATTTAGAAATTGAAATTTACCAAGTTAATTTTTATGAGAATTTTATAGGTTTTAGGCATTTAAAGGGTTTTAGGTATGTTGGTAGCATTTTTGGTAAAAATCAATTTTGAAATACTATTGTAGAAAGTAATATGATAATATTTAATGTAAGTAAGATTATATAAAGTAGTATAATCTTACTAATAAGCAATATATAAGGAGATAAGTTAATGAAATTAAATAGAAATGATGAATGTTGGTGTGGGAGTAAAGTTAAATATAAAAAATGTCATATGCAATTTGATGAAAAATTAAATAAACTAAAAGAAATGGGATATGAAGTTCCATCGCATAAAATTATAAAAACTAAAGAGCAAATAGAGAAAATAAAAGAAAGTGCAAAAATAAACGATGCTGTACTAGATGAAGTAGCAAAGCAAATAAAAGTAGGTATGACTACTGAAGATATAAATAAAATAGTACATGAGTTTACAATAGCTCAAGGGGCAGTGCCAGCACCTCTTAATTATGGTGGATTTCCCAAAAGTGTATGTACTTCAATAAATGATGAAATATGCCATGGAATACCTAGTGAAGATATAGTTCTTAAAGATGGAGATATAATAAACGTAGATGTTTCAACTATATATAATGGTTATTACTCTGATGCATCTAGAATGTTTATGATAGGAAATGTTAGTGAAGAAGCGAAGAGATTAGTAGAAGTAACTAAAGAATGTTTATATAAGGGAATAGAAGCTGTTAAGCCATGGGGACACTTAGGTGATGTTGGTTATGCAATACAACAACATGCACAGGCTAATGGATATTCAGTAGTTGAAGATTTTGGAGGCCATGGAATAGGGCTACAGTTCCATGAAGATCCTTTTGTTTATCATTATGGAAATGCTAATGAAGGAATGATTTTAGTTCCGGGTATGGTATTTACTATAGAGCCTATGATTAACCAAGGAACATGTGATTTATACATTGATGCAGAAAATGAATGGACTTCATATACCGAAGATGGAAAATTATCTGCTCAATGGGAGCATATGGTTTTAGTTACTGAAGATGGAATTGAAATTTTAGCTAAGTAATTTGAAAAAATGATATTAAGACAAATACATTAGAAATAGATTAAACACTTACATAGAGCATTTTGACTTTATTGTGATTATTTAAGATGAGCAAGGACTATTTGGTGAGTTTTAAGGGTAAGATATTAAACTATAGGATATATGGATAAGGAGGAACGAATCGTTCCTCTTTGTTTATGCGGTAAAATATGAATTGTTAGAAATTAGAATTTGCCAAGATGATTTTTATGGGGATTTCATAGGTTTTAGATATGTTGGTAGTATTTTTAGTTGGTAAATTTATATGATAATAGAGATATTAAAGATTTAATGGTAAACAAATTCTTTACCAATGAACATAAAAAATATCTGAATGTTATAATAGTTTAAACTAATAAACGAAGGGCAGATGAATGCATATGAAATACCAACATATAATTGAAGTTAATAAAGATCTTTGTATTGGATGTGGACTTTGTAAAAATGATTGTCCAGTAAATAATATAATTATAGAAAATAAAAAATCAGTAATTAAAAATCAAGACTGTCTAATGTGCGGTCATTGTGCAGCGATCTGTCCAAAAGAAGCTATTACACTGACAGGATTTGATGAGCCGCCAATAGAACTTACAAATAAGCCAAACTTAGACCCAGACGAATTACTAATGGCAATTAAAGCTAGAAGAAGCATTCGTAAATTCAAAAATAAAGAAGTTTCGTCAGAAATTGTAAAGCAAATTATTGAGGCAGGTAGATATACACCTAGTGCTAAAAATTCACAAGATGTATCATATATTGTTTTAGGTGAGAATAAAGGAAAATATGAAGAAGTTGCAGTGAAACTTTTTAGAAGAATAAAGCCAATTGCAAGCCTTTGGATGAAAGATGCAAAAGAAGTTACAATTGATGACAACTTCTTTTTCAAGAAGGCTCCTACAGTAATACTGGTAGTATCAAAAAATGAGACTAATGGTTCACTTGCAGCATCAAATATGTCACTAATGGCAGAGTCTTTCGGACTAGGTGTATTATATAGTGGATTTTTCTCAGATGTAGTAAAGTACTCACCAAAATTAAGAAAACTTTTAAATCTAAAATCTAAGGAACATGTAGTTGCAACCCTAGTAATTGGATACCCAGATGTTAAATATAGACGTACTACACAAAAAGAGGCAGCGAATGTTAGATATTTATAAGCGATGGAGGATTTTATGGAAAAAGAATGTCAGCAGAGAATACAAGAAATAACATCTAAATTTAAAGGATGTCGTAAAGCTATTTCAGCTATGGGTGATGAAACTAGACAGTTGATTTTAATTACGCTTTTAGAGAGTGACTTTAATGGTATACGAGTGGGAGAAATTACAGAAAAAACACATCTTTCTCGTCCTGCTGTATCTCATCATCTTAAAATATTAAAAGAAGCAGAAATTGTTAATGTACGTAGAGAAGGAACGAAAAACTATTATTATCTTGATTCAAAACAATCACAATGGAAATCACTAACAGAACTAATAAACCTTATATTTATTGGAATACAACATATTGGTGAAAATGATGTAAGAAAAGGTGAGTAAACCAAAGTGATTTAGCAAAAAACCAGTAAAATTAACTTTACTGGTTTTTATAATGGTTTAAACGATAAAAATGTATTATTCTAAATAGTACCTTTCTTTATTTTGAGTATTATTTTTATACTCAATAGCCTTAGTAGGGCAACCACAAATACATGCCATACAATGAGTACATTTATTTCCCCAAACTGGCTTTTGATTTTTTAAATTAATATTATTTAGAGGACATAGTTCTACACATTTTCCACAGCCAATGCATTTATCAGTATAATGAAATCCTTTGGCATGAACAAATATCTTATAAAAAGCCACATTTGTTATACCACTTTTAATTGTACCGCCTAAGCCACTAGGGGTAATGGTTTTAAATTCATTTTCATTATTTATATCAGAAATAATTTTATATATTTGTTTATCTGCTTCTTTAATAATTTGTTTTGATGTTTCTTTATCTGGTGCAGAAAATAAAGCTATATAATTTTCTGGCATTTTAATTTCTGTCATACCTTTTAGTTGCCATTCTTTATATTTACATAGCCTTTGAATATAATTTATAGCTTTTGCTGTATCTCCTCCACAAGTCATTACAAAGTAAACTTTGTTATTTCCTAAAAATTTTGTTTTTTTTATAAAATCAGTAACCACTATTGGCAATCTCCATGCATAAGTAGGACATACGAATATGAATGGTTTATTTGTTGATATTAATTCATCTGTTTTTTCTTCTTTTATAAGTTGATTTAATGATATTAGTTCATCATTTAATTCTTGTGCAATTTTGCGAGCTACATATCTGCTATTACCAGTACCGCTAAAATATAAAATCATAATTATATCTCCCTAACTATTTTTATTTTAACTCTTAATCCTTTTGTTCTAATAAAGTAATTTATGGATATATTGGATTATAATAAATATAAAATTTACTAGTTAAAAAAATTATAGCACATTAATATTTTTTATATTTATTGGTAAAGGATTTGATTACCATTAAAATCTACAAAAAAGCATATTGGCTAAAAGTCAATATGCTTTTTCTTATTGTTTAATTTAATTTATTATATAAAAGAGTAGACAAACTCAAAAGAAATATTAGTTGGAAGAATTATCAAATAATTCTAATATAGAGTTATAATACCCTAGAAAAGATATGTATTTTAAATACAAGAAGAAAATAAATCTATAGAAACTATTGTATAATAGTAATGCTACAAAATGAGTAGATAAAAGATTGTTATAGTAACTAAAAATGTATACTAATAAAAAATAAAAAATACAAATTTAAGATAAAAAATATATAATAGTATCTATTATTATATATATGTGTTATAATAAATATTGTAGAGATACAAAAGCAAGTCAAGAATATCTTGATGCAGGTTCAATAGGAGAAGTTATATGAATAACGGAATAGTAAAATGGTTTAATAATGAAAAAGGTTTTGGATTTATATCAGTTGAAGGTGGAGATGATGTTTTTGCTCATTTTTCGGCTATACAATCAGATGGATTCAAATCATTAGAAGAAGGTCAAAAAGTAAGCTTTAATATAGTTAAAGGGGCTAGAGGTCCTCAAGCAGAAAACATAACTATATTATAATATATACATTGTTATTAGAAAGATTCCTTAGTGGGGTCTTTTTTATATTTATAACAGTATAAAGAGTTGAATATAATATTAATAATAATATTTAATATAGAAAATAATTTAAACTTAAAATCTACATTACTAGTAAACTTTAAATAAAATACTATATTAGTATACAGTACAGCTTTATAAAGATAAATCTAGTTAAATAGGCTAAGTTTTATTTTCATATATAAAATAAAAGAGGAGAGATAAAAGCATGTACAAAATTGGAGAATTTATTATTTATAGTAATTCTGGATTATGTGAAGTAGAGGATATAGGTCCACTTAATATTTCAGGTATTAACAATAAAAAGGATTATTACACTCTAAAACCAATATATGAAAATGGAAAAATATTCACACCAATAGATACAGATGTATTTATGAGAGCAATTTCTACGTATGAAGAAGTTCAACAATTAATAGAGGGTATTTCTTACATGGAAGAAATGGACTGTAATGAGAAAAATGTAAATTTATTGCAGTCTAAATATAAACGCTTTATTAAAAACTATGAGTGTGTAGATTTATTAGCTGTAATATTAGGTGTTTATAAGAAGAAATATAATGGAAAAAAACTAGGTCAAGTAGATGAAAAGTTTATGAAATTAGCTCAAGGATTAATTAATGATGAATTTTCAATTGCCTTAGGAATATCTAGAGAAGAAGTAGAAAAATATATTAAAGAAAAAGTTAGAGATAGACAATACAATAACTAAAAATATAACTATTAATATTTATATAGATATATATACTAGAATATTATCTTTAATAATACAATTGTGGATTTGATTGTTGAGAATCGTCTCCACTATTGAAATCCACGAAAATACATTGACAATTTTGTCAATGTATTTTTGTTTTAGTATATAAAGATTTTAATAAAAATAGTATAATTAATTTTAAGGGCATTTATTACAAATAGGGGGAAGTAACATGAGAAAATATAATAAAAATATGGGATTATTTTATCGGGAGTAGTAATAGCTACGACTACACAAATTACAACACTATCATATGCATTAGAAGACGATAAAATCCAAACTAAACTAGAAAAAAACATAGAAGAAAAAGTTACACAATCTTCTGATTATGCAAAATCAGAGGTTGTAAAAGTAACAAATGAAGAAGAGTTAGTAGCAGCATTGAGAAATGAAAATACAAAAATAGTAGATATAAAGAATGATATATTCATAAAGGGAGATTCAGAGTATGCATTCCATATAGACATACAAGGAAATGAAAAAGAAATAAAAGGAAATGGACATACAGTAAGTGGTAGCCAAACAGGTGTATCACTGAATACATATACAAATACAAAAATAGATAATTTAAAACTAAATCAAGTAGGAATATCTAATGGTTATAGAGTTAATTTAGATATAGTAAACAATAGTGAAATAAACAATGGAAGTACAAATTTTTATGGGAACGTTACATTAGAAAATGTAAAAGTAAATAACACAATAATAAATAGTAACGAAAACTTAGTTATAAATTCAAGTAAAATGAAAAATAGCTCAATTAAACATTATGGCTCTAAGGGTACAATGGCAAATATAATTAATACTGAAATAAATGGTAGTAAGGATATTGTAGAAGCTGGCAATAAAATCGATAAAACATCAATATATTCAAGAGGAGGTAATATAGAATTAGAGAATGTAAGAATAATAAATCCAGGAAAGCACGCAATATATGCAGCAGGAAGTCACTCACCATATATAGTTGAACAAAAGATAAGAATAAAAGGAACATTAGAGATAGATGGTGCACAAAAAGAAGCAATATTTTTGAAGATGGAAGATGGTAGTAATAAAAATATACCATTAGAGCTATATATAGATGGAGATATAAAGCAAAAAGGGGATACATATACAGTAAAGGCAGAAAATGAAGGTACATGTACGAAGGTATATTATGATGATAGCAAAATAGAAAAAGGAACTGATAAATGGTCAAATTCGTATTACAATACGAAAAATAGAGAAGGAAATAAGCCACAGCTTCCTAATCATGAAAATCAATTTGTAGTAGTAACAAATGAAGTAGAATTACGAAAAGCATTAGAAGATCCAGATGTAAAAGCAGTATACATAGGGAATGATATAGTCATAGATGGATATCCAAACCGTTGGAATGATTTTAAAATAAAAGGAAATGAAAAAGAAATAAAAGGAAATGGATTCACAGTAAGGAATACCCTAGGATCAAATTTCTTATATGCATATGCAAATACAAAAATAGATAATTTAAAGCTAGATAGAGCAAGAATATTCACTGTAGAAGGAAAAAAAGTAGATATAGTAAATAATAGCGAAATGAACAATTTAGCAATAGATTTGGATGGAAATGTATCATTAGAAAATGTAAAACTAAATAACACATCAATATATGGTACTGGGAATTTAGTTGTGAATTCAAGTAAATTAAAAAATAGCTCGATTTCAATATCAGCTTATAAAGAAAAAGTTGGAATAGCGAAGATAATCAATACTGAAATAAGTGGTAGTGAGATATATGCTGATGCACCAATAAATTTAGGTGGAGGTAGTGTAGAATTAGAGAATGTAAAAATAACAAATCCAGAAAAACATGCAATATATGCAAAGGGAAGACAAGAAGCTAGGGGTAAAATAAGAATAAAGGGAACATTAGAGATAGATGGTTCAAAAAAAGATGCAATAGTTCTGAAAAAAGGCGATAATAGTAGTACAGATAATCCAGTAGAGCTATATATAGATGGAGATATAAATCAAAAAGGAGATACATACACAATAAAGGCAGAAGATGAAGGTAAATATACTAGGGTATATTATGATGATAATAAAATAAAAAAAGTAATTGATAAATGGTCGCATACTTATTATAGTACGAAAAATAGAGAAGGTAATGAACCACAATCTGTCGTATATGAAAATAAGCTAGTTGGAGATGATAGATATCAAACAGCTGCAAAAGTAAGTAATGAAGGGTGGACTAGTGCAAATGACGTAGTAATAGTAAATTCAAATTCAATAGCAGATGCACTTAGCGCAACACCATTTGCAAAATGTGAAGATGCACCAATACTTTTAACAGGACCAGATAAATTAAATAGTGAAACTAAAAAAGAAATATCAAGACTTCAAGCTAAAAATATTTATGTAATAGGTGGAGAAAGCTCTGTATCAAATTCAGTTATAAAAGAACTAAAGTCTATGAACCTTAGTGTAGAGAGGATAAGTGGAAAAGATAGATATGAGACATCTTTAGCGGTGGCTAAAAAATTAAATGAATGGTCATCACATATACAAGAAATAGCAGTTGTTAATGGAGTAACCGGACTTCCTGATGCAGTAAGTATTGCACCAATTGCAGCTGATAAAGGTATGGCAATAGTATTATCATCACCAAATGGGGGAACTAAGATATTTAACCAATATATAAAAGATAATGAGGTATCAAAATCTTATATTATAGGAAGAGAAACATCTATATCAAATGAAATCGCTAATAAACTACCAAACCCAGAAAGATTAGGTGGAATAGATAGAAATGAAACTAATGCAGCTATATTAGAAAAGTTCTATACAAGTGAAGAATTAAATAACGTATTTGTTGCTAAAGATGGGATGAAAAATCCTAATGATTTAGTAGATGCACTTTCAGTAGGAGTATTAGCATCTAAAAAAGATTCACCAGTAGTTATAGTAGGAAAAGATTTAAATGATAAGCAAGAAAGTTTACTATCTAAAAAACAACCTAGTGAGATAACTCAGGTTGGTGGAAATGGAAATGAAAATGCATTTAATAAATTAGTAAATATGTTTAAGAATTAATTTGGAGATAATATTATAATCGTGGGTATTATTCTTACGAATCGTCTTTAACATTGAAATTTACGAAAAAGCTATTGATAAATTATCAATAGCTTTTTAATTTTATATAAAAAATATATCTCTAGATAATAGAAAATAGTTGTTATTTTTCACATTATAAATAAGTTTTTGTTTATTTATTATTAATATAGTATAATTAAAAAGAAATCGATTAAACCACTCTTATTCTATTAGTAAGAGTGCTTTCTTACGTCTAAGAAGGCTATATTTAGACTAAGACTAAGAAAAAAGCTATAAAACTTTAAAAGTAGCAACTAATAATATACGATAGAAATGAGGTTTAAAGTGAAAAAATTTAAGTCTTTTAAGACAATAATTCTAACAATTTTAATATTAGCACTAACATCTGTAAGTAGTTTAGTTAATGCCCAAGATAACACAGGTCAAATCCAAGGAATAGTTGCCGAGTCAGCAATAGTTATGGATATGGATACTGGCGAAATTATAGCATCAAAAAATGCCAATAAGCAGATGCCTGTAGCAAGTACTATAAAATTACTAACATCATTAATTTATGCAGAAAATACTTCAAAGTCAGAGCAGATTTCGTTTACTGAAGATGCACTTAAAACCACTCAAACTGCATTAAATAATTTCAAAAAAGTTAATCCAGGAGATAAAATTTCAAGTGATGATCTTATGAAAGGTGTTATGATTTTTTCTGCTAATGATGCTGCATATCTAATGGCAGACTCTGTAGCTGGAAATACTAAAGATTTCGTAAAGATGATGAACGATAGAGTAAAGTCTATGGGATTAAAAAATACATATATAGTAAATCCATGTGGGTTAGAAAGTAATGCTCTAGATCCAGAAAATAAAGAAATAAACTTATCAAGTGCATACGATATAGCAATAATTGCAAGAGAAGCTTTTAAGAATGAATGGATTAGAGATACAATATCAGAAAAAAATAAAAAGGTAACTGTTAATCTAGCAGGATCACCTGTTATTATTGAAACAAGAAATAAAATGCTTGGCCAACATGGCAATATAGGTGGAAAGACAGGAAATGAAGCTAAAGCAGGTCGCTGCTTTGTTGGTTTCTTTGAAAGAGATGGTAGAAAATTAGTTACAGTTGCTCTTAATTCTGTGTATGGGGCAAATGATGTAGATGTATTTAATGATACAAAGATAATTGCAGATGATGGATATAATGCTAAAAAACAAGTATTTAAAAAAGCTGGAGAAAAGATTGATACAGTAAAATTAGAGTACAAGTTATTTGGGTTATTTGGGCCTAAAAAGACTGTAGATGCTCCAATTGTAGTATCAAAAGATATAATGTATTATAAAAATCCTATCAATGATAAAAATGCAAAAATAGAATATAACACTAAAGATAAAAATGCATGGAAATTAGCAGATAAAGAAGTAGAGCTAACATTTTCATTACCAAATTATAAAGCAAAGGTACCAGGAAAAGTGGATATATCATTATTTGATTTAATTAAACCTAATATAGTACCATATGGTATTTTTGTTGCTGTTGTAGGCGTTGTTTTAGCAGTGTCTATAATATTGTATAGGAAAATATCTACAAATAGAATGCGTAAAAGAAAAGGATATATATTTTATAAAAAATAAATATAAAAAGCACATTGATTAATTAGTCAATGTGCTTTTTATATTTAAGAATAAAAATTTTGTATTAGCTAGTATTGAGTATAATTGTGCCAAATAAAGAAAAAGCCTCATAGTATATTATAAGAAAGTAAATTTAGAGGTGAAGTATGAAAGAATATAAAAGACAACAACAAAATTTATATAAGTATACCTTAGCTAATACTAATCTAAGAGAAGAAAAGTCTACTTCTTCAAATGTAATCACTGTAATACCTGCAGGGGATAAGGTTCAAGTTATCGAAGCTGAAGAAGATTGGTATGAAGTATTATATAATGGAAAAAGAGGATATATATATAGTGAGTATTTATCCAAAACAAAATATACATGGACAGATGTTACTTTAAGGTCTTATCCATCTGCTGAATCAAATCCAGTAACTACAATTCCTCCAAAATCTATAGTACAAGTGCTATCTGTAAATGGAGATTGGAGTCATGTTATGTATGATAATCTAAAAGGATATATATTTAGCTATTTCCTTTCAGATGATGGAAATCCACCTGAAAAATATGATTTTAAGTACTTTTATACGGATATGACAAAGTTTGTAAATGATAATCAAATTAAAAGTCCAACTATAAATTTAATTACAACAGATTTAAAAAATAAGCTTACTTATATATTTGAAAAAAATTATGATGGTTCATGGAATTTACTGTATAAGTGGCCATGTACAGTAGGAAAACCTAGTACACCAACTATTAAGGGAACTTTTTATGTTAGCGGTAGAAAGCCTTACTTTGGTTCTGATACTTATAGAGTAAAATATGCTACTAGAATTCGAGGTAGCTACTATTATCATTCAATTTTATTTAATGCAGCAGGAACTAAAGTAATTGATGATAGACTTGGGATGGCTTTGAGCCATGGATGTGTTAGATTAGCTACAGAAAATGCTATGTGGATTTATAATAATGTATTAGATAAAACTACTATAATTATAAATTAACTTATAATTTAAATTCATTTTAATTTCTTTTAGTCTATAATTTTCAGATAATAAGATTAATATAAGATATGTTTGAATATGAATTAAGCATAAGGTTTAATATTTATAAGAAGGAGGAACGAATCGTTCCTCCTTGATTTATATGTCATTAAAAATTGAGAAAAACCATAGTTGGATAATATACTTATAAAGCAGTCTGCTTTTTCTTTATTTTCTATGATTTACTTCTATTGAAAATAATAATTAAAAAATGTTATCCTAAAGTATAGAATATAAAACATATTTAATAGTTCATAAAAGAAATAATGCATAAGGGGGAAATTATGATTAGGGTAGCAATTTGTGAGGATGAAAAAGATACACAACTCTTAATAGAAGATTATATTCATAATATATTAAAAAATATAAATATAGAATATGAAATACAAAAATATAATTTAGGAGAAGAATTGCTTGAAAGTAATTTAAAAGATATAGATATATTACTTCTTGATATACAAATGGGACAAATAAATGGAATGGATACTGCAAGAAAGATAAGAGAAGTAGATAACAAAATGGAGATAATATTTATAACTTCTTTAATAGATTATGTACAAGAAGGATATGAGGTAAGAGCTTATAGATATTTGTTAAAACCTATAGAATTAGAGGAATTAAAAAAACATATATTAGCATGCATTAAAGAGATTGAAAATAAAAATAGCTATATCCTAATAAAGAATAAATCTAATACATACAAGATTTACTCAAATGAAATAAAGTATATAGAAGTTCAAAAAAAGAATATGTTAATACATACAATAAATAAGAATTTGGATGTAAGGTATAGCCTAGAAAAAATAGAAAAAGACATAAATCTAGATAAATTTGTAAGATGTCATAAAAGTTTTTTAGTTAATCTAAGTTATGTAGAAAATATAAAGTCAAATACTATTATATTAGAAAGTGGAGAAGAAGTACCTGTTAGTAGATATAGATATAAAGAGGTTAAGGAGAAATTTCTAAAATTTCTTGGTGATTCAATATGTTAAAGTTTATGGCTGAGGGAGTATTAGTTTTATCAGTACTTACTCCGTTAATAATGCTAAAAGGAATATTAACTTATAAAAAAGAAGGTAGGGAAAATAATAAAATTGTTTTTTATATTTTATTGTTATTAGTTTATATTATAGCTATATTGTTTAATATAGAGAAAAAATATAGTTATTTTAATAATATAAATTATTTGTTTGATGGCATAGTATTTATTGCCTTTGGAATCTACTATAATTATTTTTATAATATAAGATATGTTAAATATATAACTTGCTTTTGTTTATTTAATATATATTACAATTTGATTAAGGGGTATCTATTAGATAGGCTTTTATTTTTTGTAATCACAGGTAATGTTATCTCATCAAAAGAGGCGCTTTTAGTATCTGACTTTGAACAATTAAAAGTTGATATATATACTAACTTGGTTATTTTATTTGTCTATCTGGTATTTTGTTTTTTTAATAATCGTTTGCAATTACTTGATAGCGAAAAAAGAAATTATATATACTTATTATTTGCTTTAATGGTTAATTCAATTAGTATAGTTGGAAATTATATATTTCATAAATTTGAGAGATTTGGAGGATTATATTCAGAACGGTATGTATTTGATTTTCTTTTAACTCCAAAGTTAATAGGAGCTAGTAGTATAGTTCTTATATTATTATTTAGGCAAATAGTAAAAGAAAACAAGAAAAAAGCTCAAAATGAATTAATGAAAAATAAATTAGATATGCAATATGCTCATTATTTAAGTATTCAAGAATCTCATATGAAAGTTAAAAAGCTTTATCATGATATAAATAATCATATTTATTGTATAGACAATCTTAAAAATAATAGTAAAGAAGTTAATGAATATGTAAATAATTTAAAAGATGAAATTAAAGAATTTAAATCTATTTATAATACAGGAAATATGATATTAGATATTATAATTAATGAAAAAAGTGAACTATGCAACAAAAAAGGAATTAAATTTATTTGTGATATAAATTTTTCAAAAGTTAACTTTATAAAACCCATAGATGTATCTAGTATATTTGCTAATATTTTAGATAATGCAATAGAAGCATGTGATAAAATACATGATAAAAATATTAATAAATATATTAGAGTTAAAGGAACTATATCAAAATCATATTTTGTACTTAAATGTGAGAATAGCAAAGTTAATAGTATTAAAATTAATAAAAATAGATTAATAACAGATAAAATGGATAAATTTATGCATGGAATAGGAATTCAAAGTGTTAAATCATCTTTAGAAAAGTATAATGGAGAAATATTATTTGAAGACAAAAAAGACAAATTTATACTAAACATATACATACCACTAAACCAAAATACTGACAGTTGGGTCGATTAACCTACTAGTTGGGGCATATGTATTGTTACTAAAAAACAAGGATGTTATCTTTTAATAGAAAAAGGTAATATCCTTATTTTTTACACTTAAAGAGTTCAAAAATTTTTTAATGTAAATGTAATTAATAAATATATGAGATATAAATACAATGGAGGAAAATGTATATGAAAGTAAAAAAAATTATACTAGCTATATTATTAGCTACAAGTATAAGTTCAGCTTTTATGGTGGGCTGTGAATCTTCTACAATTGATATGGATAAAAAAGCTTATACAACAACAGAAGTATCAAAGATTAAAAAAGATTTATCAAAGAAAATTTCAAAAGCTATAGAAGATACTGGTCTTCGAGTGGCTGAAGTAAAATCAGATGGTAGTTTTGTGCTATCTTTAGGTAATTTGGAATATTCTAAAGAACAACCTAAACAAGTTTTGAATTATTCTATGACCTTAGATAAGAAAAAAGATAAGGAAATACTATTTATTCAATGTGTTAAGGACTACTTAAAAGATGAAAAATTATCAAAGGATGATAAGTTTATTAAAGCAATTTATAACATATTTAAGTCTTTAACTGATACTAATTTAATTGAAAAGGAATTTTTTAATGAAGTTGAAAAAATATTTAATCAAGGTGAGGGAAATGTAGAACTGCCTGATATGGGTGATATACATATTTTAGTAAAAGAAATTGATAAGGAAACTAAGATTTTAGAGTTAAGACTTAAGGATGAATTTATATTAAAATAAGGAGGTTTATATGAAAAAATATAAAGCTATTTTAGTAGCATTAATTATAGTAATTACAGGACTTACAGGGTTATTTATATGTAATAATTATTCTAATACTTGGAAGGAAGCTGAGAAAAATATTAATAAATATATGGTAAAACAAGGAGTTTCAAAAGATGATATAAGTGAAATTACAAAAGAAAAAGCAAAATTAAAAAGTTATAATGGAATTCTTTATAAGGTGTCTTATAAAGATGATCCTCAATATGAATATCAATATTTTTATAGTGATGATATTTATGCTTTAGATAAAATAAATAAAGTTGTATTGCAAATCTATGATTTAAGTAATGGCAATAAACGTTTAGAAGGAAAAGAGCTTAAAAATGTAAAGTATCTTCCAACTTACTTAAATAAATAAACTATAAAAAAGGAGGGAATTTTATGGGAATATATTTAAAAATGTCACTAGCATATTTAAGGAAAAATAAACTTAGAACTTTATTATTAATATTAGGTGTTGCATTAGGTGTAATTTTAATATTTGGAACTAGTGTTATAAAAGAATCTCAAAATAAAAATGATGTAGAAGCAATAAATAAACTTTATGGTGGATATCATTTAGAATTTAATGATTTAAACCTTGATGGAACTGAAAAGTTAAAAAATGATAAGGATGTATCAAAAATTACTACAGTACAAAATTTAGGTAATATTGTAGACAAACAAGGAAATTCATTTCCAATAAAATCAGCAGACAAAGATTATATAACTAATAAATCAGGTAAATTGATAAAAGGTAGACTGCCAAAGAATAATAATGAAATAGTAATGGAAGAAAAGGCTCTAGAAGCAATGAATATACCTGATAAATTAAATACTACATTAGATTTTACAATAAAAAAGAAATATAAAGACTTAGAAGGAAATGACAAGATTTACACTGAAGATAAAAAATTTAAACTTGTAGGAGTTATAAAAAAACCAGAAGGATTTTACGATTTTTATGACATTAATATCCCTTTTGAAGCATTTACTTACAAAAATGATGGAAAAAATAACATAATACCACAAGATACAATTAGTTATAATAGTCTACTAAGTTTAAAAAGTGGCTGGAAAAATGTTGATGGACAAGCTTATAAAATTATGGAAAAAAATAATTTAGGAGAAGTTAGTTATTCACCAAATATGCCGCTTGTACGACAATTTATGGATAAACAAATAGATAAGGATAATCCAAATACCTATAAAAGAGAAGCTCTAATTATAATTACAGCAGCAATTTTTGTATTTAATATTTTTAACATTACATTAAATGAAACAATAAAAGAAATGGGATTACTTAGACTAATAGGTGCAAGTAAAAAAAATGTTAGATGTATGATAATATATCAGGCATTAGTTATAATGACTTTAGGTATATTAGTAGGATTAACATTAGGTGTTATATCTTCTTATATCGTAGTTAATGCATCTATTTCTTCAATATATCAAGAAGTAGCAATAAATCAAAAGTTATATATAAGTAATGAAAATATTATGAAAGCTGTAACAACAGGTATATTTTCTGTTCTTATTTCTTCTATTATACCGATTTTTAAAGTTGGTAATATATCATCTATTGAAGCTACAAAGAAAAGTGATAAGTTTAAAGGTAGTAGAGGAAGTTACAGGGTAGACAAATTTTTAAGGAAGATATTTGGATTTTATGGATTTATGGGTCTTAAAAATATTGGAAGAAATAAAAGTAGAGCACTTATATCCATGATATCTATTGCACTAGGAGGGTATGTATTTTTAACTACATTTTCAAGTATGCAAGACGAAGTAAATAATAAAATTGAGAATATGCAAAAAAAATATGATATAACAATACAATTTGGAGTAAATTCAGATATAGAAAATGCAAAATATTTAGAAAGTGATGTAAATAAGCTAAAAAATATAGATGGGGTAAAAAGTGTAACTCCACTACAAATAGAAAGTGGATTACTAGATTATAAAAAGAATGAAATGGATAGAGACTTTGCAAATAGCAAAGGAATAGAAGAACAAGAAAAAATGGAATATGAAATGGATTTAAAATTATTCGGACCAGATTATACAAAAGATATACTTAAAAACTTCTTACAAGAAGGGAATATATATGAGGTTGGAACATTAAACAAAGGTGTACCAAATGTAGCAGTATATAATTATTTTTACGATGAAGCTGGCACAAAAACATTTAAAAAAGTTTTTCCTAATTTAAAAATAGGAGACATAATAACAATAAAAGTTCCAATTACAGAAAACGGAAATACTGAATATAAACAAAGCAAAGTAAGGATATGTGCAATATTAAAACCTAATTGGATGTCTAAGGGAGATGGCGATTTAGGCCGTAATTTTGAAATTGTAACAGCTAATAGCCTTTCTAAACATATTATTGGAGAAAAAAAATACAATAAATTAGGTATAAATTTAGAAAATCCATATGATAAAACTGTAAATGAAAAGGTAGAAGAAGTTTCTAATAGTATTCATTTATCTCAATTTGAAAGTAAGCTTAGCTTTAATGAAATGCAAAAAAGTTCCGTTGAGGATTATATTAAGTCACAGTTATCAATGATAACATTAGTTTTAATAATAGCAGGAATTAACATTTTCTGTACAATAAAAACAAATTTACTTGTAAGAAAAAAAGAAATTTCAACACTTAGAGCACTTGGATTGAGTATGAAAAATATGAAGAAAATGATTACTTATGAAGCATTAACATATGCAATTTTAAGTTTTATAATTGCTTTAATTCCATCTATAATAAATCTAATTAAATTTGTAAATTGGAATAATGATGCTTATAAAAATTATGGAATAGAACATTTTATGAATTTTACATTTCCAATTAAAGAATCAATAATATTTTTTATTATATCAGTGACTGTATGTTTAATTGCAGTAGCTACAAGCAGTAGAGATTTGAAAAAGATGAGTATTATTGAGGGAATAAAAGATAACGATTAAATAGTTTAACATAATTAAAATTTATACATCAAAAATTAGAAAATATTTATTATACGAGGAGATTAAGTTATGAAAACTTTAAAAGCTATAGATTTAAGAAAAATATATGGAAAAGGCGATAGTGAGGTAAGAGCTATTGATGGAATAAATTTAGAAATACAGCCTCATAAATTCACAGCTATAATTGGGAAAAGTGGTTCAGGAAAGAGTACATTACTTCATTGTTTGGCAGGACTTGATAAACCGAATTTTGGAAAAGTATTTCTAGATGATTTAGATTTATATACTTTAAATGACGATAAACTATCTAAGATAAGAAGAGAAGAAATTGGATTTATATTTCAAAGTTTTAATTTAATACCAGTTATAAATGTTTATGACAATATAGTGCTTCCTATTTCAATTAGTGGTAAAAAGGTAGATAAAGAGTACATAGAAGATTTAATAAATAAATTAGGTCTTAAATCTCAAATTAAAAAATTTCCTAATGAACTATCAGGAGGTCAGCAACAGAGGGTAGCTATAGCTCGTGCACTTGCAAACAAACCATCAGTCATATTTGCAGATGAACCAACTGGAAATTTAGATAGTAAAACAACTGATGAAGTAATTGATATATTAAAGTTTTGCGTTAATGAATATAAGCAGACATTGGTTATGATAACTCATAATGATGAAATAGCTAAAAGTGCCGATAATATTATAACTATTAGTGATGGTAAAATTATATCTAATTAAAAAATTAAATTTTAGAATTTATGGAAAATAAGGAGGAACAGATTGTTCCTCCTTTTGAATGGGAGCTTTAGTAAAATATGGATACAAATTTATACTATATAAGCATCACTAAATACTTTTGATATAGCTTTGTTTTTAAAATTTATAGCATTTTCTCTATCCTCAAAATCTCCTATACACATACGATATAGTTTTTATTTTTCGTTTCCTTATTTACAAAAGATAAAAGCTCATTAGATATTGTATTTGCTATATTTTCTAGAAAATAATTATTAGATATATTTTTCTCAAATTCTATATTTGATATAAAGTATATCTCTATTAAAATATCAGGAATAGTTGTTTTTTTAAGTACATAAAATTCTTTTAATTTTTCTAATGAGTTTTTTATTAAGCTTCCTATTTTTAGGGCTACATCGCTTTCCTTTGAAAACTTTCCCAATGCTCCTGAGTCTTTGCCACCATGCCCAAAGTCTAAGTACCATTTCATATTATCAACTCCTTTTTTATTAGAGAGATGATTTAGATTAAATTAATATATGTGTATGAGTTAAGTTTGTCCTTAAAAAACAAATTGTATGGTTACAATTAATATTGAGAATTTTTATAAATATAAATATAATTAATTTATAAGATACTCAAAATTTGGAGGGAGTAATATGGATAATAAAACTAAAAAAATTGTAATAAATGGACTTATGATAGCCTTAGTATGCCTTGCTACAATGACTATCCAAATTCCAATACCTGGTACACAAGGATATGTAAATGTAGGTGATAGTGTAATATTTATTTCATCAATTTTATTTGGACCATTTACAGGAATGATTGCAGGGGGAGTAGGTTCAGCACTAGCAGATATTTTAAGTGGATATTCTCATTGGGCATTATTTACTCTTATTATAAAAGGATTAGAAGGATATATAGTAGGTGTTACTATATTAAAAAGACATACAATTATAAATATGGTTTCTTCAACTTTACTAGGAAGTATAGTTATGGTAATTGGTTACTTCTTAGCAGGTATATTATTAAATGGAGGTGTTTTAGTTTCAGCAGGTTCTATACCAGCAAACATAGTTCAAGGAATAACAAGTATAGTTATAGCAGTTCCTATTACTTGCTCTTTAAGAAAAACAAGTTATGTAAAGCGTCTTAAGGCTCAACACTAAAAATAAAGCTAAGGATTTTATCCTTGGCTATTTTTATTATATTAATCTAATTATAAATAAGAGAGAGATAAAAAAGAATTGATATAATAGTTTACAAAATTAAATTTTTAGCATAACATATGATTAAAAGTGAATATGATAATTTGATAAAGGAGATTTTATGAAAATAATACAAATGTTAAAAGCTTTAGGAGATGAAACTAGAATAAGAATAGTTAATATTTTAAGAGAAGGCCCATTATGTGTTTGTGAAATTAAATCAATACTTGAAATTACACAATCTAATGCATCTAGGCATTTGAATAAGTTAATGAATGCTAATATAGTTACTTATTACAAAGAGGCAAAATATGTGTATTATAAATTAGATGAAAAAACTTTAAAAAAATATAATTTTATAAAAGTTTTTTTAGAAAATGAATTAGATAAAGAAGAAAAATTAAAATATGACTATGATATTTTAATAGCCTATAAAGATGCTGGGTTAAATTGTGAAAATGTATCTAAAGTTAAAGATATAATTTGTAAAATTAACAAAAGAAAATCAATTTAGGAGTAAAGAACATGAGAATAGCAGTAATATCAGATATACACAGTAATATATATGCACTTGATAAAGTTCTATTAGATATTGATAAAAAAAATGTAGATATGACAGTATGCACAGGTGATCTAGTAGGTTATGCAACAAGACCAAATGAAGTTATACATAGGATAAAGGAAGAAAGTATACTTACTATAATGGGAAATTATGATGATGCTATAGGAAACTCTAAAATAGTATGTGGATGTGATTATCCAGATACTGAAGATGCTCATAATGCTGGACTTTCAATGTATTTTACAGGGAAAGAAATAACTGAAGAAAATAAAAAATATTTAAGAAATCTTCCGAAAGAAGTAGTATTAATTTTTAACAATAAAACTATAAGATTTGTTCATGGAAGTACGAGAGTAATAAATGAATACTTAAAGGAAAACTCTAAAGAAGCAGATGAAGTTATGAACGAGTTGGTAGAAGATATATTAGTTTGTGGTCATACTCACATACCATATGCAAAGTATTATGGAGAAAAATTACTTGTAAATGCAGGAAGTGTAGGAAAGCCAAAGACTAATAGACCTTATGCAAATTATGTAATTATAGATATAAAAAATAATGATGAGTTAGTAAAAACTTCTTCAAGTGTTGAAGTTGAAATAATTGAAGTAGAATATAATTTTGAGAAACTAGCAAAAGAAATTGAGGAAAATGAAATACTACCAAATAAATTTGCAAGACTTATAAGAGAAGGTAGCTCAAAATAAATCTATAATTTAAGATAAAATATTTATATTAAATATGAGTAAACATATTCACAAATTTGAATGTGTTTATATAAGTAAGAAGTATTTGTTGAATTAGAAAATAAAACTATATATTAGTTTGTAAAATAAAATTATATCGGAGATGAATAATTGTGAGAATAGAGATTTTAGAATCAATGAATTATGGAATACAAGGTTTAACGGATACATCTAAGGATATGAAAGCTTCAAAATTTCATCAAGATTTAAATATGTTAAAGTACCAATATAATGATATAGAAGTTTTAACTTATAAGGTGGATGTGTATGGAGTTAGACCTAAAAAAATAGATTTTTTAATAAATACAGGTGGAAATAAGTTAGTTAAGGAAATGAGCAATAAAAAGTTACCTATAATATTTATAAATGATGAGATTTTTAAATATGGAGAATATCCAAATATAGAAGAAATTAAAGCATATATACAAGCTAGTAATTAATTTTAAATATTAATATATGTATGTATATTTGATATAAATCGTAACTATTATATTTAAACTAATATATTATATAATTATAAATAAAAGGGGAGATTTATATGTCAAATATTAAAAATGATTGTAAGATTATACAAAATCATATAAAAAAGTCAAAATCTAATTTACGTATATTTATGTATACAACTAACGGAATTATCTTTATGTTAATGACACCTTTTGTAAAACTTCACGAAAAACACTTTAATAAAATTGAAGAATATGTAAATATCCTTAATGATTATTCCAAAGAAAACAATTTAGATATAAAATTTGATAATTTTTATGAGATTCAAAATTCATCTATTATGTACAGTCAACCACAGTTAGGGTCATTAACAATTAAACAATATGAAGCGAGAATAAAATATTTAAACACTCTAAACGAGAGAGTTGAATCTTTAAAAGAATGTATATAAAAAGTTTAAATTTTGATTGTATTATTTATATGATTTTACAACTTAATAAAAGAAATAAAAAAGTGATCTAGAAAAATTTCTAGTCACTTTTTTATTTAAATAAATATTTTTCATAAGGCTTTATTTAAAGATATATTAAATAAAAAAAATAATATATTAATATATTTAACTGTAAATTATACTTTAAAATATAAAAAAATCAATATGTCGACTAGAAATTGCAAATTTCGACAAGGTGGATATGTATAATTAATATGGTGAAGCCAAAAATCGCAATATTTGGTAATAAATTTAATTAAGAAAAGGAGAGAAAGTATGAATATAGTTAAATTAGGATTTTTTGGATTTGAAAATATGGGGAAAGAACATGAAGGATTTAGACATTTCTTAGGAACTAATGAAGAAATAATATACTCATTTAAAGGAATAAGAGATGAACTTGTATTTACAGACAAAAGAGCAATAATGCTTAATATTCAAGGATTAACAGGAAAGAAAAAAGAATTTAGATTTTTCCATTACAACAAAATAAACAGCTATGCAATAGAGAGTTCTGGAAGTTTTGATTTAGACAGTGAAGTTAAGTTAGTAATAGGTAGTGTTCAATATGAGTTTGAACTAGGTAAAGGAATAGATGTAATGGCTATAGGTAGATTAATAAGTGATGCAGTATAAAAAATTTTAAATAGGAATAATAAATTTTATATCAAGGAGAGCAATTATATGAATAAGTTTTTAGCAAAAATTAAGGAAATGGGTGCAAAGAAAGTAATAAGCTACATAGCCACATTTGTAGTAGCAGCTTTCTTAGGAATAGGTATGGGAGCATCTGGAATGGTATCAAAAGCTGATTATGATGAATTAAAATCAAAGTATGATACAGTAAATAATGAACTAGAAAGTTCAAAGAAGAAGGTAAATGAACTACAAGCAAAAGTAGATGAAGCAAAGCCATTCTTTGAGATGAAAGATGCAGAAAAAGAAGCTATGAAAATAGAAACTCATAAAAAAGAAGAAGAAAATAAAAAAGAGCAAGAAAGAATAGCTAAAGAGAAGAAAAAAGAAGAAGAAGCAAAGAAACAAGCTGAATTAGATGCAAGAAGTATAACTTTAGGAAATGGAACTTATTTAGTAGGTAAGGATATACCAGAAGGTGTATATGATGTATATGCTGTAAAAGGTGGAGGAAACGTAATGTCATCTGACTTTAGAGTAAATCTAATAATGGGTGTAAGTGGAAATGATGATTTTTATCAAAGAGAAGAACAAAATGTAGTATTAAAGGATGGCACTAATATAGAATTAAAAGGAGTTACAGTGAAATTTGTTCCAGATGATGGGTATGTTATAAATAACTAATAAATAATTAAGATATAAAGAGGAACGATTCGTTCCTCTTTTTTGTTGGATGTGTTATACACTAGTGATAAAATTTATAGTAAGAGTAAAATCCTTATAAATTTAAGATTACTCATTTAATATGCAGATAAATTGGAATTTATATGTTTTTTCATGATATAATTCGTTACTCTTACACCATTTCTCTCAACAAATTGTTTTTTTATTACTTCATATCCTCGTTTCTCAAAAAATGGTTTTGCGGTTATGGATGAATGAGTTATAATGTGTTCTACAGAGTATCGTTTTTCTAATCTATCGCAAAGGGCAGTAGCAATACCAATATTTTGATAATCTTTATGTACATATAATCTATCTAAATATCCTTCAGTATTAATATCACCAAAGCCAACTATCATATTATTTTCTTCTGCAACTAATGTATAATTATTTAAAAAAGATTTATTCCATTCATAAATATCAACATTTCCTGTAGCCCATACATTTAATTGCTCTTGTGTATAGTCTTTTGCATTAATGAAATGAACAGTATTATAAAATAAATCTGCGATTTTATTACAATCACTCGATTTATATTCTCTTATCTCCATATTTCTTTTCCTCCAAAATTTCTATTTACTATAAAATTCTTATTTTAAGTTATCATTTGGTTAATTAAAATATTTCTAAATAGCTGATTTAAAATATTTTATATAAACTTTTTAATATAATATAATTATTCAATGGGAGTATTTAACTCCTTTGAAATTCTAATAGCCAATTTAAGTGAAGGATTGTATTTTACATTTTCTAAGCGAGCTATAGTTCCCCTTCTAATATTAACTTTATTAGCTAATTCTTCTTGAGTTAATTCGTTAAATTGACGATACTTTTTAAAATTACTAATAAACTTTGCTATAATTTTAGTTCCCTGTATCAAATTTGTAAGTTAAAAATGCCCATAAATTAATTGATATTGCAATAGTAAATGCTATTATTAATACTTGTAATCTATAAAGTGTTAGTAAATCTATTGTATATAGCCTAATTAATACACTTGATATAATTAATAGAACAAAGCCTGTATAAAATGCTATGTAACCTGCTTTATGTTTATTGTAAATTAAGCGTTCATCCTCACAATCACCTAGCTTGTACCACCAATAATTACCTAATTGACCAAAGAAGGCAAAATATATAAGTCCTAACGGATCACTGTTTAATTCTTTAAAGCCTAAAAATCCACAAAGTGCAAATAAAATTGAATATTTCCTTACCAATTTCATTAATAAATCCCCCTGTTAATGTGATATATTTATATCCTTATATTACATATATATCACACTAACTTTATATTATGACTTAAATTTGAAAAATACATCTTAATAAATATTAAGAGCTTCTTAATATTTTCTTAATATTTAAAAATTGCTATTATGCTAGTATTTATATTAATAAATAAATTAAATTTTGAAAGGAGATAACTTATAATTATGTCTATTATTTATCCATTTCTTTGTGTAATATTACCTTGTCTAATATATCAAATAATTGCTATAAAACAAGGGGATTTAAAAGAGAAAATATATTTAGTACCACATTTAATATGGGTCTATATTTTCTTAATTTATATATACTTAGCACTTAGTGTAGCAGGAATTGGTAGTATATGGGATATAGATCAATATAGTGAAATTATTAGATTAGAAGAAATAAATTTAATTTTATTTAACTCAGACGGTATTTTGACTTATATCTTAAATATTATTATGTTTATGCCTTTAGGATTTTTACTTCCTTTGATTTGGGAAAGATTTAGAAATCATATTAGAGTATTTTTAACTGGCGTAGGTTTTTCATTAGCAATTGAGATTTGTCAATTATTCAACCATAGAGCTACAGATATTGATGATTTAATGATGAATTCTTTAGGTGCTGTTTTGGGGTATTTTATATGGGTATTTGTAAGTAAGTTATTTAATAGTATAAATAAAGAAATTGCTTTTATATCTAAAAATGAAGATACTATGGATACATATACTACTATTTCCATATCTAAAAATGAGGCTATTATGTATCTTATATTATCTGTATTAGGAGAATTTTTCTTGTACAATTGGTATCTTTTCCTTAACTAAGCTATTTTATTGTATATATTAAAAAGCTTTATATAAATTATTTTTTATTAGATGGCTAACTTTAGTATTGTATAATATCAATAGATGGGATGGTTATACGTTAAAAATCTAGTTACTAATTTATTGAGGGAAAAGATTGGGGGATTAAACTTGATAATAACAACTTTGGTTGAAAATACTACCATATCAAAAGAATATAAGAAAAAACATGGATTGTGCTTACATATTAAAACCAGAGAACACAGTATTTTGTTTGATGTAGGTCCAGATGATACATTTATAAAAAATGCTAGAGAACTAAACATTGATATCTCTGATGTTGATATAGTTATTATTTCTCACGGACATAAGGACCACGGAGGTGGATTAAAATTATTTTTAAATGAAAATGATAAGGCAAAAATATATATTAATAAAAATGCATTTGACTCTTATTATACTTCAATAATAAAGTATGCAAAATATTATGTGTGATTAGATGCTAGAATTAAGAATAATGATAGAATTGTTTTAATTGATGGTAATTATGAATTAGATGATAGTACGTATTTATTTTCAAATGTTGAAGGAGATAATTTAGTTCCAAATTCAAACAAATCACTACTAAAAAAGAAGAAAATAAATATGTTCAAGATAATTTTAAGCACGAGCAAAATCTTATTTTGAAAGAAAACAATAAATATATACTCATTGCAGGTTGTTCACATTGTGGTATAACTAATATTATAGACACAGCAGAAAAGATAATTGGTAATAATTTAGATATTACTATTGCTGGATTTCACTTGTTTAATCCTGTATCAATGAAAAGTGAAAGCTATGAGTTTATTGAGTTAATGAGCGAAAAATTATCAACAAAAAATATGGATTTTTATACTTATCACTGTACAGGTATAAAACCATTTAATATATTAAAACAACGCCTTAAAAATCAAATTAAATATTTATCAACAGGTAAAGTAATTGAAATCAAATAATAGTATAATATAATTAAAGTTAAAAATAGGTATAATATTTAAATCTAGGGGGAGATTTATGAAAAATAAGATGTACTTATCTGAAACAGATGCTATGCTTGCAGGGGTATGTGGTGGAATTGCTGACTTTCTTGGATTTAAATCAAACACACTTAGAATAGTTTTTGTAATATTTACTTTATTGGGTAAAATGACAATACCAATTTACATAGCTCTAATTTTTTTGATGCCTAAGAGAAGCATAGGCTAAATACATACAAATTTGTAAATTTATTAATGGTTTCATGAATAATAAAAGAGGTAATTAGGATATATATCCTAATTACCTCTTTTATTATAATATACCAAAATTATATGAATTATGTTCAAAAATCCAATCAGGTACTAATATAAAAGATATAGTTACAATTCATACTATAATCAAATTTAGTAGCTCCTAGTACTTATACTAATTCATTTTTAAATTTACTTCATTCAAGTTAGTTTATTACACCTAGGGCATTAACCTTATGTAAAACACATAATTAGTCTTTAAAGTAAAATTTTAAGATTAGTTTAATTATTTATATTGTTATGTAGTTTACATATTTAAATGCGTACCCTTATACAAAACTGGTATTGCAGCTGCTATAAGCATCATACCCATAAAAGCGGGTGCAGCATGACCAAGTGATACATAGATTTGACCTCCAATTATAGGACCAATTATTCTTGCTAAAGCCTGAATAGATTGGCTACCTCCTTGAATCCTTCCTTGTTCACTAGAATCAACAGACTTAGAGAGCATTCCATTAAATGAAGGCCCAAAGACTGAATCACCAAAACTAAATATAAACATTCCAGATATAAAAAGAGGGTAGAATGAGAACAAAGATGATGCTGCAATAAAACTATATCCTATAATCTCCGAAACCATTCCAAGAATTGCTATTTGTTTATCACTAAGTATTTTCAAAAGCTTTGGCATTATGAAACCTTGTGAAATGATATCTTGTAATCCCATAATTGAAAACATAAGCCCGATTAGTGCAGGTTTCAAATTGAAAGTATCCATTGTAAACTGTGAAAAAACTGCTTGTAAAGATCCGTTTGGTATCCAAAGTAAGAATGCTGAAATAAGTAGCATTTTTAAGTTTTTCATGGAAAGTATATTTGCAAGTTGTGAAAATGGATTCATTCTTACAAAAGTAATCTCTTTAAGTCTATTATTTTTGTCAAGACTTTCAGGCATACAAAATGCTCCATAAACAACATTTAATAAAGTTATTATAGATCCAAAATACATAGGCACAGAATAACCAAATTTGGCAAGAAATCCCCCTAGAGTTGGTCCAATAACAGTGCCTAGACCTACAACTGCACTCATCCATCCAAAGTATTTTGTTCTCTGATTTGGAGGAATAATGTCTGCAAAATATGCAAAGGTAGTGCTTATGCTACCGCCTGTTATACCTTCTATTATGCGCCCAGCAAATAACACCCATAGAGCTCCTCCTATACCAAAAACTAAGTACCCGATTGCAGAGCCTAAAAGGCATAATAAAAGCAATGGACGACGTCCATACTTATCACTTAAAGCTCCAAGTACGGGAGCTGCGAAAAATACGCAGACCGCATAAGCAGAGGTAAGCAGTGTAACAATTATAGCTTGATCTTTTGGATTGCTTGTATAAGACTCAACTAAGAATGGGACGACAGGCATTATGATACTGAAGCCTATTCCACAAAGAAATACAGAGATAAGACCAAATATTAAAGCATGTTTATCTATGGCTTGTTCTGCATTTTGTTTATAGTTTGATTTAAATTTGAACATTTAAATTCTCCTCTCAAAAATTATTATTTTGATTCCTTGGAAACAAAAATATTATATTATCATTTTGTTTCCTTGTCAACAAAATAATAACGAAAAAAAGTAGCCCTTCTCAATAGAGTTGGGCTGCCTGTGGTTTTATTTTCATTACTCAAATTTATTTAGACTTAATATCTATACCAGTTTTCTTTATTTCTGCATCCAAATGCCTACGATACTTTTCTATGAAACTAAGCATACTGTTAAATTGTTCCTCAGTTATCTGTTCAAATACAGCTTTATCCCGCTCTTGAAACTCTTTGTGTAGTTTTTCATGGATTTTATAAACTTCTTTCCCTTGCTTAGTAAGCCTAAAATAGATTTCTTTCTTGTTGTCTTGTTTTTGGTAGCTTTCAATAATATCTTTTTTTAGGAGTTTTTTAGTTATTTTACTCATGGCGCCCCTAGTCATATAAAAGGCCTCCGCAAGTTTTGTAACGTTAGAATCTACATTTCTTTCAATGTATTCTATGCAATGTACTTCAGAAGACTTATAACCCTTAAGACTCTTTTCCATCTTAAGTTTATTAAGCCAAACTATCTTGTTAAATAAGTCCCTAAAACCCATTAAGACCTGTTCTTCTTTATTCATGACCTGTCCTCCTAGCCGTTGGCGTATTAACAATAGTATATTAAATTTTTGTTTCTATTTCAACAATATCAAAATATAAAAGCATTTTATAATACTAAATAGAAAGGGTATTTAAGACTTCAGTAAAAACATATTTAAAGAGATCTAATAAAAAAGTTCTTAGAATCCATTTATTTGGATGTTAAGGACTTTAAATTTATATTAAATACTTAATTAGCCTATAAAATAAAATTTAAGTAATAGTTGAAATTTGCATTCTTAAATTTAATCATTTTTATTATTTATAAAATATTTATATTTTTACAATGATTTAGAAAATGTTTTCCAAAAAAGACTATTTTTCTACAAAATTTTCTGATAGTATATTAATTATACAGTTAATATTTCTTAAAAAGGATGTGTTGAGAAATGAAAAAAATATTAATTCCTATTGATGGAACAGCAAGAAGCCAAAAATCTTTAGATTTTGTATCAAATAATTTTTCTAAAGATGAAGTTGAAATAGTATTAATAACTGTTAGTGATATTAGCTTAACTAATATTACAAATCCAATGATTATTGATATGAAGATAGAAAAATCTCAAAAAGAAGCAAGTATTATGTTAGAAAAGTTTAAGAATAAATTGCAAGGATATAAAGTAGAAAAATATTGGATATTAGGAGATCCAGGCAAAGAAATTATATCAAAATCAATAGATGGTAAATTTGATGAAATAATAATGACCAAATCTACTAAAAAGAATTTTATTGATTCTATAGGTTCTGTAACTTTATATGTGGTAAAAAAATCTAAATGTACAGTTACTATAGTACCTGAATAGTAAGAGTATTAAATTTTAAAGATTAGATAATAAATTAAATGATGCGCAGTATTTAATAAATAAAGTCTCATAAAAACTAAAAAAAGAAAAAGAATGTATTTAATGAAATGTAGTAATTTTAATAGATATACTCTTTTTTATATTTAACTATTCTGAAAATGCAAATTTCAGTACTAGTTATATATGTAATGAATAAAAAAATAACATAAAAAATATGTAAATAAAAGTCTTGTTTTGAAAAATATTTTGCTATAAAATAAAATTATCTAGTAAACCTAAAGAGAATTATAAAGGGGAAAATTTGTTATAAATTTTAACTTATAATTATTCAGTATTCGCATTACATTATCATTTAGTCATGTGTATCAAATATAGAAGTAAAGTAATAAATGACTCTATATCAGATAGACTAAAAGATATATTTGTAGATATTGCACCGAATTATGGAGTAGAGTTGATAGTTTAGCACTAGCTAATGAACAAATGAACTTAGACAAAGCCTATAAGAATTTCTTTAGAGATAAATCTGTAGGTTTCCCTAAGTATAGATCGAAGAAAACTAATTATCATAGTTATACTACAAATAACCAAAAAGGTACTATGTATAAAGGTACCGTGTATATAGAAAGTGGGATAATCCAAAGTACTTTAGAAAATCAGAAAAAGATTAGCTAAATTACAAAAGGACTTATCAAGAAAACAAAAAGGAAGTAATAACAGATATAAAGCTAGATTTAAGGTAGAAAAACTACATCAAAAAATAGCAGATCAAAAAGCCTATTTCCTAAATAAGTTATCGACTAAACTAATAAGCGAAAACCAAGTTATAGTTATTGAGGACTTAAAGGTAAAGAACATGGTAAAAAATCATAAATTAGCGAAAGCTATAAGCGAAGCAAGTTGGTCAGAGTTCAGAAGAATGTTAGAATATAAAGCTAAATGGTATGGTAAAGAAATTATGTTAGATGAAATGATATAATATTTGTAGAGGTGGTGCAATTTAAATGGAGCAATTAACAATAAGTCAAGCAATTATAAAGTTATCAGACTTAGAAAAATCATATAATCAAAAGATATATTTATTACAAGAAGTTGAAAATAGTACAGTGAGATATATACTAGAATTAGATAATCAAAAACATTTATGCAATGAGCCATTCGAATTTGAAAAAGTGTTTAATGATTTTTTTGAAATATCTAAGAAAATACATAAAATAAAAACGGAAATATCTAAATATAATAATATAGTTGAAATAGAAGTTTTAGGAACTAAGATGACTATACAAGGTGCATTAAATAAATCTAGAATGCTTAGAATTGAAAGAGAAATGATAGAGAATATAATTCAACAATCTAAAGCATCAAAGATTAGAAAGGTTGATGCAGCAGCAACTTCTGTATATTATAATGTTTGTGAACCTAATTTTGATAAAATAAAAATGCAAGGATTTTTAGATAATATAGATAAAGAGTTATTAGAGTTAGAGTTAGCAATAAATAAAGCTAACAATGAAAATGTTATTACTATAGCATAAGCTATTGTGATATAAGTCAGAATTTAAATTTGGATATTACTTTAGTTTTTAAAATAAGTTTTATATATTACAAATCACAATTTAAAATGATATTACAATTTATAGATCATAGATGCAAACTAAATACTTTATATGATTGTTCTATAATATTCCAAATTTATATTTTTATATTCCAAATTTATATTTTGACTAAAGAGTTATGTAGAGATTAAAAAATAGTCTCTTACATAACTCTTTTATAGTTTTGATGTATATAGTAACTTTGAATATAGTAGTCTCTAAAATAGAATTAAAGTTAAATAACCTCTACACGAAGCTATACAAATTCATTTATATCTTAGCTTTAAACTACAATATGAGATAAGTGTCTACCAAAACAGATGTTTTCGTGGTCATTCTAAATATACAACTAGTGACTAAACTAAAATTAGAAATTTGTTATAAACTTTAGGTATTAAAAATTATTATATATATATCTTTGGAGCTTTTATAAATTATTTTAGAGATTTAGAATACACTTCATTTAAATAATTAAGTCTATCAAGCATTTTATCTAAGTTTTTATTAATACTTTCATGTGTTTTCTTTCCTTCATAACCTAATTCTTTATTTACATCAAACTCATCATCTACTGCATCAGCATTAACTTTAATTGTTGCAGACATAACCTTCCATTTTCCCTTTATTTTGGAAAGATACACTACATAATCATTTCCTGCTCCAGCATCATATATTTCTCCAGTATCTTCATCTTCATATGAACAATTTTCAAGCATATAAACATTAACTTTTACACAATCACCAGATCTCACAAAACCTTTATAGTCAAATTCAAAATTTTGTGAAAGAACTTTTGTGTAATTTCTTTTATAATTAGTAGATTTTGCTGTATTTCTTGCTATTAGATATTTTTTTAAATTTTCATTGCCAACTGTTGAAAAATCATTCTTTCCGCCACTATAGTTGTAATCATCTTTGATGAACGTTTCTAATACTTCTTTTATAGAATCTTTTTCAAATATAGTGTGCTTATATATATATACACTAAAAACAAGAAGAATTGATAACCCTAGTAAAAAAGCAAACAATTTGTTTTTAGTTTTTATCATATGATAACCTCCCAATATATAATCGAATAAAGTAGATATTAATACCAATCCTATTATCCAGTATATACACCTACTATCGTATATTTATCTTTTGCTATTTTCTTAACTTCTACAATTTGATATTTTTCTTTTATCCAGTTATCTTCATATTCAACACCATTGCCTGTAATAAATACAGTTGAGTATCCGTCAATACTTTGAACTTCATAGTGTATTCCAACCAAAAATGTGTCATTTCCTTGGGTATCTGTTAATTCAGAACTAACTATATTATAGTCATTGAGTATGTTTATAGTTTTACCTTCATCATTTACATAATTCTCATAACTATCTTTCAGATATTTCTCAAATAATAATTCCCCTATCTCTGTTTTATTAGCCGTAGATGTCTTAATTATAGGATAATTATTTTTTGCATCTTGTTCATTTTTACTACATCCTATTATTAATACAGAACCAAATATAATACAGCATAATATTATAATATACTTTTTCATATAACTTACTCCCCACTCCTTTTTTATATTTATGATAATTTTTATAGAATAAAAGTATATTTAAAATATAGTATTTAGTAGATTAAATATCTCTTTTAAACTCTAGATATCTACTCCCTTGAAATTTCAAAATGCCTACATCTCCCTCAATAATCATACCAAACTCTTTTCCTGAAACACTAAACTCCATTCTATCAGTACTTTCAAACTCAAATGTAATATAATAATTTGTAGATGAACCTCCGTTATGATGTACTCCATTTGAGTCAACATGTCCAGTGTGTCTTATAACTTCACTTCTTTTAGAAACAACCTTACTTTTTACATCTAATATAGGTTGTTTATTATTGTAAGACCATTGATTAACACCTCTAATAATATTAATTATAATTGTACCTAAAATAAGAAAAAAGATTATAAAAAACATGGCCGTAAATAAGTCAAAAGTTGGATCAAAAAAATACATATCCATAATAGATACCCCTCATTTCGTATATATTTTTAAAATATAATTTATGCTAATTTTAAACTATAGATTCATTTATGTGGTAACAAAAGAGATACATTTTTGATTATTCTTAAAAAATATATCTAAAGAAATCTAGTAAAAAAGCTTTTAAAATCCATTTGTTTCGATTTTAAGGTCTTTAACTTTATGTAAAATCCATAAAAATATTAATTTGATAAATCTTAAATGAGCAGTCATAGTATCGGTATATTCTAAATTAATTATATTTTTATTTAAATATTTTTTTAATATTAGAAAAAAGTCCCTAAATATTTAAAAAAATTTGTATTATATATCGAAAGATAATTTAGGAGGTGAAAATATGAGTAATATTGACATGTTATCTGTGTCAAGGAAAGAAGTAAAGTTTTTAGTTTCTCTTATAGATAGAATTTACTTGTTAAATTCTTTAAGTAAAGTATTAACTCCAGATAAATATGGTGACTATAATGGCTATAAAACAAGAAGTGTATATTTTGATAGTATTGATAATGAAGATTTTACACAAAAGTTAGTAAAAACTGAAAAAAGAAAGCGTGTAAGACTAAGAATATATAATACTACGGATACTTTTGCTAAATTTGAAATTAAGCGAAAACATTTAGACAGAGAATTAAAAGAAAGCATAACAATTTCTAAAGAGGATGCAATAAAATTAATAAATGGAGATTATTCTGTACTATTAAAATATAATAATAATCCTCTTTCACATTATGCATTTAATCTAATGAAAACTCATAATTATAGACCAGTTTCTATGGTTGAATATGATAGGAGAGCATTCACACATGAAAGTTTTAATACAAGAATAACTCTTGATAACAATTTAAGGTATACAAACTTTAATTATAATTTATTTGATGAAGATATAAACTTTAAACAAGCTATGCCTAAGGATCAAACTATTCTTGAAGTTAAATATGATAGATTTTTGTTTTATCAGATACAAGAAATTTTATCAAAATGTAATTTTATTGGGAAGCCTCCAAGCAAGTATGGAACATCAAGACAATTATTAAATAGATATTATTATTAGACAGGAGATGACATTATGAATCAAATTTTAAAAGGAAATATAGATTTAAACTCAATAATTCAAAATGCACAAACACCAAAATTTATTATACAAAGTATTATCATGACTATTGTTTTTTCTGCAATAATTTATTATACATATAAGCTTTCATATGATACGCTAAATTATAATAAGAAATTTAATATAACACTTGTTATGATAGCCTTTATAAGCACTGTTCTTATGGATTTAATTCAAAGTAATTTAGCGATATCTCTAGGAATGCTAGGGTCATTATCAATAGTAAGATTTAGAACAAATATAAAAGATTATAGAGATATAGGATTTATTTTTTGGAGTATGTCAGTAGGTCTTGCATCAGCCACACAAAATCTTTTTTTATGTCTAATAAGCTCTTTATTAATAGCTTTATTTATGATTATTACGGGAAAAGAAAGCAAGTGTGGAAATAAATTATTGCTAGTTATAAGAGGTAAAGAAGTTAATTTAAATACGATTCAAGAGATACTTGATAAATATAAAATTAAAAATAATATAAAAGCTAAAAATATATTAAGTGATTCATTTGAACTAGTTTACGAGATAAAGGTATCAAATAATCAAGATAATTTATTGATAGATGACTTACTAAAGTTTGATAAAATAGATAGTGTAAATGTATTAGCACCAAGTACAGAAGTTATATAAAGAACAAAAGCAGATAGTTTCTTAAAGTATCTGCTTTTACTTATTGGATGATATATAAATTAATAATTTAAATTAAGAAACTTCTATTAGTAATGTAATTGGACATTATTAAAATTAATTTTATCAATAAGAAAAGTATATGTAGTTAATTAAATAGAAAGTTATTTATTATATAAAACTAGCAAATATATTTCAAGAATCAGGATGGGAATAATAATTATGTCAAAAGAGGTATTTCTAAAGGGTGATATAAATCAGATCGTTGAAGAAAATATCGGATTTATAATAAATACAATTTCAAAAGTTACAGGTAAATATGTTTCAATTGAAAATGACGATGAATTTAGCATAGGCCTTATGGCTTTTGTTGAAGCATTAGATAAATATAACCAAGAAAAAGGTCCATTTTTATCATTTGCAAAGATAGTAATTGAAAGCAGGATAAAAAATTATTTAGTAAAAGAGAAGAAAAAGGTTGATGTTGTATCAATAGATTTATATAAGGAGATAGGAATAGACATAAATAATATCTTATATAATCCAATTGAAGATAAAACAGAACTTATAAATGAAATACAACAATTTAAAGAAGAACTTAATTTATTTAAATTAACAATTGAAGATTTAATAAAAGAAGCACCAAAGCATAGTGATACAAGAAAAAATGCTATTAATGTATCAAAGAAAGCAAGTAAAGACCTTGAAATTACTGATTTTATGTATGAAAAAAAGAGACTTCCAATAAAAAAAATCTCTTTAAAATATATGGTTACAGAAAAAGTGATAAAAAGAAGTAAAAAGTTTATAATTTCACTTATAATAATTTTCTTTAAAAAATATAGAAACCTAATGTTATGGATAGGGAAATAGAGGTGACTAAGCTTATGTATTACAAAGGTATCGTTATGGAATTAAATAAAGAACATGCAATAGTTATGATAAATAGTGGGGATATGTTAAAAATAAAAATTAAAAAGGGGTTATTGATTGGGGACGTAATTATATTTACTGAAGAAGATATAATTAAAGAAAGCAAAGTTATAGAATTTAAAAATAAAAAATGGATAAAACCATTGGCATTAGTTGCATCAATTTTCTTTATAATTATATTTAACTTTTCAGGTAAAGACAAAGAACCTATATCAAATCCATATGCATTAGTAACATTAGATATAAATCCAAGTATAGGGCTTGAAGTTGATGAGAATAAAATAGTAGTTAACGCAAAGGGTTTAAATAAAGATGGAAAGAAAATGAATATGAAAGATTTAAATGGGAAAAGTCTTGATGAAGCAACTAAGATTATTAGATCCTATGTACAAAGTAATAAAGATATAAAGAATAAAGATTCAATGATAGTAGGGTTTGCCTTTTTAGAAAATACAAATAATAAAGTATTTGAAAAAAATGTCCAAGATATAATAAGAAAAAACTTTAGTGGAGTTGAAATAGTTTATATGTATGGTTCATCACAAGATAGAGAAAAGGCAATTGAAAAAGGGATAAGTCTTGGAAGATATAAAGCAGATGAGATAATAAATGAAGATTTATTAGAAGATACCATAGAAAATATGTCTGTTGATGAGCTTATAAATTTACTAAAAAATAAATCTACTCCGGTTTATTTAAATAAAGAAATAAAAGATGAACTTGAAGATAGATATGAAGATAACAAAGACAATGACGATAATGATCGTGATTATAATGGCAATAAAAAAGATGATGACGACGAAGATCATGGTTATAATAATAACGAAGATGAAGATAACAAAGACCGTAAATATAATGATAATAACGAAGATGATGACAACAAAGACCGTAAATATAATGATAATAACGAAGATGATGACAACAAAGATCATAAATATGATGAAAACAACGAAGGTTATGAGAATAATGACCGTAAATATAATGACAATAACAAAGATGATGATAATGATGAATAAAAAAGATAGATTTATAATTAAAAACAATAAATGAAAAAAATATGGTACGATTATATAAATAACTTTAATTTTAATTAGTATCTAAAAGCACATTTAAATATATACAGTAAAATGCCCATAGAATCAGTTTATTTGGATTCTATGGGCATTAACTTTATTTTATAAATACCTATTTAGGAATAATTACAGTGTATATTTAAAATTGATATACTTAATGTTACTTTTTAGAATCTTTTCCAACTGGTATACTATCATTATTTATAGGGTTATCAAATGATGGTGGAGTAATATTTATTTTAGTATCATGGTTAGGCCCAGGAGTAGATAAGTCAAAGTATAACTTAGAGTCTTCAGTAACACCAAAATCTCTATTTGAGCCTGTATTTTTAACTTTATTTAATGCATCTCTAAATAAAGCATTATGTGCTTCTTCTCTATTAAGTAAGAAATCAATAGTTTCTCTAACATATTTATCTTCAATTTGTCTATATAAGTATTCATATACAACTTTTGCTCTTTGTTCTGATGCTATATTAGATAATAAATCTGCAACTAAATCACCTGTTACAGTTACATAATTTGCACTCCATGGTGCTCCTGATGAATTTATTAATACAGGTGATAATCCAGTTAATACATGTGTCTCTATCTCTCCTGAATCAACAGCCTTATAATCTACATCATGTCCGTTAAGTAAGTTTATAGTTTGAGCTACCATTTCCATATGACTAAGTTCTTCTGCAGCTATATCTAAAAATAAATCTTTTATAACAGGGTCTTTTATTCTAAAACTTTGTGATATATATTGCATCGCTGCTTTAAGTTCTCCATTACCTCCACCTAATTGTTCTTGCATTAAAACTGCATATTGAGGATTTGGTTTTTCTACTCTTACTTCTCTTAATAATTTTTTATCATGCTTAAACATTTAAATATGTACCTCCATTTTATATGTAGTTAAAAATATATTTTCCAAATTAATGAAAAATATTCTTACTTGAATAAATAATGTACTCCTTATTCTTTAAAAAATTATTTAAATATATCTAGTAAGAAAGCTCTTGGAATCTAAGGGCTTTAATGATAATTAATCTCTAAAGTAAAATTTAAGATGTGGTTAGAATTATTATATGGCTTGTAAATTGTTTTTCAAAGATATATTATTAAAGTAATACAAGTCAAAAGGGGGAGTTCAATGAATAAATACAATAATCTGTTTAAATTGACAAGGTCATTAACATACCTATTTATACTTTCCCTATTTATATTAATTTTTATTGGATTTACTATAGGGGAAGGAGAAATATTACAGTATAGTGTAGGTTTTTGTGTTATAAGTTTTATTTCATGCTTCGTCATAGGGGGAATTTCATTAGTAATAAAAATCATATTTTTAAATTCAATGGATAGAAAAAGAAGATTAATTAATGCTTTAAAAAATTTTTTATGTTTATCCATAACATTATTTATTTTAGATTTTATTTTGAGAGGTTCAGATATAAATTTAGGTAGTATATTTAGTATAAGTTTTGGAAGTGCCGTAGGAATAAATTTTGGAGATTTAATATTCTTTAAGCGTAAAAATTTAAATACTTACCAAAAATTTTTTTAATATTCTAGTAAAAACTTTCAGGAAATAAGCCTTAGAATCGATTCTAGGGCATTTTTATATTATTATATTAATTAATCATTTTTATTAGAGCATTTAGATATTCTTAATAATCAAAAATGTATCTTATTTGTTACCACATAAATAAATCTATAGCTTAAAATTGTCATAAATTACATTTTAAAAATATATGCGAAATGAGGGGAACTATTGTGGGGAACCAACTTTTGACTTATTTACGGTCATGTTTTTTATAATATTTTTTCTTATTTTAGGTACAATTATAATTAATGCTATTAAAGGTTTTAATCAATGGTCCTACAATAATAAACAACCTATATTAGATGTAAAAAGCAAAGTTGTTTCTAAAAGAAGTGATGTTATAAGACACGCTGGACATGTTGATTCAAATGGAACACATCATAACGGAGGTTCATCTACAAACTATTATATTACATTTGAGTTTGAAAGTAAGGATAGAATGGAGTTTAGTGCCTCAGGAAAAGAATTTGGTATGATTGCTGAAGGAGACATAGGCGTTTTAAAATTTCAGGGAAGTAGATATCTAGAGTTTAAAAGAGAAATTTAATCTAACTACATTTAAAATTAATACTAGGGAGGACGGAATGAAGAGGAAATTAATACTCTTATTAATATGAATTGCATGAAGAGGAAAACAAATACTAGACTTTTTCTGTTTTAAATGGATGATTTTGGATATAAAAAATATTAAATAAAAGACTAGAATAACTTGACAGGAGATGATTTAAATGTGTACACATATTCACATTTCAAGTAACAAAAATAACTTTTATTGGGGGAGAACTTTAGATACTTCTTTTAATCCATTCGATGTTGGTTCAAAAGTAACTATTGTTCCTAAAAATTTTACTTTAGATACACAAAGTAGACCATGGAAAATAAAATATGCTTTTTTAGGTATAAATTTATCAGGATCTACTTTATTTTTTGATGGAGTAAATGAAAAAGGGCTTGCTGGAGGACTTTTATTTTTAAAAGCATGTACATGGGACAAAAAAGATAATATAGAAAATGAAGGACTTACAGCTATTAATAGTGGTGAAATAATTCCTTGGATTTTAAGTAACTTTGAAAATGTTAGTGATATAAAGAAAAATATATCAAAAGTTGCAGTTACTAGTGATGATATTCCTTCATTAGGAGAGTTAGGTAAAGGAAATCCTATAACTGCTCATTATACTTTTACAGACAAAGAGGGTAATTCAGTTGTATTAGAACCAACAAATAACGGACGTTTTAGAGTTTTTGATAATAATGTAGGTGTAATGGCTAATGACCCAACATTTGATTGGCATATGACTAATTTAGCAAATTATATCCAAGTACAAGGATTTAATAGACAACAAAATCATTTAAATAATAAAACAGTAATTACACCAATTTCAAATGGTTCAGGTCTACTTGGATTACCAGGAGATTATACTTCACCATCAAGATTTGTACGTGCATCATATTTAAGAAATCTTATAGGAGAAGTTAGTGATGAAGAAGCACCTAGTCAATTATTTAGTATTTTAAATTCTGTTTGGGTTCCAAAGGGAGTTATGCGTTTTGTTAAAGATAAAGATGACTCAGATTTCACAAGTTATATGTGTGCATATGATCAAAATTTAGGTAAACTATATTTACGTGTTTTTAATCATATAGATACAATGGAATTCTCTTTAGAAAATGTAAGAGAAAATGAATTAGTAACTTATTCAGTTAACTAAAAATTAGTTAAAAATAATTTTTAAAAAAGTGTTAAAAAGGTTAACATATAAATTTCATATGGTTTTAGTGTATATGGTAATAATAAGCGAAAATACCTAAGATATTGTTATATAGGTTAAAATCAACCAAAGAAGAGTGTATTTGATGAAATATATTAATTTCAATAGATACACTTTTTTAGTTATAACTATTATATAAGTCTAAATTTTAGATATTAATCTAAAGTATGTAATGCTTTTGTTTATATTTAAATCAAAGCTTATAGCTATTACAAATTACGAATGTATTTTCATTTAAGGATATATATACTATATTTTATTAATTCTTTAGATGATTTGATTGAGTATATAAAAATGATAATTAATAGCTATAATATGTTAAAAATAAGATTTTTTAATTGGAATATAATTTAATAAAATGTATAATATAATCAAAGTTTTTAAGAAAAGTTATGGGGGATAGAATGTATAAATATATGTATAAAGAAATTGATTCTAGTACTATGTTCAGAAATTCTAGGCATAGAGAGTTAATAGATAAGTATAGCAAAGAAGGATGGAGATTTATATCAGCAATACCTAGTGAATTTGAACTTAACGGGAAAATAAGTAAATTTGATTTAGTATTTGAAAAAATAGAAGAATGATCCCAAATTTATTAAATTTAATCAATAACTCTATCTTAGTATATATACTCCAATAACTATGATAGAGTTGTTTTTATTTTGCTTATTTAATAGTTTTTAAATATATTTTTAAGGGTATTTATTATTTTAAATAAGTTAAGTCTAATTATAAAAATACTAGTTAAATATATTTACCATACATAGTTAAAGGAGCATAATAAAAATGAAATATTTTATTGTTGAAGGGAAACTAAAAAATCAAAATCCAATTGATGTAAATATAATGAAAGAACATATGGCTTATTCTCAAAAGGCAATGGATGAAGGATTAATATTAATGGCTGGACTTAAAGAAGATATGAGTGGTGGACTATTTGTTATGAAGGCAGATTCTATTGAAAAAGTAGAGGAGTATCTATCTAATGAGCCACTTAAACTTTATGGTATACAAGATTACAACGTTATAGAATTTTTACCTCATTACTTTAATCAATCACCTAGTGAATGGTTTAATAATTAATTTATAAAAAATTTAAATTAAGATAAATTAAAAAAAGCAAGTAGGATATGTTACCTACTTGTTTTTTTATATGATATAAATACATCTATCTCAAGTTTTAATTTAAAAGAAATTAGTGATATTTTAAACTTTATAATATTTAAAAAATTACAAAAATTATCTATAATTGGAAATAAACATGATGTATAATCTAAATAAGATTCATAATTTTCACAAATGTATAATGGGGTGGGGTAATATGAAAAAACTAATCATGGTAATGACATTAATGCTTACACTAATTGTAACTGGTTGTTCTAAGGAAGAAGATTTTCAGATAGAGTATCAAGATTTGACTAAAGAACAATTTGAATTATTAACATTAACAGGCAATCGAGTTTTTAAGTATAATTTAAAAAATTTACCTAATGACAAAAAATATAGACTAGAATTAGTATATGAAGTGTACAAAAACAATAAAAAGGTAAAAGAAGAATCGTTTTTGGGGATAGGATATGAACCAATGGATGAAACTTTAGATGATTCCACATTAGCAATAAATATTCAAGATAAGAAGATAACAAGTTTTTTAGGTGGTGCTTCTTCATATATTGATATTGATGAAGATATTTCAAAATTATCACAATATCAACCTTTCTCTGGTAATACTGAGATAAAACTTGGAGATGAAATATATTTATTTCAAGGTTCAATAGGTGAATACAATCTTATAAATATAAGTTCAGGTAGATTATCAAAAGAAGAAAAAAATAAAATTATAAAAGGCAATGAATTGAATGTATTTATTAAACTAGTATGTAAAGGATAGATAAAATTAAAAATAGACTATAAAATAACTGTACTTTAGTGATTTAAATATATAAATTAAAGTACAGTTATTTATTAATTTATAAAATATTAATCTGAAATTATTTCAAAATTAGATATGGAATCAATTCTTAGAATTTTTATTTTAGTACACCCCTTTTTATCAATATAAGAAAATTTTATCCATTCATCATCAGCATCTAATACCGAGCAATCTATTTCTACATTTCCATTAAAAAGCACTGCCTCATCTATTCTTATTCTACAATTTTTACCTACAAGTGAAGTTATTATATTTGACATTACACATCCCCTTCTTTGATTTCTTTCGAGTTTTTTTACTTTATCTTCAAGCTTTTTTATTTTCCCTGGATATGAAGAGAAAAGCAAAATGAAAATACAACAAGCAAAAATTATCCACTCCAAAACATCACCCCCTACTTCTTAAGTCGCTACATTCACTAACATATCCTTGATTTGGTAAGTTTTGTTCTTATATATATTATAATTATACTATGATTAAAGTGCTTAGAACAAGACAACCAATATTTATTAACAAAGAGGAACTAAACGTTCCTCTTTGTTAATAAATAGCCCAATAATATTAAATAATAACCCAAAATGGGTTATTATTTAATGGGTGATAAAAATGGATAATTTAAGAAAAAAACTTAAAGAAGCTAGAAAGAGAAAAAATATAACTCAAGAAGAACTAGCTAAAAGAATTGGAATAAGCAAACATGCAATAGCAAAATATGAACAAGGTCAAAGAGAGCCTAATTTAAAAATACTTACAAGTATTATAGATGAACTTGAAATGGACTTTTGGGAAGTAGCACAAGATGCTAATTTAGAAATAGAAGCAGCACCTCCTTATGAAGAAGGTATTAAATTTGCTGATGAGGTGTATGAAAAGGCTATGAAAAAGCTAGATGGAATGTTTAAGGAAAAAGATATTAAGTATCTTGATAAAGAGGAAATGTTAAAGAAGGTGATTTATGAAAATAGAGATTTAGGAGTTAATAAAAGACTTATATCAATGTGTCATAGGGAGTATTGCAAGAGGTTTGGCGTTGAGAACAATGGTGTTATAAGCTTTGATAGTTATACATATTTTGATGATTTTAAGAAGGAGTTTTATGATGATCTTGTGAGGTCTGTGTTGTTTACTGTTGAGCTTAAGATGAAGGAAGCTGAGGATAAGATAAAGAAGGAGAAGTAAATGAGTAATATGCATATAGATTTAAAGAATATACATGAAAGAGAATTACATCCATTTTTAGTAAGATATCTTGCTAAAAAAATGAATATATATACAAAAACTATATTTCATGAAGTATCAACTAAATTAGGAAAAGGAAAAAGTGAATGGTTACATCCAGATATAGTTGGTTTTAATTTGCCAGTTGAAAATTGGGATGAAAAGGTATTAGAACTTTGTGGTAACTTTTCTATAAATAGAGCTACTATATACTCTTTTGAATTAAAAAAAACAATAACTATAGAAACATTAAGAGAACAATTTTTCCAGGCTGTATCTAACTCTAGTTGGTCAAATGAAGGATATTTAGTAGGTGTTGATATAAATACTGATGATATAGAATTAATGCAAGAGATAAATAGATTATCTAGTGCATTTAATATAGGAATTATAAAATTAAATTTGATTAATGTAGAAGATAGTGAAATATTAGTTCAACCAAGGAGAAAAGAAAAACTTGATGGTGAAACTATAAATAAGTTATTTAGTATAAATAAAAATTTTAAAGAATTTGTACAAGTGGTATTACATAGCATAAAGATAAATCAAGTAGTACATAATGGGCTAGATAAAGTAGTATAAGAAAAAGAATTAAATGATATATTATATGTGGATAAACCAGATAGTATAAAAGATGATGGTGAAAATTTCCCGAGTACAGATATAAACAGTGAGTGTTTAGGATTAGATTCTGATTTTACAGGAAAATCTCCAAATTGTATAGAAATAGAAAATAATAAAATAAGTGTTTCATTTTGGAAAGATATCTATATAAAAGTGTGTGATTATTTAATAGATAAAGACAAGGAAAAGTTTATAAAAGTTACTATGGATATAAGAGGGAAGAAAAGACTTTACTTTGTAAGAGAAAGTAGTACTATGAAAGTACCTTATTATCTAAGTGAAGTAGATTTATATTTAGAGATTAACCTAAATGCTAATAGAATTATGAGTATAGTTAAGAAGTTGTTAGTTGGATATGGGATTAGTGAAGGTAAAGTTAAAATATATGTAAATAAAAATAATATATAAATAAGATTGAAAATTAGAAAACAAACTAAAAATGTTAAATATATTTTACATGGGTATAAATATAAGGAAATAAAAATATAATAATGAAGTATTTACTAAAAAGCAATAGGAATTAGATATTTATGTTTTTTTAATAAGTGCGATCATTAAAAAATAAGAGGTGTTTAAAATGTTTGATAAAATAGTATTGCCTTATGGATTTCACGATTTAGAACCATATATAGATGAGGATACTTTAGAAATTCATTATGGAAAGCATCTTCAAACTTATGTTAATAACCTAAATAGCATATTAAAAGGCTATGAAGAATTTACTAAAGGAAAAACATTAGAAGATGTATTAAAAAATGTATCTAGCTTACCAGAAGAAATTAGACAGTCTGTAATAAATCAAGGTGGTGGAGTTTACAATCATAATTTATATTTTGCAAACTTATCTCCAAATCCTTGCAAAACACCAAAAGGAGATTTATTAAATAAGATAAATGATACTTTTGGTAGTCTTGAAAACTTAAAAAGTGAGTTAAACAAACTTGCTATATCTAAGTTTGGTTCAGGTTATGCATCTTTACTTATGGATGAAAATAAAAATTTATGTGTAAAAGCTACATCTAATCAAGATACAACTCTTGAAGAAGGGTTAACACCTATACTTACAATAGATGTTTGGGAACATGCTTATTATTTACACTATCAAAATCGTAGAGCTGAGTATGTTGAAAATATATGGCATGTAATTGATTGGAGTAAAGTCGAAAAATTATATGAGAAGTAGATGATATTTTGAAATAAAATAACATATGAAGATAATTGCACAAGTTTATATAAAATACCAAAATAAATAATATGTATTATTGTTTTGATCAGTGATTAAAGTAAAAGGCTTTGTTAGTTATAAACAAAGCCTTTTTAAAATTATTTTGATAGACTTATAAATGTTTCTCCAATACTCAAACCCAATACATGGTTTATATCACTTCATGAAAATGAAGTAATGTGAGATATCATTCTTATTTATATAATTAGTATGTTTTCTTTAAAATTAAATTATCCTCAAAACCACCACGAGTATCTCTTTTTTCATTTCTCCTATTCAAAACCTCATACTCACTATAACCATACTTCTTACCAATAGCAAAAAGTACTTCCATAATATCAGTAATTTCATCCAAATTTTTATCTTCTAAAAGCTCATTAACCTCTTCACCAAGCTTTTTATAAAGATATTCAAGAGCAACCTCATCAGAAACCCTTTCAATTTCACATTTATTCCCACTAGATTCTATAATATGCGGGATTTTATCTCTAACTAACTTATCATAAACTTTCATAACAACCTCCAAATACAATCATACATAAAATTATAAAACCAACTAAAATACTTGTCAAAACATGATAAAATATAATTACATAAAATGGAAAATAATAACCCAAAATAAAGAAAGGCTACACAAATGAATTTAAACATAAACTGCATAACAGGTCACAACGACCATTTATATAAACGAATACAACAAAGCATTCACACAGCCTCATCAATAGATATAATAGTATCGTTTTTGATGGAAAGTGGAGTTAAACTAATACAAAAAGATCTAGAAGCAATAAAAAACAAAAACATACCAATAAGAATATTAACAGGAAATTACCTAAACATAACACAACCATAAGCACTATACTTAATAAAAGATATTTTAGGAGATAAAGTAGACCTAAGATTTTATAATGATACAAAAAGAAGCTTTCATGCAAAAGCATATATATTTGAAAAAGGAAATGAAGGAGAAATATTTATAGGATCTTCTAACCTTTCAAGAAGTGCTTTAACAAGTGGAATAGAGTGGAACTATAGAATAGACAAAAGGACTAACTATGATGACTTTAGATACTTCAAAGATGTATTTGAAGACTTATTTAACAACGAATCTATAATAGTAAATGATGTAGAATTAGAAAAGTACTCAAAAACTTGGAAAAAGCCTAAAATATATGCAAATGTAAATAGTGAAAAAGAAGACATAAACTATGTATATGAAGAAAATAATAAATCAAATATAACATCTATATATGAGCCAAGAGGAGCACAAATAGAAGCTTTATATGAATTAAAAAAGACTAGACTAGATGGAAATGACAAAGGATTGGTAGTAGCAGCTACTGGTATAGGAAAAACATACCTAGCAGCCTTTGATAGCAGAGATTTTAATAGGGTATTGTTTTTAGCACATAGAGAAGAAATACTAAAACAAGCTTATGAAAGCTTTAAAAATATAAGAACTGATAAATATATAAGCGATATTGAAGTTAATGATAAAGTAGCAGATAATATTGAAAATAGCTTACCTTCTAATACATATAATGAAGATGGATATAATATGGGGTTTTTTATGAATTCTATTAAGGATAATGATAAAGATATAATATTTGCATCTGTCCAAAGTTTAGGAAAAAAAGAATATTTAAATGAAAAATATTTTTCAAAAGACTATTTTGATTATATAGTGGTAGATGAATTTCATCATGCAGTATCTAAAAACTATCAAAATATAATAAATTACTTTGATCCTAAATTTATGCTAGGACTTACAGCTACACCAGATAGATTAGATAACAAAGATGTATTTAGTGTATGTGATTACAACACAGTATATGAAGCTACATTAAAAACAGCAATAGATAAAGGATGGTTAGTTCCATTTAGATACTATGGTATATACGATGATAGTGTAAACTATGATGATGTTGAATACAAAAATGGAAAATATAATGACAAAGAACTAGAAAAAGCTCTTAGTATAAATAATAGAGCCAACTTAATATTAAACCATTACAAAAAGTATAAGTCATCAAAAGCATTAGGATTTTGTACTAGTAAATCTCATGCAGAGTTTATGGCAAAGTATTTTAATGAAAATGGTATACCTTCTTGTGCTGTATATAGTGGTAATGATGGTAAATATAATGAAGAAAGAAGTATTGCTTTAAGAAAACTTAGAGAAGAAGAAATTAATGTTATATTCTCAGTTGATATGTTTAATGAAGGCTTAGACGTAAAGAGTATCGATATGGTAATGTTTTTAAGACCAACAGAATCACCAACAATATTTTTACAGCAATTAGGTAGAGGTCTTAGAAAAGATAAGAATAAAAAATATTTAAATGTTTTAGATTTTATCGGAAATTATAAAAAAGCTAATTTAGTACCATATTTACTAACTGGAGAAAGTAAAGTAAAAGAATTATCATCAAAATCATACTTACAAGAAGAATGCTATCCAGAAGATTGTATTATAGATTTTGATTTTAGGCTTATAGATATATTTGAAAGAATGAGAAAAGAAAGTCAAAAGATTGAAGATATGATTAAAGAAGAATTTTATAATATAAAAAGAGATTTAGGGAATAGACCTTCAAGAGTTGAATTATTTACTTATATGGATGATGATTTATATAATAATATAAAGAAAAAAGCTAAGATAAATCCATTTAAAGATTATATAAGCTTTCTAAAAAAAATAGATGAATTACATGAAGATGAAAAAGCTATTATTGATACTCCTGCTTATGATTTTATAAAATTTATAGAAACTACTAGTATGAGTAAGACTTATAAATTGCCAGTGATACTTGCTTTATATAATAATGGGAATATGAAGCTTAAAATTAATGATGATGATTTATATAAATCATTTAAAGAATTTTATAATAAAGGATCTAATAAAGTTGATATGCTAAAAGATAAATCAACATCAAAATTTAAAACTTGGGAGAAAAAGCAATATGTAAATTTAGCAAGAAAAAATCCAGTACATTTTTTATGTAAAAGTAGTAGTGAGTTTTTCTATTTAGATGGAGACTATGTTTGTTTAAATGAAGAATTAGGTAAGTACTTAGATAATGAGAACTTCATTAAAAATATAAAAGACGCTATAGACTTTAGAACTAAAGAGTATTATAAAAATAGATTTAAAAATAAGTAAAATAAATAGTTTAGACCCTACGTCGCGAAACATGACATAGGGGTAAAAGGAGAAAATTATGAATTGTATATTTTGTGAAATGGATAATTATATACTAGAAAATGAACTAGCATATGCAATATTTGATAAATTCCCAGTAAACAAAGGACATATGCTATTTATACCTAAAAGGCATGTAAAAGACTTTTTTGAAATAACTAAAGAAGAAAGAGAAGCTATATTTAATTTAGTAGATGAAGGTAAAAAATTATTAGATGAAAAGTATAATCCAGGTGGATACAATGTAGGCGTAAACTGTGGGCAAGTATCAGGACAAACTGTTATGCATGTTCATGTTCATCTTATACCAAGATACATTGGTGATACAAATTGTCCAAAAGGTGGAGTAAGAGGAGTTATACCAAATATGATGAAATATTAAAAATAAGGAGGAACAAATCGTTCCTCCTTATTTTTAATCTTCTACTACACTTATTATATCTGTTCCTACCAATGAATCCCCTCTAAAACGTTCTTCAATTAATAAATTTACCTTATCTCCAACTTTTAGATTCTTTTTCTCTAAGCTTTTATATAAATCAGACTTTTTGATTGGTTCTTCTTTATAAACCCTTTCATTTCCTTCACTATCAGTATACTCAATTTCTAAATCCCATTCTTCATAATCGTATATTTTTTTCTTTTCTTTTACCTTCTTTGTTGTTCCATCTTCTTGTTTAACCTTTTTAGTAACTTCTTTTGTTTCCCATTTACCCTCTTCAAACTCCATTTCAGTAATAATACCTGTTGTTTCAAAGTTTTTAGAAGTAGACTTTACAAAAAATATAGAATATATGAAGTAAACAGGAATTGCTATAATTACTATAGCTACAGCAATAACTATTAATGTATAAATTTTTTTCCCCATAATATATCCTTCCTTTAAACAATAATATATAATAGTCTAACAAAATAAGATGTGTAAATCAATAAATTATTAAACTACCTACATATTGAGTAGTTTTTATTGTATAATCATAAAAAAAGCTATATGAGGTGCAAAATGAACTTAAAAGAAAAAATAAATAGCTTTCCAAAAACACCAGGAATCTATCTTATGAAAGATAGAGACAATAATATAATATATGTAGGAAAATCAAAGAAGCTTCAAAATAGAATAAAAAGTTATTTTACAAACTCTAAAAGTCACTCAAGAAAAGTACAAAGAATGGTAAAAGGTATACATGATATAGAAATAATAGAAACGGATACAGAGCTAGACGCACTTTTACTTGAGTGTGAATATATTAAAAAAATAAAGCCAATGTACAATAAACTAATGAAAAATCATGAAAATTATTCATATATAAAAATAGATACTAAAAAAGAATATCCATATATTGAAGTAGTGGAAGAAATAGATGATGATAGTATATACTTTGGTCCATATACAAGTTTAAAAAATCTAGAAAAAATAAAGGAAATACTAAATGAAAATTATAAGCTAAGAAGATGTAAAAAAATGAATAAATGCTTAAACTACGATTTAAATAAGTGTATAGGACCTTGTAGAGAAAGTATATCTCAAAAAGAATACAAAACTATAATAGATTCTGTTATAAGTGACCTAAAAGGAGATAGTGAACACATAATAGATATATTAACACAAAATATGAACAAAGAGATAAGTAGCCTAAATTTTGAAAAAGCGTCTATGATAAAAGATGATATAAATAAGATAAAAAGTTTATTTAACAGACAAGAAGTAATAAATAGTAGTGTAGATAAAGATGTAAAGATTTCATTAAATGAAGTTAATGATGATACTTGTAAAGTATATATTATTTACAAGGGAAAGATATTAAAGTCAGAGATTATTGATAAAAATAAACTTAAAATGTTTGATAAAGAAGAGTATATAAAAGAAAATATAAGTGAAAATATTGAAAGTGATGATTTTAGTGATTATGTAGATAAGTATGATATAGACTTTATGAATATAATATATAATTACATAAAATAGTTCGTGATTTTAAGAAAAAAACTATAAATAAAGATAAAAATAATATAAAATCAAAATAAATATTTAAAAATATGAAAAAATAAAATAATTATATTGTAAAATGTTCGTTATTGATATATAATAAAGCTACAAAAAAGAGATATTATTCGTATAATATGGTGATATGGTCCATATGTTTCTACGAACTCGCCGTAAATGAGTTTGCTATGAATAGTTACACATACTTATAATGACACTTGTAAGATATATGTTCTATTCAGTTAGGATATATATCTTTTTTAATATAGTTTTTACACTAAAACATAGGGGGTCATTATGATAGCACAAAAACAACAAATCAAACCTTCTTTATCTTTTTTAGATAAAATATTTAACTACACTGAACGTGGATCAAATGCAAAAACTGAAATAATAGGTGGAGTTACAACATTTTTAACAATGGCTTACATTGTATTTGTAAACCCTGCAATATTATCTGATGCAGGTATGGACAAATCAGCACTTATAACTGTTACAATATTAGCTACAGCCATTGGAACATTAATATTTGCATTTTTAGCTAATGCACCTTTTGCACTTGCACCAGGTATGGGACTTAATGCATTTTTTACATACTCACTTGTAATTGGTGAGGGAATTCATTGGACAAAAGCTCTAGGAGTTGTATTTATATCTGGAACAATATTTTTAATTTTAGCAGTAACTGGAGTTAGAAAATATATTGCAGATGCAATACCAAAAGAGCTTAGTATAGCATCAGCTGCAGGTATTGGATTGTTTTTATCATTTGTAGGACTTAAAGGTATGGGAGTAATAGTTGGTAATCCTGATACATTAGTTGCTTTAGCTGATTTTACACCAACAGTTTTAATAGCTTTATTTGGACTTGTTTTAATGGGAATATTTGAAGTTAAAAAAGTTAAAGGTGGAATTTTAATAAGTATTATTGTAACAACTGTTTTATCTATAGTATTAGGATATGTAGAACTTCCTACATCTATAATTTCAGCTCCTCCGAGTATAGAGCCAGTTGCTTTTAAGCTTGATATATTAGGGGCACTTAAGTTTTCATTAATAGGACCAATATTTTCATTTATGTTTATAGATATGTTTGATTCTTTAGCATTTTTAATAAGTTGTTGTAAGCAAATGGGACTTGAAGATAAGGATGGAAACATAAAAGGTTTATCAAGAATGTTATATGCAGATGTTACTTCTACTTTAATAGGTTCTATGCTTGGAACAAGTACTGTTACTACTTTTGGAGAATCAGCAGCAGGAATAGCAGCTGGTGCTAGAACAGGTCTTGCATCAGTAGTTACAGCTTCATTATTTTTAGTAACATTATTATTTACACCACTTTTAGGTGTAGTACCATCTTATGCTGCATCTCCAGCACTTGTAATGGTAGGAGTATTTATGTTTTCAAGTATTAGACAAGTTGACTTTAATGATAGCAAGATTGCTGTTAGTGCATTTGTAACAGTTTTATTAATGCCACTTACTTATAGTATTAGTATAGGATTATGCTTTGGGTTTATTTCATACATTATAATGCATGTTGTTTCTAAGGAAACTGAAAAGATTAGCTTAACTCTTTGGATAATAGGAGCATTATCTGTCTTAAATTTAATGCTTAGTTAATAGAAATAAAATTTTAAAAAGAGCTTCTTAAAATTTTTAATGATTTTAAGAAGCTCTTTTATTATATATAATAATTATTTGACTAAAGTGAGTGATAATGTGTATATTATATAAGTACTAAATTTAGAATTAATAGTTTTAGGATAAGCTAAATAAAAGAGAGTATATAGACTAGGAGAAACATAATGAATGGAACAACACATAAGTGTGGGGGAGTAGCGCTAGCAACTCTTACAGTGGTAGCACTAGGGGGATTTAAAAATATATCAATAGAACAGGGAGTAATGTTAGTTACAGGAGCATCTTTTGGAGCATTACTACCAGATATAGATCATAAAGGTAGTGAAGTAGGCAAAAAACTAAAGCCAATATCTAAATTTGTAGCAAAGCATACAGAACATAGAGGATTTACACATACCTTAGTAGCAGCACTTATAGTAGCTATACTTTCCCTTGGCGGTATATATATACTTAAAAATTTCTACACTAAAGACCTAACATCAAGAGTGGTACTAGGAATAATTAGTGGATTTTTAATATGGATAGCACTAGATACAGCACTAAACTCAATGAGGCCTAAATTTGTACATAACAAAAAAATCAAAAAGTTATTAGATTTAGAATATCCATCTCTAATAGTGTTAATAGCTTTATGTACAATATTTTCTACTATGGTTTATAATAGTTTAGACATATTTGCTTGGGGAGTTACTGTTGGATATATTAGTCATCTTCTTTTAGATATGCTAAACCCAACAGGTGTACCAATACTTTACCCATACAGTAAGCATAGAATAAGTGTGGCAAATATAAAAACTGGCAAACATGAAGGATTTGTCAGTGCAATTTGTAATATTATAACAATATTTTGTTTAATTATATTGTTTACTTAAAGTTTAATATAATATATAGATTGTTATTTATAAAAGGTCTATGCCTAATTTATGGGGATAGACCTTTTATCTCGTATTAAAGAATATAATGTATGATATAATACAAAATAGTAAAAGGTAGTTAGGGGTGAATTCGTGATACTAGATAAAATAAATTCAAATGCAAGAAAAATAACTAATATAACTAGATGGAGTAGAGGACAAGAATACTATGAAATAGGAAATGTATACAACCTAAATATATTTATAGACGGTAAATATATATGCATACATTCAGTAGTAGAAGGATCTAAGGCATATATAGACTATAAAAATGAATTAGCTTTAAATCTAGAAAACTTAGCCCTTGAAGATACCTCTTGCACATGTGATGATTATATTAAAAATAAAAAAACTAATAGTCATCCATATATGTGTAAACACTTAGTAGCGACATTTTTAGAAGCTATTTATGATATAAAACAATCAAAAGAAGAGTTTCCACTTGAAACTTTACATGAAAATATAAAAAATACAGAAACAATAGATATAATAGAAAAGAAAAGTCCACAAGATATGATACTTGAAAGTATAGAGACTGAAGAAAAAATAAAGCTAGATGTATTAATAGATAAACCTACAAAACAACAATATGCAAAAGTTGAGTTTAAGATAGGGAAAAATAAGATGTATGTTTTAAAAAGCCTAAGTGATTTTACAGAAGCTAGAAAATTTGGAAGTAGCATAACTTATGGAAAAGACTTTAAATATGAACCTAAAAAACATATTTTTTCATCACAAGATGAGGCAATAGCTTCATATATAGATGAAATGGTAACTATAAATGAACAATTTAAAGTAGTACAAAAAGATAAAGATCAAATAGAATTAGTAGAAGGAAAAATTTTAAATATAATTGGAGATTCTTTAAAAAGATTTTTAACTACTTTAGGAAATAAAAGAATTAAGATAAAAATAGATGACACAATATATGAACCTAATATACTTTATAAAGACTTACCAATATCTTTTAATATAGAAGATAAAAATGATAAATTAGTTATAAGTAGCGATGAAAATATGCCAATTCCTTTAAATGAAAAGGCAGATGTATTTTTTTACAATAAAGATATATACCTACCTTCAATAAATCAATATAGTTCATATAAACACTTTTATAAGTATTTAAAAGAAGATAATAGTATAAAATTTGATAAATCAAAAGCTCAAGAAGTTATAACTAAAGTAATACCAAAATTAGAACAAGCTAGTTTAAATGTATCAATTGATGAAAATATAAGTAAAAAGATAAGAAAAGACTTAAATACTAAGATTTATTTAGATAGAAAAAAGGATTTAATAATTCTTGATTTAAAATTTATATATGGTAATGAAAAAGAAAATAAAGATTACTATATAATAAGAGATGTTAACAAGGAAAATCATATAAAAGAAGTTTTAAATAATCTAAAATTTGAAGAAGAAACTGATAATAAGTTTGTATTTGTAGGAAGTGAACTTGATTTATATATATTATTAAGTGATAAAATAAGAGAACTAAAAGAAATAGGTGAAGTTTATTATTCTGATAAGTTTAAATATAATATATTAAATCCAAATATAAATGCAAGTATAAATGAAAATAAAGATAGAAAGTACTTAGAAATTAACTTTAATATTGAAAATATCGATGAAAAAGAGTACAAAAAAATATTAAAAGCCTTCAAGGAAAAGAAGAGATTTTACAAGCTTAAAAATGATACTATAATAGATTTAAAAGATGAAAAAGCACAAGAATTTTTTAAACTATTAGATACATTAGTTGGTGATTTAACTAAAGATATAAGCAGTAGTAAGTTAAAGATAAATAATAACAAAGCAATATATTTAAATGAACTTTTAAAAAATGATGAATTAGAATTTATAAGTGGAAAAGAGTATTTAAAATCAATATCAGATAAAATAAATACTATTGATAGTATAGATATTAAAGTACCTAAAAATTTAAATGCAACATTAAGAGACTATCAAATAGATGGGTATAAGTGGCTTAACACTTTAAATCATTATGAGTTTGGTGGTATACTTGCCGATGAAATGGGACTTGGTAAAACTATACAGACAATATCTTTTTTACTTTCAAAGGAAAATAAAAAAAGCCTAATAATAACTCCAACTTCCTTAGTGCATAACTGGAAGGATGAGATAGAAAACTTTGCTCCAAGTATGAAAGTACTAATTATGCATGGAGATAAAAATCAAAGAATTAAATTATTTAATGAAATTAATGAAGTAGATGTAGTACTTACTACATATTCAACTCTTAGAAATGATTTTGAGTATTATGAAAAAATGTATTTTGATTATTTAGTAATAGATGAAGCTCAAAATATAAAAAATCCATTTGCTAAAAATACAGAATGTGTTAAAAATATAAATGCAGGAGTTAAATTTGCTTTAACTGGAACACCTATTGAAAATAATTTAATAGAACTTTGGTCTATATTTGATTTTTTAATGCCAGGATATTTATTTAATAGAAGGTCTTTTGAAGAAAAATTTATAAAAGGTGATGATAAAAATATAGATGAACTTAAGAAAATGATAAATCCATTTATCTTAAGAAGACTTAAAAAAGATGTTTTAGAAGAGTTGCCAGATAAAATTGAGAAAAAGTTCTTCGTTGAAATGAACAAATCTCAGAAAAAAGCATATACAGCACTTGTAAATGACATAAACAAAAAAAGGGAAAATGAAGAGTTTAAACAAGATAAAATAACTATATTTTCATATTTAACAAAGCTTAGACAGCTTTGCTTAGACCCATCTATACTAATAGAAGATTATAGTGGTGGAAGTTCTAAAATTGATGTTTGTTTAGAATTAATAAAAGAAAATATAAATGAAGGGCATAAAATATTACTATTTTCTCAGTTTACATCAGTACTTAAAAATCTAGGAGATAGATTAGATAAAGAAAATATAAATTATTCTTATTTAGATGGTTCAACTAGTGCAAATAAGAGAATAAGTCTTGTTAATGAATTTAATGAAACTGATAAGGATAAGGTATTTTTAATATCACTAAAAGCAGGAGGAACAGGTCTTAACTTAACAAGTGCAGATATTGTTATACATTTTGACCCTTGGTGGAATCCAGCTATTGAAGACCAAGCAACTGATAGAGCTCATAGATTTGGTCAAAAAAATGTTGTAGAAGTAATAAAGCTTATAGCTAAAGGGACTATTGAGGAAAAGATTATAAGGCTTCAAGATGATAAAAAAGATTTAATTGAAAATATCATAAGTGGTGATATGAATAACTCTTCACTACTATCTAGTTTATGTAAAGAAGATATTAATGAGCTATTTAGTTTATAGATTAAACATTAAAGGAGGAACGAATCGCTCCTCCTTATTTAGTATGCTTAGTACTAAGGTATTGAAAAAGTTTGCACATAACAATATAATAAAGACATAAAAAGAGTCTATAAAATGTAAAAAGGATGTGTCACATTGAACAATACATTATCATTAGAAAAAATAATAAACTTAGAGTCATTCCAAAAAATACAAGATGACATAGCACAAGCAACAGGAATAGCTATAATAATGGTTAATTACGAGGGAAAGGCAATAACAAACCACAGTAATTGTACTAAATTTTGTTCTATGATTAGAAAAATAGATAGATATTCAGCCATTTGTGAAAAATGTGATTCAAGAGGTGGATTAGAATCTGTAAGAATGAAAAATTCATACATATATATATGCCATAAGGGTTTAGTAGACTTTGCTGCACCAATAATAGTTAAAGATCAATACTTAGGGGCTGTTATGGCTGGGCAAGTTCTAGTTGAAGATATTGAAAATATTGAATTAGAAGAAATTGTACGAGTAAACAAAGATTTTGATAATTTAGGTGAAGATTTAAAAAAAGAGCTAGAAAAAGAATATAAAAACTTACCTGTCGTTAGTATTAAAAAGATAAAAGCCATAGCACAAATGATGTTTCATATTAGCAACTACATAGTAGAAGAAGCAATTCTTAAGATGTCATTAAATGAAGCTAACTATAAATTAAAAGAAGAAAATAATAAAAATCAATTAGAAGAATTGAATGTAAAAATAGAAGAAGAAAATATAGATAAAAGTGTTAATTTAAAGATTAACGAAAAAGATGAATTTGAGTCACCTATAATACAGGCTATTGAATATATTGATAATAATATAAATGAAAATATAACTTTAGAGAAGATATCTTTTGTTTGCAATTTAAGCCAATGTTACTTTAGTAAGTTGTTTAAAAAAGAAACGGGATTAAATTTCATAAACTATTTAAACTCTAGAAAAATAGCTAAAGCAAAAGAATTATTAGTAAGTACAGATGAGCCAATTAATAATATAGCAATAAATCTTGGATTTGAAGATTGTGGTTATTTTATAAGAGTATTTAAAAAGTCAGAAAAAATTACACCAAAAAAATATAGAGATTTACATATTAAAAATAGTTCTATTTAAATATAGGACTATTTTTTTATTTAAGAATATATAAAAGACAAAATAATCTTATTTAAACAAATATAAATTGATAAAAAAATCACATATGAAGGCAAAATATTGTAATGGAATAAATATAAAAATAAGTTAAAATTATAACAAGTAAAGCGAGAAAACGATTTAACTAAGGGAGATGAGAACATGAAGTCAAAAAGATTTGAAGCTTTAGCTAAGCGTCCAGTAAATCAAGATGGTCTTATTGGAGAGTGGGAAGATGAAGGATTAATAGCAATGAATAGCAAAAATGATCCAAAGCCTTCGATAAAGATAGAAAACGGTAAAGTAGTTGAATTAGATAACAAAAAAAGAGAAGATTTTGATATGATAGATAGATTTATAGCAGATTACTCTATAAATTTAGAAAAAGCAGAAGAATACATGAATTTAGATTCAGTTGAAATAGCTAGAAAATTAGTAGATATAAATGTTCCAAGAGAGGAAATAGTTGATATAAGTACATCTATAACACCTGCTAAAATTGTTGAAGTTGTATCTCATATGAATGTTGTTGAGATGATGATGGCACTTCAAAAGACTAGAGCAAGAAAAACTCCATCAAATCAATGCCATGTAACTAACCTAAAAGATAATCCAGTTCAAATAGCAGCAGATGCAGCAGAAGCAGCAAAAAGAGGATTCTCAGAACAAGAAACTACTGTTGCAATAGTTAGATATGCACCATTTAATGCATTAGCTATACTTGTAGGTTCTCAAGTTGGTCGTGGAGGGATATTAACTCAATGTTCTGTTGAAGAAGCTACAGAACTTGATTTAGGAATGAGAGGTCTTACAAGTTATGCTGAAACAGTTTCAGTATATGGAACAGAGTCAGTATTTACAGATGGAGATGATACACCTTGGTCAAAAGCATTTTTAGCATCTGCTTATGCTTCAAGAGGATTAAAAATGAGATATACATCAGGTACAGGATCAGAAGCACTAATGGGATATGCAGAAGGTAAATCAATGCTTTATTTAGAAGCAAGATGTATATATATAACTAAAGGCGCTGGAGTTCAAGGTCTTCAAAATGGAGCTGTTAGTTGTATAGGTATGACAGGAGCTGTTCCATCAGGAATAAGAGCTGTACTTGCAGAAAATCTAATTGCATCTATGCTAGATATAGAAGTAGCATCTGCAAATGATCAAACATTCTCACATTCTGATATAAGAAGAACTGCTAGAACTTTAATGCAAATGCTTCCAGGAACAGACTTTATATTCTCAGGATATAGTGCAGTTCCAAATTATGATAATATGTTCGCTGGATCAAACTTCGATGCAGAAGATTTTGATGATTATAATATACTTCAAAGAGATTTAATGGTAGATGGTGGACTTAGACCAGTAAGTGAAGACGAAATAATAGCTATTAGAAATAAAGCAGCAAAGGCTATACAAGCAGTATTTAAAGAATTAGGATTCCCTGATATAACTGATGAAGAAGTAGAAGCTGCAACTTATGCACATGGAAGTAAAGATATGCCAGAAAGAAATATAGTTGAAGATTTAAAAGCAGCAGAAGAAATGTTAAAAAATAAAATAACTGGACTTGATATAGTTAAAGCATTAAGTAAACATGGATTTGATGATGTTGCAAATAATGTATTAAACATGCTTAAGCAAAGAGTTACAGGAGATTATTTACAAACATCAGCTATATTAAATGAAAACTTTGATGTTATAAGTGCTGTTAATGACATTAATGATTATAAAGGGCCTGGAACAGGATATAGATTAAGTGAAGAAAGATGGAATGAAATAAAAGATATACCTAATGTAATAAAACCAGAAGATATAGATTAAGGAGTTGATATATATGGATAAGTTTATAATGCCAACTCTTCAAATAGAAGAAATGGGAGAAGCTAGTGTTGGAACAAGATCAGATGAAGTAGTTATAGGGATAGGACCTGCATTTTTAAAATATCAAACTAAAACTATAGTTAATATAAAACATGATGAAGTATTAAGAGAACTTATAGCAGGTATAGAAGAAGAAGGATTAAATGCTCGTGTTGTTAGAATACTAAGAACCTCTGATGTTTCATTTATGGCAAATGATGCTGCTAAATTAAGCGGTTCAGGAATTGGTATAGGTATTCAATCAAAGGGAACAACAGTTATACATCAAAAGGATTTACTTCCATTAAACAATGTAGAACTTTTTCCACAAGCACCTCTTTTAGATTTAGATACTTTTAGAGCAATAGGAAAAAATGCAGCAAAATATGCAAAGGGAGAATCACCAAATCCAGTACCAACTAAAAATGATCAAATGGCTAGACCTAAGTTTATGGCAATAGCTGCATTACTTCATATAAAGGAAACAAAACATATTATAGAAAATAAAAAACCAAATGAGATAAAAGTTAAATTCTAATTATAGAAAGGAGAAATTTCATGCAAAAAAATAGAATAACACCTAAGGATTATCCTTTAGCAACGAAGATACCAAATCTTATAAAGACTCCAACAGGTAAAAAACTAGAAGATATAACATTAGAAAGTGTTATGTCACAAGATATAAAGCCTGAAGATATAAGAATATCTAAAGAAACTTTAGAGATGCAAGCTCAAATAGCTGAAGGAATGAATAGAAATGCAATAGCAAGAAATTTCAGAAGAGCAGGTGAACTTATTAGTGTTCCTGATGAAAGAATATTAGAAATGTATAATGCATTAAGACCTTTTAGATCGACAAAAGAAGAATTACTTGAAATAGCTAATGAGCTTGAAAACATTTACAATGCTAAAGTAAATGCAGATTTTATAAGAGAAGCGGCAGAGGTTTATGAAGTTAGAAAAAAACTAAGAGTAGAATAATAAATAAAAGGATGTAAGCAAAATGAAAATAATAGCAGGTGTAGACATTGGAAATGCTACTACCGAAGTAGCAATTGCAAAAGTTTATGATGATAAAGTAGATTTTATTTCTAGCAGTATAGTCCCAACTAGTGGAATAAAAGGAACAAAAGAGAATATAAAGGGTGTAATTTCATCTTTAAATATTGCTCTTAATAATGCAAAGCTAAAAATGGAAGATTTAGATTTAGTTAAAATAAATGAAGCAGCTCCAGTTATAGGAGATGTGGCTATGGAAACTATAACTGAAACTATAATAACTGAATCAACTATGATAGGGCATAATCCATCTACACCTGGTGGAGAAGGCCTAGGTATAGGTAAAACCATAGATATAAGAGATTTAGAAAAATTAGAAAATATAGATTTAAAAGAAAGCTATATTCCTCTTGTATTAGAAGATATAAATTTTTTAGAAGCATCATATAGAATAAATTTTGCAGTTGAAAGAGGAATAAATATAACTGGTGCAATTGTTCAAAGAGATGATGCAGTATTAATAAATAATAGATTAAATAAAAAAATACCAATAGTAGATGAAGTAACTTTACTTGAAAAAGTACCTCTAGACATGTTATGTGCAGTTGAAGTTGCTATTAAGGGAAAGATTATAGATAAGTTATCAAATCCTTATGGGATAGCGACTGTGTTTAATTTAACTTCTGAAGAAACTAAGATGATTGTTCCTATATCTAGAGCACTTATAGGAAATAGATCTGCAGTAGTTATAAAAACTCCTAAAGGAGATGTTAAGGAGAAAAAAATTCCTGCTGGTAAGATAATTATCGAAGGAGAAAGAAGAAAAGAAATAGTTGATGTTGGACAAGGTGCTAAGAAGATAATGGATGGAGTTAATTTAAGTTTACCAGTTTGTGATATAAAAGGTGAAGCTGGGACCAATGCAGGTGGAATGATTGAAAGAGTAAGACAGGTAATGAGTAGCCTTACAAACCAAAACATATGTGATATTAAAATACAAGACTTATTAGCTGTAGACACATTCATACCACAAAAAGTAAAGGGTGGTCTTGCAAAAGAATTTTCAATGGAAAATGCTGTAGGAATAGCAGTTATGGTTAAAGCAGATAAACTTCAAATGCAAATGATAGCAGATGAACTTGAAGAAAAGTTAAAGATAAAAGTTGAAGTTGGTGGAGTAGAAGCTGACGTTGCTATAAAAGGAGCATTAACAACTCCAGGTACTAGCGTACCTCTTGCAATACTTGATATGGGAGCAGGTTCAACAGATGCTTCTATAATAAATAGTAAAGGTGAAGTTAAATCAATACATTTAGCAGGTGCAGGAAATATGGTAACTATGCTTATAAAATCAGAGCTTGGCCTTGAAGATTTTTCAACAGCTGAAGATATAAAGAAGTATTCTTTAGCAAAGGTAGAATCACTATTTAATATAAGACATGAAGATGGAAGTGTAGAATTTTTTGAAAAACCATTAGACCCATCAGTATTTGCAAAAGTTGTAATTATAAAAGACAATGAACTGATTCCTATAGATGGTCAAAATTCAGTTGAAAAAATAAAGAATATACGAAGATTAGCTAAAGAAAAAGTGTTTGTTACTAACTGTCTAAGAGCACTTAGCATAGTATCTCCTACAGGCAATATTAGAGATATTGAATTTGTAGTATTAGTTGGAGGATCATCTTTAGATTTTGAAGTACCACAACTTATAACTGATGCACTATCTCATTATGGGGTTGTAGCAGGTAGAGGAAATATAAGAGGAATAGAAGGTCCAAGAAATGCAGTAGCAACAGGGCTTATATTAGCATCTAAATAAGGAGTAAGCTATGATTATAAAGAGTTATGATTTAGATATACCTAGTATATATGTATATCACTCAGCTGATACAGATATAGATGAATTTAAAGAAGTTTTGTGGGGAATAGAAGAAGAAGAAATTCCGTATATAGTAAAACAAATGGAATTTGATGACTGTGAAACTTTAAGTTATGAAGCATCTTTAAAATCTAGGTTATCTATAGGCATTGGTATAAATAAAGAAAAGATAATTTTAACCACTAATAAATTAAAAAAAGATAAACCATTATTTTGCATAGATTTTAACCAAGAGTTAAAAGTATTTAGAAACTTAGGAGCTAACGGAGCAAGATTAGTTAAAGGAATTGAACTTAAAAAAATATAAAGAGGTGAAGTTACTTTGAAAAAATTAAATGAGTACAAAGAATTAAGCTTAGAAATAGTTAAAGAAATGGCTAAAGCAGCAGAAAAAAAAGCTTTAGAAATAAATGTACCTGTAGTATTTTCAGCAGTTGATAAAGGTGCAAACCTTATGTTAATGCATAGAATGGAAGATGCTTTTATAACAAGTATAGAAATATCAATAAACAAAGCATTTACAGCTGCTTGTTTAAAACAAGGAACTCATGAGATAAGTGAAGTTGTTCAACCAGGAGAATCTTTATATGGACTTCAACTTACAAACAATGCTAGGATAGTTCCTTTTGGTGGAGGTCTACCAATTGTAGTAGATGGACAAGTTGTAGGAGCTGTAGGCGTAAGTGGAGGATCAGTAGAAGAAGATAGATTAATAGCACAAGCTGCGGTTGATGCTTTTCATATGTAGCATCTTTCAATGACTCAGAATTAATGGGTGGAAAATCAGCATATTAATATAATTATCCCCTTTCAGAAATGAAGGGGGAATTTAATGGGGGAAATATTATGGATTTAAGATTTTTTGCAGAATTAGTAGGAACAATGATATTAGTATTACTAGGAGACGGAGTTGTAGCTAATGTAATACTTAAAAAAACAAAAGGTGTAAATGGTGGAATAATATCTATAACAGCTGGTTGGGCATTTGCAGTTACGATACCAGTATTTATGTTTGGCAATTTAAGTGGAGCTCATTTTAATCCAGCAGTAACATTAGCTCTTGCATTTATTGGAAAGTTTCCATGGGTAGATGTTCCCATGTATTTAATAGCACAATTTATAGGAGCATTTATAGGTGCTTCACTAGTACTAATTTCTTATTATGACCATTTTAAATTAACTGAAGATAAAAGTATTAAATTAGGGGTATTTTGTACAGCCCCAGAAGTTAGAAACTTAAAGTCAAACTTTGTAATTGAATTTATAGGAACTTTTATATTAATGTTTGCAATATTAGGTATAGGAGAATATCCATTAGCTGATGGGATAAGTCCAATTGCAGTAGGTATAATAGTATGGGGTATAGGTTTAAGTTTAGGAGGACCTACTGGATATGCTATAAATCCAGCTAGAGATTTAGGGCCAAGACTTGCACATTTTATACTACCAGTTCCAAGTAAAGGAGATTCTGATTGGAAATATGCTCCAATACCAGTTATAGCGCCTGTATGTGGAGCTATAGTTTCAGCATTTATTTACAGTATAATATTTTAATGTTAAATATAGAGGATATATTAAAACAAATGTTGTATTAGCAATAAAAATAAATTAAATAATGATTAATATAAACTTACAAATAATATTAATTTAAATAAAAAGCCATGTATAAATATATTTATACATGGCTTTTTATTTGAAAATAACAGTGGTACCACTACCGCTTAAAACTTATATATATGTGGTACTTTAAATAAAACTAATTTAATCATATAATCTTAATATAAACAAGAAAAGAAATAATTGACATATATAGGAGATGAATAAAATGATGAAAGTTGGAGTTATAATGGGTGGTGTATCTTCAGAAAGAGAAATATCACTAAAATCAGGAAGAGGAATACTAGGTAGTATAGATAAAAATAAATATGAAGTAGTAGAAGTAATACTAGATTCAAAACAAGATATATTTGAAAAAGCAAAAGGATTAGATTTTGCACTACTTGCACTACATGGAGAATTTGGAGAAGACGGAACAGTTCAAGCAATACTTGAAGCAATGGATATACCATACTCAGGATGTGGACCTTTAACTAGTGGTTTATGTATGGACAAAAATATGAGTAAAAAAATATTAAAAGAAGGAAACATACCAACAGCTCCTTGGACTACTGTAAAGGATTTAGATAAAATAGATTATGAAAAAATAGAAGAAATTGGATATCCTTTATTTATAAAGCCAAATAGTGGAGGTTCTAGTGTAGCTACATTTTTAATAAAAGATAAAAGTGAAATATATGACGCAGTTAAAGAAGTATTAAAATATGATAAAGAAGCTATGATAGAAAAATATATAAAAGGTGAAGAATACACTTCATTTATATTAAACGGAGAAGTATTCCCTACAATATCTATAAAAACAGAAAATGAATTCTTTGACTATGAAGCTAAATATTCACAAGATGGAAAAGGTGCTAAGGAAGAAGTAGTGTACCTAGATAAAGATTTACAAGAAAAAGTAAATGAAGTTTCTAAAAAATGTTGGGATGCTTTTAACTGTAGAGTTTATGTAAGAGTTGATGTTATAATAAGTGAAGGAGTACCTTACGTTTTAGAACTTAACACATTACCAGGAATGACAGCTACTAGTTTAATACCTCAAAGTGCAAAAGCTAGAGGTATAGAGTATAGTGAGTTAATAGATAAGATAATAGAATATTCACTAGCTTAAAAGTAATTAATAAAACTTTATAAATTCTAAAACTATAAGGAGGAACGAATCGTTCCTCCTATATTTATTGTCTAAATAAAACTAAATAAGGAGAGTATTAAATGATAGAAATTTTAATAAATAGTCTTGAAAATCTATTTGCAGTTTTAGGCATTTTTATAGTTTTTGGCCTTATATTTAATGTAATTCAAGTTATAAATGAAAGACTTATAGTATCTACCTTTGGGTTTAAAGGATTAGTAGTTACTGGATATATAGGAACAGTAGTGCATGAACTAAGTCATATGATAATGGCAAAGATATTTAATCATAAAATAGTTAAATTTAAGCTATTTAGACCTAATAAAGCACTTTCAGATGGAGTATTTGGATACGTCAAGCACTCTTATAAATCAAATAGTTTGTATCAAAGAGTAGGAGATTTTTTTATAGGAATAGCACCTATGATATTTGGGACAGCTTTAATATGGTTAATAATGATGGTTTTAACTCCTAATACTTATAATGATCTTATAAACAATATAAATGTTATAGAGTATTTAAATAGCTTAAATAATATAGATATAAACAGTATAATAAATATTTTATTAATACAAACAAAAGTAATAATAGATAGTATGTTTCTAACTAAAAATATTTTTAGTATTAGTCATATAATAATGCTTATATTAGTTTACTCTATTTCAACTCATATGACTCTAAGTAAAAAAGACATACAAGGAAGTTTAAATGGATTAGGAGTATGTTATATTATATCTATTATATTGACTATAATTAGTATAATATTTAAAGAAAAAAGTATATTTTTATATGGTTTAATTACAAAATTTAACATATACACAATATCTTTTTTAATGATTGGATTAATATTTTCACTCATTACATTAGTTATAACTTTTATCCTAAATAGGATTTTAAATAATTAATAAAAATACTTATTAATATAGAGGTGATATAGTACTTGATATTTTCAAATATAGATTTTAATGATGAAGAACCAATATATATACAAATAAAAAATAACATAAAAGACATGATATCAAAAGGTATGCTCACTAAAGGAAGTAAATTACCTTCTACTAGAGAACTTAGTGAAATACTAAATGTAAGTAGAAACTCAGTTATATCTGCCTTTGAAGATTTAAAAGATGAAGGTGTCATACACTCACAAAAAGGCAAAGGAACTTTTGTAAGTATATCTAATGTATCTAAGGAAAATACTTGGAATATAAATTGGGATGAAAAATATAATAATTATGCAAAATTATGCGAAGATCTTGATATAGTAAAAAGTGAAATACCATGGGAAAAAAATTTAATATCTTTTAAAAGTATATCTCCTCAAGGAGAATTATTTGATATTGACGAAATAAAAAAATCATTTTTAAATAGAATATCTCTTGAAGGTCATAAGCTACTTAACTATGGCTATGCAAAAGGATATCAACCACTTATTAACTATTTACTTTCATATATGGAGGATAAGGGAGTTGATACTTCTAACAAAGACATACTAATAACTAATGGATTTACTGAAGGGCTTGATATAATACTATCTTCATTTACTAAAAAAGGAGATACTATTATATGTGAAAATCCTACTCATAATACTGCTATAAAACTTTTTAAGGTTTATGATTTAAATATATTAGGAATTGATATGACTGATAATGGAATGGATTTAGAAATTTTAGAAAAAGAGCTTAAAAATAATGATGTTAAGCTTTCCTTTATAGTTCCATCATATCACAATCCAACAGGTGTAGTTATGAGACACAAAGAAAGGTATGAATTATATAATATAATGAAAAAGTACAATGTACCTATAATAGAAGATGGCTTTAATGAGGAACTACTTCATACAGGGTCTCATATATGTCCAATTGCAGCCCTTGATGGTGCATCTAATGGAGTATTGTACATAGGAAGCTTTTCAAAGGTACTTTTTCCTGGTATGAGAATAGGTTGGATATTAGCAGATAAGAGTATTATAAATAAATTAGAAAGTGTTAAAAGATGTAAAAATATTCATGTATCTTTTTTAGACCAAGCTATTTTATATGATTATTTAAATAATGGCTCTTTTGAAAAATATATGAAAAAGATTAGAAAGTTTTATAAGGAAAAATATGAATTTGCATTAGAGTGTGTAAAAAAATATATACATACAGACTATATTATGGGCGAAGGTGGACTTCATATATTTTTAAAGTTAGATAATATAAATAGCAGGGAATTATTAGCTAGGTGCTATGAAAAAGGTGTTATATTTATGTGTGGAGATGTATTTTATACAGATAATAGTGGATATGATACATTAAGACTTGGATTTTCAAGGCTTGATTTTGATGATATTGAAAAAGGAATTAAGATAATTGGTTCTGTTATAGATGATATTAGGTAATAAAAAAGTGAAATTAAAAAATAAGATATATAAATTATAATTTTAATAAGAGGAACAAATCGATCCTCTTATTTTTTACTTTAAAAAAATATTAGATTAACAAATAAGTTCTTATAAAATATCATCATTTATTGCAGCTTTATAAATAAGTAGAATAGCTTATACTTGGTATGGAAAAAATAAAAAAGCAGAGTGATTTTTTAACATGTAATATAAAGGAGTATATAAGATAATGTCAATTAAAGAACAAGTCCCTCACGATAAAGGTATTGATCATACTATAGCTATGTCTCAAGAAGCATATCTATTTATAAAAAATAGAGTTGATAAATATCAGTCAGATATATTTGAGACACATTTGCTAGGAGAAAAAGCAATTTGTATAGTTGGAGAAGAAGCGGCAAAGATTTTTTACGATTCAGAGTTATTTAAGCGAAATGGTGCTGCTCCAAAACGTGTACAAAAAACATTGTTTGGTGTAGGTGGTGTACAGTCTATGGATGGAGAATCACATAGGCATCGTAAAAATCTTTTCATGTCATTGACTAACTCACATCATCAAAATCAACTTTCAAAACTTCTAATGGATAAATTGCAATCATCAATTAGTAAATGGGAAGGTAATAAGGAGATTGTACTTTTTGATGAGGCAAAGTATATTTTATGTTGGACAGCGTGTAATTGGGCTGGGGTTCCTCTCTTAGAATCTGAGGTAAAAGATAGAGCAGAGGATTTTAGTGCAATGGTTGATGCCCTTGGAGCGATAGGACCACGATATTGGAAAGGTAAAATAGCTAGATCTAGATCAGAAGAGTGGATAGGGAAAGTCATAGAAGATGTTCGTTTAGGTAAGCTTAAGGTTAAAGAAAGCTCAGCCCTTTATGCTATGGCTTTTCATAGAGAGCTAGATGGTAGTCAACTGGATACTAAAATTGCTGCGGTAGAACTTATCAACATACTACGTCCAATTGTTGCTATCTCAACATTTATTACATTTTCAGCTTTAGCTTTATATGAACACCCAGAGTGTAAAGAAAAGCTTTTGTCTGGTAACAGTAAAGATTTTGAAATGTTTGTGCAAGAAGTTAGACGCTATTACCCATTTGGACCATTTCTAGGGGCAAGAGTAAAAAAGGATTTTATTTGGAATAAATATGAATTTAAAAAAGACATGCTTGTTATTCTTGATATTTATGGTACCAATCATGATTCAAGAATATGGGAGAAGCCTTTTGAATTTATACCAGAGCGTTTTAAAGAACGTAATGAAAGCTTATTTGACTTTATTCCTCAGGGTGGAGGGAATTCTGCAAAAGGCCATCGCTGTCCAGGAGAAGGAATTACCATTGAAATAATGAAAGCTAGTATTGATTTTCTTATTAATAAGATTGATTTTGAAGTACCTGATCAGGATTTAAGTTATAGCCTAGAAAGGATACCTACGTTGCCTAAAAGTGGATTTGTAATGAGAAATATTAAACGAAAAATTTAGTTTTTTTAATGTTTGATTATAATAGAATAAAATTAAAATAACTAAACTTTTTAAATTCTAAAATTATAAGGAGGAACGAATTGTTCCTCCTTATTTTAAAATTAATCATAATTACAAATTATAAAAAGTGAAAATAGTCATATTTTAAGAAAGTATATTACTAGAAATAATATACCCTAAAAAATTACAATTAACATATATTCATAAAAAGGGGCGATTTAAGTGGTAAATAGAATTGTATTAAATGAAACTTCATATCATGGATCTGGAGCAATAAAAGAAATAGTAACAGAGGTAAAAAGAAGAAACCTAAAAAAAGCATTTTTATGCTCTGACCCAGATTTAATAAAATTTAATGTAACAACAAAAGTAACTAAAATATTAGATGAAGAAAATCTTGATTATGAAATATATTCTAACATAAAGCCAAATCCAACTATTGAAAATGTACAAAGTGGTGTTAAAGCATATAAAGAGTCAAATGCAGATTACATAATAGCTATAGGTGGAGGTTCATCTATAGATACAGCAAAAGCAATAGGTATAATAGCTAACAATCCAGAATTTGAAGATGTTAGAAGCTTAGAAGGTGTAGCTGATACTAAAAACAAATGTGTACCAATAATAGCAGTACCAACAACAGCAGGAACAGCAGCAGAAGTTACTATAAACTATGTTATTACAGATGTTGAAAAAAATAGAAAGTTTGTATGTGTAGACACTAATGATATACCAGTTGTTGCAGTAGTAGATCCTGATATGATGGAAAGTATGCCAAAAGGTTTAACAGCAGCTACTGGAATGGATGCTTTAACTCATGCAATAGAAGGATTTATAACAGGTGGAGCTTGGGAAATGAGTGATATGTTCCACATAAAAGCTATAGAGTTAATATCAAAACATTTAAGAGGTGCAGTAGAAAATACTAAAGAAGGTAGAGAAGGTATGGCATTAGGTCAATATATAGCTGGAATGGGATTTTCTAATGTAGGACTAGGTATAGTTCATTCAATGGCTCATCCTTTAGGTGCATTATATGATACACCACATGGAATAGCTAATGCAATTATACTGCCAACAGTTATGGAGTATAATGCTTGTGTAACAGGAGATAAATATAAATACATAGCAGCTGCTATGGGTGTAGAAAATGTTGAAAATATGAGTGTTGATGAGTATAGAAAAGCTGCAATAGATGCAGTTAAAAAACTTTCAAGTGATATAGGTATACCTTCTAACTTAAAAGATATAGTTAAAAAAGAAGATATTAAGTTTTTAGCAGAGTCTGCATATAATGATGCATGTAGACCTGGAAACCCAAGAGAAACAAGTATAGAGGATATTACTAAATTATATGAATCGTTGGTTTTATGCTAAGAGTTAATGTAAATAATAAATTAAGCATACAATAGTTTTTAGAAAGAGCTCTGTAATGTAGATAAAAAATCTGCTATATAGGGTTCTTTTTGTATAAATATTTTATACTAATTTTAAGATATATTTTTAAAATTCAAACTTTTTGATACGTATTATGATTACAATGTAATTAGAAAATAAAATATGTAATTAAGATAGTGAGATAAGGAGGATAATATCTTGAAAAAAATTATATCATTATTATTAACTTTAACAATGATATTTTCAGTAGGATGTTCATCATCTAGTGAGGTAAACAATGAAATAATCAGGGATAATAAAACGATAACAAAAAAATTTAACAATATAAATATGACAATAGACCCAAGAATTGAACTTTTATCAGTAATTATGTACTTAAGTCCAACCTATGATTATAAAACAACTAGTATAATCCCTGAAGACATAATTTACAAACAAGAAGTAGAAAAATACTTTGGAGAATATAAGTATCACGAAGTAGTAAAATTGTTTGAATCTATGTCAAAAAATGGGTTTAGCTATGATGCACCTCCAACAAGCATGCTTTATTTAACCAATCCATCAAACTTAAAAATAAGAGAAGATATTGATAAAAGTGATTATGTATATACACAATGTGTTCAAAGGGCTGGAGGAGAAGAGAAATTTTTAGAATTTATAGATGAGTTAAATAATTTTGTTAAGGAAAGTAATTTTTATGACTTTTATAATGATCATATGGATTATTATGAAAAAATAATAAATACTACAATAAAAAGCTTAAGTGATGTTGATTATATAAGTCAAGTAGAAGACTATTATGGAACTAAACAAAATAGTTATAATATAATACTTAATGGAATGCTTTATGCCAATAATTACGGACCAAGAATTAAAGATAAAGATGGAAAATATGATATATACTTTATACAGGGAAGCAATGGTGTAAAGGATGATTTACCTATATTTGGAGAGGACTTTATGTTTAGGTATTTGATAAGACATGAATTTGGTCATTCATTTATAAATAATTTGACAACTAAAAATATAAAAGAAGTAAATAAATACGAAAGTTTATTTGAGCCTATAAAAGGTAAGATGAAAGCTAAGGCATATAGTAATTGGGAAACATGTTTAAATGAGCATTTAGTTAGAGCTTGTGTAATTAGAATGACAGATATACATAATGGAAAAGAAGATGCTAATAGGTCTATAAAAATGGAAAAAGAAGCTGGATTTATTTATATAGATGAACTGATAAATCTATTAGAAAAAGAGTATGAGACAAATAGAGGTAAATATTCTACATTTGAAGATTTTTACCCAGAAATATTAAACTTGTTAGATGATTTAGCTAATAATAAGACATTATCTATTAATGGTGGCTTACATGAAAAATAGGAGTAAATTAATAATAGCTATCCTAATAGTATGTATTTTAGTAGTTATAGGCTGCAATAAAAATACTAATAAAGAATATATTGAATCTAATGAATTAAATAAAGAAGTAGTAGTTGATGAAGAAAATGATATACCATATATAAAATCTGAAAGCGGTGAGATTGACTATATAAATATAGACAATAGCGTAATTAATGAGAGGTATGAAGAAGTAAATAAAGAAGAACTCCAGTATAAAGTGGTAAGTTATAATAATAAAAATGCGTCCCAAGAAGGGCAAATAACAAAAGTAGAATCAGCAGAACCAATAGCTAATAAAAATTATTCTAATATATTATTAGGATATACATATGCTTCAGAAGTTAATCCAACAAGTGTAACATATGAAGAAGCGATGGATTTAATTAATAAAGTTCTTCCAGATGATATAGTTAAGGAAAAAGAAGTAGAGGATACTAATTTTAATAAAAAATATATATTCTATAGCTCAGAAAAAGGAAATTTTGTTGTAGGATTATGTTATGGATATGAGTCTAATGAAAATAATGAAGAAGAATTAAGAAAAGACATTATTGTTGGAATAGATTATCTTAAAGAAATTAATTAATATAATAAATAGCATGTGTTCAATAAACATATGATTTAGTGAGCACATGCTAGACTTTAAGTTCTGATCTAATTAAATCCACAATTGCTATATATTATTAATCAAGGAATATATGAGGGAGATACTATGAATCATAAGGGAACAAAAAGAATAGATACAAAAAATTTAATTTTGAGAAAGTTTGAATTGTCAGATGCAGAGGCTATGTATAGAAATTGGGCAAATGATTCTGAAGTTACAAAGTTTCTTACTTGGAAACCGCATGATAACATTGAAGTATCAAAAAATATCCTAAAAAATTGGATAGATGAATATAAAAATAAAAATTTTTATCAATGGGCTATTATATTAAAATCTAATGGAAATGAACCTATTGGATCTATAAGTGTTGTACGTCAAGATGAAGAAATAGGTATGGTGCATGTTGGTTATTGCATAGGAAGAAAGTGGTGGAATCAAGGAGTTACTTCAGAAGCACTAAGTGCTTTAATTAAATATTTTATATATGAAGTTAAGGTAAATCGTATCGAATCAAGACATGACCCTCTTAATCCAAACTCAGGAAAAGTAATGACAAAATGTAAAATGAAATATGAAGGTACAATGAGACAAGCAGATATAAACAATCAAGGAATCTGTGATTATTCTATGTATGCTTTACTTACTAAAGATTATATTGATGATTAATAAAACTTAAAGGAGCAAATGCTCCTTTTTATTTAATATTAAAAAAATTTAAAATTAAACTGCACTATATATAGAAGACTTTAAGTATTGTTTAGGTGTAACTCCTTTATGCTTTTTAAAAGTCTTAATAAAGTAACTAACATCATTAAATCCACAATTTAGTCCAATTTCAGTTATAGAATAATCTGTAGTTAAAAGTTGTTCACAAGCACTTTCTATACGATAATAATTTAAATATTCAATAGGTGTTTTATTAGTCATCTCAGAGAAAAATCTACAAAAATACTTTGGAGTCATACCACAAGCCTTTGATAAATCCTCGAGAGTAAGTGGGCTTGAATATTCACTTTCTATTAAAGTTAACACTTTTTTAAAATTAAGAATCCTTTCTTGGGTTCTTTTTGTATTTGTATTTTTATTTGAATATAATTTATTATTTAATATAATTCCTATTAAATAATATAAAGAACCTTGAGTAATAAATTCATATCCTACTTCTTTTAACTTCATAGACTTAAATAAGTTATTACAGCATAACTTTAAATCATTAATATCATTAGACAGTATAGGTCCAACTATCTTTTTGTGATCTATAATATCTTGTATTTGCTTAGTACAAGTGTGATTTTGCTTTGTTAATGAATTTATATCAAATACTATACATTCATAAATACAATCTTTTGGAATACCTCCATGAAGCATTCCATCATGAATAAATATTATATCATTTTCTTTAGCTAAAATTTTTTCATCTCCAAGAGTTAGTAAAAATTCCCCTTTTAAAATCCTTATTATTTCGTATTCAGTATGCCAGTGATAAGGCATATTATATCTTGGATGATTTGGAGTCACATGATAAAACTCAATTGGAAAATCAAATGTACCGTGTTTTTTATCTTCTTTAAAATCAAAGTATTTCATAAAATCTCCCCTTCATTTGATTTAATACAAAAAGTGAATATTATTATATTTTCTGACTATTATAACACAAGAAAACGTTTTTTAAAATATCTATAATTAAATTAGAAAGATAATAAATAGAAAAAATTACTAAAAATAAAAATAAAAAAATTATAAATAAAATTGGGGAGGTAATTATAATGGCTAAAAGTAGATTGATAGGAAGATATCCAGTAATAGGAATAAGACCTACAATAGATGGAAGAAAAGGAATATTAGACGTACGTGGTTCACTGGAAGAGCAAACAATGAATATGGCAAAATCAGCAGCTAAATTATTTGAAGAAAACTTAAAATACTCAAATGGAGAACCTGTAAAGGTTGTTATAGCAGATACTACAATAGGTAGAGTTCCAGAATCAGCAGCATGTGCTGACAAATTTAAAAGAGAAGGAGTAGATATAACTCTTACAGTAACTCCATGTTGGTGTTATGGCTCAGAAACAATGGATATGGATCCAATGACTATAAAAGGAGTATGGGGATTTAATGGAACTGAAAGACCAGGAGCTGTTTATTTAGCATCAGTACTAGCTACTCATGCACAGAAAGGTCTTCCTGCATTTGGTATATACGGACATGATGTTCAAGATGCAGACGAAACAGAAATACCTGAAGATGTTAAAGAAAAGTTATTAAGATTTGGAAAGGCAGCAGTAGCAGCAGCTTCTATGAGAGGAAAATCTTATTTACAAATAGGTTCAATATGTATGGGGATAGGTGGTTCTATAATAGACCCAGCATTTATAGAAGAATACTTAGGAATGAGAGTAGAGTCAGTTGATGAAACAGAAGTAATAAGAAGAATGAGTGAAGAAATATATGATAAAGCAGAATTTGAAAGAGCTTTAAAATGGACTAAAGAAAAATGTATAGAAGGATTTGATAAAAACCCTGAAAATGTTCAAAAAACTAGAGAAGAAAAAGATGCAGATTGGGAATTCGTTGTTAAGATGATGTGTATAATAAAAGACTTAATGAACGGAAATGAAAACTTACCAGATGGTTGTGAAGAAGAAAGATTAGGACACAATGCAATAGCTGCAGGTTTCCAAGGTCAAAGACAATGGACAGATTTTTATCCAAACTGTGATTTCCCAGAAGCATTACTTAACACTTCATTTGACTGGGACGGTGCTAGAGAACCTTATATATTAGCTACTGAAAATGATGTATTAAACGGTATAAGTATGTTATTTGGAAAATTATTAACTAATACACCTCAAATTTTCTCAGATGTTCGTACTTACTGGAGTCCTGAAGCAGTTAAAAAGGCTACTGGATATGAATTAGAAGGTGTAGCTAAAGAAGCTGATGGATTTATACATTTAATAAACTCAGGAGCATCTTGCCTAGATGCTTGTGGTCAAGCAAAAGATGAAAATGGAAATAAAGTAATAAAAGCTTGGTATGATATAACAGAAGAAGATCAAGAAGCAATATTAAAATCAACTACTTGGAATGCTGCTGATAATGGATATTTCAGAGGTGGAGGATATTCTTCAAGATTCTTAACAGAAGCTGAAATGCCTGTAACTATGATGCGTTTAAATTTAGTTAAAGGGCTTGGACCAGTTCTTCAATTAGTGGAAGGATATACTGTAAATCTTCCAAGTGAAGTATCAGATAAGTTATGGAAGAGAACTGATTATACTTGGCCTTGTACTTGGTTTGCACCAAGACTTACAGGAAAAGGTGCATTTAAATCAGCATATGACGTAATGAATAACTGGGGTGCTAATCATGGTGCTATAAGTTATGGACACATAGGTGCAGATATAATCACTTTATGTTCAATACTTAGAATACCAGTAAGTATGCATAACGTAGACGAAGAAAAAATATTTAGACCAGCAGCTTGGAATGCATTTGGAATGGATAAAGAAGGCCAAGATTATAGAGCTTGCAAAACTTATGGACCAATGTACAAATAAAATTAAAAGGTGATATCATGGAAACTAAAAATAATAAAAAACAAGTATTAGCCTTTGACTTTGGTGCATCAAGTGGGAGAGCAATGCTTGGAATATACGATAAAGGTAAAATAGAAATTAAAGAAATCCATAGATTTTCAAATGACCCTGTAATAGTAGGGGGAACAATGTATTGGGATGTACTTAGATTGTTCTTTGAAATAAAGCAAAGTTTAATAAAATCAAAAGCCTTTGGAAAAATTGATAGCATAGGTATAGATACATGGGGTGTTGATTTTGCACTACTTGACGAACATGGCACATTACTTGAAAATCCTATCCATTATAGAGATGGTAGAACATGTGGGATGGTAGAAAAAAGCTTTGAAAATATACCTAAAGAAGAATTTTATGATATAACAGGAAATCAATTCATGGAGATAAACACAGCATTTCAATTATTATCATTAAAAGAAAAAAGATCACATCTGCTTAAAAGAGCAGATGTGATGCTCCTAATGCCTGACTTTTTCAACTATCTCCTAACAGGAAAAAAGGTTACAGAAAGCTCTATAGCATCAACAACTCAATTATTTGATGCAAAAAATAGGACTTGGTCAGAAAAATTAATCGATTCTTTAGGATTACCTAAAAAATTATTCACAGATATAGTACCTAGTGGAACGATAATAGGAAAGATAACTGAGGATATAAGTGAAGAATTAAAAATAGATATGTGTGATGTTATTGCAATTTGTGGACACGATACTCAAAGTGCTTTAGTATCAGTTCCATCTTTTGATGATGATTTTGTATTTTTAAGTTGTGGAACTTGGTCACTTCTTGGAACAGAGATTGATGAACCAATAATAAATGAAAAATCAAGTTATTATAATATAACAAATGAAGGAGCTTATGGTAATAAGGCGTCTTTTCTTAAAAATATAATAGGACTATGGTTAATACAAGAAAGTAAAAGACAATGGGAAAGAGAAGGAAAAGTCTATAATTTTAGTGAATTAGAAGAAATGGCAAAAAAATCTAAACCATTTAAATGCTTAATAGATCCAGATGATCCAATATTTGTACCAGCAGGAAATATCCCAGAAAGAATTAAAGATTATTGTAAAAAAACTAATCAAGAAGTACCTCAAACTGAAGGCGAAATAGTTAGATGTATAAATGAGAGTTTAGCATTAAAATATCGTCACTCTTTAGAGGAAATTAAAAAATGTACTAATAAAGAATATAAAACAATGTATATGGTAGGCGGAGGTATACAAAGTAAGTTACTTTGCCAAATGACTGCAAATGCGTGTAATATAAGCGTATCTGCAGGACCTGTAGAAGCTACTGTACTTGGAAATATATTAGTTCAATTAATGGCAACTAATGAAATAAAAGACTTAAAAGAAGCTAGAAATATAATAAAAAATTCTCAAGAAATAGATTATTATAATCCAATAAACTTAAGTTTATGGGAAGAAAAATATGAAGAGTTTAAAGAAATAATTAAGCCTAAGGAGATTGTAAAATGTTAAAAAATATACCACCAATATTGTCTCCAGAACTATTAAAAGTATTATGTGAAATGGGGCATAGTGATCAAATAGTAATAAGTGATGGAAATTTTCCAGCAGAAAGTATGGGAAAAGATTCTATAGTAATAAGATGTGATGGACATAATGTTCCTGAGCTATTAGATGCAATACTTAAAGTATTTCCACTAGACACATATGTAGATCATCCTGTTAATTTAATGGAAGTAATGGCAGGTGATAATGTTAAAACTCCTATATGGGATACTTATAAAGAAATAATTAAAAAGCATGATAGTCGCGGAGAAGATGTAGTAGGAACTATAGAAAGATTTAAATTTTATGATGAAGCAAAAAAAGCTTATGCAATAATAGCCACAGGAGAAAAAGCATTATATGCAAATATTATATTACAAAAAGGCGTAGTAGTAGAATAACACAAAATATGGGAGGCAATTATTATGGAATGTACAAAAAACTTAAAATATATGGAAGTAAGAGAACAAATATGTGATGTATGCCACAAAATGTGGCAATTAGGATGGGTTGCTGCAAATGATGGGAATGTAACTGTGAAATTAGAAGATGGTACTTTTTTAGCAACACCAACAGGAATAAGTAAAAGCTTTATAACACCAGAAAAATTAGTTCATATTGATGCTAATGGAGAAATATTAGATGGACTTGAAGGCTTAAGACCATCATCAGAAATAAAAATGCATTTAAGATGCTATAAAGAAAGAGAAGATGTAGGAGCAGTAGTTCATGCACATCCTCCAACAGCTACAGGATTTGCAGTTGCTCAGTTAGATATGGATAGATACACTATGATAGAAACTGTAGTTGCAATAGGGTCTGTACCAGTAACACCATATGGGACACCATCAACAGAAGAAGTTCCAGAAGCAATAGCACCATATTTAAATGAACACGATGTATTATTACTTCAAAATCATGGAGCATTAACAGTAGGAGCAGATTTAATAACAGCTTATTATAGAATGGAAACATTAGAATTATATGCAAAAATAAGTTTAACTGCACATTTATTAGGTGGGGAAAAAGAAATTTCAAGAGATAATATAGATAGACTAATAGATATGAGAAAAAATTACGGAGTTACTGGAAGACACCCAGGATTTAAACGTTATAGAAAATAAAATAATTTAATTCCTAAATATAAAAAGGAGGATATTTTATGGATGGTAAGATAAATAGTGCTGAAAATGTTAAAGTAAAAAATACAAATGAAATAGTACCAAAAAAATATACAATGCACTTTATAATGCTTGTATCGTGTTTTATACTTTGGGGACTATTAAATAATATGACAGATAATCTTGTACCAGCATTCGGAAGAATATTTATGCTTGAGGCAGCAGATGCATCTTTAACACAAGTTGCTTTTTATGGATCTTATGCAGTACTTGCATTACCTGCTGCAATTTTAATAAAAAAATACTCATATAGAAATGGTGTATTAGTAGGTCTTGGTTTATATATAGTAGGGGCTATGGGATATATACCAGCTGCAATTTCACAAAACTTTAATTTATTCTTAGCATCAGTTTTTGTTTTAGCAGGAGGGCTTTCAATCCTTGAAACAACTTGTAATCCATATGTAATATCATTAGGACCAGAAGAGACTAGTGTTCGTCGCCTTAACTTGGCTCAAGCTTTTAATCCACTAGGTTCTTTAACAGGTATCATAATGGCTAAATATTTTATATTAAGTAACTTAAATCCTGCAACATATGAAGAACGTATAGCGATGAGCCCAGAAGCTTTAAGTGATATACGTAGTACAGAATTATTATGGGTATGTGTACCATATGTTGGTTTAGTAGTTATAGCTATAATAATATGGACTTTCTTTAAGAAAAGTAAAGATTCTGAAAGAGATACTTCAGGAGATCTTAATATAGTTAAATCAATAAAAAAACTTATAAAAATACCACGCTATGCATTTGGTGTAGTTGCACAGTTTTTCTATGTTGGTGTTCAAATATCTGTATGGACTTGGACTATAGGATATGTAATGACAACTCTTGGACTTGATGAAGCAAGTGCATCTGAGTACTATCTTATAGCAATAGTTTCTTTTATAGTATGCCGTTGGATATGTACAGCTTTAATGAAGTACTTTGACCCAGCTATAATGATGGCTATATTTGCAGTAGGTGGAATAGCATTTAGTTTAGGAACAATATACCTACCAACTTCTCAATCTGTATGGTGCTTAGTTTTAATATCAGCATGTATGTCATTAATGTTCCCTACAATTTATGGTATAGCACTTAAAGATTTAGGTGATGAAGTAAAAGTAGGTGCGGCAGGACTTATAATGGCAATACTTGGTGGAGCAGTTATAACCCCTATTATGGGTAAAATGATAGATACTGGAATGTTATCTTTTATAGCACCTTCATTTAGTGGTCAAGAAGCTGCAGTTCGTTCATCATTTTTAATACCAGTAATATGTTTTGCAGTAGTTTTAATATACTCAATATGTTTTAGAACTAAGAAAACAGCTAAATAGATGTAATAATATAAATTAAAATCAGATTATTTTTATAAGTAGGAACGAATACTTCTTCATATTTTTTATTAATATATAGCCTAAGGATTATTTCCTTAGGTTTATTTATTTTAAACAAAAATAATGAAGGAAAAAAACAAATAATGTAGAATTATTAAATCTTGAGTATATTTTTGGTCAGGGAGATTTAATAAATGACAAAATTTAAGAAAATGATATACATATCAACTGTTATATTAATGACACAGATGTTTATATCTAAAATACATGCAAAAAGTATAGGAGATGAGTCATTTAACGTTTTAATACTAAACTCTTATCATCAAGGACATTATTGGGAAGCAAATATAACAATGGGACTAAAAAATTATATATTAAATAATAATGAGTCAAATATAAACTTTAGAGTTGAATATTTAGATTTTAGGATTAATCACAATAAAGAATATATAAAATCATTAAAAGATATGTTAAATAAAAAGTACCCAAAAGGAAGTGTAGATCTCATATACGCAGTAAATGATGAATCTTATGAAGTTTTTAAAAATGAAGTAAAAAATATAAATAGTAATTTTTATAAATTACCTCTGTTATTTAGCGGTGTGGATAATAATTTAGAAGAAACTTATAAAGAAAATGAATACATGACAGGTGTATATCACCGTGATGATACATTAGATTTAATGATTCTAATGAAAGACTTAACTCCTAAAGTAAGACATATAAACATAATAACGGAAGAATCAGGATATGGATATTCTCTTTATAAGGAAGTATCGAGGATAGTAGATAGATACTTAAAAGATCAAGTAAAAATAAGACATATAAAAAGTAATTACTTAGAAGATATAACAAAAGAATTAAGTGAGATTAAAAACTCGGAAGATATGATTAATATAATAGGAGGAGAATTTCAGTACGAGAATTCAGGAAAGTATATAAATCCTATAGAGGTTGTAAGCACAATAAAAGATTATAGTAGTGCACCAATATACTCTGACGACGAAACCTATATAAATTCTGGAATATTAGGGGGAAGTATGGATATAGGTCAAGAACAAGGCAGTATAATTGGAGAGATGATAATTAAAATAAAAAATGGAGAAAAAATAAAAAATATCAAAAGTGTTCCAGAGCCTAAAGTAAAATCATACGTAGATTATGATAGTATATATGAATATAATATTAATCCTTTTTCTGTAAGAAAGGATGTAGTTATTTTAGATAAAGGTCCTTTTGATTTATTAATTCCTACATGGATGAAAGTAGTTTCAGTATTTTTACAAATCATATCAGCACTAATTATTATAGGTATAATTATATCTTTTATTAAATTTAGACGTGATAAGATAAAAAGAATAGAAATACAAAAAAAAGAAAAAGAAAGAGAAAAATTAAAATCAGACTTTATAGTTAATCTAAGTCATGAATTAAGAACACCTATAAATATAATACTAGGAATTACTAAAGTATTAGAAAAAAGTCTTGAAAAAGGAAATTTAGATAAAGATTATATATTAAATAAGTTAGAAAATGTAGATAAAAATACCTATAGACTTCTGAAAATATCAAACAATATAATAGATATAACTAAAGCTGAATCTGGAATGTTAAAATTAAACTTAGAAAATTGCAATATAGTATGCGTTGTAGAGGATATATTTGAGTCGAGTATAGATTTTGCTAGGAGAAAAAATATTGATATGATATTTGACACAAAATATGAAGAGATAAAAGTAGCTATAGATATATTTCAAATTCAAAGAGTTATATTAAACTTGTTATCAAATGCTATAAAGTTTACATCTGAAAATGGGATTATAAGAGTTTTTATTTATAAAGACGAAGAAAATGTAGTTATTGAAGTAAAAGATAGTGGCATAGGTATACCAAAAGAAAAGATTGACTATATATTCCATAGATTTTATCAAGTAGATAACTTATATACAAGAAACAATGAAGGTAGTGGTATAGGGCTTTGTATAGTAAAAGAGATAGTAGATATTCATGATGGTAAAATAGAAATAGAAAGTGAAATAAATAAAGGTTCTACTTTCAAGATACATCTTCCTAGACATTTGAAAGTAAATGAAATGCAAAATGAAGGCTCAAGTATAAAAGATATAAACAAAATAGTAGATTTAGAAATGTCTGATGTATATTAATGAGTAACCTATATATTAACTTTTAATAAATAAAGGTTTATGTATAGGTTTTTAGTTTAAAATAAATTTATTATCTAAGGATACTTTCAAAGAAGCTTAATACTATATCAAGGAAAACTAATTTTATTTGAAACTATAATTACACTTATAGTAGAATAAAATAATAGATAAAAAATTTTAATAAGGATTGATGATATTGACATATATTTTAAATAGTAGACAAGTTAAGATAATTAATATATTAAACAAAAGTACGCACCCTATAACTAGTAAGGCTTTAGCATATGAACTAGATTGTTCTACAAAAACAGTTCAAGGAGAAATAAAAGATATAAACGCCACTTTAGAAAACGTAAAAATAGATTCTATAAGAGGAAAAGGATATATATTAGTTGGAGATGTAGATTCTATTATTGATAAAGATGATGAACAAACTAATGTTAATATAGATAGAGTAGGATATATATTAAAAAAAATCTTACTACTTTATAAAGATAAAACTTTGAAAATAGAAAGCTTAGCAGATGAAATGTATGTTAGTCTATCTACCATAAAAAATGACTTAAAAGAAGTTAAAGTTATACTTAAAAATTATAATTTAAAAATTATATCAAAACATAAGCTAGGTATTGGTATTTTAGGAGATATTAAAAATATAATAAAGTGCATAATAGAAAGTAGCTTAAAGTATAATAACATAAATATTGAAGACTTTTTTAGTGACACTGTAGCTTCAAATATATCTTCAATAAGAAGTGAGATATTATACAATATAGATAAAAAACATATAATATTTACTGATTATGAATTTAACAATATATTTAATTATATACTACTATCACTATCACTAGAAGATAATAATAATTATAAAGAGTATATAAAAACATATATTAACAACTACCAAGAAAAAATAAACAATAATTATAATAAAGAATATAAAGAAAAAATACTAAGCTCTATAGATGAGTTTATTAAAAATTTAAAATTAGCTACATCTATAGATTTAAGTAATGACGAGATATTTAAAAAGTATTTATATAAGCACATACTTAGTTTTTATACTAACAAAGAATTAAACATAAATAATCAAAGTATAATAGCAAGTGATATAAAGACTAAGTATCCATTTGCATTTGAACTAGCAACTATTGCAAAAAATACATTAGAAAAAGATTTAGATATTAAAATAGATGAAAATGAAATTGCAAATATTGCAATTCACATAGGAGGAGCATTACAAAGAACTTCTCATAAAGAAAACAAAAAAGTATTAAAGGCTATAATAATATGTGCATCAGGTATTGGAACATCTATGCTTATAAAGGCAAAACTTGAAGCTAAATTTGATAAAAGGATTGAAATATTAAAAGTAATGCCTTCTTACTTAATAGATTTTATAGGAGTACTTGATGTAGATTTTATAATAGCTACGGTACCTATAGATATTAAAAATATTCCTGTTATAAATGTATCACCATTTTTAGATGACAAGGAAATAATGATAATAGAAAAGTTTATAGATACAGGCAAAATTTATTATAATATAAATTTATCTGAAATATTTGATAAGGATTTATTTTTTGTAGATTTAGATTTTGATAATAAATATGATGTAATAGACTATATGTCAGAGAAGTTACTTAAAAAGAATTATATAGATGAAGAAATGAAATTATCTTATATTGATAGAGAAAAGATAGCTACAACAGAAATTGGAAATATGGTAGCTATTCCTCATGGTGCTAAAGGAAAGGTATATAAAGATACTATAGCAATAGGAATACTTAAAAAAAGTATAAAGTGGGAAGTAGGAGATGTAAGGCTTATAGTGATGCTTTGTATACAAAAAGATAGTATACTAAACTATGAAGATTTACTTTCAAATATATATAAAAGAATAGATTCTATAGCTAAAGTTATAAGTATATGTGAATCTAAAAATTATGATAAATTTATAGCTATGTTTAAATAAATTTGTTTAATTTATAATTTGAAAAAACTTAATATTAATAAAGGTAAAAATACACTTTTATATTTAATAGATAAATTTCTCTTTTAACTAAGAGAAATTTTTTGTCTTTCAGGAAAAGGTATTCTGAAATATTATAAATATATAAGATAACACAATGAGGTGATAAAATGATTTATACAGTTACACTTAATCCATCTATAGATTATGTAGTAAAGCTAGATAATCTAAAAAATGGAGAGGTAAATAGAACTAAAGAAGAATATGTATATCCAGGTGGTAAAGGTATAAATGTATCTTTAATATTAAAAGAACTAGGATATGAAAGTAGAGCCCTAGGATTTGTTAGTGGATTTACAGGTAATTATATAAAAGATGTATTAAGAGATAAAGGATTAAATGAAGATTTTATAAATATAGAAAATGGATTTACAAGAATAAATGTTAAGGTTAAAAGTGATGAAGAAACAGAAATAAATGGTCAAGGACCAAATATAAGTGAAAAAGATTTAAATAAATTATATGAAAAATTAGATACTCTTATGGAAAACGATGTATTAGTATTAGCAGGAAGTATACCTAGTACTTTAGACTCTTCTCTTTATGAAAATATAATGAAAAAGCTAGAAAATAAAAATATAAAAATAGTAGTAGATGCAACTAAAAATTTATTAATAAATGTATTAAAGCACAAACCATTTTTAATAAAACCAAACAATCATGAATTAGAAGAATTATTTAATGTTAAATTAGAAACTACTGATGACATAATAACTTATGCTAGAAAGTTAAAAGATATGGGAGCTAAAAATGTATTAGTATCAAGAGGAAAAGATGGAGCATTACTTATAACAGAAAATGGAGAAACATTTATAAGTAACGTAGCAAAAGGAAAAGTTAAAAACTCAGTAGGTGCAGGAGATTCTATGGTAGCTGGATTTATAGCTGGATATCTAAATTCAAAAGACTACAAAGAAGCTTTAAAACTAGGAGCAGCTAGTGGAGGTGCAACAGCATTTTCTAATGATTTAGCAAATAAAGAACACATATATAGTTTAATAGATGAAATAAATGTAGAGAGGAGATAAGCTATGAAAATAGTAGATTTAATAAATAAAAAGTCTATAAGCCTTAACTTAAAAGCAACTAATAAAAGTGATGCTATAGATAAGCTAGTAGATTTAGTAGATAATAGTGGTAATTTAAATAATAAAGAAGAATATAAAAAAGCAATAATAGCTCGTGAAAATCAAAGCACAACAGGAATAGGTGAAGGAATAGCAATACCTCATGCTAAAACTAGTTCAGTTAAAAATGCGTGTTTAGCTGCAGCTATTTGTAAAGATGGTGTAGATTATGAATCTTTTGATGGTAGCTTATCACATTTATTCTTTATGATAGCGGCACCAGAAGGAGCTAATAACACTCACTTAGAAGTATTATCAAGATTATCTACAATACTTATGGATGAAGAATTTAGAGAAAAACTTATAAATGCTAAAAGCGAAGGTGAGTTTTTAAGTTTAATAGATAAAAAGGAAAAAGAGAAATTCCCAGAAGAAAAAGAAGAAAAAATAGAAGTAGTTAAAGAAAAAGCTTCAAAATACCCAAAAGTATTAGCAGTTACAGCTTGTCCAACAGGTATAGCACATACTTTTATGGCAGCAGAAAGTTTAAACAAACAAGCCGATAAAATGGGAGTTAGTATAAAGGTAGAAACTAATGGTTCATCAGGAGCTAAAAATGTATTAACTAAAGAAGAAATAGAAAATGCAACAGCTATAATAGTAGCAGCAGATAAAAAAGTTGATATGGCTAGATTTAATGGAAAAAAAGTCATAATAACTAAAGTTGCAGATGGAATACACAAGGCAGAAGAGTTAATAACAAAAGCAGAAAATGGAGATGCACCTATATATAATTACGGTGGTAATGTAGAAACAAAAGAAGAACGTAGTGAGGAAAGTGCGTTTAGAAAAGTATATAAGCATTTAATGAATGGTGTATCAAACATGCTACCATTTGTAGTAAGTGGAGGTATACTAATAGCTTTAGCATTTTTACTTGATGATTACTCAATAAATCCAAAGACTTTTGGTTCAAATACACCACTTGCAGCTTTCTTTAAATCAATAGGAGATACTGCCTTTGGATTTATGCTACCAGTACTAGCAGGGTATATTGCATATAGTATAGCCGATAGACCAGCTTTAGTAGTAGGATTTGTAGGTGGGGCACTAGCAAATACTGGTGGTTCAGGTTTCTTAGGAGCACTACTTGCAGGTTTTATAGCAGGATACTTAGTAGTAGGACTTAAAAAGGTATTTAGTGTATTACCAGATTCACTAGATGGTATAAAGCCAGTACTTTTATATCCTTTATTTGGAACACTTTTAATGGGTATTATAATGACATTTATAATAATACCTCCAGTAGCAGCACTTAATTTAGGAATAACTAATTTCTTAAATGGACTTGGAACTAGCTCTAAATTAATACTTGGATTAATACTTGGTGGTATGATGGCAATAGATATGGGTGGACCAATAAATAAAGCAGCTTATGTATTTGGAGTAGCATCACTACAATCAGGTCAATTTGAAATAATGGCAGCAGTTATGGCAGGTGGTATGGTACCTCCTTTAACAATAGCACTTGCTACAACATTCTTTAAAAATAGATTTACAAAAGAAGAAAGAGAATCAGGTAAGGTTAACTATGTAATGGGATTGTCATTTATAACAGAAGGTGCAATACCATTTGCAGCAGCAGACCCACTTAAAGTTATACCAGCTTGTGTATTAGGTTCAGCAACAGCAGGAGCATTTAGTATGATGTTTAATGCAACATTAAGAGCACCACATGGAGGAATATTTGTTGTTCCAGTTGTTGGTAATCCTTTAGGATATTTAGCTGCAATAGCAATAGGTTCAGTAGTAGGTATGATAGCATTAGCAGCTTTAAAAAAGCCAATAAATGAATAATATGTATTTACTTTAAAATAGATAAACTTATATAAAATAAGTCTATCTATTTTTTATATACTAAATGATTAAAAACTTTATTTATTATATAAAAGTTATTTATTTATATATAAATTTATATTATAATAAGATGTATATTCCATTATACTGAGGGAGTAGTTTGCACGTATTGTGTGATTAGGTCAACATAATGACTAAATAGTCTGGTCTAATCTTAAAAAACGAGACTCAGGTATGCTTATTTTGCATACCTAGAGTCTCGTTTATTTTTTTGAAAAATTATAAAACAGGAGGAAATTATGAGTATTACAGCAGTATTTTTTACAGCTTTAGCACTTTCAATGGATGCTTTTGCTGTATCGGTAACAAAAGGAATGACTATTAAACATTTAACAAAATCTTTAGGTATAAAAATAGCCTTATTTTTTGGAATATTTCAAGGTGGAATGCCACTTTTAGGGTGGGTTATGGGTATTGGATTTGAAAAGTACATAAAATCTATAGATCATTGGATAGCACTTATATTATTAAGTTACTTAGGATATAAAATGATAAAAGGATTTATAGATGAAAGAAAAGAAGCAAATGAAGTAGATACTTTGTTAGCTGCTACATCTGAAGAAGAGCTTTCTACAAAGGATATTATAGTGTTATCTGTAGCTACTAGCATAGATGCTTTGGCAGTGGGAATAAGTTTTGCCTTTTTAAGTATAAACATAGTAGAGGTATCAATAGCTATAGGTGTTATAACATTTATAATGTGTTTATTTGGAGTTTTTATAGGCAAAAAAATAGGAAATGTATTTAATGGATATGCAGAGCTTATAGGTGGAATTATACTTATATGTATAGGTATAAATATATTTAATGAACATACACATATATTTAGCCAGTTATTTTAAACACACCCAATCAAAACATTAAAAATATATGATAAAAGCATAGATATAATAAGTTTTTATAAAAGCTTATTATATCTATTTTTTTATTAAAATTAAAAATTTTAAAAAATAAATAAAACTTAAGATAGTTTAATAGGCTTATGATGAAGTATATACAAAGACTAAAAACGAACGTTACATAAAAAAATTTTTATAAAATTCATAATAATACATAAAAAAATAAAAAAAATATTGAAAATATATGAAAATGATGATATAAATAATATTGTAAAATGATTTTGACATAAAATTAAGGAGTAATTAGAAAATGAAAAAAATATTAGTTTTGCTACCAACAATATTATTATCAATATTTTTAATGGTAGGATGTACATCACAATCAGAAACAGGAAATGAAAATGTATTAGGTATAATAGGGGCTATGGAAGAAGAAGTAGAAATATTAAAAGAAAAGATGGATATAAAAGAAACTACAACTATAGCAGGAATGGAATTTTATAAAGGAACATTACATAATAAAAATATAGTATTAGTTCGTTCTGGTGTAGGAAAAGTTAACATGGCTATGTGTACTCAAGTTTTAGTTGATAAATTTAATGTATCAGCTCTTGTTAATTCTGGAGTTGCTGGAACTATGAATGAAGATTTAAATCAAGGAGATGTAGTTATATCAACAACTACAGTTCAGCATGATTTTGATACAACAGCATTTGGAGATCCACTTGGAGAAATATCAAGACTAAATAAAAGATTCTTTGATGCAGATAAAAATATGATAAACAAAGCGAAAGAAGCTGCTAAGAATGTAAAAGGTGTAAATATAGTAGATGGAATGGTAGCCTCAGGGGACCAATTTGTAGCAGGTGGAGATATTGCTAAAAAAATAAAAGATAACTTTGGAGAGGTAGAGGCAGTAGAAATGGAAGGAGCATCTATGGCACAAGTAGCCTACTTAAATGACATACCATTTGTCATACTTCGTTCAATATCTGATAAAGCAAATGGAGAAGCTGATCTATCATATGAGGAGTTCTTACCAATAGCAGCAAAAAATGCTAGTTCGCTATTAGAAGAATTTATAAAAATATATTAAGTAATAAGACATAAGCATTAATTTTACATTTTGAACATAGTTTTGATTAATATATAATCGACAAAAAATAACCATTTAAACAATAAAAATAACCGTTGGGTAAAATTTCAATAAACTACTAAGAAAATGTATTATATTAACCATAAGATTATAAATGAAGGGGAGTTAATACAATGGTTTTTAGTAGTTTATTTTTTTTATTTCTATTTTTACCAATAGTTTTATTAGGTTACTATATAACTAAAGACAAATATAAAAATTATATATTATTAATAGCAAGTTTATTTTTTTATGCATGGGGAGAGCCGAAATATGTATTTTTAATGATATTTTCTATAATATGCAACTATTACTTTGGTATAAAAGTAAATGATAGTTCAAAAAAGAAAATATGGCTTATCATATCAATTATTTTCAATATAGGACTTTTGATAACTTTTAAATACGCAGATTTTTTATTCAATATAAAAGGAATAAAACTGCCTCTTGGTATATCATTTTTTACATTCCAAACAATGAGTTATGTTATAGATGTTTACAGACATGATGGTAAAGTTCAAAAAAATATATTAGGGCTTGCATTATATATAAGTTTGTTTCCACAACTTGTTGCAGGACCTATAGTAAGATATCAGACAGTAGATAATCAAATAAATAAAAGAATACATAGTACGGATAAATTTGCACAAGTGGTTAATAGATTTGTAATAGGACTTTCTAAGAAAGTTATAATATCTAATCAATTAGGTATAGTATCTGACTTTGTATTTTCAAAAGGGATAAATAGCTTATCAATAGGAGAAGCTTGGCTTGGAATTATCTGCTACACATTTCAAATATATTTTGACTTTGGTGGTTATAGCGATATGGCTATAGGTCTAGGAAAGATGTTTGGGTTTAACTTTCTTGAAAACTTTAATTATCCTTATATATCTCAAAGTGTATCTGAGTTTTGGAGAAGATGGCATATATTTTTAGGTAGCTTTTTTAGAGATTATGTATATATACCTCTTGGAGGAAGTCGTGTTTCTAAATTTAAATTATATAGAAATTTATTTATAGTATGGTTTTTAACTGGTATATGGCATGGAGCAAATTATACATTTATAATATGGGGACTGTACTTTGGTATATTTATAGCACTAGAAAAAGCATTTTTAGAAAAATTATTATTTAAATTGCCTAGATTATTTAGACATATGTATTTAATGTTTATAGTTATTATAGGATGGGTATTTTTTAGAGCCAATAATTTAAGTCATGGTTTTGAGTTTATAAAAGTTATGTTTGGTATATCAGAAAATAATATTATAAACTCTGATTTTATAACTTACTTAAATGATTATTATTATATAATCCTTATGGCGATAGTATTCTCAATGCCAATAGTAAATTCTATTAAAAAAATAATTATTAAAAGCAACAAAAATTTATTACAAAATAAATTAGCATATATACTTCAAAGTTTCTTTTTAAGTATTTCTATGATAGTAGTTATAGTAATTTTAAGTAGTTCTACTTATAATCCATTTTTATATTTTAGATTTTAGATAGGAGATAAATTATGAAAAACAAATCAAAATATATAATAATGCCTTTTTTAACAATAATATTTGGTTTTTTTATAATAAATATTGTTAAACCAGATAAAAACTATAGTTTTTCAGAAAATAGGAATTTAGAAAAATTACCAACGATAGAAGATATTAAAAACAATACTTTTACAAAAAAGTTTGAAAAATATTATAATGATCAATTTGCATTTAGAGAAGAAATGAATAAAATATATATAAAGTCAGAAATTAGCTTAAATAAAACAAAGGTAGGCAATTATTACCTGGGAAAGAATAATTGGATATTAGGGCAATTTTCTCATTTATTAAGTGATGACAAAATATATAAATATACTATAGCATTACATAAAACTAGTGAAATAGCAAACCAACTAGATAAAAGCGTGTACTATGTATCAACGCCTCACAAGACTAATATGTTAAAACACTTATATCCAAACTATGTAGATAACAAAGAAAATATAGATATAAATAAAAATGAATTAAAGTCCAGCTTAGAGCCAGACCTTATAAATTTTATAGACTTAGATGAAGATTTTTTAAATAGATTTAGTGACAAAGAGCGTGAGAAGCTTTATTTTAAAACAGATCATCATTGGAATGGATTAGGTGCTTTTGAAGGATTTAAATCTATGATAAGTAAAATGGATTTAGGTATTACTGAAGATAAATTAAATTCATTTTTTAAGGAATATAAAATAAAAACTGTCAAAGATAAAGAATTTATAGGTAGTTACAATAGAAATTTAGATATGCTTGTAAAAGAAAAAGAATACCCTATTTATGTTTATAGAGACAATGAAGATTATAAATTCTATAAAAATGATGGAAAAAAAGATAAACATATAAAAATTGATGAAGTTATAGCAACTCAAAAAGATGATAAAGAATGGGATTATGGTGGTGCATATATGAGAGGTGCAAGTTGTAATATATTAAAAATTAAAAATGATAAAGCTTTAACAGATAAAAAGATATTATTATTTAGAGATTCATATGAAGCACCAATGACATTAATGTTTGCTGATGTTTTTAAAGAAGTAGAAATAGTAGATCCAAGAAATATAAGTAATTTAGACATGACTTATGAAGATATTATTAAAAATAGTGATAGTAATATAGTTATGTTTATGTATAACAGCTTTGGATTTTATGATATGATAAAAGTGATGATAGAAAAGGGGATAAGCTAACATCATTTATTTAAAGTATTATAAGGAGCATGAATAATGGGGCTAAATATTGTTATATGTGAAGATGAATTAATACACAGAGACATTTTAAAAGGATATATTATAGATATATTTGAAAGTAAAAACATTGAATACAATATATTTGAATTTAAGTCTGGAGAAGAATTGCTTAAAAATTATCCAGATAAAGTAGATATATTATTCCTAGATATTCAAATGGATAATTTAAATGGAATGGATACAGCAAGGCATATTAGAGAATTTGATATTCAATGCGATATAGTGTTTACTACTTCTATAGATAGTTATATGCAAGAAGGCTATGAAGTTCGTGCTTGTAGATATTTACTAAAGCCTATTAATTATGATGACTTGCTAAGTTTTATAAATTCAACGATCAAAAAAAATCCAAATTATATAATAGTAAATCAAGTAGGTTGTGAAGGAAGTGTCAAAGTCGATATAGATGAAATATTATATATAGAAACTATAAATAGATGTGCACATATACATACTTATGATAATACTTATGTAACTAGAGTTAAATTAGAAAATCTCGAAAAGGAGCTTAGTAGTCACAATTTTTATAGAAGTCATAGATGTTATTTAGTTAATTTAAAAAAATCAAGTATTACTAAAAATGATGTAGTAATTGTAGAAGGTATAGAGATACCTATAAGTAGAAGAAAGTTAAAAGATTTTAAGAAAAAGCTAACAAATGTATTAGGGGAAGTGTTATGTTAGATCTATTAAATAATTTAGATAAGTTATTTACAACTGATACATGGTTTTGGATTATTTTAAATAATTCTACTTATTTTATAAAGTGCATTATATTTTATTATTTAATTAATTATATGTATGAAAAAAATATAGTAAGCTAGTATCGATTATAAATTTTTTAATATTAGATCAACTTTTATTTAATATAAGATTTTCTAATATTAATGATTTTTCAATAATTTTATTCCCTACTATAGGTTATATATATTGTAAGATAAATTATGATATAGATAATAACAAAAAGGCATTTATTATTTGTATTATATATTGGGGATTAGTTGAAAGTATAACAGAAAGCTTATCTTATACCTTAGTGTTTCCAGCAGATATAATTCACTATAATTCATACGTTTATTATATACAATCAAATTTAATTATGACATTATTACTAATAATAGGGTTTTTACTTACAAAGTACTACATAAATATAAAAAAATATAAAGAGAAAAATTTAAAACTAATATTTATTCCTATATTAGTAAATCTTATATCTCTTTTAATAGTATTGGATAATATAAGAAAAAATATAAGAGGAAAAAATATGAGTGAATTAGTAGCTAATAAAAATTTAGTTATGATGATAGTAGCCATACTAGTTATAATTTCAACTATATATATATCTTATGTATTTGATAAAATAGTAAAATCTCATAAAATAGAAATAGAAAATAATATAATCAAAAAAAGCATAAATAAAGACTATAATCATTATCTAAGTCTTAAAGAGCAACAACTAAAGGTACGAAAGCTTCATCATGATATGAAAAATCATATTATATGTATAAAAGAGTTATATAAAAATGATAGTGAGAATTTAGATTTATATATAAATGAAATTGACCATATGATAATGGATTACAAAGAAGCTTTTGAAACTAATAATAGTATATTAGATATTATTGTTAATGATAAATATAATACTTGTTTGAAAGAAAATATAGATTTTAAATGTAGTTTAGATTTTTCAAAATGTGAATTTATAGACATGGTAGACGTTTGTACTATATTTTCAAACTGTTTAGATAACTGTATAGAATCTTGTAGAAAGATAAGTGATGAGAGTATACATAAGTATATAGATATAAAAAATACATATATGAATAATATGTGTGTTGTAAAAATAGAAAATAGTAAAATTAATGACGTAATTATTAAAAATAAGATTTTACATACTGATAAAAATGATAAGTTTCTACATGGAATAGGAATTAAGAATATAAAAGAGAGTGTAGAAAAATATAATGGACAAGTAAATTTTGAAGGCTACAACAATAAGTTTGTAGTAAAAATTATAATACCCATAAAAGATTAGATATGAATACTTAATCGCAAAGTAAGCAATATAAAGGAGGAACGAATCGTTCCTCTTTTATATTTAAAAGTTCGTTAAAAAAATAATTAATATTGCACTTTTTTTTATTAATGTATAATAAATATAGACGTATAAATTTGGAGGGAAAAAATGAGAGAAATATTAGAAGTAAATCCTATAATAGGTGCAATTAAAAATGACGAAAATTTAGAAGCTGTGGCAAAATCAGATTGTGATATTGTATTTTTATTAAATGGAGATATACTTAATTTAAAAAAAATAATCGAATATCTTCATAAATATGATAAAAAGGTATTTGTTCATATAGATATGATATCTGGAATAGCATCAAATCCTGTTATTGTAGATTATATAAAAAGGGAAGTAAAATTGGATGGAATAATAACTACTAAAACTAATATTGTAAAAAGGGCATTAGAACTAAACTTAAATGTTGTGCAAAGGTTTTTCTTTATAGACTCAATGTCACTTGAAAATGCTATAGAAAGCTTAAGGAAAGTAAAACCTCAAGCTATAGAAATAATGCCTGGAATAATGCCAAAGATAGTAAAAAGGATAAATAAAACTTATCCTAATATACCAATAATATGCGGCGGACTTATCGATGAAAAAGAAGAAGTTATAAATATATTATCTTGTGGTGCTATGGCAGTTTCAACTACAGATAAAAGTATATGGTAAAGCTTAAAAAATGTTAAAAACTTAACTGTAATGTTAAAAACTTAACCTTAAAAAATATTGACGAGAAAATGTTTTTTTATTATTATTTAATTAAATCAATACTAGGCTGGAGACGAGAGAGCTAATAGTTTTTTACTAAGAGCTCTCTCTGTTTTTTTACAAAAAATTGATTTTATAAAATTTAAGGAGGAATTGAGTTGAAAAAAACATTGATGGGAGAGTGTATCTCTGAATTTATAGGATCCTGGATACTAATATTTATAGGTTGTGGATCAGTTGCATCACTTGTATTAAATGGAGCTAATATTTCACAATGGGAAATCGGTATTATATGGGGCCTTGCTGTTACCATGGCAATATATGTTACAGGAGCAGTGTCGGGTACACATATAAACCCAGCAGTTACTATAGCTTTAATGGTGTATAGGGATTTTCCAAAGAAAAAGGTTTTGCCGTACATAATATCTCAAATACTAGGATGTTTTGTAGGAGCTGCTACAGTTTACTTTTTATTTAAGAACTTATTCATATCTTTTGAAAGTGCTAATAACATAGTAAGAGCAAGTGAAAGTGGTATGGCTACAGCGGGAATATTTTCAACATACCCACATGCTGATATAAGTATAATGACAGCTTTATTTACAGAAATAATAATAACAATGTTTTTAGTTATGGTTATACTTGCAGTTGGAGAAGCTAAAAACTCAAACAAGCCTCATGCTAACTTAGCACCAGTTATGATAGGTCTAACAATAGCTATAATAGGTGCAAGTTTTGGTGTATTAACAGGATTTGCAATGAATCCATCAAGAGATCTTGGACCAAAATTATTTGCAATGATAGCAGGATGGGGAACTAATGCATTAGGAGAAAATATGTATTTCTTAGTTCCAATAGTAGGTCCAATCATAGGTGGTTTACTTGCAGGATTTGTATATGATAAAGGTGTAAAAAGATATTTAGATGATGAAGAGGTTAAAGAAGCATCTAAGTAGAAATATTAAATACAACAATAATTGTAAATATAAATTTAAAAATTTCTGGGAGGGATTTGTATGAAAAGAAAGTATATAATGGCGCTAGACCAAGGAACAACTAGTTCAAGAGCAATATTATTTGATAAGAGTGGAAACATAATAGCAACTTCCCAAAAAGAATTTACTCAATTTTATCCAAAGGCAGGATGGGTAGAACATAATCCTATGGAAATATGGGGAAGTCAAAGTGGGGTTATGAGAGAAGTACTAGAAACTAATTCTATTAGACCAGATGAAGTTTGTGCAATAGGTATAACTAACCAAAGAGAAACTACAATAGTTTGGGATAAAAATACAGGAAAGCCAATATACAATGCGATAGTTTGGCAATGTAGAAGAACATCAGGAATATGTGATGAATTAGAAGCTAAAGGATACAAAGATACTATAAAAGAAAAAACAGGACTTATACTAGATGCATATTTTTCAGGAACTAAAATAAAATGGATACTTGATAATGTAGAAGGTGCAAGAGAAAAAGCAGAAAATGGAGATTTATTATTTGGTACAGTAGATACTTGGTTAATATGGAATTTAACTCGTGGAAAGGTACACGTAACTGATTACTCAAATGCTGCTAGAACTATGCTTTATAATATAAAAGAGTTAAAATGGGATGATGAAATACTTGAAATATTAAATATACCAAAGAGTATGTTGCCAGAAGTAAAACCATCTAGCTGTGTATATGGACATACAGACAAAGAAATGCTAGCAGGAGCTGAAATACCAATAGCAGGATGTGCAGGAGACCAACAAGCGGCATTATTTGGGCAAACTTGTTTTGAAGAAGGAAGTGCTAAAAATACTTATGGAACAGGTTGCTTTATGTTAATGAATACTGGAGAAAATATGGTAGAATCTAAAAATGGATTATTAACAACAATAGCTTGGGGTGTAGATGGAAAAGTTGAATATGCATTAGAAGGAAGTATATTTATAGGTGGTGCATCTATACAATGGTTAAGAGATGAACTTAGAATATTATATGATGCTAGCCAAAGTGAATTTTATGCTCAAAGTGTAGATGATACTAATGGAGTATATGTAGTACCAGCATTTGCAGGGCTTGGAGCACCATATTGGGATATGTATGCAAGAGGTAGTGTAATGGGACTTACTCGTGGTGCTAATAGAGCACATTTAGTTCGTGCAACACTTGAATCAATAGCATACCAAGTTAAAGATGTATTAAATGCTATGCAAGAAGATTCAGGACTAAAGCTAAATGGTCTTAAAGTAGATGGAGGAGCAAGTGCAAATAATTTCTTAATGCAGTTCCAATCTGATATATTAAATACAAATATAAATAGACCAAAGGTAGTAGAAACTACTGCACTAGGAGCAGCTTATCTAGCAGGATTGGCCGTAGGATTTTATGATAGCAAAGAAGACATTAAAAAATCTTGGATAATAGATAAAGAGTTTACTCCTAATATGAGTGATGCAAAGAGAAACTTATTATATAAAGGATGGAAAAAAGCAGTACAAAGAAGTCTTGACTGGGCAAGAGAAGATGAAGAATTTAAAGCTGAATTAGCATCAGTTGAGAGTTAATATAAAATTAGTGACAAAAAATAATTTATAGTATATAATTAACATACCGAGGAAAATGTTTTCGATTTTTAAAGTGATATTTATAATTTACAAATTATAATAAAGTAAATTTTACTAAATACAATATTAAATATTTTTGGCTAAGAGATGAGAGAGCCTTCTATACAACGTATAGGGGGCTCTCTGTATTTTTTTAGAAAAAAATAAGTTGGAGGGAAAGTTATGTATGATATAGCAATAATAGGAGCTGGAATTGTGGGAAGCTCTATAGCTCGTGAATTATCTAAATATAATTCAAAGATAGTAGTACTAGAAAAAGGAGTAGAAGTATGCCAAGGAACTACTAAAGCAAATAGTGCTATAGTACATGGTGGATATGATGCTAAAGAAGGAAGTTTAAAGGCAAGATTAAATGTAGAAGGTAACAAGTTATATCCTAAGCTTTGTGAAGAGTTAAATGTAGAATTTAAACAAAATGGTTCTTTAGTTTTAGCTTTTGATGAAGAAGAGAAAAAGCATATACAACAACTTTATGATAGAGGAATAAAAAATGGTGTAGAAGGTCTAAAAATACTAAATAAAGCAGAAGTATTAAAACTTGAGCCTAGTATAAACAAAAACGTAGTAAGTGCACTACTTTGCGAAGTGGCAGGTATAGTTTGTCCATTTAACTTAAATATAGCACTTATGGAAAATGCTATAACTAATGGAGTAGATTTAAAATTAGAAAGTGAAGTAATAGATATCAATAAAATAGATGATGAATTTAATATAAAATTACAAAATGGAAAAATAATAAAATCAAAATATGTAATAAATGCAGCTGGAGTATACAGTGACAAAATAAACAATATGATAGGCGGAGATGAATATTATATCATACCTAGAAAAGGAGAGTACAAAATACTAGATAAGTCTGAAGGAAAAATAGCAAATCATACATTATTCCAATGCCCAACAAAAAAAGGTAAAGGTGTATTAGTAACTCAAACAGTTCATGGAAATTTACTAGTTGGACCAAATGCAAATGTTGTAGATGATAAAGAAGATATATCTACAAGTAGAGAAGGGATAGAAGAAGTAGTTAATGCTTCAAGAAAAAGTATAGAAAATATAGATTTTAGAAAGACAATAACATCTTTTGCAGGACTTAGAGCAACACCAAATACTGGAGACTTTATGATATTTGCATCAGATAAATGCAAAAACTTTATAAATGTAGGTGGAATAGAATCACCTGGGTTAGCTTCATCACCAGCTATTGCAAAATATGTAGTAGAAATTCTAAAAGAAGAGGGCTTAAACCTAGATAAAAACACAGATTTTAACCCAATAAGAAGAAAAAATAAGCCATTTTCACATATGAGCACTAAGGAAAAAGAAGAAATAGCAAAAAAAGATGAAAGATATAAAAAGATAATATGTAGATGTGAAATGGTAACAGAAGGTGAAATAATAGATGCTATAAAATCTCCATGTGGAGCTAAAACTGTAGATGGAGTTAAAAGAAGAGTAAGACCAGGAATGGGAAGATGCCAAGGTGGTTTTTGTGGTCCTAAAGTTATAGAAATAATAGCTAGAGAACTTAATATAAACGTTGAAGATGTATTAAAAGATTATGGCAAATCAAACATGGTAGCAGGTAAAGTTAAGGAAATGAGGGGTGAGTTAGTTGAAATATAATGTTGTTGTTGTTGGAGGAGGACCAGCAGGTCTTGGAGCAGCTTATGAAGCTAAGAAAAATGGTGCAAAAGATGTACTTATAATAGAAAGAGACAGAGAATTAGGTGGAATACTTAACCAATGTATACATAATGGATTTGGACTTCACGAATTTAAAGAAGAATTAACAGGACCTGAATACGCTCATAGATTTATAGAAATGATAAAAGAAGAAAATATAGATTATATGTTAAATACTATGGTACTTAATATAACTAAAGATAAAAACATAGAAGCACTTGGAGAAGATGGACTTATAAATATTAAAGCAGATTCGATTGTTCTTGCTATGGGATGTAGAGAAAGAACTAGAGGTGCAATAGATATACCAGGATATAGATGTGCAGGAGTATATAACGCAGGAGCAGCGCAAAGACTATCAAATATGGAAGGGTATATGGTAGGTAAAGAAATAGTTATATATGGTTCAGGAGACATTGGTCTTATAATGGCAAGACGTATGACATTAGAAGGCGCTAAAGTTAAGGCAGTAGTTGAAGTAAATCCTCACAGCAGTGGACTTACTAGAAATATAGTACAGTGTTTAGATGATTTTAATATACCTTTAATGTTAAGTACAGGTATAAGCTATATTCATGGAAAAGAAAGAGTTAAAGGAGTTACACTTTCAAAACTTGATGAAAATAGAAAACCTATAAAAGGAACAGAAGAATATATTTCATGTGATACAGTACTTTTATCAGTAGGGCTTATACCAGAAAATGAGTTAAGTGTTGATTTAGGAGTAAGCCTAGATAGTAAAACTAGTGGGCCAATAGTTAGAAATAGCATGGAAACTAATATAGACGGTGTATTTGCTTGTGGTAATGTAGTTCATGTACATGACTTAGTCGATTTTGTCACAAAAGAAAGTAGAATAGCTGGTAAAAATGCAGCACTATACTCATTAAATAAATTAAAAAACAATGAAAGTGTAAAAACTTTAGCAAGTGAAGGAATCTCTTATATAGTACCACAAAATATAGACACAACTTGTGACGAAGATATAAATTTATTTATGAGAGTTAGAAATATATACAGTAACAAAAAATTAGTAGTAGAAAGTAATGGCAAAGTAATATTAGAAAAGAAAAGAAAACATATGATACCATCTGAAATGGAAAATATAAAATTATCTAAAGATTTATTTAAAGATATAAAAGAAAATATAACTGTAAGTGTTAAGGAGGCTTAGATATGGTAAATATAACTTGTATAGTATGTCCTATGGGATGTCCATTAGTAGTAACTAAGACTAACGATGGATATAAAGTAGAGGGAAATACTTGTAAAAGAGGAGAAAAGTATGGAGTAGAAGAATTAACTAATCCTAAAAGGGTTATAACTACTACTGTAAGACTTGAAAATTCATATTTAAACCTACTTCCAGTAAAAACAAAAGAATCTATACCAAAAGATATGATGTTTGACGTAATGAAAGAATTAGATACTATAAAAGTAAGTGCACCAATAAATGTTGGAGATGTTATAGTTAAAAACATACTAGATACAGGTGTTGATGTTGTAAGTGCTAAAACAGTAGAAATTTGTAATTAAAAAGATAGCTTATGCTATCTTTTTTTACATACAAGTACTTTATATTAAGCATAAAGCTGTTGATAATTTACATATATAAGATATATCAATAAGCTCAAAAATGTAAAAAAGATATTTTGGGAAACGAACGAAGCCGTTGGCGACATGAAGTGTTTCGCCGACACGTCGCTCAAGCAAAGTGAATTTTTGTTGTACCCAAAAAGTATAAATATAAAAGTTACATCCTTGTTACCTTAATTACGAACTTGTAATCTAAAGTAACAGCCGTGTAACTGTTATATATAATTTTAATATGTTAGTATAAATACATAGAAAGAAATAAAACAAAAACTTACATAGATTTACATAAAATAAAAGGATGTGATTAAAATGAAAAGAGCTATAACAGCATTATCAGTATTATGTGGAGGGATGTTATTTGTAAGTCCAATAAATAACATAATATTTGCACAAAGTTCTAATAATAAACCTAAAGTGGAAGCAGTTGAAAATATAAATACTAATAAAAAAGAAGAAGTAAACAACATAGATAAACAAGTAATAAAAAATGAAAGCAATAATAAAGTACATAATGAGATAGCAAAAGTTGAAAATAAAGAAGAAGTTAAAAAACAAGATAATATCAAAAAAGATAATAACAACAATAAAATAAATAAACAAGAAAATAATCAATTAGTTAAAGAAGAAAATACAACTAATAGTGAAAATGTAATAGCTGAAAATGTAATAGCTGAAAATACACAAAAAACTGAAGACAATAAAGTACAAGAAGAAAATGTATTAGTTTCAAATGATAAAGTTCAACCAGACATAAAAGAAGAAAGCAAAGTTGAAGTTATAAATGTATTAAACAAAGAACAAGCTAAAGATTTATTAAAAATGTATAATAAAGACGCAAACTATACATACCAAGGTGATGAAAATAGCTTTAGCGCATTAAAAGAAAAAGGATTAAGTGGGTATGTATTTTTACCAGACTATGATACTGACTTAGGTTTCTTTGTTGATAAAAATACATCAAATATCTATTACTTCCACCCAAGTGGATATCTTGAATTAGTTATGTAGAATAAATTAATATAAGCTAAAAAAGTGCATCTCTAAAAAAGAGGTGCTCTTTTTATATAGTAGCAATATTAGCAATTACTAATTTTAAGTTTAGAATTTAATACAGCATATATTTTTAAATAGAATATAAAATATTATGTATTATAATATATTTATAATTAAAAAATTTTATAGCAAAACGTAAACTAAATCAAAAACTTTAATAAGAAAGAGAGACATAAATATGAAAAGAAAAATAATATTAAATTTAGCAATAAGTATAGATGGATATATAGCAAGTGAAGATGGAGGATTTGATTGGATAGTTGGAGATGGAGATAATTCTTTAAATAGTGAAAAAAAGTTGGATTTTAATGAATTTCTAAGAGAGGTAGATACTGTAGTCATGGGAAAAAAGTGTTATGACCAAAATTTTCATAATGATTACAAAAACAAAAAGGTGTATGTAGCCACATCTAAAGAATTAGAAGATTATGAAAATGTACATTTTATAAATGGCGATATATGTAAAGTAATAGAAGAAGAAAGAAAAAAAGAAGGAAAGAACATATTTTTATTTGGAGGAGGGAAATTAGTAGATAATTTTATAAAAGCAAATATTATAGATGAATATATCATAGGAATAATACCTACAATACTTGGAAAAGGTAGACCATTATTCTTAGGTGATAATCCTAAAATAGATTTACACTTAGATGAGTACATCTTAGACAATGGTATTGTCATATTAAGATATTCAAAAAGGTAGCATATAAAATTTAAATATATAACTTAAATATGTATAAAGTTATGAGAATATTAATTCTCATAACTTTTTTCTATAGACACATATAATATTAAATTTTAGATTTAAAAAATTCTATCATAATTTATGTATTTATTACATTAAACATAAAATTAATTTTATATAGAAGTTATATAAAAAATTTTATTGATAAGAATATTTTTTCTTAGTACAATCTAATTGTAAAAGTAAAAAACTAAAAATATAGTTATGTCATTTTTATAATAACAGTATATATAAATCTTAAAGTATATAAAATTGATAAATAGTTTTTGACTAAAATAAATACCTCTACAAATTATATCTATAGTTTTTAGTTTTAAAAATATATTATTTATTAGGAGGTAAGTAATGAGAAAGTTAACAAAAGCTATGGCAATTGCAATTTCATCTACTTTTATATTAGGTGCAAGTACTATGAATTATACTGGAAATGCAGGCGGAAATGATGTAGATAGAATACTATGGGAACATGGTGGTGACTTAGAGGCACAATTTGGACAAGGTAAAAATATAGGTACAGCCGGTTTACTTGCTGGTAAAGATGGCGAATATATAATAGCTGGTGGAGGAGCAAATTTCCCAGATAAACCAGTTTTAGATGGAGGGGCTAAAAAGCTTTATCCAGATGTATATGTATTAAAGGAAGAAGATGGAAGGCTAAAGCAAGTTAGTCATGAAAAACTAAATTATGAAATTGGATATGGATGTTCAATTACTGATAAAGAAGGGGTTTACTACATAGGTGGAAGTAGTAATGAAAAAGAAGCTGACAATGTAACTTTATTTACAGTAAACAAAAAAGGAAAACTTAAAGAAAAGCACATAGGAGATTTACCTTTTACACTTAGCGACGGAATAGCTGTTAAAAAAGGAAATTACATATATATCGGTTTAGGAAAACAAAATGGAACAGCTAGCAATAAGATGTATAGATTTGATATAAAAAAAGGTAAGACTAAAGAGTTAGCACCTATGCCGGGAGAAGCAACTAGAAATCAAGCTGTAGCTCAAATATTAGATGATGATATATATGTATTTAGTGGAGGAGATAAAGTAGCATACACAGACGGATATAAGTATGATATAGAAAATGATAAGTGGGAAAAAGTTTCTGATGTTAAAATAAATGATAAAAAAATATCTTTATTAGGAGCAAGTTCAGTGAAACTTAATGAAGATGAGATGTTAGTTATAGGTGGATTTAATAAAGAAATATACGATGATGCAGTTTATAATTTAGATAACTTAAAAGGAGAAGAATTACAAGCATTTAGACAAAAATATTTTGGTGCAGATCCTCAGGAATTTAATTGGAATGAAAATATATTAATATATAATGCAGAAGAAGATATCTGGAAAACTATAGGAGAAATTCCATTTAATGCACCTTGTGGAGCAGGTCTAATACTTAATGGAAATAAGATATATTCAATAAATGGAGAAGTAAAACCAGGTGTTAGAACAGAGAGAACTTTTGTAGGAACAATAATTAACGAGTAGCTATCAAGGTAAAAATTTAATTAACGACTTAAAAAATAGGGGGAAAATTTATGATATTTGGCAATATAAAGCATATAAAAAATTATCCTAACTTAAGTAAAGATCTACTTAGATGTTTTGAATATGCTAAAGAAAACGATTTAAATGGCTATGAAAAAGGGACATATACTATAGATGGAAAAGATATATTTGTAAATATAGTAGAATATGAAACTTATGAGAAAGAAGAAAGATTTTGGGAAGCTCATAAAAAGTACATAGATATTCATTTAATGATAGATGGATGCGAAAGAATTGATTTAAATTTTATAGAGCAATTAACTCAAAAAGATTATGAAGAAGAATCGGACTTTTTACCTCTAGAAGGTGAAAATAATGGATATGTAGAATTAAGAAAAGGAGATTTCTTGGTTTGCTATCCAGAAGATGCTCACATGACAGCTATAAAAGTAAATAAAAAAGAGTATGTAAAAAAAGCTATATTTAAAATTATAATAAGATAAATATAAGAGAGGGTATATACCCTCTCTTATTAAAGTATAAAAATTAAATTTTTATTATTAGTAAATATCGTTATTTATATTTATCAAATACATTTTTTTATATGATATAATTTATATAGTAGTCTTAATAAAGGAGTGATTTTTATGACACTAATGGCAGAAATGACATGGTATGAGTTTAATGAAAGAAAAGACAAAGATGTAGTAATACTACCTATAGGATCTGTTGAACAACATGGACCACATTTACCATTATCTACAGATACTATAATATCTGAAGGATTCTCTAAGTTATTAGGAGAAAAAACAAATTCTATAGTAATGCCTTCTATAAGTTATGGATATAAATCTCAACCAGCATCAGGTGGAGGTCCATTATTTCCAGGGACTATAGATTTAAATGGAACTACTTTAATAGAGTTAGTTAAAGATATTTTAGAAGAATTAATAAGAGATGGTGTAAGAAAAATAGCTATAGTAAATTCTCACTTTGAAAATCAAGCATTTTTACTAGAAGCTATAGATTTAGTAAGCAAATTTATGCCAAATGATACAAAAATAATAATGATGAGCTGGTGGGACTTAATAAGTCAAGATACTATTGATAAAGTGTTTGATGAAATTGAGTTTCCAGGGTGGGCATTAGAACATGCAGCTATAACAGAGACTTCATTAATACTTAAATTTGCTCCACAACTAGTTCATATGGATAGATTAATAGATGAAAAAATAGAAGAAGTACCAACTTATCATGTATATCCAATACCAAAGGATTTAGTTCCAGAATCAGGATTATTAGCTATAGGAAGAACTAGTTCTAAAGAAAAAGGAGAACTAATAGTAAATGAAGCTTTAGATAAAATGGTTAGCATAGTAAATAAAGAATTTATAAAATAAACAAGAATATTTTTATATCAAAATATATTAAAAACCTATAGCTATAAATAAATAGCTATAGGTTTTTAATGTATTTACTGCTATTTTAATTTATTAATATTGGGGGGATAACATGAAAATTGCAATAATTGGTTATAGTGGAAGTGGAAAATCAACACTTGCTAGGAAGCTTTCAAAATATTATAAGGCACCTGTTTTATTTCTCGACACAGTTAATTTTTTACCCAATTGGATTGAACGTGATAGAGATGAGGGGCGTTTGATAGTATATGATTTTATGAAAAATGATTCTTGGGTGATAGATGGAAATTATAGTGATTTTTTTCAAAAAGAAAGATTAGAACAAGCTGATAAAATAATTTTTTTGAATTTTCCACGTAGAATTTGTATTTATAGAGCATTAAAGAGGTATTTTAGATACAAAAACACAACTCGTGAAGATATGGCTAAAGGATGTATAGAAAAAATTGATCTAGAATTTATTTGGTGGATTCTTTATGAAGGACGCACTAAAGAAATATGCAATCATTATAAACAAATAGAACACGATTTTAAAAATAAAATAGTAGTTTTGAAAAAAACAAAAGAAGTTAATTTGTTTCTACAGAAAATAACAAATTCATAGTATATAGTAAATAAAAAAATTAATTACTATGTACTATGAAATATATAGTTAATATTTTTATTGTCTTGATATGTAATATAAAATTTATCCTAAGGCAACAAATATAGTACCAATAGCTATAAATAAAACGCCTATTATACCTTTTACACTTATTTGTTCTTTAAATATTAAAATAGAAAAAATTACAGTTAAAACTACAGATAACTTATCAATAGGAGCTACTTGCCAAGTTTTTCCCGTCTTTAGTGCTATATTTAAAAATAACCAAGATAAAGCACCAGATACGCCAGCAAATACTAAGAATAGTAAGTCTTTTTTATGACTTAAAAGAGAAGATAGATTAGAAAAATCTCCTTTTATAAAAGATACTGATACTAAAAATACTGCCATTATAACTGCTCTAACACTAGTAGCTAGTGAAGGAGACAAGTTAGTTACTCCCATCTTAGAAAAAACTGTTACAAAACTTGCACTTATAGCTGCTAAAAGTGCATAAAATAACCAATTACTCATAAAACCTCCTTGATAATTAATATTAAATATTAATTAAAAATAAATGAAAATAAATATCAATCAATTAAAATAATACTTTATAAACCTTATATAGTCAATAAATATTTAGATGTAATAAAATATTATATCTTATTTGAAAACATACTAATTTTAACTTGTTTGTTGTATAATTTAATAATAAACAATCAACAAAAGGAGAGTCAAAATTTATGAGGGATTTTAAACTGAAAAATCAATTTATACTAGCAACTTATATAATTATATTATCCTTTTTATTATTAAATATAAAAACTGTAGGAAATATTTTAAGTACTGCATTATCTATATTAAAACCTTTTATAATAGGATTAGCTATAGCATTTTTATTAAATGTGCCTATGAAATCTTTTGAAAAGAGACTAATAGGAAAGATTGTTAAAAGATATAATATAAAGGATTCAAAAATTATTATAAGGATAATATCATTAATATTAACACTTATAACAATAGGATTATTATTAAGTGCATTTATAAACTTAGTAATACCACAATTAGTAAAAAGTACCTCAAGTTTAATAAGTAGTATTCCACAGTATATAGACTCATTACAGTCTTATATAACAACTTATATGTCTCATATAAATATATCAGATAATTTACATCACAGTTTATTATCAGGGGTTGATAAGATGTCAGACTTTATGATAAAAACTTTAAATTATTTTATATCTAATATAGTTGGAATTACTTTTTCAATAACATCTATAATAACTAACTTATTATTAGGTTTTGTTATAGCTATATATATGTTACTTAGTAAAGATAAGCTTATAATTCAATTTAAAAAGGTGTTATATGGTCTTTTAAGTGAAAATATGGCAGATAAAATAATGAGCATTATTAAATTAGGTGATGTTAAATTTTCAAAATTTATAGTAGGACAATGTACAGATGGTATAGTTATGGGAAGTTTATGCTTTATAGGTATGACTATATTTAATATGCCTTATGCTATATTAATAAGTACATTAATAGGAATTACAGATCTAATACCTATGTTTGGTACATTTTTAGGGGCAGCTCTTTCTGCTTTAATATTATTTATGATAAAACCTGTAACAGCGCTTTACTTTATAATAATGATAGTTACAATTCAGCAAGTAGAAGGGAACTTTATATATCCATTTATAGTAGGAAATTCCATAGGATTATCATCATTTTGGATATTAGTTCCTATAATAATAGGTTCATCAATGTTTGGAGTACTAGGAATACTAATAGGAGTGCCTCTTTTTAGTATGATATATACTTTATGTGGTGGATATATAAATAATAGGATAAAAGCAAAAAATATAAGTTTAAAAAAATAGTTTGATACTTGTATTTATTTTATACAAACAATTAAAATAATATAAAAAGGGACTAAAATTGATTTTTAGTCCCTTTTTATATTATTAATTAGTCTAATATACTATATAAAACACTATTTACAATAGATAGTAATATAGATGCACCTATTGCACTTAAAGTACTATTTATATAAACTCCATTAACAAATGAGAAGGCTAGTTTTAAAACTAATCCATTTATAATTAGTGAAAATAACCCTAAAGTTAAAACTGTTATAGGGAATGAAAAGAACTTAAGTATAGGCTTTATAGTTAAATTAAGTAATCCAAATATTAATGTAAGTATTATTAATGACTTAAAAGAACTTATATATACGCTATTTAAAAGTAAAGATACTATATATAAGGATATAGCATTAACAACTATAAATAATGATACTTTTCTCATAGTAAATCTCCTTTCAAGGTATTACAAAATTATACAAATATTAAATCATATATACAATAATATTTCAAGTGAGTATAATATTTAAGATAATTAGGTCATATACTTTAAATATGGTTTTGTTTTAAAGCTTTATCTATATATTAAATTTATATACACTTGCATCTATCAAAGTAAAAATATAATTAAATTAGTATATCAAAAAGGATGATATTATGTATAATTCAAGATATGAAGAATTAAACAATATTATGAAAATTATTATACCTATAGAAAATGAAATAAGTAATATTATAAAGTATGTATATACCAAAGATAAAACAAAATCAATAGATATTATAGATTATATACAAAAAGAGATAACTAAATTAAAAAACAATGTAAAAGAGCTAGAAAATCCATTTGTACTTTGTATAGTAGGTTGTGGAAACTATGGAAAATCAACTCTTATAAACTCGTTAATTAAAAGAGAGATAGTAGCTACAAAAGATATACCAAATACTTGGAAGATTGATATTTTTTTAAAAAGCAATTTAGAAAAAATAGAGATAATATACAATAATAAAGAAAAAATTTTAAAAAGTATACAAGGTGGATATAGATTACTGAAAAATGAAGAAGATAAGTATAAAAAATCTAAAGAGAAAATATATAAATTAGTTCAAGAATGTAAAAAAGAAAATACAAAAACTAAAAAAGAACTTAAAGAATATAAAAGAGAATTAGAAGAGAAATATTTATATAAATCTCAAATATGTAAGGTTAAATATTATTTAAAAGAAGGAAATTTAATAAATGATTTTACTATAGTAGACACACCAGGACTTAACCAAAGTCTATTAAATACTGATAATAAAGTAGATAAATATTATGAAATAGCAGATGGGATTATATGGATAATAGATGCTCAAAATATAGTATCTAGTGAAAATACAAAGCTTATAAATGAGATTAATGATATAGATAAAAATTATTCTAATAAAAATATAATAGCTGTTGTAAATAAGATTGATATAATAAAAGAAAAAGATTTAAATAAAGTTAAAGATAAATGTGAAGAATTATTTAAAGATAAGTTTAAAGACATTGTATACATATCAGCCAAGGATGCTATAAAAGGAATACTAAGTAAAGATTATTATTATATAAAGAAAAGTAATATAGAAAAATTATATAAAAGTATAGATGTTAATTTTAAAAAACTTTGTGAAAATAAGCAAATAGAATCAAAATACAAAAATTTATATATAACTAAACGTAATATATTACAATCTATATATTCACATAAGAGAGAATTATATAAAGATTTATCTATATATAATGAAATAGATTATGAATTAAAATACACATTAGATAATATAAAAAAGGATGCCCTAAGTTATATAAAAGATATAGATATAGAAACAAAGGACTATATAATAAGTTTACAAAATAAATGCAATAATGATTTTAGCAATATATATGATATAATTTATGAAAAATCAAATTTCAATAAAGATGCTATTTATCAAAAAATAGATACGGATATAAATTTAGATAAAATCCAGGTGCCAATTCAAAAACAATCAAAAGATAAAATAAAAGAAGATAAACTAGAAAATTTATTAAATAAATTTTTAGTTAAAGCATTTAATGAAGACGTAAATCCTAAACAAAATTACCTATCTAAAAATAAAGAAATCATAACAAAAGACATAGAAAAAATATTAAAAGATAATATAAATACTATAATTTCAAACATAGAATATATAAAAAATCATAGTTTTGAAAAAGTATATATAGACTATAAATATATAAATATTTATATAGACTTCCTAAATAATATAGAAAGAATTTTAAATACTTTGGGGTGATATTTTGGAAAATAATAAAGGGATATGTATAGTTAAAGAAGAAATATTAAATTCACCAATAAGAAAAAAGTTAATTGAAGATTTAAATTTACCGTATAAAAATACAATAAAAGAACCATTACAAGAAGTGGTTGAACTTATTAAGTCTATAGAAAGTAATAAGGAAGAACCACTAAAAATTGTTGTATTAGGAGAAGTTAAATCAGGAAAATCAAGCTTAGTAAATTCATTAATAGGAGGGGATATAAGTGAAGTAGATGTGCTTGAAGCTACTTCTAGTATAATAGAAATAGTATATAGTAACATGCCATATACTAAAACATATAAAGACATAACAAAGGTGGGTCTTAATATAGATTATTTAAAAAAGATAAATATAGTAGACACACCAGGGTTAAAGAGTATAACTATAAATAATGAAGAAAAAACTTTAAACTATATAAAAAATGCTGATTTGATACTATTTGTAATAGATGCAACTCACCTAGGACAAGAAGATGTAATAGAAGCACTTGATTTGGTAAGTGAGTATAAAAATAACATTATAGGTATAGTAAATAAGTGTGATTTATTAAGTTCTGATAAAGAAGAAATTATAGATTATATAAAAGATGAATATGGAATATATATAGATGAATTTTTTATGATATCCTCATATCTTGAATATCAAGAGAAGGTATTACCTAAGGTAAAAATAAAAAATACTGATTTAGTAGTTTCAAACTATAATGATTTAAAATACGAATTTAATAGATTAAATGATTATATAAATTATCTAATAAAAAATTATAAAGAGGAAAAAAATAGTAGCATAAAATCATCTTTAGATAGAATAATACACAAGGATATAGTTTGTCATAATGATTATCTAAAGACTTTGTGTGTTTTAGATGATGAACTATTAAGATACAATAAATTACTTCAAAATAAAAGTGACTATATAAGTGCTAAGATGGATTTTGAAATAAAGGATTGGATAGATAGAATATTTTTTAGTGATGAAATACAAAAAATTAAATTAAATATAGATTTAGCTAAGTTATACATAAATGAAGAATATATAAATGAGTTAGTAAACAAGAAAAAAATAGAATTGGATAATTTATTTTTTAATGAGTGGAGTCAGTGTTTAAAAGAAATAAGCAATGAAATGGATGATGATATAAAAAGATATATAAATGACATAACATATAAAAATGAATACATAGATAGTCAAAGTTTTAAATTAGAAAAAAATCAGGGAACAGTAAATGAATTATTAGCAGTAGTAGGAACAGGTGCAGTACTTGGAGCAACTTCAGGTACAGTTGTTTCAATGTATAGTGCAATACTTGGAGCATCGGCAACTTCAACTACTATATCAGCAGCACTAATGACTTATTGTCCACCATTATTAATAGCAGGGACTATAAGTGGAGCAGTAGGGAAAGTTATATATGATAAAGTACAAGATGATAAAAAGAGCAAAGAATTACTAAATGATATAGATACTTTTATAGAGAATCTAAAGTATAAAATAAGTGAGAATCTAAAAGATATATATGAAAATTATAGTATAGAGATAAACTATACAACACTAGAAATACTAAAAAATATAAAAGGTATACAAACTAACAAACACGAAATAGAAGATACAATTAAAGATATAAATATATATATAGATAAATTAAAAACATATATACATTAATGAAAATTCAGTACAATAAACACAAAAAATGTCATTTTATCATACATTAAAGTATAACGTTTAATTAAGGGAGCAAATAGTATGATTACTATAAGTTTATGTATGATAGTAAAAAATGAAGAAAATATTTTAAAAAGATGTTTAGATAGTATTTATGATATAGTAGATGAAATAATAATAGTAGATACAGGGTCAGTAGATAAAACAAAGGAAGTTTGTAGAGATTATACTAATAATATATACGATTTTAAGTGGATTGATGATTTTTCAAAGGCTAGAAATTTTTCCTTTGATAAAGCAACCAAAGATTATATACTTTGGTTAGATGCAGACGAGTATTTAGATGAGAAAAATAGAAAAAAATTTATAAACTTGAAAGAAAACCTAAATAAAAGTATAAGTGTTATATCTACAGAAACCCATATGTGTATAGATGAAAATAATAATCCTAAAATAGTAGCTAGAAGAAACAGAATAATCAAAAGAAGTGAAGATTTTAAGTGGGTAGGATATGTTCATGAATATATATCTATAGAAGGTATAAATGAAAGTACTGTATATGATAGTGATATTTGTATAATACATGATAAGGTAAAAAATATAGATGATAGAAATCTTAAAATATATGAAAAAAATCTAAAAGATGGCAAAATATTAAGCAATAGAGATCTATATTATTATGGAAGAGAATTATATTGTAATTTAAAATATGAAAAATCCATAGAAATATTAAAAGAATTTATAAAGGTAAGTGAATTTAAGGAAGAAACAATAGATGCATTATGCAAAATAGGAGAATGTTATATAAAACAAAAAGAATACAAACTAGCAAGGATATATTTATATAAAGCCTTTGAAGAAGATATACCAAGGGCTGACATAATGTATAATATAGCTTATTCATTTGAAGAAGAGGAAAAATATTTGCAAGCTATAAGTTGGTATAAAATAATACTTAATACTAATATATCTTGTGATACTAACCAATGCATAAATATGAGTTACTTAAGATTTAAACCTCATTTAAATCTTTGTTGCTGTTATTATGAGTTAAAGGATTTACCGAGGGCTTATTATCACCATCAAAAATGTATGGAGCTAAATCCAAACGATGAATGTGTAAAATGTAATGAAAAGTACTTTAATTCTATAATAAAAGAAAGATAAGGTGGGGTAACCCACCTTAAATTACATATCATAAAAAAATAATATGAAAAATATACTATATTAAACAATAGATAAGGAGGATATGATGAGATTAGATAAAATTTTAGAGAATATAGATACTTTAAATATATATGGAGACACAAATATTAATATAGATAATATATATTATGATTCAAGAGAAGTAACAAAAAACAGCCTGTTCATATGTATAAAAGGATATAATACTAATGGACATTTATATATAGAAAATGCCATAAAATCTGGAGCTAAGGCATTTTTAATAGAAGAAGATATAAATATAGATAATATGGATAAGTATACATTTATAAAAGTAAGTAATACTAAAGAAGCCATGGTAAAAATTGCGTCTAATTTTTATAATGAGCCAAGCACAAAATTAGGTGTAATAGGAATAACAGGAACAAATGGGAAAACTAGTGTATCAACTCTTTTAAAGGAGATATTAAATAAAGTTAATAAATGTGGCCTTATAGGAACTATCGAAATAGACAACTCAAATGAAAAAATAATACCTAAAAATACAACTCCAGAAAGTTTAGACCTTCAAAAAAATTTCAATGATATGCTAAAAAACAACTGTAAATATTGTGCCATGGAAGTATCTTCTCATGCACTTAGCTTAGGGAGAGTGAAAGATACTAGTTTTTTAATTGGGTTATTTACAAACTTAACCGAAGAACATTTAGATTTTCATAAAAATATAGTAGACTATAGAAACTCTAAAGAAAAATTATTTTATATGACAAGAAAAGCAAATGTAATAAATATAGATGATGAACATGGTAAAATCATATTAAACAATATTAAAAACTTAGATATACCTGTATATACTTATGCTATAAATGAAAATGCTGATTTTATGGCAAGTGATATTATATTAGAAAAAGATCATATAGAATATAAACTAAAAACTCCAACTTATGAAGATCATATTTATGTAAATATACCAGGAAAGTTTAGTGTATATAATACATTAGGAATAATAAGTATTTGCTACATATTAGGTATAGATATAAACACAGTTAAGGAAGTATTTAAAAATACTAAAGGTATTAAGGGGAGATTTGAAAGTATAAAAAATAATAAAAAACTAAATGTTATAGTAGACTACGCACACACTCCAGATGCTTTAGAAAATATATTAAAGGCCTCAAAAGAATTTACAAAAGGTAAGGTAATAACAGTATTTGGATGCGGAGGAGATAGAGACAGACAGAAAAGACCTATAATGGGAAAAATAGCACAAGAATGTTCTGATATAGCTATAATAACATCAGATAATCCAAGATGTGAAGAGCCTCAAAAAATAATTAATGATATATTAAAAGGTATTAATATAAAAAAGGATAATTATATAATTATAGAAGATAGAAAAGAAGCAATATATAAGGCAATAGATATTGCAAATGATAAAGACTTAGTTATAATAGCGGGAAAAGGACATGAAGATTATCAAATAATAGGTAAGAAAAAGCATCCTTTTGATGATACAAAAGTAGCACTTGAAGCTATAAATTTAAAGTAGGCAATAAATAAACTCATATATATTTATAAAAGAGGCTGTGAATATTCACAGTTTCTTTTATATTATATTAAAGCATGCTTTATTATTTTTTTTAGAAGTATTATAATATACGGATAAACTAAATAAAATTTAAAAGGTAGGTAATTTGATGAATGAAACTAAAAAGTTAACAGAGTCAGCAATATTATCCGCACTATTTGTTATAAGTACTTTACTATTTGTAGGAATTGGCTTTGGATATGCACTTTACATAGATTTTATAGTTCCTGTATTTTTTTCAATAGTGGTACTTAGATGTGACTTTAAGTATTCAGCACTTTCTGGAATAACATCACTTTTAATAGTTTGGTTAATACTTGGGAATATAGGTATAGCTATATGGTGTAGCCAAAGTGTAATACTTGGAATACTTTGTGGCTACTTTATAAGTAAGGATACCTCTATTATGGATGATATGGTATATACTTCTTTTATAGGCGTTGTACTTATGGTATTTGTAGATATATATGCATCTAAACTAATAGGATACAGCTTTATGAAAGAGTTTCAAGGATATATAAATATACTAAAATCCGGAGAATATGTACAAGTTATTTATTATATACTTATAGCTGCATTTCCTTTTGGAACTGTATTTTCTATATATATTTTATCCTTATTTATGTGCAAGAAATTAAATATGCTAAAAGGAAATATAAATAAAAAATTTGAAATTATAGCTAACTTTAGAAGACTTTCAAGATTTGTATGTTGTTCTAAAAATGTATTTTATGTATTATCAGTATACATTTTTATAGTAGAAGTTTTTAAATCATTTAATATAAACATAGATAATACATACTTAAAAACTATAATAATAAGTATAGAATATTTATCATTTTACTTTGTGATAAAAGATGGATATACAGCAATACAAAATTATTTATTAGCTAAAAATAAGAGAGTAGCTCATATAAGAATATTGTCTATTTTAATGTTAATAGCATTAGTATTAATATTTAAGATAACTACATTTATTATAATCATAATTAATATAATATTAGATATAAAGATAAATATAAGAAATCAACAAATAGGAATATTAAATAATATATTAAGTAGAGGGTGAAAATGTGGTTAAGGATGTAAGTTTTATCAAAAAATGTCCCTTTTCACATAGAGGACTTCATAATAATATATATCCAGAAAACTCTATGGGGGCTTTTACAAATTCTATAAAACATAACTATGGTATAGAATTAGATGTACAACTTACAAAAGATAAAAAGGCAGTAGTATTTCATGATGAGTTTTTAGAAAGAATGACAGGATATAAAGGTACTATAAATAATATGACTTATAATGAAATATGCAACCTAAGGCTACTAAACACTGATGAAAAGATACCTCTTTTATTGGATGTACTAGATATTATAAATAATAGGGTACCAGTTTTAATAGAATTAAAGGCTCTTGGAGATGCTATAGATATGAGTAGTGAGGTTTATAAGATAGTAAAAAATTATGAAGGTAAGTTTGCTATACAGTCTTTTAATCCAAGGGTACTTCTATGGTACAAAGAAAATGCAAATAATATAATAAGAGGGCAAATATCATTTGATTACAAAGATACAATAATAAAATGGTACAAAAAATTATTTTTAAGGGGCATGATATTAAATATTAAAACAAAGCCTGATTTTGTATCTTATGATATAAAAAGTATTCAAAGTCAAAGGGTTCAGTTAATTAGAAAGAAGATGCCAGTTATAACTTGGACTATACTTGATTGTAATCAATATAAAAAAGCATCTAAATATGCAGATAACATAATATTTGAAGGTATAGATTTAAATAAATGTTAAAAAGTATTGACAAAATATAATTTTAAGAATATATTATAGACATAAATGAAAAAATATTAATATAAAGCTATGATAAGAATTAGTAGGATTAATGTATTCTAACAGAGAGTTTCCGGTAGGTGAGAGGAGCAAGAAAAGTTAATTTGAATACATCTTGGAGCAGTTTTCCTGAAAGATAACAACCACTAGGGAAAAACGGAGTAGCATACGTTATAATGCTAGGGTATAATTTTGTACCTAATGAGGTTAATACTGTGAAGTATTAATAAATTAAGGTGGTAACACGTAAGCACAAGCTTTCGTCCTTTTGTAAGGATGAAGGCTTTTTTTAATACAAAAAAGTTTTATATCCTTAAAAAATGATTTGCTAAAAATAAGACTTAAGCAAATTTATAAATACAAAATAATAGGAGGGTAAATATGTTTAATTTAGATGAACAAGTAAAAATTATATTAAAAGGTGTAGAAGATTTAATAGATGAAAAGGACTTAAGAGAAAAATTAACTAATGCTCATAAAGAGGGAAGACAGTTAGTTGTTAAGTTAGGTCTTGACCCATCAGCACCAGATATACACTTAGGTCATACTGTTGTTCTTAGAAAAATGAAGCAATTACAAGACTTAGGACACAAGGTAGTAATAATAATAGGAGACTTTACAGGAAAGATAGGAGATCCAACTGGAAAATCTCAAGCTAGAAAAGCATTAACTACAGAGCAAGTTTTAGAAAATGCAAAAACTTACCAAGAGCAAATATTTAAAGTTTTAGATAAAGAAAAGACAGAAGTAAGATTTAACAGTGAATGGTTAGGAAAGTTAAACTTTGAAGATGTTGTTAAATTAGCTGCAACTATAACTGTTGCTAGAATGTTAGAAAGAGAAGACTTTAAAAAGAGATATGAAAGCCATACTCCAATATCAGTACACGAATTCTTCTACCCACTAATGCAAGGATACGATTCAGTTGCTATAAAAGCTGATATAGAATTAGGTGGAACTGACCAAAGATTTAACTTACTTATGGGTAGAGCATTACAAAAAGAATTTGGTCAAGATTCTCAAGTAGTTATAATGATGCCTATAATAGAAGGATTAGATGGCGTTAACAAAATGAGTAAGAGCTTAGGAAACTACATAGGAGTAGATGAAGAAGCTGGTGTAATGTATCAAAAAGCTATGGAAATACCAGATTCATTAATAGTTAAATACTACAACCTAGTAACTGATGTTCACCCTGATGTAGTAGCTGAAATAGAAAAGGATTTAAAAGAAGATAGAAAAAATCCAAGAGATATAAAAATGGAGCTTGCTAAAGAAATAGTAAGATTATACCACGGAGAAGAAAAAGCAAACTTCGCTGAAGAAAGATTTAAATCAGTATTCCAAAAAGGACAAATACCTGTTGATATATTAACTGTAGAAGCAGATGCTAATGATTTTGACTTAGCTCAAATAATAGTAGATAACAAATTAACTCCAAGTAAAAGTGAATTAAGAAGATTAGTTAAGCAAGGTGGAGTTAAAGTAAATAGTGAAAAAATAAATGATTTACAAGAAGTAGTAGCTGAGGGTGAATTAGTAGTTCAAATAGGTAAGAAGAAGTTTATAAAAGTAGTTGTAAAATAATATAATTAAAAGAGATATAAGAAATTAACTTATATCTCTTTTTAGATTAACATCATAATATACCTCACATTATGCTAAATAATAATATATATTACACTAAAGATAAATAGATGATATAACGAATAATAATTAGAATAAAGCAGTTGTAAAAAATAGTGATAAATGTTATATTTTATCTATTAAAGATGAAAAAAGAGATGAGGGGCTATATGTATTTACCAAGTAAAATAACTAAAATATTATCTAATATGAATAGATCTTATATCATATACTATAGTAAAGGGAAAATAACCTCTGTAGTAGTTGACAATAAAAATATAACTATAAGTGCCAGTACAAAAGGATATTTAATAGATATAAAAGGTTCAAAAGTCATATTAAATGATCTAAAATCAATTAAACCTTTACTTATGAAGTTTAGCACAAGTCAAGTTGATAAAAGCAAAAGTTTTAAGATATCAGAGAATTTAGTTGAGTTATTTGCTGAAAATGAAAAGACATTTGCTGTTGAGTATTTAAATGGAAATGTAATATCTATTATAATGGATAAACCAAGTGTAAAAATAGAAAAAACTGCAACTGGATATTTTTTAGAGATAAATCATAAAGAAATAGCAGTAGATAGCTTAACAGATGTTAAAAGATTTTTATCTAAAATGAACATAATAAATGAAAATCAAAAAGAATCTAACAAAAATCAAGAAGAGGATTTATACAAACAACTAAAGCTAGATATATAAATATCTTATATATACAAAAACCATATTACATATATTTTTAATATGAATATGATGTTTTTAGAAATGAGTATGACTAAAAATACGCACGTATTTAAGAGGAGAATGAAAAATAAAAATGTTTTCCTGGGAAATTTTAAATAGTTTATAAGAAAGGATATAATTATGGATGATTATAGAAAATCAATATCTAGAGAAAATCTTATAATGCTTTTAATGGCAGGTGGAATTATAGTTTTTAACCTTATCGGATTTATAATAGCATATTTTGTATGGAGAGATTATAGTAAAGACTCAGATTTTATAGCTAGAAATGGTAGAAGACTTTTAAATTTTCACATATCATTTTTTATATATGAATTAATATCTGGATTATTAGTATTTTTACTAGTTGGAATGGTATTAGTACCACTAGTATCAATAGCATATCTAGTGCTTAACATAATAGCTATGATAAGATATGGATCATATAAAGATTATGAATTTCCATTTACAATTAATTTTATAAAATAGAATAAAAAGAACTACATTTAATATATTATGTAGTTCTTTTTTTATGTATTAATTAAATTATATATAAAAATAAAATTATTTGAAAATTATGAATAAAAGAAATGTTAATGTATTTACAAAATATGTCTAGTATATTAATGTTAATAGTGAGTTATATCAAAATAAAAAGGGGGAAAAAATGTGAAAAAAACATATATTTCGCAAATAGGACTACTAATAGTTGCTATGATTTGGGGGAGTGGATTTGTAGGAACACAATTGGCGCTAGATGGGGGACTTACGCCACTACAAATAATAACACTTAGATTTTTTATAGGAGCACTTTTGATAAATTTAATATTTTTTAAACAGATAAAAGAAAATGTTAGTAAAGATGCAATAAAGCATGGTTGTATATTAGGATTTTTTTTATTTACAGCATTTGTTGTTCAAACAATAGGGTTAGTTTATACAACACCATCAAAAAATGCATTTATAACTGCTACTAATGTAATTATAGTTCCGTTTATAGGATTTTTAATCTATAAACAAAAACTTGATAAAATAGGTATAATAAGTAGTATATTAACAGTAATAGGTATAGGCATATTATCCCTTGAATCAGATTTTTCTATTAATTTTGGGGATTTTTTAACTTTAGTATGTGCTTTTGGATTTGCATTTCATATATTCTTCACAAGCAAATATGCTGTAAGATATAATCCAATGGTACTTACAGCTATACAATTTAGTGTGGCATTTGTACTTTCATTATTTACACAAATACTTATGGGAGAGGGAAGTATAAATGCTGGTATAGATGGATATCTAGGAGTGTTATATCTAGGAGTATTTAGTACTACTGTTTGTTTTTTAGTACAAACTATATGTCAAAAAAGTGTTGAAGGAAATAAGACGGCTATAATACTTTCAACAGAAGCAGTATTTGGGACACTTTTTTCTGTAATTATATTAAAAGAATTAGTAACATTAAGAATGATTCTAGGAAGCTTTATAATATTTATAGCTATAATAATGGCTGAAACTAAACTATCTTTTTTAAAGAAAAAAGACATATACGTAGAAGAAGCATGTATAGAATCTAACGAAGATACAAGCAAATATTAATATACATTATATAAAATAAATAATTTAATATATAAATGGCAAAATAAGGTTGTAATTAGGCTTGTATAGATGGTAAACTTATATTTGTAAAAAGTTTAAATTTATTGTTTAGGGGATGCTAGACCGGGTATATATAAAATATGATTGATAAGATATTAAATATCTTGTTTATAAATAATAAAAATTTATTATTTAGTTAATATATTTCAGGGTATATAGTATAGTAGTTAAATAATGAATTTAAATTAAATTAATATATAAATTGGAGGAGTATAATCATGAAAAAATTTGTTTGTACAGTATGTGGATACATACATGAAGGAGAAACTGCACCAGAAAAATGTCCAGTATGTGGAGTTGGAGCTGACAAGTTCGAAGAAATGAAAGGTGATATGGTTTGGGCTGATGAGCACAGAATAGGTGTTGCTAAAGGTGTAGATGAAGAAATATTAGAAGGTTTAAGAGCTAACTTTACTGGAGAATGTACAGAAGTTGGAATGTATTTAGCAATGAGCCGTCAAGCTGATAGAGAAGGATACCCAGAAGTTGCAGAAGCTTACAAGAGAATAGCATTTGAAGAAGCAGAACATGCTGCAAAATTTGCTGAATTATTAGGGGAAGTTGTTGTAGCAGATACTAAAGCTAACTTAACTGCAAGAGTAGAAGCTGAATACGGAGCAACTGAAGGAAAATTAAAAATAGCTAAGAGAGCTAAAGAATTAGGATTAGATGCTATACATGATACAGTTCATGAAATGTGTAAAGATGAAGCTAGACATGGTAAAGCATTCTTAGGATTATTAGAAAGACATTTTGGAAAGCAAAACTAATTATAGTTTAAATAAAGAGGTCATCTCATATGAGGTGGCCTCTTCTAATTTATATAAAAATATATGTTATAATATTAGATGAAATTAAATATTATAAAATAAAAGTTAATATGGTGAATATATGAAAACTATAAACTACATAGACAATATAAATATATTTAAAAACTTAAAATATGAAACAAAAGAAGAACTTAAGAATTGTAGCAATATAATGAAATTAGAAAAAAATGAAATTTTATTTAATGAAAAAGAAAAATTAGACAATATATATTTCGTGATAGATGGAAAAGTATCTACATTTAAAATTAATGAAAATGGAGACAGAAAGGTAATATTTATATTAAATAAGGGTGAAATGATTAATGAAATAACTACAGATAAAAAAAGAGAATCATCAGTATTTTGTGAAGTCTTTGAGAAAGCCACTATACTAAAATATAACATAGATGATTTTATAAAAATTATGGAAAAAGATTTCAATCTAACTAAAAATATAATAAATTACATGGAAAGAAGAAATAGAAGGTTATATAGACAACTTAAAAATTCAATTTCTATAAAAATGGATAAAAAGTTAGCAGCTAAATTATATAGAATAAGTAAAGAATTTGGAACAAATAAAGGTGTATGGACATTAATAGATGTAAATATAAGCATAACTTATTTATCAGATATGCTAGGATGTAAAAGAGAAACTTTATCAAGATCAATGAAAACACTACAAAATGAAGGATTAGTAAAAATAGAAGATAAAAAACTATTTGTAAAAGAAAAAGAGTTATCAAATTATTTTAAAAAACAGTAAAACATTAAGGTCTTGATATTTCTTTTATTTTATAAAACGTGATATTAATCACGGAAAATAATCAAAATAAATGTTAATATTTTATCAATAGAAAAGGGAAAAGGTGATTGTTGTGAAGATAAAATTAAGCAAAGATAATTTTAATGAAAAATTGAAAACACTTAGTAATGAATATAAAATATTAGCACCAGTATCATTAGAATATATGGGAACTTTCTCAGATACAGACGTTGTAAGGTATAAAGAAGTAAGTTCTTTAGATGAAATGGAACTAAATAGAAAATCAAACTTTTCTGCTAAGGAAATAGTATTTCCTATAACACAAATATTATTTTATTTTACAGAAAATGAATTTAAGGAAAGCGATATTGATGACAAAAAATTATTAATCTTTTTAAGAGCATGTGACATAAATGCAATGAAAAGACTAGATGAAATATATTTAAAAAATGGAATTGATGAAGATTATTATTATAAAAAACTAAGAGAAAAAGTAAAGTTTGTTCTTGTTGGATGTAGAGAAAGTTTTAGAAATTGTTTCTGTGTAAGCATGGATTCAAATAAAACGGATAATTATTCTATGGGAATTAAAATAGACGATAATGAAGTTTTCTTAGAAATAAAAGATAAAGATTTAAGTATATTTAATGGAGAAAAATGTGAATTTGAAATAGATTTTGTGAAGGAAAACCTATTTAATATAGAAGTGCCACAAATAAATAAAATAAATTCTAAAGAAGTATCTAAACATGAAATGTGGCAAGAGTATAACTCAAGATGTATAGCTTGTGGAAGATGTAACTTTGTATGTCCAACATGTTCTTGTTTTACTATGCAAGATGTTTTTTATAAAGAAAATGAAAAAGTAGGTGAAAGAAGAAGGATATGGGCAGGATGTCAAGTTGATGGATTTACAAGTATGGCTGGAGGACATGAATTTAGAAAAACTAAGGGTGAAAGAATGAGATTTAAGGCAATGCATAAAATATATGATTTCAATAAGAGATTTGGATACAACATGTGTGTAGGGTGTGGAAGATGTGATGATGCTTGTCCTCAGTATATATCATTTTCAAAATGTATAGAAAAAGTAAATGAAATAAGTAAGGAGGAAAAGTAATATGAATTCATATATTCCAGTAGGAGCTAAGATAATAGATATAGTTAAGCATACAGACATAGAATGGACTTTTAGAGTAGAAAGTAGCACTAAAGATGTACTTCCAGGTAAATTTTATGAGATATCAATACCTAAGTATGGAGAAAGTCCAATATCTGTAAGTGGATATGGTGATAATTATATAGATTTTACAATAAGAAGTGTAGGAAAAGTAACTAATGAAATATTTAATTATAAAATAGGAGATAAATTCTTTATAAGAGGACCATATGGAAATGGTTTTGATGTAAAATTATATGAAAATAGAGAAATAGTTGTAGTTGCAGGAGGAAGTGGGCTTGCACCAGTTAGGGGAATTGTAGAATATTTTTATAATAATCCTCAAAAGTGCAAAAGCTTTAAATTAATAGCAGGATTTAAATCACCACAAGACATATTATTTAAAGATGATTTAAAAAGATGGAGTGAAAAATTAGAAGTAATAGTTACTGTAGATAAAGCTTGTGAAGGTTACGATGGTAATGTTGGTTTAGTTACAAAATATATACCAAATTTAGAAATAAAGGATGTAAATAATACATCAGCAGTAGTAGTAGGACCTCCTATGATGATGCATTTTACAGTAGGTGAATTTTTAAAAAGAGATTTAGCGGAAAATAATATATGGGTTTCTTATGAAAGAAAAATGTGTTGTGGAGTAGGTAAATGTGGTCACTGTAAGATGGATGATACTTACATATGTATAGACGGACCTGTATTTGACTATTCTTATGCTAAAAATCTTATAGATTAGGAGGAAATGTTATGATAAGAGATTTAAATACTAAAAAAGTAATGAAAAATGCTTATAGAATAACTAAAAATAAATATGAAACAGCTTTAAGAGTTAGAATACCAGGAGGATGTATAGATCCTGAGAGTTTGATGATAGTTTCAAAGATAGCAAGTGAGTATGGAAATGGTCAAATACACATGACCACTAGACAAGGATTTGAAATACTTGGCATAAAAATGGAAGATATGGAAGAAGTAAATAAACTTATTCAACCTATTATAGAAAAAATGGAAATAAATCAAGATAAAAAAGACAAAGGATATCCTGCTGCAGGAACTAGAAACATAGCATCATGTATAGGAAATAAAGTATGCCCAAAAGCACAATACAATACAACTGAGTTTGCAAAGAAAATAGAAAAAGCAGTATTTCCAAATGATTTACATGTTAAAATAGCTTTAACAGGATGCCCAAATGATTGTATAAAAGCAAGGACTCATGATTTTGGAATAATAGGAATGACTTTACCACACTATGAAAGAGATAGATGTGTATCTTGTGGGGCTTGTGTTAAAAAGTGTAAGCAGTTATCAACAGGTGCGCTACATTCAGAAAACTATAGGGTAATAAGGGACCACAGTAAATGTATAGGATGTGGAGAGTGTGTACTTAATTGTCCTACAAATGCATGGAGTAGAGATCCTAAGAAGTATTATAGATTAGCTATAATGGGAAGAAGTGGTAAAAAGAATCCAAGGCTAGCAGAAGATTTTTTAATATGGGCAGATGAAAAAAATATAATTAAGATAATATTAAATACTTACAAGTATGTAGAGGAATATATAGATAAAAGTTTACCAAAAGAACACATTGGATATATTGTTGATAGAACAGGATTTATGGAGTTTAAAAAATGGGCACTTGAGGGTGTAGAATTTGATGATATTACTATTGTTAAGGATAATGTATACTGGAGTGGAATTAAATATTAAATAGACATAATAAAGAGGTTAAAATAAATTAATTACAATATTGTTAATAAACTATTAAGAATATCCAATATTTGTTAGAATATAATAAACTAACAAAATAATTTGGAGGAAGAGATATGATATCAAGATCTGAATTAAAAACTAGCGCTAAAACGCAATTAAAAGGTCATTGGGGATTAGCAATATTAACATGTTTAATATATACCATAATAGTAGAAGGAACAAGTGTTGAAATAGGAACAACTTCATCTTGGATAAATGAAAATATAGCTATTACCTTGAATATAATAGGATTAATATTTGCAGGTCCAATACAATTAGGATTTAGCAGATTTATATTGAACTTAGCAACGGATAATGAAAAAGCTAAATTTACAGATTTATTCTCTGGATTTAAGTACTTTATAAAATCTTTTGTAATAAATTTAATAACAACTATAGTAGTGGTAATAGGAACATTTTTATTTGTAATACCAGGTATTATAGCAGCATTAATGTTTTCACAATCATACTATATATTAGCAGAAAACCCAGATATATCAATAATGGATTGCTTAAAGAAAAGTGCAAATATGATGAAGGGCTTTAAGTGGGAATTATTTGTACTAGAGTTAAGCTTTCTAGGTTGGGCTATATTATGTGTATTTACCTTAGGAATAGGGTTCTTATGGTATACACCATATTATTATACTACATTAGGGAATTTTTATTTAAAGTTAAAATCTATTCCTAATGAAGATATTTTATAAAAATATTACAATATTTATATTATGTAAATAAAAAATGTATACTTACTAGAAATAGTAGATATACATTTTTTTATTATGATGATATTAAACATAAATTAATAAAATTAGCACCATTTCCTTTAGAAATAAATACTATATAATTAGGAAGGGGGATTAATAAAATGAATTTAAAAAGAAGTGACGAAAATAAAGATTTACAGAGTTTAAGAGATAAATGTAAAAGATTCTTAAATTATCATGCTGTATTAATGATGGAAGATGGGGAAGTATTTGATGGAATTATTGAAAGTGTAGATGAAGATAGTGTTACTGTATTAGTTGGAGAAGATGTAATTGTAGATGAAGATAATAATCAACTAAGACGTGGCAGACAATTTGGAAGACCTAGAAGGTTTAGACGTTTTAGACGTAGAAGATTTCCACTTAATCTTTTAATTGCTCTATCATTATTACGATATCCTTATTAAAATTAATCTTTTACTTGAAATAGGAGCTATCTCTAAATAGAGATTAGCTCCTATTACTTATTTTTCAAATAAATTTCCAAGACCTCCTAATATACTTCCTTCGCCTTTTTGATCGCCATAAACTTGAGGTGCAGAAGCAAATACTCTAGAAGCAAGTCTACTAAATGGTAAACTTTGAACCCAAACATATCCAGGACCTGTTAGAGTTGCAAAAAATAACCCTTCACCGCCAAATAAGCTATTTTTTATACCACCTATAAATTCTATATCATATTTTATATCTTTTGTCATAGCTACTAAGCATCCAGTATCAACTTTTAATTTTTCACCAGGCATTAGTTCTTTTTTAACAATAGTACCGCCAGCATGAATAAAACAAAGTCCATCTCCTTCTAGTTTTTGAAGGATAAATCCTTCGCCTCCAAAAAATCCAACACCAAGTTTTTTTCTAAAATCTATTCCAATACTTACTCCTTTAGCAGCGCATAAAAATGAATCTTTTTGACATATTAACTTACCGTTCATTTCAGATAGGTCAATAGGTATTATTTTACCAGGATAGGGTGATGCAAAAGATACCTTTTTTCTATTGTTAGAAGTATTAGTAAATGAAGTCATAAAAAGACTTTCACCAGTTAAAACTCTTTTAGCAGCACCAAATAGTTTAGAACCACCTTTCTTGCTTCCATCTCCAAAGATTGTTTCCATAGAAATGTGTTCATCCATCATCATCATAGAGCCAGCTTCAGCTACTACACTTTCACCTTTATCTAATTCAATTTCAACAAATTGCATGTCATGTCCATACAGTTTATAATCTATTTCATGTGAATTCATAAAATATCCCTCCTTATGTATTTAATTATAATCTAATTATATATAAAGTATTATAAAAAGTTAAAATATATAGTTATTATTTTTATACATTATATAAAAATAATAACTAAAAAAGGTATAAATGTGAGAATTTTAAGAAAGATTTCTTCATTATGATATAATTATGTAAAGATATAAGATAATAATTTTATCAAGGGGGAAACAAATGGGGAATGTATCAATTAGGGAATGTAATAATTATGATTATGAAAATGTAAAAAATGCAATAAGTAAAAATTTAAAAGATTTAGGTGGATTAGAAAGATATATAAATCCAAATAGCAAAGTACTAATAAAACCAAATTTGCTAATGAAAAAAAGTCCCAAAGAAGCAACAACTACTCATCCAATGGTAGTTAAAGTTGTGTGTGAAATGTTACTTAATCTAAATTGTAAAATAATAATAGGAGATAGCCCAGGTGGTCCGTATACAGTATCTTCATTAAAAAGCATATATAAATCAACTGGTATGAAAGATATAGCAGATGAACTAGGTGTAGAGCTAAATCATGATATAAGTGAAATTAAGGTAGAAAATAAAAATGCTAAAGCTTTAAAATATATGAATATTATAACTCCAATAACTAAAGTAGACCATATAATAAACATATGTAAACTAAAAACTCATGGCATGGCAACATTTACAGGAGGAGTTAAAAATTTATATGGTTCTATAGCAGGACTTCAAAAAGCAGAAATACATTATAGATTTCCAAATGAAGAAATATTTTGTGAGGATGTATTATTAGATATATGTTCTTATGTAAACCCAAGTTTAACTATTATGGATGGAATTATAGGTATGGAAGGAGAAGGTCCTTCAGCTGGAATACCAAGAAATATTGGTGTAACATTAGCATCACCTAGTCCTTATATGATAGATATAGTAGCTTGTAGGGTTATAAATCTAGACATAAATAAAGTACCTACTATAAGAGGGAGTATAAAAAGAGAATATATAAAAAAAGACTTAAGTGATATATCTATAGTAGGTGATAACATAGAGAAATTTATAATAAAAGACTTTAAAATACCTAAAACTAGCAAAGATTTTAGATTGTTATCATCAACTATGCCTAGATGTATACATGAGCCACTTACAAGGATGATAACTCCAAAGCCTGTTGTTTCTCATAAAGATTGTGTAAAGTGTAAAAAATGTATAGAAGTATGCCCAGCTAAGGTCATTACCTTAAATGATAAAATAGAAATAGATTTAAATAAATGTATAAGATGTTTTTGTTGCCATGAATTATGTCCTAAAAAAGCTATACATATAAAAAGAAGTATAATATTTAAATTAATAAAGTAATTTAACAATAATTTAAGTAGCTATTTTATAAAAGCATTCGTATAAATATAGTTATTTAAAATTAAAACTATTTTAATTACATATAACTTAATGTATAATATAGTAAATTTAGTTATATATTAATCAGCTAAAGGGGAGAAAAAGATGATAATTATAAAAAATGGAAGACTAATAGACCCAAAAACTAAAAGAGATGAAGTAGTAGATATACTTATAAAAGACAATAAAATAGAAAAAATAGGGAATATAGACGAAAATAGTGTTGATAGAATAATAGATGCTAAAGGATGTATAGTATCACCTGGACTTATAGATGTACACGTTCATTTTAGAGATCCAGGATTTACTCATAAAGAAGATATATTAACAGGTTCAGATTCAGCAGCTAAGGGAGGATTTACAACAGTTGTATGTATGGCAAATACTAATCCTATAGTTGATAATGAAGAAACTTTAGATTATATAAATGAAAAGGCCAAACTATCACCAATAAATGTATTACAAGCAAGTGCAATAACTAAAGGATTTAAAGGTAAAGAAATAGTTGATATGGATAAAATGATAAAAGCTGGTGCTGTAGGCTTTACTGATGATGGACTACCGATAATGGATAGTGATATTATACTTAAAGCTATGAATATGGCGAAGGAAAGAAACGTTCCTCTTAGCTTTCATGAAGAGGATCCATCACTTATAACTTGTGCTGGTATAAATGATGGTAAAATATCCAAACAAATGGGAATAGTGGGTGCACCAAATGTTGCTGAAGATGTTATGATTAGTCGTGATTGTATGTTAGCTCTAAAAAGTGGGGCAAAAGTTAATATACAACATATAAGTTCTAAAAATTCAGTAGAAATGGTAAGATTTATAAAAAAGTTAGGTGCTAATGTATATGCAGAAGCAACACCACATCACTTTACACTAACAGAAGATGATGTATTAACTTATGGTACTAATGCTAAAATGAATCCACCACTTAGAACATTAGAAGATAAGATGGCAATAATTGAAGGTTTAAAGGATGATACAATAGAAATAATAGCAACAGATCATGCACCTCATACATATGAAGAGAAAAATGTAGAGTTTGTAAAAGCACCAAGTGGTATAACAGGTCTTGAAACTGCACTTTCTCTTGGGATAACTAGCTTAGTTAAAAATAATCATTTAGATATGATGAAGTTAATAGAGAAAATGACTATAAATCCAGCTAAATTATACAACCTAGAAAGTGGAAGCATAGAAGAAGGTAAAGTTGCTGATATAGTTATATTTGATGAAAATGAAGAGTTTGTAGTAGATAAATTTGCATCAAAATGTGAAAACACTCCATTTAAAGGGCATAAATTATTTGGTAAAGTAAAATATACTATATGTTGCGGGAAGGTAGTATTTGAAGATAAAAAATAAAATTAAAAAGGGCTATACTAAAATATAGCCCTTTTTAATTTTATTAATATATTTAATAAACTTTAAATTTTAATATAACTTTAAATAAATCTCCATCTATATCAAGTTTAAGATTACCACCCTGAAGCTCCACTAAACTATTACAAATAGATAGTCCTAATCCACTTCCAGAAGTATTTCTAGAAACATCACCACGAACAAATCTCTCTAATAGTTCATCGGAAGAAATATTTAATCTATGATTAGAGATATTTTTCATAGTAATAAATATATAATCATCTTTAACATTAATATCTATATATACACGAGTATTAGCTAAAGAATATTTAGTAATATTAGTTATAAGATTTTCAAAAACTCTAAACATTCTTTTACCATCTATATTAGTAAATACAGGATAGTTAGGCGTATCTACTATAAAATCTAGCTTAGAAGATTCTATTTTATCCTCTAATTCAACGATACTTTGAATTAGAAGTTCTTTTATATCAGTTTTTTTTAGATTAATTTCTATATCACCACTACTTATTTTAGATGCTTCAAATATGTCCTCAACTAAATATTTAAGTCTAGTAGCTTTTTTATCTAATATATTTATATAATCTTTAGTAGTTTTAGAATCTAATTCGTTATTTTTAAGTATATCTATATAGCTAACTATAGAAGTAAGGGGTGTTTTTAAGTCGTGACTTACATTAGTTATAAGTTCTGTTTTCATTTTTTCACTTTTAAGTTGTTCATTAAGAGACTTTTCAAGTCCTAAGCTTATATTATTTATACTACTAGCGATAGATGATATTTCATCATTACCAATGATCTTTAATTTATGGCCTAAATTACCATTTTCTATAGTTTTTATATTTTTAGATATATATTCAATATATTTTGTTTTTTTAGTTAATAATTTGTATATATAAGAGTAAGGTATAATACTAAATAGAGAAAATAGCATAGCATAAATTATTGTAAAAATAGAAAAATAGTTTATAACTGATAAAAATAAAAATATAATTATAAACTGTATTATTATAGATATTACTAATATACTAGCGATTTTATTGTTTATAGTTTTTTTATTTTGTTTATCTAAAAAATCCTTAATCATAGAAAGTACTACTAATCTAGATAATAAATTATCAGATGATAATTTAAAACTTTTATAAGCTATATAAGTAGTTGTAAGGATTAAAAAATCACATACTATAAGTGAATTATCAAAAAAATCTGGTGTAGAGGACCAAGTATGAAATCTTATAAGGAATATAAAACCTATTATAAATAAAAATGCTTCAACAGAAACATTTGAAGTTAGATTTATAATAGAATCAAATATTCTTATATTAGATTTTTTAGTTATGTTATAAATCACAATACAACTTATAGATATAGCTAAAGAAATTATAAAAACTATCACTTCAATACTTAAAATACTTCTATTATCTAAATGTATTACATTTCCTAAGAATATATATTTTGCTATTGGAGAATATTCATATAAATTATGAAAGCTAAATGCTAAATTAAATAGTGATTCAAAACATATAGATATAGATAAAAATAAAATTAGTAAAGAAGCTATTTTTAATTTTGAGTCTTCTATAGTAATAGATTTATTTAATGTCTTCAATTTTATATCCAATTCCCCACACCACCTTTAAATATTTTGGATCCTTAGGATTTATTTCTATTTTTTCTCTTATTCTTCTAACATGAACAGCAACAGTTTTTTCACAGTTATAAGCTATATCATCCCAAGCGTTTTCATATATCTCTGTAGATGAAAATACTATACCCTTATTTAAAAGTAAAAATTCAAGTATTCTATACTCAATAGGAGTTACTTTAATAACTTCTCCATCTAAACTAACTACTTTAGTATCTTTATTTAAACTAAGACCACCACTTTTTAATACGTTAGAATCATTAATACACTTATTATTAGAGTTACTATTTAAGTTAATAAATCTTCTTAATTGAGATTTAACACGAGCAATGAGTTCTAGTGGATTAAATGGTTTTGTAACATAATCATCAGCTCCCATATTAAGACCTAAAATTTTATCCATATCTTGATTTTTAGCAGATAAAAGTATTATAGGTATATTATTATTTTCCCTTATTTTTAAAGTTGTTTTAAGACCATCAAGATTTGGCATCATTACATCCATAATAACTAAATCTACATTATTATCTATTAAAGTTTCAATAGCATCAATTCCATCGTAAGCTTTTAATACATTAAAACCCTCAGGTTTTAAATAAAATTCAATAGCATCAACTATTTCTTTATCATCATCAACTATTAATATATTTTCGTTCATTTTATCACTCCTTTAAAATAATTATATCATACAACTAAAAAACATATTTTAACAATAAATTATAGATTTATTAAGAATTTATAAACCAACGTATTAATTATTACAAAATTATTAAGAAATTTATATTATTAACATAAGCATAGTAAATATATAAATATTTATGCTATACTCTGATTAGAAAACATAATGAGGGGGATGTTATGAAAAAAAGACTTATATTAGGAGTAGTAGCAGGAGTATTAGCACTAACTAGCATAGGATTTGGGAAAAAGGAAAAAATTGAGGTAAATGTACTTGGAACAACAGATTTACATGGTATAGTAAGTAAGGATTTAGAAAACTATGTAAGTGAAGAAAGAAAAAAGGATGAAAATCTAATATTAGTAGATAGTGGAGATTTTTTTGATATGCAAACTCCAGAAATGAACGAATGGTTTAGAAAAAATAGTGTAATAGTTAATGAAAATGGATTTCCTATTCTACGATTTAAAGATAGTGAAATAGAAGGGGTTGCCCCAATAGTAACTGATATGGGAAGATTAAAATATGATGCTGTGATTCTTGGAAACCATGAGTTTGTGTCTAATAATAAAGATCGTTTAGATACATTAATAAATGATTTTAAAGAAAATAATATGGAAATATTATCTGCAAATACATATAAAAGTAATCATGAAAACTATGTAAAGCCATATATTATAAAAACTATTAATACAAAATATGGAGACTTAAAAATAGGAATATTAGGGCTTACTATAAAAGAAGTAGGAGAATCTATGGATTGGGATGGTGAAAAATCAGTACCTGCAAAATCAAGAGAATTAAAAGACCAAGATGGATACAAGGGTGAGCTATATATGAATGATTTAGTAGAAGATGCTAAAAAATGGGTACCTAAAATGAAAGAAGATGGTGCTGATATAGTAATAAGTGTAGTTCATAGTGGGGAAGAACCTAAAAAACCTAAAAATCCAGGAAATAAAATAAAAGAATTAGCAAGAGAAACTAGTGATATAGATGTTATATTTGCAGGTCATACTCATAAAACAATAGATGAACATAAATACACTAACAAAGATGGTAAAGAAGTAATAGTAACTCAAGGTGGAAAACATTCAGAGGCAATAGCTCATTCCAAGCTCCAATTAGAGAAAGTAAAAGATGGTTGGAAAGTAATAGAGAAAAGTAGTGAAGTTATATCTTTCAAATAAAAAATAAGTTGGATTAATAAGGTTAAGTATTGCTTATTTTAATAAACTAAATTTCATATAAAGTAAAAATATATTCAATTTACATAATAAGAAAAACTGTATTGTAATTAAAATATTAAAAGAAGTGAACTATTATAATAATTCACTTCTTTTAAATTATTTATATTTTCAATTTCTTATATTTAGTCTATAAAAAATCTTTTATACCAAACTAAGAAAGTATATATAGTATATATTTTACGAGCATTATTAGTTTTGCCATTAAAGTGGTCACCTAAAAGCTTGACTATTTCGTCAGTATCAAAAAATTCATTAGCATAATCACTTGTAAAGCTTTCCTTTATTATATTATAGTATCTTTCCTCTTTAAACCAATGTCTTATAGGTACAGGGAATCCTTTTTTCTCTCTTTTAGCCCAAGCATCAGGAAGCTTATTTTTAGCAGCTTCTCTTAAGGCAAGTTTTGTAATACCATTATTGACTCTATATTTTGGAGGGATAGTTTCTCCTACCTTCATAACTTCAACATCTAAAAATGGAACTCTTAGTTCTAGAGAGTGAGCCATACTCATTTTATCAGCTTTAAGTAATATATCTCCTGCTAACCATAATTTTAAGTCAAGATATTGTTTTTTAGTTAAGTCATCCATATGAGATACTTTATCATATATAGGTTTAGTTATATCCTTTATAGAAGGAGCATTTTTATAGTTTGGCTTTAATATAGAATTAGCCTCTTTTTCTTCAAATATGAAGGCTTGTCCTATAAAGTAATCTTCAACTTTAGAACCACCTCTAATTATTGTTGTTCTACCTTTAAAATAAGGTAGTTTTTTTGCAGTCATTGCTAATGGCTTTCTTATGAAAGAAGGAAGTTTTTTATATTTTTTTAATCTATCATCATCATCATACCATTCATAGCCTCCAAAAATTTCATCAGCACCTTCACCAGATAATACAACAGTAACATGTTCTCTAGCAAGTTTGGATAAGAAGTATAGTGGTATGCATGATGGATTTGACTGAGGTTCATCCATATGATACATAATAGCTGATAAGTTTTCAAAACATTCTTCAGAAGTTAGTAGCTTTTGTACATTTTTAATTTCTAACATATCGGATAGATCTTTAGCTAAGCCAGACTCATTAAAATTGTCTTCTTTAAATCCAACAGAGAAAGTTTTAGCAGGCATTAAAGATGCAGTTATATAACTAGAATCAACACCACCAGATAAAAAGCTACCAACAGGCACTTCACTGTTTTTATGAATATCAACAGATTCAGCCACAACATTTTCTATTCTTTTAATACTTTCATCAAGTGAAATTTCTTCATTTTTAAATTCTACATCAAAGTACTTTCTTATTTTTAATTTACCACTTTTATAAATCATATAATGTCCTGGTTTTAATTTATAAACCCCTTTAAAGAAAGTTTCATCAAGTACTGAGTATTGGAAAGTTAAATAAGGTTTTAGAGCTTCTTTATTGACTTCTTTTTTGAAATCTTTATAAGCTAAAAAACTTTTAATTTCTGAACCAAATAATAATTTATCATTATCAATCCTAGAGTAGTAAAAAGGCTTTATACCAAAATGGTCCCTTGCAGCAAAAAGGGTTTTAGCTTTTTTATCCCATATACAAAAAGCAAACATACCTCTTAGTTTTTTAACCATATATTTTCCAAACTCTTCATATGCATGTATTAAAACTTCACTATCTGTTTGAGTTTTAAATATATGACCTTTTTCAATTAGCTCATCACGTAATTCCTTATAATTATAAATTTCACCATTAAATACTAACACTAAACTATTATCTTCATTATATAAAGGTTGTAACCCATTATCAACTCCAATTATGCTAAGTCTTCTAAATCCAAGGGCTATATCTTCGTTAATAAAAGTTCCCATTTCATCAGGACCCCTGTGAACAATAGCTTCTAGCATATTATTTAATATATCTTCTTTATTTGAATTTCTATCAATAAATCCTACAAATCCGCACATAAACCTTACACCTCTAATTATTATCTATATTAAATTAATTTTTTATATCTTTTTAATCTATTATAAATTTTACAAAATTTATATAGCAATGATGTGTCAATGATGTATCAATTTTGTGTCAAAATTTATCATTTAAGATAAAAATAAGTATTTAAAATATAGTAAGATATATATAATATAGAAAATATAACCATAAATCCTATTAATGTTACAAAATTGTTTCATTCATGTAACATACATAATATATAAATAGTTTATAGTTAAATATATAATAGGTAGGTAGAATTATTTAAAAGAAAGAAGTGAAGTATCTATGGAAAAAATATTAATAGTTGAAGACGAAGAAAATATATCAGATTTACTGGCATATTCTCTGGAAAAAGAAGGATACAAAACGGAAGTGGCAGGAAATGGGAAAAAGGCTTTTGAGCTTATAGAAAGCTTTAATCCAGATTTAATAATGCTAGATTTAATGCTTCCAGATATAAGTGGATTAGATATATGTAAAAAAGTTACAACTACATATTCAACACCTATTATAATGTTAACGGCAAAATCAGATACAATAGATAAAATACTAGGGATAGAATTAGGTGCTGATGATTATATAACAAAGCCATTTAATGTAAGAGAGGTTATAGCAAGGGTAAAGTCAATATTTAGGAGAATAGCTTTACTATCAAAATCTATTAAAAGTGAAGAGGATAAAATAAAGCTACAAAATGGATTAGAAATAAATAAAAGCGAAATGAGAGTGAAAAATAATAAAGATGAAGCAATTCATTTAACTAGTAAAGAATATGAGTTACTGCTTTATTTTATAAACAATAAAAATAAAGTATTAACGAGAAATCAGCTTTTAGAAAATATATGGGGAATAAACTTTGAATGTGAAACAAGAACAGTAGATACACATGTTCAAAGGCTTAGAAAAAAATTAAAAGAATATAACTGTATCGAAACTGTAATAGGAACAGGATATAAACTAAGTGATAAGAGTAGGTAAATATGAAAAAATCCATAACTAATAAAATAATGCTATTTTTCTTAGGAATAATATTTTTTGTAATATATTCCATAGTAACATATAGCAATTCAGTACTCAAAAATAACAATGAATTTATAATTGATAAAGAGATAAAAGAAAAATCTAAAAGTATTGATTTATATCTAAAAGAGTATTTTGAATTTAATGGATTAAATCTTAATAATATATCTTTTAGAGCGGCTTCTAGTAATATATCAAAAGATTTAAGCTACAGGCTAGAAAGTATGGTATATATATATGATAGTCAAGGTAAGCTAGTATATCCAAGAATCAAAAATTCTCAAAAATTAGAGAAAACGCAAGATTTAGATGAAGCTATAGATCAAAAAGTATCTTATACTATAAAGCATAGTAATTCTAAAACTAATGTGTATTCATCATATCCCATATTACATGATGATAAGTTAATAGGAATTATAAGGTATAAAAGTGATTACACATACTTATATGATCAAAGTAAATCTTTTATAGAAAAGATAGCATATTTTTCTATAGGCGTATTTTTTATAAGTATATTAATAGCTCATATTATATCTAAAAAGATAACAAAACCTATAATAACTTTAGCCAATAAAACTAAAGAGATAGCAAGTGGTAATTTTGATATAGATATAGATATTAATTCAGATGATGAATTAGGTCGTTTAAGCTTAGATTTTGAAACAATGGCAAAAAAAATAAAACATCAAATCAAGATAATAGAAAAAGATAGAGATGATTTAATTGAGTTATCAAAAAAACAAAAAAGATTTTTTGACAATGTAACCCATGAACTTAAAACACCAATGACTACTATAATAGGATATAGTGAAGTATTAAAGGATAATCAGTTTACGGATGAAAAATTTTTCAACAAAGGTATAGATAGAATTATATCAGAGGCTAACAGATTAAATAGGATGATAGTTCAATTGATAGAAATATCTAGAAATTCTAAAAAAGATTTTGACTATGAACTTAAAAAAATAAATGTATCAAAAATAATAATAAGTATTTGCGAGGACATGATACACAAATCTCAAAAATACCATATGAAAATAGATGTAGATGTTAAGGAAAATTTAAATATAATTGGAAATGAAGATAAGATAAAAGAAATATTAATAAATTTATTAGATAATGCTATTAAATATGGAAAAATAAATACGACAATATATGTAAAAGCAGAGGTTTATGATGGATACATAAACATAAAAGTAGCCGATAGTGGTGAAGGAATTTGTGAGAGTGAATTAGAAAATATATTATCGCCATTTTATCGAGTATCTAAAAGTGATACTAGAGAAATTGGGAGTACAGGTCTAGGTCTTGCTATTGTAAAATCTATAGTTGAAAGCTATAACGGTACTATTGAAATACAAAGCGAAGTAAACAAAGGAACTACGGTTTTAGTTAAATTGCCTACAATAAGTTAAGGAGGAGACATGAAAAAATTTGATATCTTTAAAAAAGAGAAAAGTAATTTAATAGTTTTGTTTTGTATTGTAGGTATACTTTCTATGATAATATACTATGGTATAAATAAAGATAAGGAATATACTAAAAATGTAAATTTAAGTTCTAGTGAATATATATATAATGAGAATAAATTAAAAAAAAAAGATGAACCTATAAAGCTTAATTCAGTAATATCTTTAAGTAAAAATGTATTATCCATGAAAATTTTAGATAATAATATATTACTATTTGAATCAGAAAAAGGCAAAACTGATATAGTATCTATAGATATTAAAAGTAAGGAGAAAAAATTAATAAATAGCAGTAGTACTGGAAAAGTTATGTACTATGGTTATAGAAGTATATCTCCAAATGGAGAAGTAGTTTTATGCATACAAGATTATAAAAATAAGCCAGTAACCAGTATATTAAACTTAAAAGAAAATAGTTCTGAGATACTAGAAAGTAGGCCTATTACAATATTAAGCTGGGTTTTAGATAGTAGTGGATTTATATATACTATAGATAATAGTTTAATTTATTATGATATAATAAATGGAACTAAAAGGGAAATATATAAATTTAAAGATGACGAGTTTATACATAAAGCAGAATTTTCTAGTGATGGAACAAAGTTATATATGTTTATGGAAAAGCTATTGAAAGATAATCATACAAAAAGTATTTTGCTAGAATATGATTTTAAAATGAATAAATCAACTATTAAAATAAATCGTAATAATATTATAGATATGGAAGTATTCAATAATGGAAGTATATTAACTTTAGAACATAGAGATGGAATAAATAGAATATACATAAATTCTAAAGATAAATCTGAAGAACTAGATATAAAAAATGTAGAATCAGTTTACTTAAATAAGAATAGAAATAAACTTGTAATAATAACTACAAATAACAACTATGAGGTGGAAATAGGAATATATGATGTTAAAAATAGAAGTGAAAATACTAAATTAAGTAAGGTAGGAAAGATAAGTGGGTTAACGAGGATAGGTTCTATAAGTATAAATAATGAAAATCAACTTGCTTATTTAGTTAGAGATAAACTACAAAATTTAAGATTATATATTTATGATATATAAATAAAACTAAAAATAAATTTAATAAAAATTAATAAATTTTATAGAAATAAGCTACATAGTTAACTAAAATTATATTATAAAGAAAGCTTAAGGGGAAGATAATATGAAATCTATAAAAATATGTATAGGAAGTGCTTGTCACTTAAAAGGATCATATGAAGTTATAGAGATATTTAAAAAACTAATAAAGGAAAAAAATTTAGAACAAGAGATAGAATTATGTGCATCTTTTTGTTTAGGAAATTGTAAAGAAGCAGTATCAGTTATGAGATGGGACGGAGTAGTATTTTCTGTTGATAAAGAAAATGCAAAATATATATTTGAGCGTGAGTTTAAGATATAAAATTAACTATCAGGGGGAATATACTATGTGGTTTATGAGCTTTTCTAAAGCAAATTGTAAAAATTGCTATGCATGTATAAGAACTTGCTTTGTACATGCTATAAAAGTAAAAGAAGAACAAGCACATATTATAAAGGAAAGATGTATAATATGTGGTAAATGTTTTAAGGCTTGTCCACAAAATGCCAAGCTTATAAAATCAGAAGTATCTATGATAAAACACTACAATAAAATGGGGAAAACTGTAGTTGCATCACTTGCACCAAGCTTTAGTGCAATATATGGTAAAAATAGCTTAAAAATTCCAACAGCACTTAAAAAGTTAGGATTTAATTATGTAAAAGAAGCTGTAGAGGTTACTGATCTAGTATTAGATGAATACATAAAATATGCAAATAAAGAAAATGATGATGTGTATATAACAAGCTTTTGCCCATCTATAAATAATCTAATCCAAAAACACTATCCTGAATTAACTAAAAATATAATACCTGTAACATCACCATCAATACTACATGGAAGAATACTAAAAGAAAAATATCCAGATTCTAAAGTGGTTTTTATAGGCCCATGCTTATCTAAAAAAACTGATGCACACGATGAAAAATCTATAAACTCTGTTATAACTTTTGAAGAATTAGATAGGTGGTTTAAAGAGGAAAATATAGATTTAGAAAGTCTAGAGGATGGAGAATTTAAGTATATAGAAAAAGAAAAAAGGATGTTACCTATAATAGGAAGTATAACAGATAAAATAAAAAGTCAAAAGCCAAGAAGAACTATTATACAAGTGGATGGGGTTAGAGAGTGTATAGATGTTTTAGATGAAATAAAAAAAGGAAAATTTAAAAATACTTTATTTGAAATGACTGCTTGTAGACATGGCTGTATTGGTGGATCTGGTATGCCTGAGGATAATAATAGTGTTTATGAAAGAAAAGAAAATATAAAAGAGTTTTCAAAATACTTAGATGAAAATAAGAGCTTAACAATTGAAAGTGATACATTACAAAATAAAAATATAAATATATCGCTTTATAAAGAATTTCCATCAAAAGATTATAAATTAAAACAACCAAGTGAAAATGAACTTAAAGAAATACTAAAAGACATGGGAAAATACGATAAAAGTGATGAACTAAACTGCGGTGGATGTGGGTATCATTCTTGTAAAGAAAAAGCAATAGCAGTATATAATAATATGGCTGAAATAAATATGTGTTTACCATTTATGAGGGAAAAAGCAGAAAATTTAACTAGTACTATATTTGAGATAACACCAAATATGATAGCTATAGTAAATAAAGAGTTAGAAATAACTAGATTAAATCCAGCAGCAGAACATTTTTTTAATATGTCTAGCAATAAAGCTAAGAATATTCCTATAGGAATGTTTTTAGAAGAAGAAAAATTTAAAAATGTAAAAACAAGTAAGAAAAATATATATAAAGAAAGGATAATACTAAAAGAAAGTAACTCAACTATAATTCAAAGTATAATATGGTTAGATAAAAATCAAGTACTACTTTGGATAGGAGATGATATAACAGAAGATGAAAAACTTAAAAATAAAATAAAAAGTATGAAAATAGATGCTGTTAATATGGCTCAAGATGTTATAGACAAACAAATGATAGTAGCACAAGAAATAGCAAGCCTTCTTGGAGAAACGACAGCCCAAACTAAGGTTACACTAACAAATCTTAAACAACTTATAAAAGAAGAGGAGAATTTATAATGGATTTTTTTATAGATTTCGCTAGTAGTAGCTTAAACAAACATGGTGAAGAACTATGTGGCGATAAAGTTGAGTTTTATAATGATGAAGAGATGTTTATAGCAGTACTATCAGATGGGCTTGGAAGTGGAGTAAAAGCAAATATACTAGCAACTTTAACCTCTAAGATAGCTATAACTATGTTAAAAGAAGGAGTTAAAATAGAAGAAGTAGTAGATACAATAGTAAAAACCTTACCAGTATGTTCAGAGCGGAATTTGGCATATTCAACTTTTACAATAGTAAAAATAGCAAAAGATAATATTGCTTATATTGCAGAATTTGACAATCCAAGTATATTTTTTCTAAGTGATAGAGAAATAAAAAAAATAGAATGGAGTACTATTGATATAGATGGACGCAAGGTAAAAGAAAGCCAGTTTAAAGTTCATGAAAAAGATACTTTAGTATTTGTTAGTGATGGAGTCATACATGCTGGAGTTGGAACTATCCTAAATTTAGGGTGGCAGTGGGAAAATGTAGATGAATACTTAAAGAAAAATATAAACAAATCTATGTCGGCTAAACAAGTAACGGATTTATTATTAGGGGCTTGCGATCAACTATATATGCAAAAGCCAGGAGATGACACAACCGTAGCCACTATAAAGGCTATAAGGCGTAAAAATGCAGTATTATTTTCAGGTCCTCCAATAGATAGTGCTATAGATAGTAAAATAGTAGATACTATAATGAAGACTCATGGCAAAAAGATAGTATGTGGTGGTACTACGGCAAATATAGTAGCAAGAGAACTAGGTGTAGAACTTAAAACTAGTTTTGATATTTTTGATAAAAATATACCACCTATAGGTTATATAAAGGGGATTGATTTGGTAACAGAAGGTGTATTAACTATTAAGGAAACACTAAAAAATCTTAAAAGAATAAAATATGAAACTAATTTAAATTTTTTATATAAGGAAGATGGTGCATCAAAATTGGCTAGAATGCTTTATGAAGATTGCACACATATAACTTTAATAGTTGGAAGGGCAATAAATCCAGCTCACCAAAATCCTGACTTTCCAAATGAATTAAGTATAAAGCTATATCTTATGAATGCACTTAAAAAAGAGCTAATAGCTTTGGGGAAAATAGTTGATATAAAATTTTACTAAAGGCACATTTATGTGCCTTTAGTTTATTATACAAGTATTTTAACATTTCATAATATAAGTGCATATAACATAAGTATTGGTTATTAAAAATTTTATAAAAATTTACGTACTTGAAATTAAAGTTTTATAGTAGTATAATTACTCCTTGATTATAAGAAAAGCAATTATAATTTTAATTTAAAAAATAATTACTGATTAAATGTTTATATCGGTACAATAACCTTAAAAAATATGAAATGGGGGATGAATTTGGAAACAAATATCACTAAAAGATTAATGATTAATAAGTTAATTTTACTTATTATCATAATAGCATTTGTAAATATGTTCTCTTTCTTATTTGGAACGGAAAACACCCTAACAGGGGTAACAGTAATAACAGGTGCATTAATGTTTAAAGATATAGATTTAGGGTACAATGTTAAACAATCTGTATTTATAACTATAGGATTATTTACTTTTATAGGAATAGTTACATATTTAACTAGTCAAGTTGGAATATTACTTGCTATATTAATAAACCTTATATCAGTATTTATAGTAATCTATATAACATCAGAAAATTTACAAACAAAAGTATTTTTACCATTTATTTTACTTTATGTATTCTTAGATGGAACGCCTATTGATGAAACACAAGCTATTATGAGGGTAATATCATCTTTTATAGGTGGAATTATAATGGCTTTAACACTTTATATAAGCCATAATAAAAAACAAATATCAAAAAAATCTATAAAGGAAGATTTATGTAAAGAAAATATAGATTTTTCTAGTGAAAGATTTAGATTTTCAGTAAAAATGGCAATAGGTATAAGTATAGCAATATTTATAGGAAGCGTTTTAAATACTCAAAAGGCTATGTGGATTACTATAGCAGTAATGTCATTAACTCAGCCACAACATGAAGATTCAAAACAACGTATGAAAGAAAGACTTATAAGTACAATATTAGGAGCTATAGCCTTTGTTATATTATTTAAAGTGTTAGTGCCTCAAAAATACTTTACTTTCGTAACACTTAGCTTAGGGTATATATATACATTCATATACGAATATAAAATAAAAATGTTTTTCGTAGCTATAAATGCTTTAGTAGCATCTATGTTTATATTTAATACACCAACATCTATAGTACTAAGAATTGGATTTTTAGCTATAGGAATATGTGTTGTATATATTATAAGTAAAGGTGAAGAAGTTATATCTAAAATAAAAGAGAAAGAGCAATCAGCTATATTTGAATAATATAATTAAATTAAAAATCAATACTATAGATAGAAAAGTTTAATCTAAATATAGGATTTTAATTGGAATTAAATTATAAATTTTATATTTTATGAAAGATTTGAGTAAAAAATGTGTTTAAATAAAAAGAAGGTATAAAATAATTTTTATACCTTCTTTTGTATTTAAAATCTTTTAGTTCTATAAAATCTGTATAAAAAGTCTTTTTCTAAGGATTTACTTAAAGTTGCACTCTCTTGAAAATTAATAAACCTTATTTCTAAAGAAGACTTACTAGTAGGAATAACTTTATGTATTAATTTTAGATTAACTATGTAACTTTTATGTGATTTGAAAAAATTCGGAGGTATTCTTTTTTCTAAATCATCAAAGTTTTCGTAAAATTTTATAATATCATGGTCTTTAGTATATAAGTTTATAGCTCTAGAGTTCTTTTCAAACATAACTATATCATCGAAATTTAGCATATGTATTTGCTTTCTTATTTTATAAACAAATAAGGTATCATCTATAAAATTTGTTTTAGCTAACTTATGAGAATTTATATGATCAATAGCTATATTTACAGAATCGATTATTTTATCACTGGTAAATGGTTTGACTATAAAATCAACAGGATGAACCTTAAAACTTTCTAAGCTATAATCTGAAAAACCAGTAACAAATATTATATGAATATCTTTGTCGACAGAAGTTATTTCTTTAGCAGTATCAATTCCATTTTTATAAGGCATATCGATATCAATTATAAGCAAATCTATTTTTTCGGATTTAACAAATTCTATAGCTTCGACTCCATTTTTAACTTTTTTTATATAATCAACATATCCAGATTCTTTTAAAATTTTTTCTATATCATCTCTTATGGCTTTATCATCATCACATATTAAAACTTTTATCATAAAAATCTCCTATTTAATTATATTTAGGTATTAATATAGTAAATTCTGTTAAGAAATCATCACTATTTGCAAATATATAATATCCATATTTATCTAGTATATTTTTGACTAAATAAAGACCATATCCCCTATCTTGTCCATTTTTAGTAGAAAAGCCTTCTAAAAATATTGCATCAGTATTATATATTTTAGGACCGTTATTTTTTATAGATATAACATATTGAAATTCATCTTCATAGACAAATAGCTTGATGTATTTATTATCTTTAGATATTGTAGATAATGAATCAATTGCATTATCTATTATATTAAGAAGTACAGAGCTCATTTCATTAGGTTCTATAATCAGATTGTCTATAAAATCTTGTATATAAACATCAAAAGTTATATTTTTCATAAGGCATTCTTCGTATTTTAATGATGCTATAGCATCAAGGTAAGATACTTTGCCATATCTTGAATTTTTACTTCTAAAACTATTAGATATATTTGTTATATATTCTTTAGCATCATTAGTAAGCCCAGTATTTAATAAAGAGTATACTACTTGAAGATGTTTTAGATAATCATGTTTTTGACTTCTAAGTTTAGCAATAATGTTATCGTTATGCTCTATTTTATTATTTGAAGTATTTAGATTTTTTTCTTTAATAATATTATCGTCTATTAACTTGATAAACTTATTTCCTATATATATACAAATAATTATTAAAACTAAAGATAATGAAATTTTAAAAATACCCCTTAAAAAATAATCATTTATAATCTCAAATAAGATATATTTGTATAATCTATTAAATAATAAAAAGGTTATAAATGATATAAAAAATGACAGAAAAGACTTTTTAGTTAAAGAAAGTTTTCTATAAAATTCATATCTATTAAATAAAAGGCTAGTACCTATAAACAAAAGAAGTATATATACAGGTAAGATATAAATACTATTCATAATTCCCCCTAAATTTTATATTCTTTAATTAAATTATAACATTTATAAAAAAATATGTAAAAAGTGGAAATCTACAAATAAAGGCTTTAAACTTGAATATAGATACATAAATTTGTACACAAAACCATTAAAAACTTGAAAAAGTGCAGTTTGCTACATTTTTTTAAAGAAGCTATAATCAAATTAATTAAAAGGAAGGAAGTGGTAAGTGTGAGGAATGATTTGGAGATGGTTTTTAAATATATAAAAAGCTACAAATCAAGGTCATTGGCTATAGTACTTAGTGTAGTACTTGCTAGTGCATTAATAGTAGGAGTTGGAACATTATCAAGAAGTGCACAACAAGCAGACTTGGATAGATTAAAAAGAGAAAGTGGAAAGTATCATGTATATTTTAAAGATATAAATAAAGAACAGCTTAAAACTGTTAAAAATGGAAAAGACATAAAAGATATAGGAATAACATCTTATTATGCATCAAGTGATGTTGGTGAAAAACTACCTATAAATATACTTTATTCAGATAAAAATTATTTAAATAGCGATACTGAACTTTTAAAAGGAAGATTTCCAAAGGGGAATAATGAAGTAGTAGTAGAAGAGTGGATTTTAAATAGTATGGGCCTTGAGGCTAAACTAAATCAAGAAATAACTTTTAAATTATATAAAAAAGAAAAGCCTGAAACATTTAAGGTAGTTGGAATACTTAAAGATAGATATAAAGATAAAAGTGTTGGAAGGTGTGAAATGTTTTTAGGTTTAGATGAAAATAAACTTAATAACTTTACAGCTCATGTAGAATTTAATGAAAATAGTGATATAAGTAAAAACATATCAAATATAATAAAAGAAGCTAAAATAGATAAAGAAAAACAAGCTGGGATAAACTCTATGCTTGTAGATTCTGCAAGAAATAATGGAAGACTAGATTCAGAAAGCAAAAATACATCAATAGTGCTTAGCTTATTTGCAGGACTTGTAATATACAGTATATATACTACATCAATATATCAAAGAATAAGAGAGTATGGAGTATTAAGAGCAATAGGAGCTACTAATTTAAAAGTATTTTTACTTATGCTATATGAACTTTTAACATTAAGCATAGTATCAATTCCTATAGGCATAATACTTGGAATGGGTGGAGCACAGTTATTTAATAAGTTTGCAGGGAATATAGAGTTTGAAGGACCAGTAAAAGAAACTCCATTTGTTATACCTACGCAAGTTATTTTACTATCTATAATATGTATAATTTTAGTAATGTTTGTTATAAGTATATTAACTTATATAAAGATAAGAAAAATATCACCAATTGAAGCTATAAGAAGAAACTTTAATAAAGATAAAATAAAGAGAAGTAATTTTATAATATCAAGGTTAAGCAAGAATATATCACCTACTAAAAATATATCTTTAAAAAATATATTTAGAAATAAAAAAGCATTTATAATGATTATGTTTTCTATGAGTATAGGTGGGATAATGATTATAAAAACTGATTATAGCTTAACGGGAAGCAAGGAAAGAAATGAAAATAATTACAAAAAATTATATTGGCAAGGAGATTTTATGCTAAGTGTCAATGGAAGTATTGATGAAGAAAATGGTTTAAAAGATGAAGATATAAAAGACATAAAAAATATAAATGGTATTGATAAAGTTCAAACCGCTAAAATATTAAATAGTAGAATGCCAGTTAAAAAAGATGATATTTTAAATATGAAATTTTATGAAAGTCAAGCTAAGGGAGGATATGTAGGAAAGGTATTAGATGGACTTTTAATAGAAGATAAAGAAAATAATGGATATCTATTAAAACAAAAATTAAAAGGCTATAATGATGAAATGCTAGATGAATTAAATAATCACATAGTAAGTGGTGAGATAAATAAAGAAAAAATGAAAAAAGAAAATTTAGCAGTAGTATATATTCCACATGCTTATGAACCTTATAAAGATTACAAGGATTATTATGATGTAGGAGATAGTACTTATGGAAAACCAATAGTTGATATAAAAGTAGGAGATACTGTAAAAGTAAAATATCCAAAAGGTAAAATAGATACACAAAAATATTGGCAAGGTAAAGACAACTATGATTATGATGAATATGAATTTAAAGTAGGAGCAATAGTTGATTATCCTTATGCAGATGATAGTATGTATAGTTCAGAAAATGGAGTAGACGTTATAATTAGTGATAATCAATTTAAAAATATAACTAATTTAGATAATTATGATTTAGTATATGCAACAATAAAAGATGGAGCAGACCATGAATCTATAAATAAACAATTAGGTAAAATAGGTAGTAAAGTGCCAGGAACTACTACTATAGATATGATTAAAGATAAAGAAGATAATGCTAAGATGAATGAAAAATTCTTAATATATAACTATGGTATAGTAGCTGTTATATTTGTAATAAGTATGTTTAATATAATAAACAACGTAAGTTATAACCTAACATCAAGAACTAGCGAATTTGGAATGTTAAGAGCAGTTGGAATAAGTGATAAAGACTTTAAAAACATGATAGTATACGAAGGACTACTTTATGGTTTATTCTCAAGTGCTATAGTAATAGTGTTAGGTATACTACTTCAAATCAGAATGTATAAAAGACTTGGATTTGAAATTATAGGCATAGAGTTTGCTATTGACTATAAACTTTATCTACTTATAATAGCAGTTAATATAGTAATAGGATTACTTGCTACATATTTACCAGCAAGAAAAATAAAAGAAACTAATATAGTAGATGCTATAAATATTATAGAATAGAGGGATTTATTATGGTTATACTTGAAACTATTAATTTAGGTAAAATATATGGAAAAAAAGAAACAACTGTACATGCATTAAATGATGCTAATTTAAAGATAAACAAAGGGGAATTTGTTGCAATAGTAGGACCTAGTGGAAGCGGAAAAAGTACATTCCTACATTTAGTAGGAGGATTGGAAAGACCAAGTAGTGGAACTATAAAAGTAGATGGGAAAGATATATGTTGCTTAAGTGATAAGGAACTAGCAAAATATAGAAGACAAAAAGTTGGATTTGTATTTCAACAATACAATTTAATACCTGTACTTAACGTAGCTGAAAATATAGAATTGCCAGTAAAATTAGATAATAGAAAAGTTGATAAGAAATATATAAATGACTTAATGGATTTACTAGGAATTAGTGATAGAAAAACACATCTTCCTAATCAGTTATCAGGTGGACAACAACAGAGAGTAGCAATAGCTCGTGCACTATCATCAAAACCTAGTATAATACTTGCAGATGAACCAACAGGAAACTTAGATACTAAAACTACTGAGGAGGTTATGGAACTTCTTAAGACATCTATAAAAAAATATAATCAAACTCTTATAATGATAACTCATAATGAAAATATAGCTAAAAAAGCAGATAGAATAATATCTATAGTAGATGGGAATCTAAGTTTATCTGATAAAGAGTGTATATAATAAAAAATAACATAGGTCTAATATTAGACCTATGTTATTTTTTTATTTAAAAACATTATCATATTACAATTTTGTAAGCTTAATGTAATCTAAATCGATGGTACATATTAGTAAAAAATAATAAGATATTATCAGAAATCAATACAGGAGGACATAAATGAAATTATTTAGTAATTTTACATTAAAAATCATGGCTATTATATTTATGGCAATGGATCATATTTATACTTATATGAATGGACCATTAAATAATCAAGTGCCTATATGGTTTGGATATTTAGGAAAGTTAGCAGCACCTATATTTTTCTATTTAATAGTTGAAGGACTTTATCATACAAGAAGTAAAAGTAAATATATACAAAGGCTTTTCTCAATGGCATTATTAATGATAGGTGTAGATGTAGTATTTAAGATACACAACAATATATTCTTATCATTAGGATTTGCAGTTTGTATGTTAAGTATGATAGAATATGCAAAATCAAGTACAGATAAATTTAGTATTCTAAATTGGAAAATTTTATTAGCTATTTTATTTGGAATAGCAGGATTTTTTACAGAAGCATCTTTATATGGAGTGGGTATGGTATTAATATTTTACTTCTTAAGAGAAAAAAAGGTTTATATGGCCTTAGCTTACATTGTGTTTAGTTTACTTGGATTAGTAACTATGATTGGACCTGATTTTAAGGAAGCAATATTTTTATGGGATTACCAATGGATGATGGTATTTGCAATAATTCCAATACTTATGTACAATGGAAAATTAGGAATATCTAATAAGTTTATAAAGTGGATGTTTTATTGGTTCTATCCGATTCATTTGATAGTAATAGTATCACTAGCAAAGATGATAAGTATGTAATCAGTAAATAATATACAAATAGGGCTCATTTATATGTAAATATAAGTGAGCCTTTTTATATTAAGTTATTATTTAAATTATAAAGCATATTGGTATATAGATAAAAATGTAAACACATCAAATTCAAAATTAAAGCTCTTTTTTAGTTTTATTCTAATACTAAAAGGAATTTAATATTATATATCGTATAATATTAGTATCAATATATACTATATGGCATATAATATATAAAAACATATAATACATTTGGAGGAAAATCATGTCTTTTCAATTAGGTTCTGCTATACTAGACGCATGTGTTTTGGGTCTATTAAGTAGAGAAGATACTTATGGATATGTACTAACACAACAAGTCAGAGAAATTGTAGACATTTCAGAATCAACCTTATACCCAGTATTAAGAAGGCTACAGAAAAATGAGTACTTAGAAACTTATGATAAAGCATATCAAGGTAGAAATAGACGATATTATAAAATAACCGAATTAGGAATAAAAAAGTATAAAGAATACTTAGTAGAATGGAATGAATATAAAGAAAATGTAGATAAAATTTTATTAGGAGGAAATAAAAGTGAATAAAGATGAGTTTTTGAAAATACTTAGAAAAAAGCTTAAAAGCCTACCTCAAAAAGAGATAGATGATGCTTTAATGTATTATGAAGAATACTTTGACGAAGCGGGCATAGATAGTGATCATGATGTACTTTGTGAATTGTCACATCCATCAGATATTGCATCACAAATATTATCAGAATATGCAGTTAAGGAGATAAATTCAAAAACTAAATCTATAAAAACAGGTATATCATCTCTTTGGTTTATATTACTTGCAATAATAGTATCACCAATAGCTTTTCCAATAGCTTTTCCAATACTTATAACAATTGTAGTTGGTATATTTGTAAGTCTAGTATTAGGATTTGTTTTCTTTATAGTTACAGGTTCTTTGGTATTTTCAGGTGTAGTAGTACTTTTAAGTGGATTTAAGTATTTGTTTGTAGATATTGCTACTAGCTTAATTTCTATAGGAACTGGAAGTTTATTAATAGGGATTAGTATTTTAGGTATTATAGTTTCAATATCTTTATTTATCAAAATATCTAAGCTTATAGTTAGTGGGTGTAGTTTGTTATTAGATAAAATAAAAAATAGATAGAAGGAGAGTTTATATGAAATTAAAAACTTTAGCTAAAGTATCAATAGTTTTTATAGTAATAGGGTTTATACTTACAGGGATAGGATATGCTATAAATAGAGAATTTAATGTTAGAGGATTCAATATTAATATTTCAGCACCTAGTAATAAAAATCAAAACAATAATAAACATATAAATTTGATAACAAAAGCTAAAGAATTAGAAGCGTTTAAAAATATTGATATAGACACAAATGTAAGTGATATAAAGATAATACCATCAGATAAATATAAGATTGAACTAAAATATAAAGAAGATGAAGTACTAGAATATGAACTTAAAGATAGTACTTTATTTGTAAAACAAGACTATGAGTATAAATTAGATAAAAATAAAAATGAAGATAGTATAAATGAAATAAAAATATATATACCTAAAAATGCTAATATGGATAATATAATCATAAATTCGATGGTTTCAGATATTAATTTAAAGTCTTTTGAAATAAAGGATTTTAGACTTTACAATAAGGTTGGAGATATAGATATCAACGATTTAAATATTGATAATTTTTATTTAGAAAGTGATGTAGGAAGTGTTAATATAAGCAATGCTAGTATAGGTAAAGGTGAAGTTTATTTAAATATAGGAGAAGCATATTTAAATAATATAAATAGTAAAACTTTTAAGGCACATAGTAAAGTTGGAGATGTTGATTTAAGTAAATCTAATATAGCTAATAAATTAGATATAAAAAGTGGTGTAGGAGATATAAATATAAATACTAAAGCTTTTGGTGATATAGATATAAAAGGAGGAACTTCTGATATAGAAGTATCAATAAATGATAAAGAAGAGATTTACAACTATAATTTAGATTGTAATGTTGGAGATATAGAAGTAGATGGTAAGGCTTATGAAAAAGATTTAAAGGTTAATAATAATACCAAGAATAATATAGATATAAATTGTACAACGGGAAGTGTAGAACTTAATTTTGATTAAATAAAAAAGGAGGTCTTATTTAAGACTCTCCATTTTTTATTTATTAACTTATAAAAATAAATTTTATTTATATATAGCTTTAATAGGATCTAATCTAGATGCTTTAAAAGCTGGTACTATACCAAAAATAACTCCTGTTACAATAGTAGCAATAAAGGCATAGAATAAGCTATTTATATTAACTATAGCTTTAAATGGTAGATAATTAGATGCATAGTTTACAACTATAAATCCTATTATTATACCAAGGATACCACCTAATACTGTTATAAATACAGATTCTGTTAAAAACTGTAACATTATATCACGAGGTTTCGCCCCTATAGCACGTCTTATACCTATTTCTCTTTGACGTTCCATTACTGATATATACATAATATTCATAACTCCAACACCACCAACAAACATAGAAATAGCAGTTATTACAGTTATAAACATATTTATATTATTTACCATAGATTCAAGTGCTTTAGTTTGTTCACTAGGATCATGAACTTGATAAGTTCCCTCTATATCAGGATGAAGTTCCTGAAGTTTTTGTGTTACTCTAGAAGCTGTTTCAAATAAATCATATCCATTAGATACAATTAAATCTAATTGGTATATATCAGTCGGATACATATTTTGATTAATTAGTGCATCTAAAGCTTTTTTTGGCATATATGAAGTTAGATAATCCATATCTCCATAATACATAGATTCAAAAGAATTAGATTCTTCCTTTTCTTTTTTTACAACTGAACTTTCGTCTATAACCCCTATTACTTCATATATAGTTCCATTTATACTTATACCTTTACCTAAGGCATCTTGTGGAGTTCCAAATAGATCAGTTGCATTTTGTAGAGTTATTATAATAACTTTTCTATTTTCGTCTTCATAAGAAAAACTTCTTCCATATAGAGGGTTTAAAGTCGTATCGTCTTTTAATGGTGAAATATCAACATATGTAACTTTTTTATCAAAGTAAGCTTCTGAATAAAACATAGAATTCATAGCAAAATCATCTTTAGCAGGTCCAATTCTTTCAACACCTTCTAAAAATGATAACTCTTCTAAATCTTTAAGTTTAAATGGAGATAAAAAGCTTGTCATACCAGCCATATTAGAGTTAGTAGGTTCAAAGTATATTTGAGTTTTGTTAGGATTAACTTTGCTAACTGATTTTAGAACTTCTTTTTTAACACCATTACCAATAGAACTTACAAGTATTACAGATGTAATACCTATTATTATCCAAACTAGAGTTATAAAGACTCTAAGTTTATGTCCTTTTAAATTAGTTAATGCATTTTTCATCATATTCATAGGTTATACCTCCGATGATAATACACCATCTTTAAGTCTTATGACTTTAGTGGCATATTTTATTAAATCACTATCATGAGTAACCATTATTATAGTTTTACCTTCTTCATTTAGTTTTTTTAAAACATTCATTATATCATTACTAGTTTCACTATCAAGTGCTCCTGTTGGTTCATCTGCAAATATTAATGATGGGTTGTTAACAAGTGCACGAGCAATAGCTACTCTTTGTTGTTGACCACCAGATAATTGAAGAGGCCTAGATTTTGATTTATCACCAAGACCGACTGACTCTAATTTTTCTAGTATTATCTCTTGTCTTTGAGCCTTATTTAAATGATTGCTATAAAGTAGTGGAAGTTCTACATTTTGATAAATATCTAAACTTTCTATTAGATTAAACTGTTGGAATATAAATCCAATATTTTTATTTCTAAAGTCAGATTTTTGATTTTCACTAAGATTAGTAACATCTTTATCAAAGAAGAAATACTTACCTTCATCAAATTTATCTAAAAGACCTAAGGAATTAAGTAAGGTAGTTTTACCACTACCTGACTTACCCATTATCATTACAAATTCTCCTTCTTCTATTTCAAGATTTAGAGATTTTAGAACATGAAGTTTATCTTTTCCAACCTTATAATATTTTTCTATATTTTCTAGTCTAATTACATTACTCAAATTAATTCTCAGCTCCTTCAGTAGTAGTCTCAACAGAAGCATCTATATTTGAAGGTGTTTCAGTATTAGTAGCGCCTGCATTACCTGGGTTTACTGGATCGCCTTCTTGCATTTCAGGCGATATATATCTAATAACTATATCGTTTGGTTCAAGACCAGAACTGATTACACTAAATTCTTCATTTTTATCATGTATTTCTACTACTTGTTTTTTAAGTATTCCATCTAAATCTTTAAACACATAAGCTGTACCGTCTTCTTTATTTTCTAATATTGCAGTTGTTGGCACTTTAACTAATGAATTATTAACTTTTATAGAACCTTGAACATGGAATCCATTAACTAAACCTTCTTGATTTTCAAAAGATACATTAACATCATAGTAAGACATATTTCCTTGATTGCCCATATTCATTTCATTAGTATTAGTAGTTGGTCTATCTGATATAAAGCTAATTCTACCACTTAAATTTTTGTTATTTGAAAATACTAATACATCTACAGGATCATCCATTTGAAGCTTAACTAAGTCTTGTTCACTAACTTGACCTTGCATATAAAATGTTGAACTTATAAGTGTCATAAATGATGAATTTTGACCCTGCATATTATTATTTTCAGATTCATTGTTATTTAGATAAACTTTACCAGCAAAAGGTGCATAAGTATTTACATAGGCCTTTTTATTTAGTGCTGATATTTGTGCATTTATTTTGTTTATTTCTGTTTTTATGGTAGGGTCATTTTCTGTATTTGCTTTTTTAAGTTCATTAATTTGAGCCTTAAGACCATCTATCTCATCTAATATAGTTTGATTTTTAGTTGTAAATAATAAATCCCCTTGTTTTACAATCTTACCATTTGTAACATTTAATTTGCTTATTTCACCCTCATTAGAAGGATTAAAGTCTTTTGTTTGAGTAGGTACTATAACCCCATTTATAAATATTTTTTCACTATCTGCAATAGTGTAAGTTTCTATTTGAGTATTTAACTCATTTACTTCATTATTTATTTTATTATTCCTGTAAATAAAATAACCGCTTCCAAGTGCCACTATTATTACTGCACTTACCCCAATCATAACTTTTTTGTTCTTAAATTTCTCTAAAAAAGACATATTTTCCTCCTCATGTAAAAAAATCCATTCATTAGTAAATTATAATTGAAAATGGCTATATAAGTCAAAGTAAAATGGAAAATATACAAATTTGTAATTAAATGGTAAAGGATTTCTTGAGAAAAAAATAAAAAACTTTTTAAATGTATGATAATAATCAAAAAAATTGGGTATATAAATTTATATTAGATATGTCGAAAAATGGCAAATCTAATATATAAAAACCATAGTTTAAAGTTTAAAGCACTATATGACAACCTTATAAAGATTATAGGGTTGTCATATAAGATGATTAAATTTTTTTAGACAATAAAATAAAGTAGCAGAGGGGAAAAATCATGAAACATTTATTTACAGAAAAAGTTGTACCAGTAGAATTAGACAATCCAGCCATACAAATTGACTATGATAAGTGCATAAAGTGCGGATTATGTAAACGTACTTGTGATAATGATATAGCTGTTGCTGGGAGATTTAACCTAGAGGAAACAGGTGATGTAGCTATATGTATACACTGTGGACAATGTGCAGTAGCATGTCCAGTAGGAGCTATAACTCAAGTAGAAGACTATCAAAAAGTTAAAGAGGCGATAAATGACCCTGAAAAAATAGTAATATTTAATACAGCTCCAGCAGTTAGAGTTGCACTTGGAGAAGAGTTTGGATATGAAGTAGGTTCATATGTTGAAGATAAAATGGTAGCTGCACTTAGAAAATTAGGTGGAGAGTATGTATTTGATGTAACTTTTGGTGCAGATATGACAATAATGGAAGAAGCAAATGAGTTAGTTGATAGAATCATCAATAAAAGCGAGAACTTACCTCAATTTACAAGTTGTTGTCCATCTTGGGTTAAGTATGTAGAAACTTTCTACCCAGAGTTTATACCAAATCTATCTACGACTAAAAGCCCAATAGGTATACAAGGAGCTGCTATAAAAACATATTTTGCTAAAGAAGCAAATATAGATCCAGCTAAAATAGTAAACGTAACTATAACACCATGTACATCTAAAAAATACGAAATAGTTAGACCTGAAATGAATTCTTCTAGTAAATATAACAATATAGAAGGATTAAGAGATAATGATTACATAGTAACAACTAAAGAATTAGCTAAATGGATAAGAGAAGAAGAAATAGATTTTGAAGCTTTAGAAGGTTCTAACTTTGATGACCTAATGGGACAAGGTAGTGGAGCTGGTATTATATTTGGTAATAGTGGTGGAGTTATGGAAGCTGCTGTAAGAACAGCTTATCATGTATTAACAGGAGAAAGACCAACTAAAGAATTATTAGATTTTAAGCCAGTTAGAGGTCTTGAAGGAGTTAAAGAAGCTACACTTCAAATAGATGATAAAGTTATAAGAGTTGCTGCTGTTCAAACTACAAATAATGCAGAAGCTTTAATGGAAAAAATAAAGAGTGGAGAAGTCGATTATCAATTCGTAGAAGTAATGACATGTAAAGGTGGATGTATAGGTGGAGCTGGACAACCTAAACAGCCTAAAAAGAAAGTAACTAATGAAATAAGATTAAAGCGTATAGAAGGATTATATAATAAAGATGCGCATATAAATGTAAAATGTAGCTATGAAAACCCAGAAGTTATAAAAGCTTATGATGAATTCTTTGAAAAACCATTATCTCATGTATCTCATGAACTTTTACATACAGAATTTGATTCTAAATATTATATGTTAGGTCGTGGAGATGTTAAAGTTGATAATGCTAAAAGTGAAGAAAAAAGCATTGGATAAAAAGTTATTTATATGAATAATTTAGTACAAAGGAATATTTAATAAAATATGTCTCAAAATACATGAGTTTTATAGTTGATTCATAAAACTTATGCATTTTGAGACTCTGATAAATTGATTAAAAAATTTTTTGAAAATTAATTAAAATAATAAAATTTTAATTTGAATGTATTAAATGAAATTTTAATAGTGCTTAAAACTTATTTTAAGTAGTATTGAGATTTTATTTTAACTCAATTAAAGAGGTGATATTAATGAATGTTATAGATATAATAAATAAACTATATAGTGAAAATGACGCAAGCAAAGAAGAATTACTTTATCTACTTGATAATATAAATGAAGAAGAAAAAAATCTTCTCATAGAAAAAGCACATGAAACTAGAATGAGAACTTATTCAAATAAAGTTTATTTAAGAGGGCTTATAGAACTTACAAGCTTTTGTAAGAAGGATTGCTTGTATTGTGGGCTTAGAAGGAGTAATAAAAGTGCCGAGAGATATAGACTAAATATTGATGAAGTTTTAGAATGCGTTAGAAAGGGAGATAAGCTGGGATATAAAACTTTTGTACTTCAGGGTGGTGAAGATGCATATTATACTGATGATGTTATGGTAGAAATTATAACTGCTATAAAAAATGAATTTCCAAATAATGCTTTAACTTTATCTTTAGGTGAAAGAAGTTATGAATCTTATGAAAAAATGTTTAAAGCAGGTGCGGATAGATATTTATTAAGACATGAAAGTGCATCTAAGGAGCTATATGAATCTATTCATCCAGGAGAACCATATGAAGTCAGATTTAATTGCTTAAAAAATCTAAAGGAAATAGGATATCAAGCAGGAGCAGGATTTATGGTAGGAATACCAAACCAAACCAATGAAGATTTAGCCAATGATTTAAGATTTGTAAAGGAGTTTGAACCTGCAATGTGTGGAATAGGACCTTTTATTCCTCATAAAGATACCCCACTTAAGGACTATCCTCATGGGAGCTTAGAAAAAACTGTAATATGTTTAGCTATAGTTAGATTATTACTTCCAAAAGTATTACTTCCTGCAACAACTGCTTTATCAAGTATTGATAAAAATGGAAGAAATGCTGGTCTTAAAGCCGGTGGAAATGTTATAATGCCAAACTTATCACCTATGAGTGTTAGAAAAAAATATTCTCTATACAATAATAAAGCATACATATTAGATGAAGATGCAGAATATAGAAGATTAACTGAAGAAAAGGTAAAAGAAGCTGGATTTGAAGTTGAAATAACTAGAGGAGATAATCCTGATTTTAGAGACTAATATGAAAATATTATAAGTTTTAAAAGCACAAATTAATAAACTTTACTTAAATTTAACTAAAGGAGATGTTTTAAATGTTTATAGATCATGAATATATATACAAAATATTAGAGGAAACTGAAAATCCTTCAAATGAAGAAATAAAAGAAGTATTAAATAAAGCTAAAAAAAGAGAAGGCTTATCTTATAAAGATATAGCAATACTTCTTCAAGCTGAAGATGAGAAAGATTTAGAAGAGATATATTCATTAGCAGGACAAATTAAAAAAGACATCTATGGAAAAAGAATAGTAGTATTTGCACCGCTTTATGTAAGTGATTACTGTGTAAACAACTGTGTGTACTGTGGTTACCAAAGAGATAATAAGTTTAATAGAAGAAGACTTACAATGGATGAGGTAGCAGAAGAAGTAAGAATACTTGAACAAATGGGACACAAAAGGCTAGCATTAGAACTTGGAGAGGATCCTGTTAATGCACCTATAGATTATGTATTAGAATGTTTAGATACAATATATAAAACTCAAAATGCAAATGGAGAAATAAGAAGAGTTAATGTAAATATAGCAGCGACTACTGTAGAAAATTATAAAGCTCTTCACGATAAAGGGATAGGAACGTATATATTATTCCAAGAAACTTATCATAAGCCAACATATGATTTAATGCATCCAAAATCTATAAAAGGAGATTACAATTATCATTTAACAGCTTTTGATAGAGCTATGGAGGCAGGAATAGATGATGTAGGAGCTGGAGTATTATTTGGACTAGCAGACCCTAGATTTGAAGTTTTAGGACTTATGATGCATAATGCTCACTTAGAAGAAAAATATGGTGTAGGATTCCATACTATATCAGTACCAAGACTTCAAGAAGCTAAGGGAGTTACATTAGAGAACTACCCACATTTACTTAGTGATAAAATGTTCAAAAAGATAGTAGCAATACTTAGAATTGCAGTACCATTTACAGGACTTATACTTTCAACTAGAGAAACTCCAGCTATGAGAAAAGAGCTATTAAAATATGGAGTAAGTCAAATATCTGCAGGTTCTTCAACTGGTGTTGGTGGATATAAGGAAAGAGAAGAAGGAAAAGAAACTAAGCAGTTTAAGACAAATGATGAAAGAAGTCCAATAGAAATATTAAAAGAATTATTAAATGATGGATATATACCAAGTTACTGTACAGCATGTTATAGAAAAGGAAGAACAGGGGATAGATTTATGCAACTTGCCAAGTCTGGTAATATAAAATACGTATGTGAACCTAATGCACTTATGACTCTTCATGAGTTTACCCTAGACTATGGAGATAAAGAGCTATATGATAAAGCACAAGAAATAATAAATACTGAAGTCGAAAGTATAGAAAGAGAAGATATTAAATCTTATACAAAGGAAAGTTTAGAAAAAATGAAGTCTGGAGAAAGAGATTTCTATCTTTAGGAGGTAATTATGAACAATACTCCAAATGCAAATAGAAAACATATTGGGATATATGGTAATACTAATAGTGGTAAATCCTCTTTAATGAATAAAATATTAGGCCAAGAAATATCACTAGTATCTAATGTAGAAGGAACAACAACAGACCCTGTTCAAAAGGCTATGGAGTTAATTCCTTTTGGTCCAGTATTATTAATAGATACAGCAGGTCTTGAAGATAAAAGTGAATTAGGCAAAATGAGGATTAAAAAAAGCTATGATTATTTAAAAAGATTAGACTTTGCTATGTATGTAGTCGATGGTAAAAATCCCGATATAAGTACATATAAGACTTGGAAGAGGGAAGCTAATAAATATAATATACCTCATATAGTAGTTGTAAATAAATTAGATAAGCTAAAAGATAATGAGATAGATAATATAAATAAAGAATTCAAAAATCCAATATATGTATCAGCTAAAGAAAATACTAATATAGATTCTTTAAAAGAAACTATTATAAAAAAATTAGAAACTGAAGAAGAAGATAGGCCAATAGTAGGAGACTTAATAGATTATGGCTCTAAAGTTGTATTAGTAGTACCAATAGATTCAGAAGCTCCTAAAGGTAGGATAATACTTCCACAAGTCCAAGTTATAAGAGATTGCCTAGATCATGGTATAAAGACTTATGTAGTAAGAGACACTGAACTTGTTGATGCAATAAAAGATTTAAAAGATATTGATTTAGTTATAACTGATTCGCAAGCATTTAAAGAAGCAGATGCTATGATACCAAAGGATATAAAACTTACAAGTTTTTCAATACTATTTGCTAGACAAAAAGGAGAGCTTAAAGATTTTATAAATGGAGCTAGAAAACTTAAAGACTTAAAACCAGGTCAAAAGGTGTTAATGTGTGAAAGTTGTACTCATAATATAAGTCATGAGGATATTGGTAGAGTTAAAATACCTAAAATTCTAGAAAAAATAGCAGGAGGTAAGCTAGATTTTAATTTTAAGGTAGGCTATGACTTTACTAATGATTTAGAAAATTATGATTTCGTAATACATTGTGGGGCTTGTATGGTTAATAGAAAAAGTGTAATAAACAAAATAAATCTATGTAAAGAAAAAAATATACCCATAACTAACTATGGCTTAGTTATAGCTTATTTTACAGGCATACTAGATAGAAGTATTGAGATATTTAAATAAAGGAAGGAGGAACGATTTGTTCCTCCTTCTTTTATAAATTATACAAAGTATTAATCATTTTTTATAAATACTAATGAATTAAAAAATTATTTTAATTTAACAGACACATCTACTTTATCATCAATATAATCTTTAATAAATTTATAAGGAACTATTTTATTAAATTGAGGGTAGGAGGAGATGAATCTAACATATATAGGAGCTTCATACAAGCTAGGGTTAGCTTCTAGAAGACTTTTATCTCCATTAGCTACAGCGCTTATAGACATAGGAAGAAGCTCTAAAAACTTTTCATATCGATATTTAGCCACATCATAAGGATAATCACCAACAAATACTGCAAAAGTTATTTGATACCTATCACCATATATAAAATACCATTGACTATATATTAAGTTTGTACTAGTAGTATATAAATCTAGATTATAAAAGTATGGTGAAATAGATAAATTAACTTCTCTTGGATTATCTAGGTGAAGTATATTATACCTTCTAAATCTAATAGGTGATGTAGATGTATATGGTGGTTCTATAACTACATTAACCTTAGACAAATTTAAATTTCTCAATATTATCACATCCTAATTTAGTTGTACTATATTATATTTTTTAAGACAACTTTTGTGATAGATATAACTAATCATGATTTATATTAATAAAAAATCTTATAAATTTTTATAAAATGTAACATACGTTACAGAAAAAATAACCAATAAAGAGTATCCTAAAGATAAGAAAACACAAAAGTGATGGAGGAATAATTATGGAAAATAAAATGTTCTGTTTCCAATGTCAAGAAACAGCAGGATGTACAGGATGTACAAAATTTGGGGTATGTGGAAAATCACCAGATCTAGCAAGAATGCAAGATTTATTAATATATGTAACTAAAGGATTATCAGAGGTTACAACTAGACTTAGAAATGAAGGAAAAAAAGTAGCAGATGAAGTTAATAATTTCGTAACTATAAACTTATTTACAACAATAACTAATGCTAACTTTGATGATTCAGTATTCTATGAAAGAGTTGCAAAAACTTTATCAACTAAAGAAGAATTATTAGCTACATTAGAAAATAAAGAAAACTTATCAGAAGCAGCTTTATGGAATGCATCAACTAAAGAAGAAATGGATGAAAAATCAAGCAAAGTAGGAGTATTAGCTACTGAAAATGAAGATATAAGAAGTTTAAGAGAACTTATAATATATGGATTAAAAGGAATGTCTGCATATATGAAACATGCTAATGCACTAGGTTATGATAGTGAAGAAGTAAATGCATTTATGCAAAGTACATTAGCTAAAACTTTAGATAACACTTTAACAGCAGATGATTTAGTTGCATTAACACTAGAAACAGGTAAGGTTGGAGTAGATGCAATGGCTTTACTTGATAGTGCAAATACTGGAACTTATGGACATCCAGAAATAACTAAAGTTAATATAGGTGTTAGAAATAATCCAGGTATATTAATATCAGGACATGATTTAAAAGACTTAGAATTATTACTTAAGCAAACAGAAGGAACAGGGGTAGACGTATATACTCACTCAGAAATGTTACCAGCTCATTATTACCCAGCATTTAAAAAATATTCACACTTTGTAGGTAACTATGGAAATGCTTGGTGGAAGCAAAAAGAAGAATTTGAAAGCTTCAATGGTCCAATATTAATGACTACTAACTGTATAGTTCCTCCAAAGGATAGTTACAAAGATAGAGTATACACTACTGGAGCAGCAGGATTTGCTGGATGTACTCATATAAAAGGAAATTCAGAAGATGATAAAGACTTCTCACAAATAATAGAACATGCTAAAAAATGTCAAGCACCAGTTGAAATAGAAACTGGAGAAATAGTAGGTGGATTTGCTCACAATCAAGTATTTGCACTTGCAGATAGTATAGTAGATGCTATAAAAACTGGAGCTATAAAAAGATTCTTTGTAATGGGTGGATGTGACGGAAGAGCTAAGTCAAGAAACTACTACACAGAATTTGCAAAAGCTATACCACAAGATACAGTTATATTAACAGCAGGATGTGCTAAATATAAATACAATAAGTTACCATTAGGTGATATAAATGGAATACCAAGAGTATTAGATGCAGGACAATGTAACGATTCTTACTCATTAGCACTTATTGCATTAAAGCTTAAAGAAGTATTTGAATTAGAAGATATAAATGATTTACCAATATCATTTAATATAGCTTGGTATGAACAAAAAGCTGTAATAGTATTATTATCATTATTATACTTAGGAGTTAAAAATATACACTTAGGACCAACATTACCAGCATTCTTATCACCAAATGTAGCTAAAGTTTTAGTTGAAAACTTTGGTATAGGTGGAATAACTAATGTTGAAGATGATTTAAAAATGTTCTTAGGAGAAAAATAAGATATAAAAGTAATCTTAATTATATAAATAGTAATTTATATAATTAAGATTACTTAATATAAAAAGTTTCCTATAAAAAGGAGAGATATAAAATGAAACTAATTGCTACAAACTTAAACAATATAGAAACAAATAGAGAAATATTAGTTCAAAATGAAAAATTTAAAAATATACTTTTTAAATTTGAGGAAGGCAAAGGTTTACCAAATCATACTCATAATGGATATGCCACTGTTCAAGTTATAAGTGGAAGTGTTGATATTGAATTTAAGACAGGAGAGAAATTCGTTTTAAATCCAGGAGACTTTTTACCATTTGATGCAAGGGTAGAGCATAATGTAATAGCAAGAGAGCTTAGTTCAATTCTTGTTACAATAATATTTTAAAAGTTAGAAGATATAATAGGAGATGTAAAATGAAAGCATTTGTAGATAGAGATACATGTATAGGATGTGAAGGTTGTGTAGGTATATGTCCAGATGTATTTAGTATGGATGATGAAGGAAAATCTGTACCAGTAACAACTGATATTCCTGAAAATGAAATAGATTCAGCTAATGATGCAATGGAAAATTGCCCTGTAGGTGCAATAACTATTGAATAAATATTTGATAAATATTAAAAAAACTTATATTCAATGTACTATACATATATAGCAATAATAAAAAGATCCAATAGATAATCTATTGGATCTTTTTATTTTGTATTATATTATATAAAAAAGATATAGGATAAGTATATAATAAACTTAATATCCTATATCTATAATAGTATATTTAATTTTAAATCCTTTTTTAGTTATGTAAATTTTATTACCTACAAATAAAGCTATAATTATAAATAAAAAAATATACACAATACCTAAAGTTTACTTAATTGTTCCTGAAATTTTGAAGAAACTCCATTTTCATTTTTGCAATTAAAGTCGCTTAATGTTGAAATCCATAAATCAATTACTGGCTCAATTTTACTATTTACAATAGATGAAGGATCTATATCATTGAAACTTAAAATATTAGTTAATAGATATTTTTTTAGTTCATCTCTTTTTAAATAATCATATACATTATTACATTTATCACAATAATTAGAATATGTATTATAAATTTGACCTAAGTAACATTCTTTATCAGTAAGGTTATTTGAGTCCTTTATTGTTTTTAGAGCATTTAAAAGATTTTCTACCTTATTATGAAGGGGAAAATCTAATTCAAGCTCTTCAACCTCATTGAAAAAATTATAAGAGAATGTTATTTCTGTTAAATCTTTTAATAGATTGTCGTTAAAATCCACTTCATTTTCTTTAGCCTTTTGAATAAGCTCTTTTAATCTAATAGAAGTATACTCGATAGTAAAATTGCATAATTGTTTTTCTAATGTTTTATTTTTATCTTGCATTTTTATTACTCCTTTTAATATTTAGTATATTTAATATGATACTCCTAAAAAATAGAAAAAACAGTAACTTATGTTACGGATTGAGTGGTATATAATGCAATATAATAAATATATAAATTCATAGTATTAATTTTAAAATTAATGAACAGATTACTAAATAAGTTTAAATAATAGAATAAAATTTAATAACAATATCTTAATTAATAAAGGAGACAAAATATGAGTAGATTTTTAGCACCAATACACACTTGGTTATTTAATAAAGTAAAATTAAGTCAAGACTTAGAAGAACATATTGTAAGGTTACATGAAGATAAATATAAAAAAGATGCCTTAAAAATACAAGAAGAAGCAGTTACTTTATATGGAAAATATTTAGTAAATAAACCATTAGAAGAACTAATAGATGTAGACAATATCCATGGATGGTTACAAGAAAGAATAAAAGAAGTTGAAAGTAGAACTGCATATATAGTGACTAAATATAAAGAGATATATGGAGAGGATAGTGTAGAGCTTACAAAAAATGCATATATCCAACAAGCAACAGAATGTGCAAAAAATGAATTTAATAAAATAGATACACCAGAAAATGTATATGTTTCTTTAAATAACTATATATTAGCGGGTATGCCTTGCGACAGAGCAAGTTCTGTAATAGAAAAAAATGAAGAATATATAAAATACCAAGAAAATAAAGATATTCATAAATCTAATTATGAATTAGGTAAAGGAGATTTAAAATATCTATATAATCTTAGAGAATTATGGATAAAATCATTCGTTGAAAATCTAGGTATTAGATATGCTTATGAAAGTGAAGTTAGTGGAAGTATTAGTGATAATAAAATTATAAAGTTATAGATTAAAAAGTAGTTGAAGAATTTTTGATTTTTCAACTACTTTTTATATGCAGGGAAAGATTATTATGTGAAAACTAAGCATATTTATATAAAAAATTACAAATAGCATAAAATATTAACAAAATAATATTATATAAAAAATAGGTGATAAACTATGATAAAAAGAATATTTTGTGTAATTTTAATTTTATTTTTTATTATTAGCACTGTAGTTTACAGTAATGAACAACCAAAACTAAACAAAAATAATAAAGAAATACTAGAAAATTTATTAAATGAAGATAATATTTTATGGAAAACTGATAGTGATAATGATGGAATAACAGATGCACTTGAAGAAATAATAGGAAGTAATAAATATAAAAAAGATAGTGATGAAGATGGATTAAATGATAAGCTGGAAATTGAACTAAATCTTAATCCTAATAAAAAAGATAGCGATAATAATGGCGTAGAAGATAAAGATGAAGATTTTGATAATGATGGTATAGGTAATGAATATGAATTAAAATATAGAACTAATCCAAAAATAAATGATAAATTTATAACTCCAGAATTTAGAAGTAAAAATGTAAAAGTAAATGGTAAGATGTTACTTGAAAGTTGTAAGTTAAGTTATGAAGGTATAGAAAAAATGAAAGTAGGTAAAACAGTAAAAGATGTATTTGGAAAAAAATATAATCTTTTAAGTGATTTTACTATAATAAGAACTACAGGAAATACTAAAGGTTTTTCTGCTATAGCTTTAAAAAATGGAGATGCTTTAATAATAGCTTATCAAGCTAGTAAAGATTATAAAGATTGGCTAGGTAATTTTCTAACACAATTTATGCCTCATCCTCAAAGAAGTGCTTGTATAGAATTTTTAAACCCAATTATAAATAAAGAAGATAAAATATATATAACAGGTCATTCACTAGGAGGACTTTTAACTCAGTATGCTATATATGAACTTTATAACAATGATTATAAAAATATAAAGGGGATAACTTTTAATTCCGCTAATAATATGAACCCTAACCATATAAAAGGTGAATATGGACCTTTAATACTCAAAAAAAGTTTAGTTGGGTATTATATATCAGCTTATGCAGATATACTCTCAGAAACAGATGAAAAAATTAAAGATAAAAAAGAATTAATTGAGTTTTTTGATAAATCAATAGAAGCAAATGGATTTATAGATATTAATAATAAAAAATGGAAAGATAGTGATTTTTTCAGAGACTATGATAAGTTTATAGAAAATTATATAGTAAAAGGAGATCCTCTATATTCAATAATAAATGGAGGATATCTTGGAAAATATAATATAAAAGATTGTGGATATGAAAACAAAGAAATTATACAAAATGAAGTAGACTTCTCTAATGCACATAGAATAGAAAACTTTGAAAATGATATTAATTTAAGAAAAGTAATAGAAATAAATTAAAATACAAAAGCACCGTATGTAGTTAATAAACCTACTTAGGTGCTTTTTATATATAATTTATAATATGAAAAATCCTGCTGCTATTATAAAGTACACAGAAAGTAATTGAACACCTTCTAGCCAATTACTTTCTCCATCACTAGCAACCCTATTAACAATAAAAACAGCAAAGATAAGAGATACTAATTCAAAAGGGTTAAATACTATGCTCATAGGAGTAAATAATAAGCTTAAAAATATTAAAATTGGAGCGACAAATAGTATTATTTGTAAACTTGACCCAATGGCAATTTCAACTGCTACATCCATTTTATCCTTCATGGCCATAACAATAGCTGTAGAATGTTCTGCTGCATTTCCTATAATAGGTATAAGTATTATACCAACAAAGAATTCACTAAGTCCAAGTGTTTTAGTTAAGGCATCTATACCACTAACTAAAAACTCACTTTCAATAGCTATAAATATAGTAGCTACAGCAAGAACAATAATAGATTTTTTTAATGTCCATTTAGCACTACCTTCATCATCGCTATGGTCTACGGAATATATATCTTTATGAGTAAAGAATGAGAAAACTAAACTTAATATGTATATAATAAACATAATTATTGCAACTACCACGCTAAGGCCTTCATATTTAGTATTTAAAAGAATAGGATCAATAGTATGTGTAAATACAGCAGGTATACAAAGGCCGATAACTGCAAATAAAAGCATACTTGCTGATGTCTCTATAACCTTTTTATTAAAGGTTTGAGTTTTGTATTTTATTCCACCAAGTAGCATACTAGCGCCTAAAACTAATAATATATTCCCAATTACAGAACCTGCGATAGATGATTTTACAACATCAAATAAGCCAGCTTTTAAAGCAAAGAAAGAAATTATAAGCTCTGTTGCATTTCCAAAGGTTGCATTTAAAAAACCTCCTATTTTAGGACCTGTATAAAAAGAAATTTCTTCAGTTGCTTCACCCATAAGACCAGCAAGTGGTATTATCGATAAAGCAGCTAAAATAAACATGAATGTAGGTGGGAAATGCATAAACTCACCTATAAAACTTATAGGTATAAAAATTAATAAGTACTTTAAAATATTCATATATACCTCCAGAGAGTTAAAATATAATTTGATTTATAACTATTATAACATTTATTACCTTAGAATATATAAATAAAAAAGATATAGTTATAGTACGCACTTATTATATAAAATACTCAAATAATTTTTTAATTAAGAAAAATAAAAGGCATCTTTATATAGCCAAGTTTTATAACTAGGTTGCATAAAGATGCCTTCAAGATAGTATACAAAAGAGTACTATGCAGTAAATTCTTCCTCAGAAAGTTCTACTAATCTTTTTGTAAGTATATTTCTTTTTATACCATATTCGTTTTCTTTTTCAAATTGGATTTCAAATCCAAGCTTTAAAACCGTATTTAAGCTAAATATATTTTCTTTAGCTATAGCAGTTATTATAAAATCTTTACCTCTAAGTAAAGATTCTTCTATTCTAGTTTCCATAAGTATTCTGTGAAGAGCATTTCCTCGATAAATAGGGTCTACCATCACATATCCAGATACATAGCTAGAATTAATATCACAATCATCTAGCCCTAGTTCGTAAAGATAATCTAAGTAATCACCACTAGGAGCTTCACAAAGAGCTGAAGCAACTAAAGTTTCTTCAACATAACAACCAATTATAAATCCACCTTTATCTAAAACATCCATCAAATAAAGCTCATCACGAGACTTTAACCAATTTTTATTATCTAGAGCATCACTCACCCTATTGTATAAATTAGCAACATCATTAAAGTTAGATGCTGTTATATAACATACATCAGCATATAAGTTTTCACATAGTTCTCCATTAAATTTAGATAACTTTACTCTTTTTATCATAATAGACACCATTTGTTCACATAAGTTCGCTAGGCTTATGCAGTTTCTTAAAAAACTTCTCATACTTTCATATGAGAGCAGACTATTTCTTCACCCTCGACATTACTCGTTAGGGGCAACCTACTTCCACTATCAATCGCTTATAGTGTACGAGATAAATCTCTAGTCGTTGAAGGTTTCCCTATTCGGGACTTCCCTGCAAGAACATCCATTGTTTTGGTACTTAGGGTTTAACCATATACCATCCTAAGACTTCTTTCTACTTTCGTTCCTTCACGCTTAAAGCTATTCGCTTTTACGTTGTGGCACTTAGGCTTTAGGAATTACCTGCAATTCAGGTTGTACCATATGCAGATTTCTCTACATACGAGGCTAAGCTTACCTCTTTTCTTATTTTAAAAATACAAATATTATTAGATGGATTTCAATTTAATATTCATTGATAATTTATTATAACATAATACTTAAAAAAGTATATTAAAAATTATATTTTTTTATAAAAAAATTTAAATATTAAATGAAATTTCAAAAATACCACAATGATTCAAATTTTAAAATTAAAATTAAAGTTGAATCAATTTGAAACCTTAGTTATATATAGGAATATAAAATACTTAAGAGGAGAAAATAATAAAGACAACAAATTAAGGAGAAAAATATGACTACTAAAATAACCAAAATAAATATTGTACTTATACTAGTTATAGTATCGCTTTTTAATTTGGGTATGAAAAAAAATGAAATTATAAAAGACCCTAAGATATTTAAAAATATATATATAGAAGATATAAATGTAGAAGACTTAACTACAAAGCAAGCTGAAGATAAAATAAATGAATATTACCATCCTAAAGATATAAATATAAGGTACAATCAAAAAACATGGGTAATAAATAAAGATATAATAAAATTAAATTATAATGTAGATAAAGCAGTAAAATTAGCAAAAGATTATACAAGAACTGAGGACAATTTATTAAACCTAAGAAGAATATTTGATTTAGCTATAAAAAAACAACATAAAATAAAGCTAAAAGCATCATATGATGAAGCTAAACTTAGTGAAGTAATAGAATCTATAAAAAAAGAAATAAATAAAAATGAGGTAAATGCTACTGTAAGTATAAGTGAAAGTTCACAAATAAAAACAACTGAATCAAAAGATGGATTAGAAGTGGATATTTCTAAGTTAAAAGAAGAAATATATGAAATTATAAAAGAAAAAGAAATAAAAGATATATACCTTCCTGTTAAAGTAATAAAGCCAAAAATTAATACATCAGATGTAAAAAGTATAAATGCTATATTAGGCCAATACAGTACTAGCTTTAATGACAAAAGTTCAAGAGGAAACAATATATATACATCAGGAAAGAGTACAAGTGATATAGTTATAATGCCAAATGAGACCTTCTCATATAATACGGCTACAGGACCTAGAACTTGGTCTAATGGGTATAAAAGTGCAAAAGTTATAGTAGGAGGTAAATATGTAAACGGAGAAGGTGGAGGAGTTTGTCAAGTTTCAACTACAATATATAATGCCGCTCTTATATCTAATATGGAGATAGTAGAAGTACATAATCACACTTATCCATCTAGATATGCACCTAAAGGAAAAGATGCAGCAGTTTCCTATGGTTATATAGATTTTAAGTTTAAAAATCCATATAGTCATCCAATTTATATAAAAAATATAATAAAAAATGGAGCTATAACAACCAAAATATATGGATGTGATAAAGATAAAAAGAAGTTATATATAAGAACTGATGAAAAGCATGAAGAAGAAAAAATATATGTAAATACTTATAGAGTATATTTAGATAATAACAATCAAAAAGAGCGAGAAGAATTAGTAGCTAAAAGTATATATAAAATAAAAAACCAGTAAAAATAATTACTGGTTTTTTGCATGAAATTAAAATGTTTTTTCATTTTAAAATTTAATTAAGTGTATAAAAAAATATACGGTTAATTTACTTAAGATTTAAAAAATAAAAAATATTATTAAAATTTATGATTTCACTTAAAAATGTAAAAAAAAATGTATAATATAGTAAGAAAACTAATTATAATCCTAATATTGCGTTTCTTTTTATAATATTTAGAAATATAACTATATTTCTAAATATTATAAAAAATAATTTTTTGATGGTATATTCTGTTTATATAATGAAATATAAGGGTATATAAAAAATACAATAGTATATAAGGATGCAATAATTAAAATTAACTAAAAATTAAGATAAATTAAAAATCTTGGAGGTATTGTTGTTATGAGAAAGTTTGTATGCACAGTTTGTGGTTATGTTTATGAAGGTGAAAATTTGCCTATATCTTGTCCAGTGTGCAATGTAGGAAGTGAAAAGTTTGAAGAAATGAATAGTAATTTAATATGGGCTGATGAACATAGAATAGGTATAGCTAAAGGGATAGATGAAGAAATACTAGAAGGGCTTAGAGCTAATTTTGTTGGAGAATGTACTGAAGTTGGAATGTATATAGCAATGAGTCGTCAAGCAGATAGAGAGGGATATCCAGAAATTGCAGAAGCTTATTTAAGAATAGCTTATGAAGAAGCTGAACATGCAGCAAAATTTGCTGAACTTTTAGGGGAAGTTGTTGTTGCAGATACTAAGTCTAACTTAGAGGCAAGGATTGAAGCTGAATATGGTGCAACAGATGGAAAGCTAAAGCTTGCAAAAAAAGCAAAGCAATTAGGATTAGATGCAATACATGATACTGTTCATGAAATGTGTAAAGATGAAGCAAGACATGGTAAAGCATTTTTAGGATTATTAAAAAGACATTTTAGCAATAAATAGTAAGTAAGGCTATCTTTAAAAGGTAGTCTTTTTTACGCTCAAGGAAATTATAATACTTAAAAAACTGTGGGTAACTATTGAGGTTTAAGTAATACCAATCAGTTTGGAGAGCGTAAAAAAGAAATTTTGAGCAACGGACGAAGTCGTTGGCGACATAAAGTGTAGCGCCCATGCAGTGGCTTAAGCGAAGCGAATTTTTTATGTATAAGAAAATTGTATAATTTTTAAAAGTGATATAAATAAGAAGAATTAAAATGAAATAAAATTTTAATGAAAAATTTAAATAAAAGTTATTTTTAAAAAATTTAAGTCATATTATAAATAATGGAATATAGATTAAAAACTTTTAAGTATCACAAAACTTGTCACAAATAGTTTATAAAAAATAGTAGAACAATAACTATAAATATATATTAAAATTTAAAGGCTATATTAATACAAAGAAAATATAAAAGGAGAATCTAAATGCATTCACAAACTGAACTAGGAGTAAAACATGTCAATTCTTTATTATTTAAGTATTCAGTACCAGCAATTATAGGAATGCTTGTTAATGCTTTATATAATGTGATAGATAGAATGTTTATAGGAAAAATTCCTGAAGTTGGACCACTTGCTATAACAGGACTTGGAATAACTATGCCAATAGCTACTATAATACTTGCATTTGGAATGTTAATAGGTATTGGAACAACTACTAATATATCTATAAAACTTGGTCAAAAGAAAAAATATGAAGCAGAGATACTTTTAGGAAATGCAGTAACATTATCCTTAATAATAGGTATTATATTAACTATAATAGGTATTATATTCAGTGAAGATATTCTTATACTATTTGGTGCTAGTGAAAATACTTTAATATACGCAAAAACTTATATAGATATAATACTTGTAGGAAGTGTAGTTAACTTGCTTTCTTTTTCACTATATCATTCTATAAGAGCAGATGGAAATCCTAGGATATCATCAGGAATCATGATTCTAGGATGCATATTAAATGCAAGTTTAGATTATTTATTTATATTTATTTTTAATTTGGGAATACAAGGAGCGGCTCTAGCTACTATAATAGCGCAATGTGTAACGGCGATACTTACTATTTTCTATTATTTATCTAAAAAATCTAATTTAAAAATTAGGAAAAATAATTTAATATTAAGAAAAAATTTGGTAATCAGTATATTTGCTATAGGTATGTCGCCATTTTTTATGCAACTAGCTGCAAGCTTAGTTCAAGTTATATCTAATAATGCATTAAGAACTTATGGAGGAGATTTAGCTATTGGTGCAATGACCACAATTTCTTCAATAGCTATGATATTTTTAATGCCTATATTTGGACTTAACCAAGGTGCACAACCTATAATTGGATACAACTATGGAGCTAAAAAATACAGTAGAGTCAAAAAAGCATACTTAATGTCTTTGAGTGTAGCAACAATTATATTATTTATAGGTACATTTTTTATACAAATGTATCCAAAATTTTTTATTGGATTATTTAATAAAGATGAAGAACTTATGAAAATATCCATACAAGGAATTAGAATTTATTTGTTTATGATGCCAATCGTTGGTATATCAATAACTGGAAGTAATTTTATACAGTCTATAGGTAAAGCTAAAGTTGCTATGTTATTAAGCTTACTTAGACAAGTAATACTTTTAATACCATTTATATTAATACTTCCACAATTTTTTGGACTCAATGGAGTATGGTTATCTCAAGCTTTAGCAGATTTAATATCTACTATACTTACTATAATAGTCCTATACAAAGAATTAAGAAGTTATAAGATATTAAATGATGAAGGAGAAGACATATTAAAAACTGAGTTAGAAGAATACGCATTAGAAAAAGAAAATGATAAGGATGAAAAGTAGCTTATATTAGCTACTTTTTTAATAGAAAGAAAATTATAATTTTTTCATTAGATATATAATTTGAAATATTTAATCTTTTATTGAAATATATGACAAATAGATTAATCTACACAAAAAATCGACAAAAAGTGCTAAAATATTATGATGAAAGTAATATTTATAAAAAGGTGGTGTAAGATGAAAATACTTATTGTAGGAAGAGTTAATTCTCTAATAAAATCAATAGCACATAGATTTTATAAAGAGGGAAATAAAGTGTTTATTTTAAGTGATGATGAACTAAAAGAACCATATTATAAAAATTATAAATTAGAGTTATTAAATTATAAATACGATTATATATTCAAAAATACACACTTTGATAAAGTTATATATATAAATCATAATATCGAGAGTAATATACTACTAAACATTTTAGAGTTATCTAAAACTTATAAAACTTCCCAAATTATAATGGTAAATCTAAAGAATAAAAGTAAAGAACATATACTTTGTGAGAATATTTTTAGAGAATTTAAAAAATTATATGACATAAGTATGCCTATTTTATACATAGATAGAGTATATGGTGAGGTAGATTTAAAAGAAAAAGAAGATATAGTATTAAACATAATTAAAGATATAGCAAATAATAAAAATAAGAATTATGATAATATCTTAAAAAATGGATATATTCATTATTTAGATGTGGCAGAAGCTACATACCTATTATCTAAGTATAATATCAATAAAGAATATTATATTTGTGGGTATGAATTAGCTAGCGATGAAGATATATATAATTTAGTATTAAGCATTATAAAAAATAAAGGTATTTATATATTAGAAAAAATAAATACTAAAGGACTTAAAGAATTTAAAGAAGATACTAACTTTTATATAAAATTTAGTTTAAGTAAAGAGATAATAGCTATATACAATAAGTATATAAACGAATCTAATAGTACTGAAAAAATAAAAGCAATTAAAAAAAATAAAAAACAAAATGAATTTATAAAAGTAACTAAGCCCTATGTAGAAAACATAGTTATATTTTTGATTGTATGCTTTATATCATCATTTTTATCTAAGAATAATTCAATATTTACTGTAATAGACTTAAAAATTATATATATAATTGTAATAGGTATGATGCATGGAATGAAGCAATCTGTAATAGCATCTATATTATCTTGTTTATTATTAATATCAAACCAATTATCACAAGGAATATCTATTATATCAATATTTGTACTTAGTCAATCTTTAGTTCAAATGTTAATGTATGTATTGCTAGGAATATATATAGGATATGCTAGTGACTTTAAGAACAATCAAATAAAAGAATTAAAAAGAATAAATGAAGAAAAAGATAGTAAATATGAATTTTTAGAAGATATATACAACTCAACATACGAAGAAAAAAGAGAGCTAGAAGAAAAAGTTATAAGCTCTAAGGATAGTTTTGGTAAGATATATTCTTATGTAAAAGAGCTAGATAGTTTAAAGCCTCAATATATATTAAGATCATCTATAGATATTATGGAAGAGTTTTTAGAAAATAATAATATATCTATATATACTTTAAATAATGATTACTTAAGGCTTAATGTAAAATCTAATAATAAGGATTTTAACCCACTAAAAAGTATCAAAATAGATGATTTATACGAAGCTAAAGATAAACTATTAAATAAAGAAATGTATATAAATAAAAACTTAAATCCAAAGTTACCTTCTATGGTAGCACCAATAGTAAAAGATAATAAAATAATAAGTATTATAATTGTAGATAAAATCAAGTTTTCGAAGATGAATTTATACTATCAAAATCTATTTAAAGTTATAGTAAGTTTAATTGAGACATCTATAATAAAAGCTTATAATTATGAAGAAGCAACTAAAAAAGAAAGATATATAGATGATACTATCTTTTTAAGAAAAGAGTATCTAAAAAGTGCCTTAAAAGTATGTGAGATATCTAAGAAAGAGAAAAAGTCAGACTATACACTTTTAAAAGTTAATATGTTAAATAATATTAACTTTTTATCTAAAGAAATATCTAAATGCATAAGAAGTACTGATTTAGCTGGAGTATATAATAATTATGTATACATAATACTTAACAACACTAATGAAGAAGAAAGTAGTGTAGTAGTAGACAGATTAATGGGTAAAAATCTAACAGTAAAAATAGTAGATGGAGTAGATGAAGATGATTAAAATATATGTCATTAATTTTTTAATAGGTCTATTTATACTACTACTTATGAAAATTTTTAGAGTGAAAAATGCTTACACCAATTTCTTACTAATTATAGCTATTCCTTTTTTAGGTATTATATATATATTGTTTATCTATTTATTTAAATTTTTTATTAAAAGTGAAAATGGACAGTATTTGATAGATAAAGAAAATGAGTATGATAGAAATATAAGTTTGCTTATTAGAGAAGCAGAGCTTAAAAATAAAAAAGACTTAATACCAATAGAAGATGCACTAAATTTAAATGATCATACTATAAAAAGAAATCTAGTTATAGAAATGCTAAAAGAAGATTCATATAAATATCTAGAATTTTTATTAAAAGCACTTAAAGATGAAGATAGTGAGACATCTCACTATGCAGCAACGGCTATAACACAACTTAAAAGTAAGCTTACAGTCGCTATACAAGATATGGAAGTTAATTATTATAAAAATTCTAAGAATAAAGAAATAAGTAAAGAGTATATAAAAGCTCTCAAAGAATGTATAGAGAGTAATTTAATAGATGAAAAAGAAAGAAAAAGATTAATTTATACCTATAAATTAGCATTAGAGAACTATCTAAGAGATATAGAAGAAGATGAAATTTACTTAAATGAACTAATAAAAATATATATAGACATTAAAAATTATGATAAAGCTATAGTATATTCTTATAACTATATGAAAAAATTTGTACGAAGTTATAAACCATATATGTTTTTATTAGAAGTTTACTATACACTTAACGATAAAAAGAATTTTGAAAAGGTTATAAAATCATTAAGAGAATCTGATATTAAATTAGATAAAGAAGGATTAGATATACTAAGATTTTGGATAGAAGGTGATGATAATGTTTAGAAAAAGATTTATAATAACTTTTACATCTATAATTTTAGTTTTAGGTTTTTTAATATCTCTTATGAAAAATAACTATATATTTGATAAAATTCAAAATACAAAAACCACAAACTTAGATAAAAAAGTATATACATCAAAAGAATATGAAAGTGCTATTAAAAAATACGATGAAAAGTTTTTAATATTAAGTGATGAAAGTAAAGAATCCAAAAAGATCGAAAGTAATTTTAATGAGATTATAAAATCTATGGATAAGTCTATAATAAATGAAAATATTAAAAATTTTAAAGGTGATATAAAAGGATACAAAGCAGTTATAATAAACTCTGAAAGATTACAAGAGTTTAGTTACTTAGACGAACTTATAAATTATTCTAAATCAGGAGGAAATTTAATATTTGCACAAAGACCATTGATTAGTGATAATGTAAAAAAATATTCAAGTGACTTAGGAATAGAAAGTATTAACGAGTTAGTAGAAGCAGAGAGTATGTATGTTAAATCTAATATACTTATAAAAGGTAACGGACTTAAAAGAACTGAAGATACAGAAAATAGTTCTTTAGATGTTAAATTAAAAAAAGGTGTTAAGGTTCATATAAATGCTGATAATAATATTCCTCTACTTTGGGAGGAAAAACTAGGCAGTGGTAAAATAATATTTTCAAATGGACAGTTTTTAGGTGAAAAGTCTAATCGAGGTATATTAACAGGAATACTTTATAGAACTGGAGATGAATTTATATATCCTATTATAAATTCTAAGGTTTTAGATATAGATGATTTCCCGGCTCCAATGCCTAATGGAAGTTCGGATATAGTTTATAAATATTATCATGTTAATGATGAAAAATTTTTTGTTAATATATGGTGGCCAGATATTGTTAAAATGTGTGAAAAATATAATGCAGTTCCAACAGGTTTTTTAATATATAACTATGAAGATGTAACTAATAATATAGAAAATTTTAATGGAAATGCATATTCTAAAAATCTAGTAACTTTAGGTAGAAATCTGCTAAAGGTTGGCGGAGAAATAGGTATACATGGATTTAATCATCAGCCGCTTACTACTAATAAATACTTAGTAGGTAAAGAACTTGGATATAAGCCATGGAAAAGCTATGATGAAATGTTAAAGGCACAGATAGCTTTAAATAAATTTATACATAATATATATCCAAATTATGTAATAAGAGGATATGTACCGCCATCTAATATTATAACAGAAGAAGGTATAAAAGCTTTGAAAAAAGGTATACCAAGTATTAATGTTATATCATCTTTATATGTAGTAGGTAATGATGAACTAGCTTACGAACAAGAATTTTCAAAAGGAAAAGATGGAATATATAATTTCCCTAGATATAGTTCAGGTTATGATTTTGAGGAATTTGAAAAATGGATGATATACAATGGTATAACTATAAATGGAGTATTTTCTCACTTTATACATCCAGATGACATATTAGATCCAGAAAGAAATCATGGTATGAGTTGGGAAGAACTTAAAAAGGACTTTGAAAAAATTATGGAGATAGTTTATAAAGACTTTAGATGGTTAGAAGTAGATACTATATCTCAAGGGGTAGAATCCTTAGACACATATTTAAAAACTAAAAGTGTATTTTCTTTTGAAGAAAATACTATAAAAGGATATTCAAAAGATACCTCAAAGAATGATTATTATATACTTAGAAGTGATAAAGATATAATAAAAACTAAAGGATGTAGTTATAAAAAAATAGATGAAGATATTTACCTTATACATTCAACTAATACTGATTTTAGTATAACAACAGGAGGTAAATAATATGAGGATATGTTTAATAGCAGAAGGAAGCTACCCATATGTAACAGGTGGAGTTTCAAGCTGGATTCAAATGCTAGTTAGTAGTATGAAAGAAATTGAATTTGTAATATATGCAATAAGCGCTAAAAATGATGAAAGTCTTACATATAAATATGAAATACCAGATAATGTGATAGAAATTAAAGATATATACTTAGATATAGAAGATAATAAAAAAGCTAAAAGTAAAGTAAAAGTTAATCTTACAGATATAGAAAAAGAAGTTATAGGTAAGTTTATAGTAGGTGAATACTTTAACTGGAGTGATTTATTTGACTGTATAAATAGATTTAAAAATATAAATACAGTAGATATATTAATGAGTGAAGACTTTTTTGACGTAGTAAGCGATATAGCAAGTAAATATTATCCACATATAATATTTAATCATTTTTTCTGGACTATAAGGTCTATGATGATGACTGTATTTGAAGTTTTGAAAAGTGATATACCAAAATGTGATATATATCATAGTGTATCTACTGGATATGCAGGGTTAATTGGAGCTTTAGGAAAATACTATAATAAAGGTTCTAGGTTTATATTAACAGAACATGGAATATATACAAGAGAAAGGGAAGAAGAGATAATAAAGGCAGATTGGGTTAAAGGTTACTTTAAAGATAACTGGATAAGGTATTTTTACAATTTATCAAGAGCTGCATATACTTACAGTGATGAGGTCTATAGTTTATTTGAAAAAAATAAAAAGCTTCAAATAGAATTAGGATGTGATGGGAATAAGATAAAAGTTGTTCCAAATGGTGTAAAGCTTGATAGATTTAAAAATATAGATACTAAAAAAGATGATGAAAGTATTATATATATAGGTGCTATAGTAAGGGTAGTACCTATAAAGGATGTAAAAACTATAATACAAGCCTTTGTAAATGCAAATGAAGAAATGAAAAATATGAAACTATACATTATAGGTCCTATGGATGAGGATGAAGACTATACCAAAGAGTGTATAGATTTAGTTGAATCGTTAGGTAATAAAAATATAGTATTTACAGGAAGAGTAGATATATCAAAATATATAGGTAAAATGGACATGTTACTTCTTGGAAGTATAAGTGAAGGTCAGCCACTATCAGTACTTGAAGGTATGGCAGCTAAAAAGCCTTATATAACTACAGATGTAGGAGCATGTAGGGAACTTTTATATGGAAATAATGATAACATAGGACACTGTGGGGTAGTAGTACCTGTTATGGGTTATTCTCAAATGGCAAATGAAATAGTAAATCTAGCAAAAGATGATAATTTAAGAAAAGAAATGGGTGAAAATGGATATAAAAGAGTATCAACTTTTTATACACAAGATCAATTTATACAAAACTATAGAAAAATATATGGAGAAATATAGATATGGCAGGAATTGGATTTGAACTTAAAAAGATAATAGATAAAGATGGATACTTTTCAAAAACTAGAACTTACTTTATGTCTTCATTAATAACCATAGGTCCAATGATTATCTCAATATTGTCATTTTTAATTATGCAAGGTATATTAAAAAAAGTCGGAGAAACCTACTTAAATATACAATTGTTTAGCGCTATAATAATATATGCATTTTTTATATCATATATATTATCTAATGGTATAAGTATGTTTATATCAAGATTTGTTTCAGATTGTATATATGAAAGAAAGATAGGATATATATTTGAGTCTTTAATAGGAAGTATAATTATATACAGTATAAGTGCGTTAATAATAACATCATTATTATTTATAAGTTCAACTTTAGATATATATATAAAGTTGGCAACAGTTATGATAACTATAACAATAGGAATAATATGGATAGAAGTAGTATATCTATCAGCTGTAAAAGATTATTTAAAAATAGTTTTAGGGTTTGTAATAGGTATGTTAATTATAACTTTAGGAACTATATTTGGGATAAAGTTTATAAATATGCCTAAGTTATACATAGCGCTTTTAGCCACTTTAATAGGATATATATTTATATCTATAATGTTTATAGGAATACTTTATAAAGCATTTGGATTTAATAGTTTAAAATTATCAAGATGTATGAAGTTTATGGAGAGTCTAGACAAGTATTATGAACTATTTTTAACTGGGATATTTTTAGCAATAGGTGCATATTCTCATAACCTTATAATTTGGATGACAGATAGCGCTACAGTAGTTGACAATACTTTTAGAGTAGCTTCATTTTATGATGTTCCAAGTTTTTATGCTTTTTTAAGTGTTATACCAGCAGTTGTAATATTTACTGTAAAAGTTGAAACTTTAATATATCCAAAGTATAAAGAATTTTATAACTTTGTAAGAGATACTGGAAGTATAAATGAAATAAAAAGAGCTAAAAAAGAATTGATAGATTGTGTAGTAATGCATATGACTCATATGATAGAGGTACAGTTTATAGCAAGCTTTGCATGTATAGTATTAGGGTTTAAGCTACTTCCATATATGGGCTTTTTAAGTGATTCTATTGAAATATTTGGGATATTAACACTAGGAGCATTAGCATATATATGTATGAATTTTTTAATTATAATGTTGCTTTATTTTGATGCAAGAAGTGAAAGTTTAAAAATAGCAACAGTATTTTTAATAACTACAATAGTATTATCAATAATTACTGAATTTATTGGGAAAGAATTTTATGGATATGGATTTTTCTTTTCTAGTATAATATCCATGGTATTTGCTTTTAATGAAATAAATAAATTCTTTAATAGGATAGAATACCATATATTTGCAGACCAACCAATGTTTAATATAAAGAAAAAGGGCATATTTAGTAGTATATATGGTCTATTTAATAAAAATAAAGTAGTATAAATAAAATAACCTATAAAGTGGGTAACATAAAGAATCCACTTTATAGGTTATTTTTATAAATATATATTATCTAAGTTTTAATATATTACTTAACAGTTATTTCACCTAATTTAAAGTAATTAGGTATTATCTCATTATCATTAGCAAATTTTATGCTAGGTTTATTATTAGATGGATCTAATATAGATAAAGCTATATTATAATTTCCACTAGATATATGTGAAGGTAGTTTTATAGATGTAGTAAAGTTTATATTTCCAGGTAACCAAGTTGTGATATCTTCATCAATATTTAAACTATAAGTGATATTATTATTTTTGTCTATTAATGAAATATTCACAGGCCATTTATAATAAAAAGGAGCTACACCTTCATTTTTTATATTAATATCAAGTTTAAGGTTATCATTAGGATTTAGGTTATTATTAAATTTTACAGTATCTATAACATATCTATACCCTAAAGTTTTTAATACTTTATCAAAATTATATTGAAATTTACTTTTTCTATCAGCAGGACAGTTAGGTCCTATATAGGTTATATGAGTGTCTTGTATTTGCTTTATAGTATTATCTATAGAAAAATCTTTTAAAAAGTTCATTCCTGAGTTACCACTTGCAAATTCACCACCAGAAGGTGAATTTTTCCAAAAATCTATCATAGAAGGTTGATTAACCTTTGTTAACCAATCTATATATCCATTATTTACCCAAGATAAAAATTCCTTTGTAGAATGTTTATTACCAAGCATATCATTAAATAACCCCATATTATTATCTTTAGCTACTTTAAAAGGTCTTCTCATTAATAGTTTTTTATTAGTAAAGTATTTTACATAATGAGAAGCATAAATATTGGCTACTTCTTGGCTAGGAAATGGTATGAAAAAATCATTTGCCTGATAGGTATGCCATTCTCCCCAATGTCCTATACTACCTAGAGCTACAAATGCTATTTGTGAAGAATTATTATATCTATTTGCTAAAACTTTTATAGCTTCTTCATGATATTTAATCAGGGTTTTATTTTCATAGTTTGGGCTAAATCCACTACCATAAGATATATTATACCAAGTACCATCCTTACCTATTTCCTTATACAACCAGTAAGGGATATACATTTTGTTTTCACTGTTAGGTAAATCCATAACTAGCCTTATTATTATTTTTACATCTTTACTTTTCCAATAGTCAAAGTTATATTTCTTTTCTATATAATCAAAATTGTATACTCCTTTTTTAGGTTCTAGTTCACTAAAATATATATTTGCATAAACTAGTTTATGTGGCTGGGTATAGCCTGTATATTGTGCATCAGGTGCCCATCCCATCAAAGGATTGTTTAAAACTTCATCTGACTTAGGTGGAGTATATGTATTTTTAGGAGTAGTTTTACAAGATACAGCAGTAGTAGATATAAGTATAAGTGATAATGATGCTAAAAGTGCTTTTAGTCGAATGTTCATAATTTCCTCCAAATATTAAGTTATATAGCTTATTATACCTAATATTTAGTAATTTTAGGAACATAAAAATAAAAGCTAAATAACTATAAATATAAAATATGTTGAAGTTTGTTAAAAAAAATACTATGATTAAATTAGAAGTACTTATAATATAAAGCCATGGAGGTTTTAATCTATAATAGATTTGTCTTTATGGCTTTTTGTATTAAAATTAATTTTTTACATGCAAGGAAATTATATTAAGCGTAAACCTGTTGATAACTCATGAAAATAAGATATATCAAGAGGTTTGAAAATGTAAAAAATGACATTTTGAGCAACGGACAAAGTCGTTGGCGAAATGAAGTGTAGCGCCCACGCAGTGGCTTAAGCGAAGCGAATTTTTTATTTATCAGAGGTGGAGTATGGAGAATTTAGAGTATTGGAAAAAGGAATGGATTAGAGTAGGTAAAGAATATATTTTAAACAAAAACACAGAAGATAAGAACATAAAGGTTTGGGATGAATCTTCAAAAAATTATGATGAAACAGTTTGTAACAATAGAGTTAAGGATGTTATTAAAAATCTAAAACTAAAGGGATATATTAATGAAAATAGCCAGGTATTAGATATTGGTTGTGGTACAGGCTCATATTCTATAGAATTAAGTAAAATATGCAAAAAAGTATATGCACTTGATTATTCAGATTGTATGCTTAATGTTCTAATAGAAAAGATAAAAAGCAATAATATAAATAATATAGAAATTATTAAAGCTAATTGGAATGATATAGACTTAAACAAAGAAAATATGTATAAAAAATTTGATTTAGTAATAAGTAGTTTAAATCCAGGGTGTTATAATCCAAATAGTTTATTGAAAATAAATGAAGCTTCAAATAAAAGTTGTTGTTATATAGCAACAGATGGAAAGTCAAAAGATGATGTTTTAGAAAAGGCAGATGAATTTATATTAGGAAAAAAGCTAGAATTTTGTGGAGTAAGTGATATTATATATCCATTTAATATATTATATTTTAGTGGGTATAGACCGAGTATTTTTTATATAGGTACTACTTGGAAATATAAAACGAGTTATGAAGGTTCAGTAAATAAATTAAAAAATAGATATAAAGAGTACTTAGATAAACATGAAACTATAGGAAAAATAAAAGAATTTGTTAATAGAGAAATTAAAGATGGTACATTTTATCATGAAAGAAAAGTAAATTTAGGGGTTATTACCTGGGATATTATATAAAAGAAAAATTAAATATCTATATTATTTATAAAATAAATATCTAAATAATAATTACAAAGTTTGGTATAATAGTAAATTTTAATTAGAAATAAAAAAATTAGGAAAAAAATATAAAAAAAACTAATAATATGTTTATGATGATATTTTACGGGTATCTATAAATTATCAACAAGAAAGTTGAACTTACATAAAATATTAGTCAGGAGATGTTAAAGATGACATTTAAAGCAGAAGTAAAACATATTGAAGAAGAATTAAAAAAAGATGCTGAAGGTTTAAAATATGAACATGAAAGCAGAAAAGAGTTTAAAGAAGAAAAACACGAAGCACATAAATTTGCAAAAGAATTAAAGCATCAAATGAAAGAAGAAGATAAAGAAGCAAGAAAAGAAGCAAAAGAAATAATAAGAGAAGTTAAAAAAGAAGAAAAAGAACTAGTAAAAGAAGTAAACAAAGAATTAAAAGATGAGCTATTATAATTAAATGAATAATATATATTGAGCAACCTCATATTGAAGTTGCTCATTTTTTAGTATTAAGAATTATTTATGTTAGCAAAATCCTGGATTTTTATTTATATATGATAAGTTTATATTATTTTACTTTCATTAATTAGGTATATTTTATTAAATCAAGATAATTAATAAAAAATTATAATTTCGTAAAAAAGGTAATAAATATAAAGTTTTAAAGGAAATTTATAAAAATATAAAGAATATATATAAAAACTTATTAAAAAGTTTTAGTTATTAATATTAGATAATATGTAAATAATTAAGTCATATAAAATTAAGAGGTGATAATATGAGCCATATAAGTGCTAAAAATGCTTATAAAAGCTTAGAAGAAAGATTAAATAAATTTCCGCAAGGGGTACCACCATCTAAAACACTTTATGACATATTAAAGGTACTATTTACAGAAAGGGAAGCAACTTTAGTAGCTCAACTTCCAATAAGGCCGTTTAGAGTAAAAACAGCAGCTAAAATATGGAGTGTAAGCGATAGTGAAGCTTTAAAAATTTTAGACTCACTTGCTGCAAAGGCAATACTTTTAGATCTAGAAGATGATAAAGGTAAAAAATATATTCTGCCACCTCCTATGGCAGGTTTTTTTGAGTTTGCACTAATGAGAACAAGAAATGATATAGACCAAAAACTTTTAGGGGAACTTTACTATCAATATATGAATGTAGAAGAAGATTTTATAAAAGATTTGTTTTACTCGGCAGAAACTAAATTAGGAAGAGTTTATGTACAAGAAGAAGTTTTAACTAATGATGATGAAATAACTATACTTGATTATGAAAGAGCGACACATATAATAGAAACTGCAAGCCATATAGGGGTTAGTATGTGTTATTGTAGACATAAAATGGAACATGTAGGAAAGGCTTGTGATGCTCCTATGGATATATGTATGACCTTTAATAATACTGCAAATTCTTTAATTAAAAATAATTTTGCAAGAAGAATAGATGTATCAGAGTGTAAGGAATTACTTCACCAAGCTTATGAAAGTAACTTAGTACAATGTGGAGAAAATGTACAAAAAGGAGTAAATTTTATATGTAATTGTTGTGGATGCTGCTGTGAAGCATTAGTTGCAGCAAGAGAATATGGAAGTTTACAACCAGTAGCTACTAGTAGCTTTATACCGTATATAGATTATGATGAATGCATAAATTGTAAAAAATGCTTAAATACTTGTCCTATATATTCAATAATTGAGGTTAAAGATAAAGATAAAACTACTATAAAAATAGATGAGGATATATGTCTAGGATGTGGAGTGTGTGCAAGAAGTTGTCCAAAAAAATGTATACATCTAAAAAAGCGAAAAGAAAAAATAATAACTCCAGCATCATCAGCTCATAGAGTAGTACTTATGGCTATTGAAAAAGGACAATTACAAAATTTAATATTTGACAAAGGAGCACTTCATAGTCACAGAGCTATGGCTTCAATACTTTCTAGTATACTTAAACTTTCTCCTATACATAAAGCTATGGCAAGTGATCAGATGAAATCTATATATTTAGATAGGTTACTTAGAGTAAAAAAATAAAACTTATACTTAGTAACCTTAAGGTTATTACTTAAAATAAAAGAAAAAATAGATATAATTATTATATAAATAAAAGGGTAAGGGGATAAGGTAAATGCAAAAATCAAAAGTATATTTTACTAATTTAAGAACAGACCAAAATACAAGTTTACTTATGAAATTAGAAAATCTTATAAAAAAAGCAGGGATAGAAAACATTGACTTTAAGGGGAGATTTAGTGCTATAAAAATTCATTTTGGAGAACCAGGAAATCTTGCATATCTAAGACCAAACTATTCTAAGGTAGTTGTAGATTTAATAAAGAAAAATGGAGGAAAGCCATTTTTAACAGACTGTAATACTTTATATGTAGGAAGAAGAAAAAATGCACTAGAACATTTAGATGCAGCATATGAAAATGGATACAATCCATTTACAACAGGATGTCATATAATAATAGGTGATGGGCTTAAAGGAACAGATGAAGTTAATGTTAAAATAGATAAAGAGTACATAAAAGAGGCAAAAATAGGTCAGGCAATAATGGATGCTGATATAATAATATCTATGAATCACTTTAAAGGTCATGAATCAACAGGATTTGGTGGTGCACTTAAAAATATAGGTATGGGGTGTGGCTCTCGAGCAGGTAAAATGGAAATGCACTGTAGTGGTAAGCCTAAAATTAAAGAAATAAAATGTGTATCTTGTGGTGCCTGTAAAAAAGTATGTGCACATGATGCTATTAGTTTTAATGAAAGCAAAAAGGCAGTTATAAATCATGATAAATGTGTAGGATGTGGCAGGTGTATAGGAAATTGTAATTTTGATGCAGTAGGTACTACAACATTTGAAGCTAATGATATATTAAATAAAAAGATAGCAGAGTATACTTATGCAGTACTTAAAGATAGACCACATTTTCATATAAGTTTTGTAATAGATGTAAGTCCTAATTGTGATTGTCATTTTGAAAATGATTTAGCAATAATACCTGATGTAGGTATATTTGCATCATTTGACCCAGTAGCACTTGATATGGCTTGTGTAGATATGGCAAACAAGCAAGGTGTAATAAATGGAAGCTATCTAGATGAGAAAAAACATAATACACATGATCATTTTATAAATACACACCCTGAAACTAATTGGGAAGTATGTGTTGATCATAGTGTAAGTCTTGGTATAGGAAATAAAGAATATGAATTAATAGAAGTATAAAACAATAAACTAGCTTAAAGTCTATACTAGGTTTGAGCTAGTTTTTTATTTTATTAATTCTTATATATACAAAATAAATGATAAAATTAAATATTTTAATATAATTATATAAAAAACTATTTACTCTAACATAATGTTATAGAATAGAATTTCATTAGGAGGTGTAAAAATGTATAAAATAAGTGAAGTATCAAAATTAACAGGCATAAGTGTAAGAATGTTACACCACTATGATAGTATAGGACTTTTAAGCCCAAAAAGAGAAAATGAGTCTAACTATAGATATTACAGTGAAGAAGATATATTAAGACTTTATCAAATACTAGTATTTAAGGAATTAGACTTTAAATTAAGCGAAATAAAAAAGATATTAGATGATAAAAATTTTGATATAGAAAATGCCTTAAGGGTACAAAGAAAACTTATAATGAAAAAGAAAGAAAGGCTAGAAAATATAATAGATTCTATTGATGAAACAATAAAAAATTTAGGAGAGAATAATATGAGTAAAAAGAATTTTAATGCTTTTAGTTATGATGATATAAAAAAGCATGAAGAAAAGTACAAAGAAGAGACAGAAAGAAGATATAAAGATAGTGATGCTTATAAAGAAAGTAAGGAAAAGACATCAAAGTATTCAAAAGAAGACTGGGAAAAAATAAGTGAAGAAGCTAATAATATATATATTGAACTAGCAAATTTAATGGATAAAAATCCAGATGATGAAGAAGTTCAAGTATTAGTACAAAAATGGAGAGATCATATAAGCAATAATTACTATAACTGTACGGTAGAAATATTTAGAGGATTAGCCCTTATGTATGTAGCAGATGAAAGATTTACTAAAAACATAGATAAGCATAAAGAAGGACTTGCTAAATTTTTAAGTGATGCTATGAATGTTTATTGTAATAATAAAGAGAAATGATAATTAAAAATTACTAAAAATATTAATATATAAAATATTTATTGACAAATAATGTATAAATATATACTATTTATATTGAAAAAAGAATTATTAAATATAGAAATTAAACCATGAAGGTTTACACGAATAATATAAGTGTATCTTCATGGTTTTTGTTTTTGGGGGAGAAAACTTATGAAAACTTGGGAAGAGGTAGTTGAATTTCATGGACATGAATGTCCAGGACTAGCTATAGGGTATTTAGCTTCTAAAGGCGCCAAAGAATACTTAGAATTAGATTTTTCTAAAGATGAGGAAATTGTTTGTATAGCAGAAAATGATGCATGTGGATTAGATGCAATACAATTAATGCTTGGGTGTACTATTGGTAAGGGAAATTTACTTATAAGACTTAGAGGAAAAAGTGTTTATCATTTTTATAATAGAAAAAATAATAAATCTGTTAGAATGTCTCTAAAAAATAGGGATAAAAGCTTATCAAGAGAAGATTATAAAAATCTTTTGATAAAATCTAATCCAAAAGATTTATTTGAATTTACACCAACTAATATAAAACTTCCAGAAAAGGCTAGATTATTTTTATCTGAGACTTGTGAAGTATGTATGGAAAAATCATCTGAGCAATTTATAAGACTTCAAGAGGGGAAGAAGGTTTGCTTAGATTGTTACAGTGATTATAAAAGATTTTTTTAGATATTACTAAGAGATAAATAATTTATTAGGTAGTTAACTTCAAAGAATATTACTAGCTAATGAAGTTTAGATAAAATATATAAATTAGGAGAATTTCAAATGGAGGAGATATTCTATGAATCAAGTACAGTTTTTTGATAGTATAGCAAAAGATTGGGACAACATAATAGAGGTAAATGAATTAAAGATAAATACTCTTTTATCTAAGATAAATATTAAAGATAATCAAAGTATATTAGATGTAGGAACAGGAACTGGCGTATTAATACCTTTTTTAAAAAAATTAAATAAAACTGGATTTATAAAAGGTGTTGATATTTCAAGTCAAATGTTAGGAGTAGCAAAAGAAAAGTTTAAGGATATTAAAAATTTATCCTTTGAGGTATTAGATGTTGAAAACGATAAGGTATATGAAAAGTTTGATAAAATAATTTTATATTCAATGTTTCCACATTTACAAAATAAAACGTTAACTATTAAGTCATTAGTAGAAAATAATTTAAAAGAAAATGGGCAACTTATGATAGCTCATTCTAATAGTAGAGAGTTTTTAAATAATATGCATAAAGAAAAAGATGAAACTGTTAAAAATGATAGGCTTATATGTGTTAAAAAACAAAAGTCATTATTTGAAGATGTAGGGTTAAATGTAAGTGAAGCTTTTGAAAATGATGAAATTTATTATTTAATAATAGATAAAAATTAATAATTTAGCTTTTAGGGGGATATTTTTATGAAAACAAAAAAAATAATTTTATCGGGGATATTTATTGCATTTGGAATTATATTACCTATGTTTTTCCATACATTTAATATGGCAGGATCAATATTTTTACCAATGCATATACCAGTTTTAATAGGTGGATTTTTATTAGGACCACTTTATGGAGGATTAGTAGGATTATTGACACCTATATTAAGTGGGTTTATGACAGGTATGCCACCATTAGTTCCAGTTATGCCTATAATGGCTTTTGAATTATGTGCATACGGAGTTATAAGTGGATTTTTATTTGAAAAAACTAATAAAATATATATAAGTCTTATAGGTGCTATGATAGGTGGTAGATTATTTGCTGTTTTGGGGGCATTCATTGTTTCTTTAACTATAGCACCAAAAGTTAGCCCATTTATGTTTGTATTTGGAGATTTAGCTAAAGCTATTCCTGGAATGCTTATACAACTAATATTTATTCCAATTTTAATTAAGTTTACAACTAAAAATCCAGAAATAAAGAGAAGCTTAGCTTCTTAAAAATTATATAAGATAAAAAAATAGATTTTCAAAATATTAAAAATAAAAGAGTAGGTAAAAATTTACCTACTCTTTTATTTTATAAAATATAAAAATTTATATATATTTATTAATTTTGAATACTCTCACTACCAATATTTTTAATTTTACTTTCAGGCATTTCACTAGAAAAATTCCAAGGATCTCTTACGATTAATTTGTTTGCAAATGGTATGAAAGTTGAAAGTAGTGTTGAAACCAATAACAATTGACAGAACCAAACTAAAGGCATAACTTGCATAGGAGATACTTTTCCATTTGTGAAACTAGTTAAAATCAACATTTGAGCACCATAAGGTAAAAATCCTTGTAAAATAGAAGAAACAGTACTTAAAATAGCAGCGCTTCGTCTAGGGTCAACTTTGTATCTATAACAAAGTTTTTTAGCTACAGGTCCATTTATTATAATGGCAACTGTATTATTTGCAACAGCTATATCTGTTAAGGCAACCAAAACACCTATACCAATTTCTGCTGATTTTTTATCTTTAATAAACTTTTGAACAGCTACAAGAAGTGCTTCTATACCACCAGCATGAGTTACCATTTCGGCAAGACCACCTGTTAAAAGAGATAACAAGAAGATATCTGTCATATTTGTAAAACCTGTGTAAATACTTTTTACAAAAGTTAATATTGTCAAATCACCATAATACATTCCTATTGCTCCAGCTAAAAATATTCCACCAGTTAAAACTAAAAATACATTCATTCCAGCAACTGCTAATACCAATACAAATAAATAAGGTAAAACTTTAACTAAGTTAAAATCATAAGCTTGAATTGTAGTAGGAACTTCTGGCTTACCAAATACAAATAGTAAAATAATTGTAATAATGGCAGGAACCAAACTTAAATAAAAGTTTATTCTAAACTTATCTTTCATATCACATCCTTGAGTTCTTGTAGAAGCTATTGTAGTATCTGAAATTATAGAAAGGTTATCTCCAAGCATAGCTCCACCTAAAACACAAGCCATTACAAGGGGAAGAGAAGCACCAGTTTTTTCAGCTACTGCAACTGCAATTGGACCAATTGCTGCAATACATCCTACTGAAGTACCTGTAGCAGTAGATATGAAACCAGAAATTAAAAATATACCAATTACGATAAATTGTGAAGGTATGTATGTTAAACCTAAGTTTACTGTTGAATCAACGCCTCCCATTTGTTGGCAGACACTAGCAAAGGCTCCAGCTAATAAATATATTACACACATTATTATAATGTTTGAGTTACCACAACCTTTAACGAAAATATCAAATTTTTCATCAATGGAACCTTTAATTAAGAAAAAAGCTGCTAAGACACCACAACTGACAGCTACTGGGGCTGGGAATTGATAAAAGGCCATTTCTACGCCTTGAGCTTGAAGAATTATACCACTTCCTAAATAAACTGCTATAAAAACTAAAAATGGAATTAAAGCTTTAAAACTCGGTTTGACTTTTTCTTCTTTTCTCATAAGAATTCTCCTTTTGAATTAAAATTGTGACAATTAAGACTTTAAAAAAATTGAACCTAGCTTAATTAAACTAGGTTCAATTTTAAAGCCTAAAGTAAATCTAAGGCTTGTTTTAAATCATCTATTATATCTTCAGGGTCTTCAAGACCTACAGAAATTCTTATTAATCCATCTGAGATTCCAGCTTCAGCTCTTTCCTCAGCTGTATAAGGAGAGTGAGTCATTGAAGCAGGATGTTGTATTAATGTCTCGCAATCACCTAAGCTAACTGCAAGAGTACATAATTCTAAAGAGTTAAGTAATTTTTTACCTGCCTCTAAGCCACCTTTAACTTCAAATGCTATCATACCACCTGGTAAATGCATTTGTTTTTTAGCTAATTCACGTTGAGGGAAGCTTTCAAGTCCAGGATAGTTAACTTTTACTACATTTTTATGTCCTTCTAGGAATTTAGCAACTTCTAGTGCATTTTTACTATGTTTATCCATTCTGATTTGTAAAGTTTTCATACCTCTTAATATTAAGTAAGCATCAAATGCGCTAAGTACAGCACCTGTCATATCTTTAACACCAAATAATCTTACTTGGTTTATAAAGTCTTGTTTACCAACAACAAAACCTGCTATAACGTCTCCATGTCCGTTTAAGTACTTAGTTGCAGAGTGAAGTACAACATCAGCTCCCCATTCTAGAGGTCTTTGTATGTAAGGTGTACAGAAAGTATTATCTACCATAACTATACAATCTTTCTTTTCATGAGCTATTTTAGCAACAGCTTCTATATCTATTAATTTTAAGTCTGGATTTGCTGGAGTTTCTAAATAAACAACTCTAGTATTTTCTTTCATAGCAGCTTTAATTTCTTCTAAATTAGTAGCATCTACAAAAGTTACTTCAACTCCATATCTTGTTAAGCCATGATTTAATAATGCAAATGTACATCCATATAATGTCTTAGACGCAACTACATGGTCTCCTGCTTTTAAGGCTGTCCATAATGCTGAAGATATAGCTCCTATTCCTGATGCAGTAGACATACAAGCCTCTGCGCCTTCTAGTAAAGCTACTTTTTCTTCTAATTGAGCATTAGTTGGATTTCCTAATCTTGAGTATATGTATCCACCTTCTTGAAGTGCAAATCTTCTTCCACCTTGTTCAGCGCTATCAAATACAAATGTTGATGTTTGGCATATTGGTGTAGTTAATGCTCCAGATACAGGATCTTTATGATGTCCTCCATGTATCGCTTTTGTAGCAAATCTTTTGTTTTTTAAGTTTTCCATAGTAATTCTCCTCCTAGATTTGATTAATATAGTAGTGTCTTACTTTATGAAAACGATTGCTGCTGTTTTCTTTTTTAATATAACACTATTGGAATTTATAGGCAAATTAAAAAATAGGTATGAAACTTAAAATAATAAAAATTTTTTAAACTTAATTTAGACAAATTTTGACTTTAGATTATTTAGGCTTAAAAAAAATTTTATATATATAAATTTTACTTTATTTATTAAAAAATTAATACAAATTTTACTTTATTTATTTAAAAATTATTCAAAAAATTAAAAATTATTTAAAAATTTAAAAATAGATATTAAAAATATAACTATGATAAGCACATAAATAGTAAGATGGAGAGATATTAAATGAAAAAAATTATAATAATATTATTTAGAAGATTAGAAAATATTGATAATTTAATTTATAATAATAATTGGACACAGTGCATAATATTGAGAAATAGGTTTAATTATGAAACATTTAAAACATCTACTCAAATAATAAAAGATGAATTAAATAAGATACACAAATTTATAGATATTCTCCACATATTTATATTTATGACCCTATCAAGTAGACACTCATAAAAAAAGCTTATGCGGCATGTGTTTCATATTCAATTGAACTCATGCCGCTATTTATTTGTTATTACTAAAAGCAATTAGTCTTAAAAATATATGAGGGATATTAAAACATGTTTTCTATACATTTAAGACTAAAGCAATAATAATTAATAAAAAACAAACCTATGTTCTATAAAAAGGCAAAAAAATAATTAATTACAGTATTATTGTTCTTTTATTATCAAAATTTATTTAATCTTTTTCTAAAATTATTAAGTTTAAGTTCAACAAACCTTTGTGGAACTTTTTCACAACTTGCTATAAATCCATTGTTTCTACCCATATATTTATAATATATATCATCACTTAGTAAAAGTTCAGAAGCTAAGGTATCAGCTTCTATTTCTAGAGTACCAAGTCTAAAATATGTATAAGTAGCTAAAAATAAAGTATTAGTAGTAGGATGAAGTATAGCATGTCCTAACTCATGAGCATAAACCTTACGACGACATTCATCATTTAAATCAGGATGAATAAGAATGACTTTATCCCCATTAATCATGCCATAACATCCTTTTAATTTATTTATATCTGTATCATTAGGTAAAAAACCTAATTTAATCCCCATTGCATCTATAAGTTCTTTTGGATCAGAAGTATCATAACAGTATGTAATTCTTCTAATTGCCTCTCTTATATGATTTATATTCACTAAAAGTCTTCCCCCTTTATAATCCATATATATAAGTTTACTTATCTTAAGCTATATGTTGGTTATATAATTTATGTTAATAATGACTTTATTTAAGTAGGTATGTAGATATATACATACCTACTTAAAATTAATCATTGTCTTTCTCTAGAGCCATTAGCATACCAACCTTCATAGCTTTAAGTATGTGATCTATATCTTCTTTAGTAGCAGGCTTACCATAAAGCATTAAACCGTCTTGTTTTAACATTTCTTTAGTATTTTCATATATACTTTCAACGTTTTTGTTCATATCATCTTTTAAAGTCTTATAATTTCTAATATCTGTTATACCAAGTAAATAGTCAGTAGATACTTCTAAAATCTCTGCTAACTTTGAAAGTGTAGCAGCTTTAGGTTCTCTAAGTCCATTTTCATACCTTGATAAAGTTGCTTCATTTATTTCAGCTTTTTCGCACAATTCTTTCTGATTCATACCTAAATAACGTCTTGCCTTTGTTATTCTATCTCCGATGCTTTCCATTAATATCACCTCTAAAAATATTATAGTATATATTTACCAGTAAGGAAAGAAAAATTAACAAATGGTAAGATACAAATATATATTACCATAAAGTAATATATATTTACTAAATGGTAAATTAAGATGTAAATTTATACAAATGGTCAAGTTTTTCTTGACTATGGATATTACTTCCAGTTAATATTAAATTACAGAAAGGCAGTAAAGTTATGGAGGGGATAAAATTGAAATTAAGATTACTTAAATCAAAGAGGGTACTTAAGGGGTTATACCAATATGAGCTAGCAGAGAAGATGGGAATTTCTCATAAGACATACAACTTTAAGGAAAATGGCAAAATAGTGTTCACTGTTGGAGAGATATTAAAAGTAATTGAATGTTTGGATTTAACACTTGATGAAGCTAATGATATTTTTTTCTCTAATAAATTACCAAAGAGCTAAAAAAAGTTCAAAATATGCTGATATAGAAAATAAGGGGGATACAAATGAATGACTTAAAGATATTTTCAAATGAAGAATTTGGAGAAATAAATGTAGTAGTAATAAATAAAAAAGAATATTTTGAGGCTATATCAATAGCAAGGGCATTAGAATACTCAAATCCAGGAGATGCAATAATTAGATTATGCAAAAAAGAGGGGGTCGAGTTTTTAGACGTAGGGGTAGTTAAAGGTAGTATTGATAATGATATGTTTTTAGTAGAAAATTCATTAGATTCTATAGAAGTTGAAGGAGAAAGTTTAAATTAAGGGGGATTTTATATGGCACTATTTAGACATGTAAGAACTGAATTTTGGAAAGATGAAAAAGTATTAGAAGAGATGACACCAGAGGACAAGCTATTTTTCTTATATATTTTAACCAATACAAACACAACACAAATAGGAATATATAAAATACCTAAAAAGCAAATAGCATTTGAATGGGGGTACTCAGTAGAAAGTATAAATACACTTATAGATAGATTTGAAAATTACTACAAAATTATAAGATATAATCAACAAACACGTGAATTAGCCATAAGACGATGGGGAAAATATAATTTAGTAAAAGGTGGAAAACCAATAATAGACTGTGTAAAAAAAGAAGTTAAGGAAGTTAAGGATAAGAGCCTATTAGCTTATATAGCACAACATATAGATAAAGAAGAGATAAAAAGAGAGTTTGAAAAGTATATAGACGATACGTGTAACGATTCGTTGGATAGTATATCTACCATAGGTGGGCAAAAAGAAAAAGAAAAAGAAAATAAAAAAGAAGAAGAAAAAGAAAATGAAGGCTTATCGTATTCTTCATCTTTAAGTAAGTTTAAAAAATTATATGAAGAAAATGTAGGACTTATAAATGGTATAGTAGCACAGTGGTTAATAGATATTACAGAAACTATAGATTATGAATTATTTAAAAGAGCTATAGAGATTGCTACAGATAGAGGTAAGTGTAACAAAGGATATGTAAATGGAATAATAAAGCAATGGAATGATAACAACATAAAAAGTTATAGTGATTTATTAGCATATGAAAAAAGCTTAAAAAACAGGGGAGATAAATATGGAAAGAGTAGTAACAACTATAGAAACAATGAATATGCCACATATGATGAAGGAGAGGATGAAGACATTTATAGAAAGCCAACACCAGAAGAAATCGCAGAAGTTGAACGAGAGTTTGGAAGGTTTAGAAGCTAAAGTTAGTGAGTATAGATGTGATAAGTGTAGAGATATGACCTTTATTATAGATGAAGGAGTTGCAATTCCTTGTGCATGTAGGCAAGTAAGAATAGCTGAAGATATTTTAATAAAAAGTGGTATAAGTGAAGAGTTTAGAAAAAAGAGATTTAGCAACTTTGTTTATGATATAGAAAAACAAATTATATATGCTTATAAAGAAGCTTGTAATTATTCAAGAAACTTTAAAGACATTGAAAAGGATAGATGTAACTCTATAATGTTTATGGGACAAGTTGGGTGTGGTAAAACCCATCTTTCCCTGGCTATAGCTAATGAGCTTATGGATGAGGGGGTAGGTGTTGTGTATATGAGTTATAGGGAAGTTGTGACTAAACTTAAGCAAAATATTATGGATGAGGCTTATTATAATAGGGTGATGAACAGATATAAAAATGCTAGGGTGCTTTTGATTGATGATTTGTTTAAGGGCAGGATTAGTGATAGTGATGTTAATATTATCTTTGAGATTGTTAATCATAGGTATTTTAATAATTTGCCACTTATTGTTAGTTCGGAGAAGAGTGTTGAGGAACTTATAGGTATTGATGAGGCTATTGGTAGTAGGCTTATTGAAATGAGTAAAAATTATTTAGTAAAGATTATTGGAAAGAAATTGAATTTTAGAATATATGGAAAATAAAATTATAATTATAGGTTGAAATTTGTTATAATTAGAATCAGGGTATATAGACTAAACATAAGGGGAGATTAAAATGAACGAAAAATTAAAGCAAGAAGTAATGGATGAATTTATAAATTTATTTAAAGGACTTGATAAATGTGAAATGAAAAAAACGATTGAATACATAGAAAAATTAATGGGAGGGGATCTAGCTGATTTAATAGAAAAAGGTAAAGAAGAAGGGATTCTTACAAAAGTAGAGATAGTAAATGCTTTTAAAAAAGCTAATCTTGATGAAGTACAAATGAACTACTTATATAATAGAATAGTTGATTTAGGAATAACAATAAGTGAATAATATATAAAACTTAAGGAATATAAAAAAGACAGGCTTTAGTTGCCTGTCTTTTGATTTAGTAAGTCATTTTAAATATAAAAAGTACAAAATAGATTTATATTAGTAGGATATTTAGAGCATTTCCTAAAATGGAATAATTATACATTTATTATAATTATTATTTCATACCAATAATAGTTTTAGATAATTCATTAATACTATCAGATAGAACCTAAAGCTTTCCCTCAATCCTTACAAGTAAGTACATACTAAGGGCTATAGGAAAGCCAACAGAAGCTATAAGAGTTTGTAATTCAGAATTCACAAAAACACATCCCTTCAATAAATTAAAAGCTATGCTAAAAATAGCATAGCCTTATTAACTATAAAACCAAGTCATACTCAGTAGTTCCAGTTTCAACAACCTTAGCTTCTACTAAAGATGCAAAGTTTTCTCCAGCTGGTTTAAAGATATTTTTAGAAAGTATAGTAGTCATAGCTGTTTTTATCTCTGTTTCAGTTAAATTTTCCCTAGGATCATCTACTGATATAGAAACCTTCTTTCCAGATGTTGTCATAAAACTCATTAATAATTTCTTTGAAACTTCCATAATACACCTCCATATAATTTAGATTTTAAATAATAAATTTTTATTCTGATAATGTAGTATTGTCTATTATAGCTACTTCAAGTAGTGTATTGTTTTGAAGTGATGCTATAACAGCTCCAACAGAATATATATCATCATTTGTTGCTGCTGGATCTACATTAGAGTAAGTTCTACTTTTTACTTTTGTTTTTCCAGTTACATCATCAAGCCCACAGTCAAATCTTATTTTTAATCCTGATGGATTTTTAGTTGCAGTTACTGCCATAAGTATTCCTCCTTTGTTTTTATTGAAGTTTTATACTTCTTGATAATAAGTATAGGTAAACTTAGTTTTTAAAGATATTAAAGTTTTTTATGAAAATATTTAAATACCCGGGGGCTGAAAATGCGACGTAGGGTATTTTGAGTATGAAAGCACGACGTAGGGATACTAGATTATATAAGTGTCATTAAAGCCTTTGGATATTGCTTTATTTTTAAGGTTTACGGCATTAGTTTTATTTTTAAATGCTCCTATACATACTCTATAAAAATTCGCGTTGCTCATTTCATCTATTATTGATTTATCCACAAATGAAAGCAGTGTAGATGATATGGAGTCTGCTATGTCTTTTATATATTTAGGAGAAGATAAGTTATTTTCAACAACAGAGTTTGATATAAAGTCTATTTCTATTAAAAGAGCAGGTATTTTAGTTTTTCTAAGTACAAAGAAGTCTTTTGATATTTTAACCCCTCGGTTAGATGTATTTATAGCTTTTGATAGGTTTGAGCATATGGTTTTAGCTAGGGGATATACTTTGCTGCTTTTATCATATACCCATACTTCACATCCTTTTGCTGATTTGTTAGTTGATGAGTTCATGTGAAGACTTATAAAGTAGTCACAGTTTGACTTGTTTGCTAGTTGGCTTCTATAGTCTAGGGAGTAGTATTTGTCAGTTTTTCTAGTTGTTATTACTTTTTCAAAAGCTTCTTCTAGGTTGTTTTTTATTATCATTCCTATTTTTAATACTGTATCACTTTCTTTGGTTGAGTTAGTTCCTAATGCTCCTGGGTCTTTACCACCATGTCCAAAGTCTAAGTACCATTTCATATTATTTACCTCCATTATTTTTATTTACAATTTAAGATAAACAATATAAAAAAGTATAATAAAGAATTTAAAATATTAGATAATTCTTATTCATAAATAAATATGTAGCTAGACCTAATTGAATATAATAGTGAAGCATAGAGAATACAATGGTAACTATAAAGAGCTATCGAGAAAGTTTGGTATAAGTGAAGTACAAGTTAGAAATATCATCAATTCAAATATAACATATTAAATACAAAGAGGAACGTTTCGTTCCTCTTTACTTGTAAACTTAAAATATAA